>JAUXTN010000002.1 GCA_030684355.1 Pseudomonadota bacterium
CTCGCGACCAGCTCGTCGGGGGTCAGGTGGGGAGTGACGCGCAGGGTCTTCGGCATCGTGACCTCGATGCGTTTGAATCTATGCGGCAGCCCCCTGCTTGTCTAGGCGATTTTCGATCGGCTTTAAGGTCAGTTGGTATCACCAGCTGGTTCCCGCGCGAATCGAGGCTCCGAACCTCAAACAGCCGAAGCGTGCGTCGCCGTTCGCCATGTGGCCGAGGATGCGCCGGAGCAGGGCGCGTGCCTCAGCACGCAATTCGACATCCTGCAGCTTGGGGGCAGCAGTGGCGCGAACGACCAGGGGCGCATCCGCGTCGTGGCCGAGCGCACGCAGCGCCCGATCGGCCCCGCGGGACCCGCGCCGACGACGAGGACGTCGACCGACGCGGTCCTCACGGCTTCAGCTCGGAGAGCCAGCGCAGCGCGCTCAGGCTGGGCATGAACGCGTACTCGCCCCCGCGTGTGACCACGAACGCCGGCAGCCCCTTCATGCGCCGCGGGATGGGCTTGCCGGGGATGGAGAAGGTGCCATCCCCGACGTTGCCGCCCGCGACGGGGTCCTTCACGTCGCCGAGGCCGAGGAAGTCGCCTCCCTGGACCCACTCGGACTGCACGAACTCGAACTGGCGGCCGAGGTGCGCGCCGACGAACGCGAACATTAGTCCGCGGTCCGCGCCGTCGTCCTCGAGCACCCCCTCAGGCAGCTCGGGGCCGTAAGCCGTGCCACGGCGCAGCATGCGGTGGATGCGGACGACCCCGGCGACGGGAGCGTCGCGGGGGTTGCACCGGCGAATGTGGCAGCCCGGGGGGGTGTCGTAGCCGACCGGGTCCTGCCCGAATTGGAAGTCGTTGTTGCGCGTGCTGTCTACCCCGAGCGCGGGGTCGTCGTGCATCGGGCAGCGGGCCAGCGGCGCGCCGCTCCGCCAACGCCCCATAAGCTTGGCCGCGAGCCGCGCCTCGTCCTCGGGGCCCTTCGCGTTCTCCGCGAGGTAGCGCCGGTACCCGGCGACGCGCTGGTGCAGCTTGCGGAACGCCACGTAGGTGCCGTTGCGCCCGAGCACGTCGGGCGAGGGGAGGAGCGGCGCGGCGTCCATCTCGTCGGGGTAGCCGAGGACGAATTCGCCGGCCTTCAGCGGCGGCTCGTGCGGGTTGGTGCCGGGGATGCCGCTCCCCTCGATGGCGGGGTGGCTGATGCCGTCCCGATACCCGAACGGCTCGCGCTCCGTGGACAGGGCGTGGCAGTCCTGGCGCCAGATGGGGACGACGCCCGGGTACGCGCGGAGGGCCTCCCGCGCGCGGGCGAGCGAGGCTTCGAGGCGTGGCGTGTCGGGTGACAACGCCGTCAGCACGACGTGCACGTCGCGCGTGCCCAGCGGCCACTCCCAGTGCTCCGGGGCGTTCTCGCCCACGTCGCCGAGCGCTTTCGCCCGCGCCGCCATGCCCTGCCGGAGCTCCCACGCGAAGCTGTCGAGCGAGGCCCGCGGGACGCCCAGCGCTTCGAGGCCGCTGTAGGTGAGGGACACGCTGATCCACGTGTCAGCCGCGGGGCTCTCCGGGTGCGCCGCGGACGCCACGACCTGCGCGAGCCGCCCCATCAGCGCGCGCCCCGACGCGCGGTCGTCGATGCGGAGCAGGATGTACGTCGCCGCGTACGGCGTGGGCCGGGGCCGCAGGACGCCGCTCTGGATGTCGGTCAACTCCAGCGTCGGCGCGGGGCCCCCGTCCATGGATCAGGCCTCCGCGAGGTTCTTCCAGAAGCGGACGAGGCTCTCGTCGCTCCCGAAAAGCGTGCTGAAGATGGTGGAGTCGGCGATGAGCACGTCGCCGGCGCGGTCCGCGGTGGGCGGAATCCAGACGAGCGAGTTGAACAGGGCGTTCCCCGCTTCCGTGAACGGGTGCGGCTTCCGCAAGTCGATGGGCTGTCGCGCCAGGATGTACACCCCGCGCGGGTCGTCGGTCGTGACCGCGTAGTGCGGCAGGTGCTGGTGGAAGTTGAAGTTGGTGACACCCCGCAGCCAACCGCGCGTGTCGAGATCGCCTGCGATCTCCAGTGGGGCGATCCGCCGCGTCGCAGGATCCCGCAACGGGCGGAGCCCGAAGCGGTTCTGGACGGGGATCCCGAGCCCCTCCAGCAGCGAACGGGTGTAACCCCCGAAGCGCTGCTGCCGGGGGACGAGGTCGTCACCGTGGTGGGCGTGCTCCATCGCGCGCACGGTCCAGTCGGGCGACGCGCCGACGTCGTGGTGGGGCCCGACGAGCAGGCACGTCCCCTCACGGCGCAGGAACGCGCGCACGGCCTCGATCTCCTCGTCCGAGGCGCGTTGCCCGGTGACGTTGTGGTCGAGGCCGAAGACGAGCAGCGTGTCGGCGTCGGCGAGGACGCGCTCGTCGAGCGGCAGGCCGAAGCCCGCCTGGTCGACGCGCTGGAACACGGGCACCCTGTACCCGGTGGTCTCCTCCACCACCTGCTGGAACTGCACCCAAGCCCAGAAAAAGAGCTCCAGCGAGCCGGCGATCCCCTGCTGGAAGTGGTTCGGATCGGCCCAGCGGGGCTCCTCGTAGTCGGGCCAGAGCACGCGGCGGACCTCGGTCATCGTCGAGAACCGGTTGTCCATCACGGTGAGGTCGCGGTTGGCCTCGCCCGGGTAGCTCCACGCGATGTACACGCTGACACGCCGGCGGCCGTGGGCCCAGGGGCGCGGTACGTGGCTCTGGTTGTAGGTGCGCGCGGCGGCCATCACTGCATTTGCTCCAGCACCTCGGCGAGCGCGGCCTTGATCCGCAGGGCCTTCTTGATCTCGTCGCTACTCACCCAGGGGTACTCGCCGTACTCGAGGAAGCTCGGGCACTGGTGCTTGCGGAGGAACGCCACGAAGGCCGTAGTATTGGTCTTCCAGTCCTCAGGGAACCCGACGAGGTGCTCGAACGCGGTGTCGATGCCGGTCTTCCGAAACAACACCACCGCGTCCTCGGTGTACTTGTCGAAGTCCGTGTCGAAGATGCCCTGGTACATGAACCGGGTGTCCTCATCGAACAGGACCCAACGCAGATAGTGGAGCTTGAGCGGGGCCAGTACCTCGGGATCGGCCTTCACCGCCTGGGCGAGGCGCACGCCGTACGCGCGCATGGCGTCCGAGTGGCCGGGCTTGACGTCGGCGACGATGGTGAAGCCGTGGCAGGCCGGGGTCTTCGGGAAGATGGGGCCGTATTTGCCCTGCTCCAGGTGCTCGGTGGTTTTTGGTAACGCCACAGCTTCTGGTTTGGTCACCATGCAACGCTCCAAGTACCCAATAGGTCGTTCCGCAGGAAAGGGGCGGCCGTCATCGTTGGTCCCGGCGGTCTGGGCCGGTCGGCGAGGGCTTAGAAGAGGGCGCATGGATGCGCTCGTCGAGACGGTCCTGCGCGGGTGGGAGGGCTTCGCGGCGCGGCCGAGCGGGCCCCTGAGCCTGCGGTTCCTGATTCAGCCCGCGATCGCGTCGCTCCTGGCCATCCGCGCCGGCCTCGCCGACGCCCGCGCGGGGCGCCCCGCGTTCCTCTGGGCCGCGGCGACGGACCGCGCCCACCGCGGCGCGCTGCTGCTCGACGCGGCACGGGACCTGCGGACCCCGCTCATCGTCGCGACCGTGCTCGACGTGGCCTACCAGATCGTCGTGCATCGCGGCGTGTACGTCGTGGAGCTGGCGTTCACCGTCGCGTTGCTCGCGTTCGTGCCGTACGTGCTCGTGCGCGGGCCGACCAATCGAGTCGCGTCCGCGGTCGGGCGGGACCACCACGCCTGAACGGGCGTAGAGCCCGGCCACCCGAGCCGACCGCTTGCTACTTCCTCGCCATCAACTCCTCGAATTCCGCCACCGAGCGCTCATTCGGATCGATCCAGAAAGTTCTGTAACTGTCCAATTTGCTCAACCACATGCTCTGCGGTGGAACTATCCGAAATCGTTGGGATCAGCTTCGACGGGCCAACTCCAAACGCGCAGTACCCGCGAAGCGGCGTAGCCCTCGCGCCTCGAGGGTTGCGAGGAGGCGGTCGTACGCCTCACTTGCGAGTTCTAAAATCTGGACCGCCCGATCGAGGCACCGGACGTTGACCCGGTCGAGCCTGTCGAGCTCCTCACGCAGTTGGCCCAACCGTTCGTCCCACTCCCGGCGCTTCGCGTCGAAGAACTCCGTGTCGACGCGCCCCTCGAGCTTCTCGTCGCAGGCCTTGCTGCGGAGCTTCGCGATGCGGTCCTGCTCCTTCCGCGCGATGGCGACCCCGCTCCTCGGTCTCCTCGTCACCGGCGGCGGTGGCTCCTGGAACGCGTTGCCGCTCACGGACGTCCCTCCCGCGCTGTCCGGCAAGGGCGGCACCTGGGGGAGCGTCGATGACCGCACGGTCTACGAGTTTGGCGGAGGCGGCACCTGGAAGGGTACACTCTCGTGGTGATCCTCCCCCTGCTGCTGGCCTGCAGGTCCACCGACGATTCGGCTCGTCCATCTTCGGACGATACAGAGACCGGGGAAGAGGACACCGCGAGAGGCGGCGACTCCGGCGATTCCACGGCGCCGGACGACAGCGGCGACACCGACACGGCGGTTGTCTCGGACGAGGACGGAGACGGCCACTCACCGCTCTCCGGAGACTGCGATGACAACGACGCGCGCGTTTACCCGGGGGCGCGCGACGCGTGCGACGCACTGGACCAGGACTGCGACGGCGAGGCCGCTCCGCCCGGATCGTGCGGCGAGCTGGTCCCGCTCGTGGACTCCGCGGTCGGGTGGTGGGATCTCGACTACGATATCGGCGAGCTCCTGCTCGGGGAAGCCGACACCGACTACACGGGGGATGGCGTGGTGGACATGCTCGCCTTTGCGGCGTGCGTCGAGCTTCGCGGGGCCCCATCCTGCAACCTGAACGTGGTGCTCCTCCCCGGCGCCTTCCCCGACGGCGAATCCGCGCCGGCCGCCGGGAGCGCGTTCTGGGCCGCGGAGCCGGGGCGCGACTACATCGGCGACTTCGGCAACGCGGGCGACTTCGACGGGGACGGCTCGGTGGACCTCTTCGTGACCAGCCGGGGTGCCTATCCTGACCTCGGATCGGTCTACCTGATCGCTGGGCCCGCGAGTGGCTGGCCGACGGACGGAGCCTACCTCTCGGAGGCGGCCTCGGGCTGGTGGGAGCAGGCGGAGTACAATGACTGGTTCGGGGACGACGCCGCGGGAGGGAACGACGTGGATGGGGACGGTCTCGCGGACCTCATGGTCACGACGACCGGCACTGAGGAGGACGGCTGGGCTCAAGGCGCGTTGAGCGTCATTCTTGGGCGAAGCGGCGCGCTCCCGGAGGGCGCGCCCATCATGGAAGAGATCTGGTTCGAGAATGACATGGGGATGGGCACGCTCGCGATGCTACCGGACATGGATGGGGATGGCATTGGCGAAGCCGCGCTCGACGTCTCCTACGCCTACGCCCCGAACACGCTTGGGTTCTTGTCCATCGAGGTTCTCCGCACGGGCTCGAGCGGGGTTCTCGTCTCCAACGCTGTGGATGCCGTCCAGTTCGATGAGAGCACGGTCTTCCTGCTCCTCGACGGTCGATCGGAGCTGGGTGACACAAACAACGACGGGTTCACGGACATCGCGTTCCGGCTCGCCAAGGAACTGACCGGAGACGGCGTAAGCGACTACTGCACGACCACCCTTCAAGGCGGAACCGATCTCCGCACCGGCGACCCGGACGACCGCCTCGGGGGAATTGCCTGCTTTCCCGGGGCGGGCAGCTACCCGACCACCGACAAGCTTGGCGGCGACGCCGACGGCGACGGCGTGCCAGACATGGTGTTCAGCGACACCGGGATGGGGGGCGGGAGCTACGCAGGGTGCATCGTCCCCAGCAGCCGCCTCCCCGCGAGCGGCACCGTGCTCGCCGAAGAGGTGCGACCGTACTGCTTTGGATCAACCACCGACACTGAGGTCTTCCGTTGGGGGGGATCGGCCGACCTCGACAAGGACGGTTTTCCGGAGCTCCTCGCCTCCGAGCCGCTCTGGGACGACGGCGCGTTGGTCGACGTGGGCCGCATTCTTGTGGCGCCCGGCTTCGAGATCCCCTGGGGCGACGCCAGCCGCTGGTGAATCGGCGCTGGGCGTTCGCGACCCGCGCGCCTCACGGGAACAGCTCGGCCCGTAGTGGGCGCCAATGGTGAAAGGCATGCCCGAGCGGCGGATACGGAGGCTTGTCGACCCGGCGGTCCGGTGTCCACCCGCTCGATGACTACTTCGCTCGGCATGCGCTCCCGAACGACCGGGCCGGGGTCAGCCGCGTTTCGTGCTCCGGCCGGAGCTCGAGGCGCCCCCACCCGTGTGCGGGTTCTACACGCGTTCGATGGCGTCGGTGCAGGCTGACGCGATCCTGTAGGGTCCCGTCCATCCCGGCGCGCTCACCTTCGCCGGCCCGGCGATGGAGACCGACTCCACGTTGGCTGCCGGACGAGCGGGCGCATCCCATGGGCCTGGGTGGCGGGGATCGCCATGATCCCGAGCAGGAGGCCGGGCGCCCGAAGTAGGTCTCGGGCCTCGTGAAAAATCGGCTTGACGGTCGGCGCACCCACGAGTACTAAACCGATGGGTTATATAACCAGTCGGTTTACTACGATGACGGATCCGCTCAGCCAGACCTTCGCCGCGCTCGCCGACCCCACGCGGAGGGCCATCCTCGCGCGCCTCTCGAAGGGCGAAGCGAACGTGACGGAGCTGGCCAAGCCCTTCCTGCACGAGATGAGCCTCCCCGCCGTGACGAAGCACCTCAAGGTCCTGGAGAAGGCCGGCTTCATCACCAAGGGGCGGGATGCCCAGTGGCGTCCCTGCCGGCTCAACGGGGAGGCGTTCAAGGACGTGGCCGACTGGATGCAGACCTACCGCGCGTATTGGGAAGAGAGCCTCGATCGCCTCGATGCCTACCTCAAGACCGTGGTCCCTCCCCAAGCCAGAGATCGAGGACCCAACGATGACGACGAATGACCGCCCCGCCAACGAGATCCGCATCATCCGGCGCTACGACGCGCCCCTGGCCGCCGTGTGGGACGCGTGGACCGACCCCGTGCAGGTGGCGAAGTGGTGGGGCCCGCGCGGCTTCACGATCACCCACCACAGCAAGGAGCTTCGTCCCGGCGGGACTTGGCGCTTCACGATGCACGGCCCCGATGGTACGGACTACCCGAACGTCACGCTGTACCACGAGGTCGAGCACCAGAAGAAGCTCGTGTACGACCACGCCGCCACCGACGAGCACGCGCCCCTCTTCCGCGTGGTGGCCACCTTCACCGCGATCGGCGACGCCACCGAGCTCGACATGCGCATGATCCTCCCGACGCCCGAAGCCGCGGCCGAAACCCGCGTCTTCGTCAAGAAGGCGGGCGGCAACTCCACGTGGGACCGCCTCGCCGAGTACCTTGAGGGGGGCGCGTCCGGTCGGGAGGTGTTCGTCATCAACCGCACCTTCGACGCTCCGCGCACGGCGCTGTTCGCCCTGTGGACGCGGCCCGAGCATCTCGTCCGCTGGCTCCCGCCGACGGGCTTCGAGATGGAGTACCGGCGCGTGGACATCCGCACCGGCGGCGCCAGCTTCTTCCGCATGTGGAACGACACGGGGATCGAGATGTTCGGCGCTGCGGCCTACGAGAAGGTCGAGGCGCCGGAGTGGCTCGTCTACACGCAGCAATTCCGCGACCGCGACGAGCGGATCTCCCGCCACCCGATGGCGCCCACGTTCCCCTCCACGATGCGGACCACGGTGCGCTTCGTGGAGGAGGGCCCTGGCCTCACGCGGGTGACCGTGACGTGGGAGCCCGCCGGCGACGCCACCGCCGACGAGCACGCCGTGTTCGTGGCAATGCGCGCCAGCATGACGATGGGCTGGACCGGTTCGTTCGACAAGCTCGAAGCGCTCCTCTGACGCGGCGTTAGGACCGGCGGATTCTCGTTTGACCGCCGGAAATTGCTGGCGTAAGCTCCGCCCGCGCCGGGACGCGGGCCGTCGAGCGCCAGGAAGACGCCTTGCCGCCCACCTACGACTCCTCGTTCGCGCCCTATGTCGTCCCGGGCGGTTTGCCCGTCGAACGGGAGGACCTGCCGGATCTACGTTGGTTCGGCCGGATGGCGAGGGGCAGCTCCGCGGCGCCCTGCGGGCGGGCCTGACACGCTGGTCGGATCAGGCGCCGGAATGGCTCGCGAGCGGGGCCGTGGCGCGTGCGTTCGCCGCTCGCGTGGAAGGCTGGGCGCCACCGGCGGCGGGACGCGTGGCGAGCGAGGGCGACGTCGAGCTCGCGTACCTTCGGTTCGCCGGCACGAACCCGTTCACCATCCGCAGGGCGCGCCAGGTATCCGACGTGCCCGAGCGGCTGCGCCTCCCGGACGACGTGTTCGCGAGCCTGGTTGGGGAGGGGCCGTCACTCGCCGAACGGGTGCTCGCCGGGGACGTCTTCGTGTCATCCTACGACGCGCTGCGGGTCTCCGCGGCGGACGATCTCCAGCCGGGCAAGTATGTCGCGCCGGTCTCCGCCCTGTTCGTGCACGCGCCGGGGCTCTCGGCGCGCTTCCCGGTGGTCCCGGTCGCGATCGCCTGCGCGTCCGGGACACCCGACGGGGGCACCGAGGTGGTGCTCCCCACCGACGGATGGCGGTGGCGGGCCGCGAAACGGATGCTGCAGGTCGCCGACGTGCACGCGAGCGAGCTCGAGGTGCACCTCGCGCGCACCCACTACATGACCGTGCCCTTCGCCATCGCGATGCGCCGCCGGCTGTCGGCCGCCCACCCGATCCGCCAGTTCCTGATGCCACACCTCCGGTACAACCTGTTCGTCGACCGGATGGCCTGGCTCCAGGGCGTGCGCGCATCCAGCGGCGTGCTCGTGCGGAGCCTCGCGGGCTCGGCCCGGTGGTCGCAGGCGGTCGCGAAGACGCTCTGGTACGAGGCGTCGTTCCGCGAGCAGCACTTCGAGCGGGACCTCGCCGCCCGCGGCCTGTCCGAGGTCCCGTTCGACCTGCCCTTCCGGGACGACGGCCGGCTCCTGTGGGAGGCGATCCGGCGGTTCACCGGGGCGTACGTCGAGCTGACCTACGCCGACGACGCCGCGCTGCGGGCCGACGCTGCGCTGCACGCGTTCCTCGCGGAGGTCGCGAGCCCGGACGCGGGCAACGTCCGGGGCCTGCTCGAGGGCGAGCGACTCGAGACGCGGAACGAGCTCGTCGAGATCCTTACGCAGGTGCTCTTCGTCGCCGGTCCGGTCCACGCGTTGTGTCACTACGGCTCCGCGGCGCAGCTCCAGGACGTGCAGGACAGCCCGTCCTGGCTGATCGCCAACCCCCTGGCGACTGGTGTCGACGCCACCCCCAGTCGGGTCGGCGGCCTCGCGCAGTTGACCCGCGTGGTGAGCACCAACGTGCGGCACGACACGCTGGGAGACTTCGCCCGCTACCCGCTGGGCGGACGCCCCGAGTGCCGTCCGATGGTGGCGGCCTTCCAGGCCGATCTTCGCTCCATCGAAGACGAGATCGGCCGACGCAACCTCGATCGGCCCGCCCCGTACCTCCACCTCCTGCCCTCCCGGCTCACCAACGGGATCACGGTGTGACAATGCGCGCGAAGTGGACCAACTGGCATGGCAACCAGACCGCGAACCCGGAGCGCGTGGTCACGCCCCGATCGGTGGCGGAGGTTTCGGACGTCTTCGAGCGCACGCCGCTGTCGTCGGGGCCGATCCGGGTGCTCGGCGCGGGCGCGGCATGGAGCCAGATCGCCGCGTCGTCCACCACGATGCTGTCGACTCGCGGCCTCACCGCCATCCGCCACGTCGATCGCGAGCGCCGCCGGATCACGGTCGAGGCGGGCGCCCTGATGTTCGACGTCGTGGACGCGGCGACGCACCATGGCCTGAGCCTGCGCGCGGCGCCGATGTACCTCGGCCTCTCGGTGGGGGGCGTGATCGCGACGGGCTCGCACGGCACCGGCCGGGACGCCGCCACGGTGGGCGACGACGTCGTCTCGTTCGAGCTCGTGACGGCGGACGGCCGCGTCGTGGACATCCCCGCGTCGGACTCGGACCTGGCGCGCTCGCTGATCGCGAACCTCGGGATGCTCGGCGTGGTCACGGCTGTCACCCTCCAGGCCGAGCCGATCTACAACGTGCTCGAGCACCACCAGCACGTCCCCGCGGGGGATGTGGGCTCGCTGATCGCCAGCCTGCTCGCCGAGTACGAGTTCGTGTCGGTGTTCTGGTACCCGGGCAGCCTGCGTGCCGTGCTCAAGCTGGGCAACCGCACCTCCCTCCCCGCCACCGTGCTGAAGGGGCGCATCCGGCCTTCGCTCGCGGAGAAGTGTGCGGAGTGGCTCGGCCCGATCGTGCCGGTGATCGCGTCGCGCCTGCCCGCGTTCATGCCGGTTGCGGCGCGGGCGCTCAACGCCGGCATCGGTCAGGGGTCCATCGTCGTGAGCGAGCCGTTCTTCTCGCATTACCAGCAGGCCTATCCGCCGTGCATCAGCAGCGAGTACGCGGTCCCGGTCGAAGCGGCGCCCGCCGCCTGGACGTGGATGCACCGGCGCCTGACCCAGTACGGTCGGTCCGGCATCCAGCCGGTCGACCTCGTCGTGCACGCCCGCTTCACCGGCCCGAGCCGCGGCTTCCTCGCCACGGCGGCCGGCCGGGCCACCTGTCACCTCGAGCACCTCTCCTTCCGCGGCAACCGTCACCGGGCGCTCTTCCAGCCCGAGTTCGACGAGGTGATGCGGCGGGAGCACCACGGTCGGCCGCACTGGGGGAAGGAGCTCGTGGATCCCTGGAAGGCCGCCGAGGCCTTCGGGCCGGACGTCGAGCGGTTTCTCGAAGTACGCGAGGCGCTCGATCCCCACCAGCGGCTCCTGCATCCGTTCCTTCGAGACGACGTGTTCGGCCTGGCGCGCCGGCAGCGACGGCCTGTGCGGGCCGCGATTCCGCAAGCCGTGTGACGGGCGTGTCCCCGGAGGGGGCCGCCGCGGATGGCAGCCGACGCCCTACGTGGGCTCGCCAACCGACACCGCGAGGACAGCTGCGTGCGGCACGGTCCTCATGACACGGCAGCGACACTGCTGCTCCCCCGCACCACCGGCAGCCCCGCCGCCTCCCAATCCGACACGCCCATGGCCAGGTTGGTGACGTTCACGCCGCGTGCGCGCAGGCGTCGGACACAATCGGCCGCCTGAACGCAGAAGGGGCCTCGGCAGTAGACGACGACCGGACGCCCCGGCTCCATGTCGTCCACCGCCGACTCCACTTCGCGGGCCAGCAGGTTGCGCGCGCCAGGGATGTGGCCCTGCGCGTGCTCGTCCGCCGGGCGTACGTCCAGGAGCAGCACCTCCCCTCGTTGCACCCGTTCGAGGAGGGCCTTCCCCGCCGCAAGGTCGACCGGCTGGGACGGCGCGAACCACTCTCGGGAGAGCTCGCGCAGCTCCGGGGCGGACGCCGCGGCCTCCTCTTGCAGCGCGCGCCAGAGGCGCCGGACCCCGGGGCTGGCGAGGCGGTAATAGATGTGTCGCCCCTCACGTCGCGAGACGACGAGATGGGCCCCGGCGAGGTGGCGGAGCTGGGCGCTCGTGTTCGCGCCGCTCTGCCCCGTCTTCTCGGCGAGCACGTCTACGGGCGCCTCGCCCTGGTCGAGGATGCCGAGGATCTGCAGCCGGACCGGGTTCGTGAACGCCTGCGCGAGCCGCGCGATGGCGTCGTTCTTGATGGCCCGGGCCTCGTCCGCTCTCATGCCGCCTGCTCCTCGCCGCCCATCCTCGCGAGCCACCGGGCGACGCGCGCCGCCGCCGGCTTCCCGCGAGGGGAGTAGCCCCCGTCGGAGGGGCCGCCGTATCCGAACCAGTTCCACACGAACAGCCCGTCCGTCACGGCGGGGTCGCACAGCGCCTCGCAGGCCGCGTCGAGGAGCTCCGCCTGCAGGGCGGTGTCGATCGGGGCCGCGAGGTCGATCTGCCACGGGGCGCGCGCGGCCCCGCGGCGGGCGGGGTACCCCACCTCCGTCACGACGAGCGGCTTCCCGTAGTGTCGACGCAGGCCCGCGAGCACGGCTCGCGGCGCGCGCCAGGCCGCCCTCAGCGCCGCGCGGGTGGGCGCCTCGTCGTCGTCCGCGAGCGGGAAGTACGCGTTGATGCCGAGCTCGTCGAGGGCGTCCACGAAGGGCAGCGCCTCGGCGTGGTCCCAGTTGGCCGAGTAGGACACACGGCCGCCGAAGCGGGCACGGGTTGCGGCGACGAGCGCCCGCCAGGGGCCCTCCGCGTGCTCGAGGGAGACGAACTCGCTCCCGACGATGAACCGCGCCGCGCGCCCCTCCTCGGCGACCCCCGCCATCGCGAGCACGAAGCGCCCGTACGACGCGAACCACGCGCCGATGCCCGCGGCCGGCGCGATCGACCCCCGCCACCGGCCCGGCCCCTCGTCCCGGAGCCGCACGATGGGCATGAGCGCGGTGCGCAGGCCCACGTCGCGTGCCTGCCGGAAGGTGCGCCGGAGGGTGTCCTCCTCCGGGGAGCGGCGGGGCTCCGGGGCGATCCGCGACGCGCGCTCGTCCTCCTGGTACCACGCGACCACGAGGAGCACATCGGTCGCTCCCCGCGCCGCGATCTCCGCGAGCATCGGGCCGTAGTCCCACGCCGGGTCGCTCGCGAACAGGCCGAGCGAGAAGCCGCGGGGACGCTCGTCGGGCGCGAGCAGGTTCGTGCGCGCTGGCGATGGGGGCAGGCCCGTCGCCCCGGCGAGCGCGCTCACCACGAGCCCGGCCCCGGCGCCGTGAAGCAGCGCGCGTCGGGTCATCCGGATGGTCACATCGCCTCGGCGTCGACGACCACGGGCAGCTCCGTCCGGGTGTAGTCCGCCCAGGACCCCTGGTAGTTGAGCAGCGCGCGGCCCTCCGCGTAGCCAGCCTGCCACAGCGCGAACCACGTGACCGACGACCGCGTGCCGCTCTGGCAGTAGGTCACCACGGCGTTCGCGCCGCCGATGCCCAGGGCCTCGAAGTCCGCGCGGAGCTCCTCGACCGGCCGCAGCCGGGGGTCCGCCGCGCCCGCGACGGTCAGGCTCGTCCAGGGTTGGAGCAGGGCGCCGGGGATGTGACCGGCGCGCGCGGCGTCGGGGTGCTGCTCGGTGCCGGCGAACTCCTCGGGGGTCCGGGCATCGAGGTAGACGACGCGCTCGGCTTCGGCGACGCGTGCCTGCACGTCCGCCCACCGCAGCGTGGGCGCCTCGGACGGGGCCGCGAGGGCGATCGTGCCGGGCTCCACGCGCGTGCCGCTCCCCTCGGCGACGGCGTGCCCGGCCGTCTTCCATGCCTGGATTCCTCCGTCCAGGACCCGTGTGGTCAGGCCGCCGACGGCCCGGAGCGTCCACCACAGGCGGTACGCCTCGCTGCCGTCTCCGTAGATGACGACCACGTCCCCCGCGTCCACTCCCCACCGCCGGAGGGCGGCTTCCAGCTCGCCGGCCGGGCGGGACAGCCCCGGGATCTCGTCGTCCGTGGCGTAGTCGCCGCGGCGGACGAGCTGCGACGTGGGGGTGTGGCCCCCGGCGTAGTCCTCCTCCTTCCGTACGTCGAGCACGATGAGGCGGGGGCTGCCGAGCGCGCCGGCCAGCTCGCCGACGTCCACCATCGCCTCGGGGTGTGCGTACCCGGCCATCTCCGCCGCCGTGCCGAAGCGCTCCACCGCGCGATCGGCCTCCTCCGGAGTCGCCGCATAGGCGCCGGCCGAGGTCCCGGCCGGCTGGGACGCAGCCAGCGTCTCGCCGAAGAGGGGGGTGCCGCTGGCCGCCATGTCTGGACGCGGCTCGTGGGCCCACCAGCCCGCGGTGAGGAGCAGCCCGCCCGCGAGCCCCGCGACGGGCTGCGTGACCGTGGAGGGGGCCAGCCGTTGAAGGGGCCACGCCATCTGGCCGAGGAAGTCGCTGGGGAAGGTCTCGACGCCCCGGAAGCCGAGGCGCGCGGGCGGGTGGCCCGGCATCTTCGCGGTGCCGAAGAGCCAGTCCCAGGTGCTGAAGATGATGCCGAAGTTCACGGTGGTGCGCCCGTCGCCCTCGTAGTCGTGATGCCAGATGTGCATCCGCGGGCTGTTGAGCACGTACCGCAGGGGGCCGTAGTCCCAGTCGAGGTTCGCGTGGTTGAGGTGGCCGATCAGCGTCCCGAACACGGCGTGCACGAACACCGCGAAGGGGTCGAAACCCAGGAACGCGAGGGGGAGGTACAGGAGCGCGCGATAGACGACCACCTCCGCCCACTGGAAGCGGAACGAGACGATCCAGTCCATCTCGCCGTCGACGATGCTGTGATGGCACTGGTGGAACGTCCAGAGCCACGACACGCGGTGGAGCAGGTTGTGGATGCCCCACTGGACGAAGTCGATCGCCACCAGCGCGACGATCACCTGCACCCAGAGGGGCCAGCCGACGGCCGCGTTCCGGTAGACGAGCTCGGTGAGGCCAGCCTGGCCGAGGAGACGGTCCAGCGACGGCAGGAGCCACGTGGTCGCGAGCCCGAAGAGGATCGCGCCGAGGAAGTGCCCGTTGAAGACGAGGTGCGCGAGGTCGCCGAGGAGCCCCGGCCGCAGCTGACGTTGCTCCTTGCGCCAGGGGAACGCCGCCTCGAGGCTCGCGACGGCGAGCGAGACCACGAGCAGTGCGATGGCGTAGGCGTAGGGGTGGTCCATGCGGGAGGCTCCGTGGATGAGGGTCCATCGAACCTACCGCCGTCGGTCTAATTGTCAAACATATGTTTGAGTATTTGTTGATTAGCGTTAGGCTCGGAGCAGTCCCGCACTCTCGCGGGTCTGCCCCACGGAGCCACTACCGCCATGCAAGCCTCCTCCTTCTTCCTCGCCGCCGCTGTCGGTGTCGCGCTGCTCTCCGCCGCCCCGGCCTATGCGGACGAGCTCTCCGACCCCGCGAAGCTCGTCGTCCGCGACGTACGTGCCGTCTACCAGATCGAGGGAGACGCGTGGAAGGGCGAGGTGGGCGAGGGCCTGTTCTACCTGCGCAAGGTGCTCGACGCCTACGCGAGCCGGGGCGTGGACCGCAAGGACCTCCACCTCGTCGCGGTGCTGCACGGCGATGCCGGCTACTGGCTGCTCAACGACGCGGCCTGGCGTACGTGGAGCGGGGAGCGCGCACGCAAGGGGGAGTCGAACCTCAACGCCGCGGTGATCCGTGAGCTCATCGCGATGGGCGTGCAGGTGGAGATGTGCGCCAGCACGATGCAGCAGAGGGGCTGGAAGCCCGAGGACCTGTTGCCCGGGGTGAAGATCACGCCGGGGGCCTATCCGCGCGTGATCGACCTCCAACTCCAGGGGTACGCGCACGTGTTGTTCGACTGGGGGGGGGTGCGCCGGAGCGGATCGATCTGGATCCGGGGGGGGGGGGGCCGGCCCCCCCGCAACGCCCCCCCGATCACCGCGCCTGTCGACGCACCCGCAACGGGTGCTCACCCGGCTCCCCGAAGCGCCCCACCACCGCGGCCGCCAGCGCCCCGCGCGCCACGAGCGCCTCTCGGAGCGCCCCGAGCCGCTTGTCCGACACCGCGAACAGGAGCCCGCCCGAGGTCTGCGGGTCGGCGATCAGGAGGCGATCGACGTCGGTGACGTCCTCGTCCCAGGTGGTACGTGCCCCGTAGTGCGCGAGGTTCCGGTGGGTCCCGCCAGGGACCACTCCCTCCGCGATGCTGGCCCGTGCGCCCGGCAGCTCGGGGAGCGCGTCGACCCAGAGCTCCAAACCGAGTCCCCCGCCGCTCGCCATCTTCCACGCGTGCCCGAGGAGCCCGAACCCGGTCACGTCCGTACACGCGGAGACGCCCACCGCCTGCCCGGCCTCCGCGGGGGCGCGGTTCAGGAAGGTGGTGGTGCGCACGAGCGTGGCGTACTCGTCGGGCGTGATGATGCCCTTCTTCACGCGGCTGGCGAGCGTCCCCACGCCCAGCGGTTTCGTGAGCACGAGCCAGTCGCCGGGCGCCGCGCCGGTGTTCCGCCAGATCCGCTCCGGGTCGACCACGCCGGTGACCGAGAGCCCGAACTTCAGCTCCGTGTCGTCGATGGAGTGCCCGCCGACGATCGCGATCCCGGCGTCGTCGCAGGCGAGCGAGCCGCCCTCGAGGACCAGCGCCATCACCTCCGGCGTCACGTGCGCGGTCGGCATCCCCACGATGGCGAGCGCGAGCGTCGGGCGGCCCCGCATCGCGTACACGTCCGAGAGCGCGTTCGCCGCGGCGATGCGCCCGAAGTCGACCGGGTCGTCGACCACGGGCATGAAGAAGTCGAGCGTCTGGACGACCGCCACGCCCGGTGCGACCCAGTAGACCGCCGCGTCGTCGCCCGTCTCCAGGCCGACGAGCAGCTTGTCATCCTCTCGGCGAGGCAAGCGCGCCACAATCCGCTCGAGGTCGGCGGGTCCCAGCTTGCAGCCGCAGCCCCCGCCGTGGGAGTAGCGTGTCAATCGAACGGGCTCGTCCATCGGGGGCTCCAATACGAGGGTGGGTCGGCTACCGCAGGACGACGTAGCTCGGCGATCGCCCGCGCATCGAGCGGAACGCGCGCCGATGCCGGGCCAGCGCTCCCCAATCGCCGCCGCCCGGCATCGCCCCTTATCGGGGGCATCCCCCCGGCGTAGCTTCCTTGGCAAGCGGGCTTTTCCGCGCGAACGCACGGAGCGACACATGAGCTACGATACGATGGCCTACTCCGCCGGCAGCGCCACGTCGCCGCTGGCGCCCACCCGGATTCCCCGGCGCGATCCGACCCCGCACGACGTGCAGATCGAGATCCTCTTCTGCGGGATCTGCCACTCCGACGTCCACTCGGTCCGCAACGAGTGGAGCAGCTTCATGCCCACCAACTACCCGATCGTCCCGGGGCACGAGATCGTCGGCCGCGTCACCAGGGTCGGCTCCGCGGTCACCAGGTACAAGCCCGGCGACCTGGCCGCAGTCGGCTGCCTCGTCGACGCGGACGGCACCTGCCCGAGCTGCAGGGACGGGTTCGAGCAGTTCTGCCCCAACCTGACGCTGACGTTCAACTCGCCCGACAAGCACCTCGGGGGCGTGACCCGCGGCGGCTATTCCGACAGCATCGTGGTCGACGAGCGGTTCGTGCTCCGCGTCCCCTCCAACCTGGACCCCGCCGCGGCCGCGCCGCTCTTGTGCGCGGGGATCACCACGTACTCGCCCCTGCGTCATTGGGGCGTCGCCAAGGGCAAGAAGGTGGGCGTGGTCGGCCTCGGCGGGCTGGGCCACATGGGTGTGAAGTTCGCCCGCGCCTTCGGGGCCCACGTCGTCGTCTTCACCACCTCCCCCGGCAAGACGGAGGACGCCCTTCGCCTGGGCGCCGACGAGGTCGTCGTCTCGCGCAACGCCGACGAGATGCAGAAGCATGCCGGGAGCCTCGACTTCATCCTCGACACGGCGTCCGCCGAACACGATGTCAACGCCTACCTCAACCTGCTCCGACGCGACGGAAACCTGACCCTGGTCGGCGCGCCCGCAAAGCCCCTCGGCGTGTCCGCCTTCAGCCTCATCATGGGGCGCCGGAGCCTCTCCGGCTCGAACATCGGCGGCATCGCCGAGACCCAGGAGATGCTCGACTTCTGCGGCGAGCACGGCATCACCGCCGAGGTCGAGGTCATCCCCATCCAGAAGGTCAACGAGGCCTACGAGCGGCTGCTCCGGTCCGACGTGAAGTACCGCTTCTCCATCGACATGGCGTCTTTGAAGTCGCTTCCCTGAAACCGACTCCTGAATCCAACTGACAGTCGTCCCGTTCAGCCCCCTGGGCAAGGGCTTCCTCACGGGCAAGATGGACGCGAGCACCACGTTCGACACGAGCGATTTCCGTAGCATCCTCCCACGCTTCACCCGGGAGGCGCTCCAGGCGAACGAGGCGTTCGTGGACCTCCTCGGCCGGGTCGCGGCGCGGAAGAAGGCCACCCCGGCCCAGATCGCGCTCGCGTGGCTGCTCGCGCAGAAGCCATGGATCGTCCCCATCCCGGGCACGACGAAGCTGAAGCGCCTGGAGGAGAACATCGGGGCCGCCGACGTCGAGCTGACGCCGGACGACCTCCGGGAGATCGACGGCGCCGCCGCGAAGCTCAAGGTGCACGGGGCTCGCTATCCCGACCAACTGGAGCGGATGACGGGTCGCTGAGCCGGGCGTCGAGGCTGGGATCTTCATGAGCCTCCC
The DNA here is from genome assembly GCA_030684355.1 of Pseudomonadota bacterium. Classification (GTDB taxonomy): domain Bacteria; phylum Myxococcota_A; class UBA796; order UBA796; family SXON01; genus CAJBVW01. The sequence goes on from JAUXTN010000002.1 coordinate 18,217, forward strand.
AGCCAAATGAGCGCGCATGTGGCGCGAGCGCTACGGCCCGGCCTGGCACCGTCCGGCGTCTCAACCCGATGCCCCCCCGCCCGCCGCCTCCCCACGCCCCTCCGTCGCCCACGCCGTGGGGGTGACACCGTAGTGATCGCGGAAGGACTTGCTGAAGTGGCTGATGCCGTTGAAGCCGACGGCGTAGGCGATCTCGCCCACGGATGCGACGCGGCGCGCGAGCAGCGTGGCGGCGCGCTCGAGGCGCGCGACCCGGAGCAGGTTCGACGGCGCTTCGCCGGTGAGCTGCTTGACGCGCCGGAACAGGTGGGCCCGGTCCTGCGCGACCGCGTCGGCCAGCTCCTGCACCCCGAACGCGGGGTCGTGAAGCTGGGCGTCGATGGCGGCGCGCACCTTCCGGATGTAGCGTTCGTCCGCTGAGAGGTGCTCCTCGTCGAGCTCCCCGGTGGCGGGCGGGGCCGCTCGTGCCGCCTCGGTGACCCGCTCCCGCAGGAGCCGCCGCTGGGCGATGAGCCCGTCTACCTGTGCGACGAGCACCTGCGACGCGAACGGCTTCGTCAGGTACACGTCGGCGCCGCCCCGGAGGCCCTCGATCCGGCTCTCGTCGGAGCCCTTCGCCGTGAGCAGCACCACCGGCACCGCCTCGAGGTCGGGGTCGGCCCGGAGCGCGCGGACGAGCTCGTAGCCGTTCATCTCCGGCATCATCACGTCGGAGACCACGAGGTCTGGCAGCGCGCGGCGCGCCGTCGCGAGGCCCTCTCGCCCGTTCGCGGCTTCGAGCACCTGGTAGCGCGGCGCGAGGTGGCCGCGGATCCACGCGCGGACCTCCGGGTGGTCGTCCACGACGAGCACGGTGGTGCGGTCCTCGCCGGAGCTCTCGGGGCCGGCGATGTCCTCGACCTCGGGCACGGGCGGCGCCGGGACCGCGCGATCCTCGGGGCGGCGGGCACCGGGCGCGCCGACCACCGCGCGCGACCGCGGCAGCACCACGGTGAACGTGCTCCCGTGGCCTTCCACGCTCTCCACCCGGATGCGCCCGTCGTGCCGCTCGGTGAGGTCGCGGGCGAGCGAGAGCCCGATCCCCGAGCCCGCCTGCACGCTGCTCTCGCCCGGGCTGTAGAAGCGCTCGAAGAGGCGCTCCCGCACCTCTGCCGACAGCCCGGGGCCGCTGTCCCGGATGGTGACCTCGACCTCCGTGTCCCCCGCCCGCAGCACGACCTCCACCCGCCCGTGCGACGGCGTGAACTTGAGCGCGTTGCCGAGCAGGTTCGCGTACACCTTCTCGAGCTCGCGGCGATCGAAGTCGACGATGCACGGCTCGGCCGGGAGGTCGAGCTGGAGCGCGATGGACCGCCGATCCGCGAGCGGCTGGTGCACCTCCGCGACCCCGGCGACGAGCGCCACGAGATCCTGGGGCGTGCGCTCGAGGCGGAGCATGCCGGCGTCGAGCCGCACGAGATCGAGCAGCTGGTTGACGAGCGCGAAGAGACGGCGGGCGTTGCGCTCGGCGAGGCCCACCTGCGCCTCCACCGCCGCGGGCAGGCCGCCGTGACGCCCCGTGCGCACGTCCTCCAACGGCCCGATCACGAGCGTGAGCGGCGTGCGCAGTTCGTGGGAGAGGTCCTGGAAGAAGCGGGTCTTCAGGCGGTCGACCTCCAGGAGCCGGGCCGCCTGGGCCGCGATGGTGCGCCCGGCCGTGACCGCCAGCTCCTTCTCCGCCGCGAGATCCGCGGTGCGCGCCCGCACGCGCTCCTCGAGCACCCGCTCCCGCCGCCGCGCCGCGGCGAGCCGGCTCCACACCGCGAGGACGGCCGCTCCCGTCGCCAGGAGCGCGACCAGCGCGCGGAACCACGCGGTCTCGTGGAAGCGCGGGACGACGTGGAGCGTGAGCGTCGCCTCCGTCCCTTCGTGGTCGGGCGGGCTGGTCCGCACCCGGAAGGTCCGCTCCCCGGGGGGCACCTGGGTGTACCAGGCCGTGCGACGCGTGCCGGCGTCCACCCAGTCGGGATCGACGCCGTCGAGGCGGTACCAGAAGCGCTGCTTCTCCCCGTACATGGCGGGAAGGGCGGTGTAGTCGATGCCAAAGCTGCGTTCCGACGGGGAGAGGGTCCGTGGGCCGAAGAGAGGCTGCTCCAGGCCGTCGAGGCGGAGCGACTCGACGCGAGCCGTCGCCCGGCCGGCATCGACCCGCACGCGACCCGGCCGGACGACCACGACCCCGTCCATGGAGGCGAACCAGATGCGCCCGTCGGCCGTTCGGAGGCCCGCGCGGTGGAACCCGCCGTTGGCCTCGGCGCCCTCCATCCCGTCGCCGCGCCCGAAGCTCTCGACGTGGACGGGCGCGTCCGAGCCCCGCGCGAAGGCGTCCAGCTCGGCCACGGGCACCCGGAACAGGCCCCGGTTCGTGCTGCCCCAGAGCGCGCCGAGCGTGTCCGGCACGAGCGCGTGGACGCTGTGGTCGGGGAGCCCCTCGGGCTGGGAGAAAGTGCGCGGCGGCCCGCCGGCGCCACCCGCGTCCAGCGGCATCCCCCAGATGCCGACATCCTCGGTCCCCACCCAGAGGGTCCCGGCCGGGGAGATCCACACCGCGCGCACCGTGTCGCTGGGGAAGCCCTCGGCGCGGCCGAGGCGGGTCACGTCGCCGAGCTCACCACCCGCTCGGACAGCCACGCGGAGGAGGCCGGCGCCGTTGGTGCCGAGCCACAAGGTGTCGTCCGTCTCGAGCATCGCGCGGACGGGCGCGTTCGGGAGGCCGAGCACCTCGTCGAGGCGCGTCCAGGCGCCGTCGCGCTCCTCCCAGAGCTGGTCTCGGGCGGCGACGAGCACCGAGCCGTCACGCCGGAGCTCGATCATGCGCACGGTGCCGGTGGGCGCCTCCGGGACCGGCTCGAAGCGGTCCCCCACCTTGACGTGGACGCCGTTGGCGCCCGCCCACACCGTCCCGTCCGGCTCCTCGAGCACCGCGCCTACGTTCCGGTGCAGTCCCTCCGCGGCGGCCCAGGTGCGCACGCCGTCCGCGCCGATGCGGGTCAGGCCGCCCCGTTGGGAGCCGACCCAGACCGCGCCATCCGCGCCGGCCGCGAGGCCGTACGCCTTCGGCAGGGCGGGCGTGAGGGCCCGGCCGAGCGTCTCGATCGCGGCGTCGCGGAGCCGCAGGAGCCCGCCCCCACCGGAGCCGACCCAGACGCCGCCCTCCGGCGCGAGCGCGATGTCGGTCCAGGGGTCCCCGGTCGCGCTGCGCACGACGATCTCCCCGTCGCGGAGAACGGCGGTGCGGCTGAGGGCCCAGGTGTGGCCGTCGGCGTCGGTCGCGACGGAGGTGCGGATGGGGGGGCGGGCCGCGTCGGCGCGGTCCATCGTCACCGCCACGCCGTCCTTCCAATGGAAGAGCCCGGTCTGCGCGATCACCCAGGCCTCGTCGGCCCCCGTCGGCACGATGGACACGAAGTCCTCCCGCCACGCGGCGCCGCCGGACTCCAGCGCGACGAACCGCCCCTCCCGGAGCCGGTAGACGCCCGTGTGCGAGCACACCCACACCGTGCCGTCGGGCCCGATGGCCACGCTCGTCGTCGGGGTGGTGTCGAGGCCCTCGGGCACGCCGAACCAGCGCGTGCCCGCGGCGTCCCCGCCCGCCCCGGACGACGCCGCGCCCGGAATGCGCGCGACCCCCCCACGCTCGGTGGCGATCCACAACGCGCCGCCGGGCTCCTCCGCCAGCGCCTCCACGTCCGCTTCCCCCTCCGACACCAGCGGGATCACCTCGAAGTCGTCGCCGTCGAAGCGGGCCACCCCCTGGCGGGCGCTGGCCCACACCGTGCCCGAGCGCCCGAAGATCAGCGTCGGCCCGCGCTCCCCCGCGCCGAGGTCCCAGGACCGTACCGCGCCGGTGGCGGGGTCGCGCCGCACCACCCGCCCCGGCTCGGTGCGCAGCCACAAGGCCCCGTCGGGTGCCTCGGCGACGGAGGTGATGCGGTTGCTGGTGAGGCCGGGCGTGTTCTCGGTCCCGAAGACGGTGAACCGGACCCCGTCGAACCGCACCAGCCCGTCGAACGTCGCGAGCCACACGTAGCCGTCGCGGGTGACCTCGATGTCGTTCACCGAGTTGACGGGGAGCCCGTCCTCGAGCGTCCAGGTCGCGCTCGCGAGGCGCGGGGGCTCCGCACGGGCAGGCGCCACCAAGAGGACGAAGCACGACAGGAGGGAGAGGAGCACGGGGGGACGCAGCGGGCGCATGTGTACTCGCTTGGACCGCACCGCCGCAACATCCACGACACGACCTGCAACACCCACGATGTCACGCGAAACGAGGGCTCGATACGGTCCTTCCTGTCGTGGCGGGCTGTCATCGGCTGCAATCGCGCCGCGTCCAGACCCGTGTAGTTTTCCCCCGAGCCGGGCCCCTCGGTCCGCCTGGAGTTCGCGCATGCCCGCTCGTGGAGTGCTTGCCCTTCTGGTCCTCACCGCGTGCGGCGGTGACACGACGATCACCAGGCGCAACGACCCACCCGTCGCGACCATCGACGCTCCGGCGGACGGAGCCGAGGTGCGCGAGGGTGCCACCGTGACGCTCCGGGGCACGGTGCTCGACACGGATGACACCACCGGCGATCTGCTCGCCGCCTGGTTCTCCGGGGCCGACACGCTCTGCGCGGCGGTACCGATCGCGGAGGACGGCACGACGTCGTGCGAGGCCGAGCTGGACGTCGGAGACGAGGAGATCGTGCTCGAAGGGCGCGATCCGGACAACGCGGTCGGGATCGCCAGCCTGGGCCTCGTGATCCTCACGACGGGCGCCCCCGACGTGGACATCCTCGCCCCCGACGGCGCGGGCCCCTACTACGCCGACCACGACATCGCGTTCGCCGCGATCGTGGGGGACGCCGAGGACGACGAGACGGCGCTGACCGTGGCCTGGGCGGACGCCGCGGGCGGGGCCCTCGACATCGACGCCACGCCGGAGGCCGATGGCACGCTCGCGGGCGTCTACGGCTTCGACACCGGCCCGCACGCCGTGACCCTGACCGTCACCGACACCACCGGGAAGACCGCCAGCACCACCATCGCGCTCCAGGTGGGCGAGGCCAACGTTCCGCCGGGCTGCACCATCACCGCCCCGGTCGACGGGCTCCAGGTAGGGCAGGGGGTAGACGTCGCCTTCACCGGCACGGTCGTCGACGTCGACGTCGCGGAGGACCTCCTCGGCGCCACGTGGTCGAGCGACCTCGACGGCACCCTGACCACCGGCAACGCGGACGTCGACGGCAACGTGGCGTTCGACACCGCCACCCTGACCGGCGGCCTGCACACGATCACGCTGACCGGCACGGACGAGGTCGGCGCGACCTGCGTCGACAGCATCGTCGTCGACGTGAGCGCCCCCCCCACCGTCGACATCGATCTCCCGGTGGACGGGGATCTCTACAACGACGGCGTCACCACCACCTTCGCCGCCACCGTCGCCGACGACAGCACCGCCGCGGACGCCCTCCTGCTCGCGTGGGAGAGCGACCTCGACGGGGTGCTCGACACGACCCCCGCGGACGGCTCCGGTGTCGCCGGCTTCGACGCGGCGTGGCTCTCGGTGGGCACCCACACGGTGACCCTCACGGTCACCGACGAGGCCGGCCTCTCCACGACCGCGAGCGCATGGTTCGTCGTCAACGGGCTCCCCACCGCCCCGACGGTGGAGATCGACCCCTCGGCCCCCGCCGGCACCGATGACCTCGTCGCCACCGTCGTCTCCGCCGCGGTGGATCCCGAGGGCGATCCGATCGCGTACGCCTACGCCTGGTACGTGGACGGCGTCGCGACCGCCTACACCTCCGACACGCTGTCCGCCGCCGCGACCTCCCGCGGGGAGGTCTGGGAAGTCTACGTCACGCCGAATGACGGCTACGGCGACGGCACCGCCGGCACCGCCTCCGTCACCATCGGGAACTCCGCGCCTACGCTGGTGGACGTGACCCTCACGCCCGACCCGGCCTACGAGGGCGACACCCTCACGTGCGCGCCCGGCGCCGCCTCGGATGCCGACGGCGACGCGATCGCCTACACCTACGCCTGGACCGTGGACGGCGTCGCGCTGGCCGACACGAGCACCACCCTCGACGCCTCCGCGTTCGAGCACGGCGACGTCGTGGTGTGCACCGTCACCCCCACCGACGGCACCGACGCCGGGGCACCGGTGGCGTCGAACGCGCTCACCATCACCAACGCCGTGCCGTCGCTCGCCTCGGTCGAGATCGATCCGTCCGCCCCGGAGGCGGGGGACACGCTCACCTGCACGGCCACGGGCTTTGCCGACGGGGACGGGGACGCCGATCAGAGCGTCTACGAGTGGACGGTGGACGGGGTCTACGCCGGGAGCGGCACCACGTTGTCCGGCGCCTTCCTCGGCGGCGACGAGGTCATCTGCGCCGTCACCCCGTACGACGGCATCGACTACGGCGCGGTGCTCTCCGAGTCCGTCACCATCGACAACGCCGCGCCGGCGCTCGCGGACGTGACGCTGACCCCGGCGAGCCCGAGCGAGGCCGACCTCCTCGTGTGCACCCCGGGCGTCACCACCGACATCGACGGCACCACGAGCTTCACCTACACCTACGCGTGGACGGTGGACGGCGCCTCCCTCGCCGCGACCGCGAGCACGCTGGACAGCTCCGCGTTCGCAAAGGGCGACGTGATCGCCTGCTTCGTCACCCCCAACGACGGCACGGACGACGGCGTCACCGTGGCATCCAACACGGTCACCGCGGTCAACACCCCGCCCGAGGTCGCCGCCGCGACGCTCTCGCCGACCGACCCGGACACCGACGCGACGCTCACCGCCACGGTGGCCACGAGCGACCTCGACGGGGACAGCGTCACCGTCTCCTACGCCTGGTACGTGAACGGCGGCCTCGTCGGGTCCGGCGTGACCCTCGACGGGTCCGCCTTCGAGTCCTCCTTCCAGAGTGGCGACAGCGTCTACGTCGTCGTGACCCCCAACGACGGCGAGGAGGACGGCGCCCCCTACACCTCCGCCGCGGTCGTGGTGGCGAACACGCTCCCCGTCCTCACCGGCGTGACGCTCACGCCGGGCGCCGCGTACGAAGCCACCACGCTCACGTGCACGCCGACGGCCACCGATGCCGACGGGGACGCGATCACGTACACCTACGCCTGGACCGTGGACGCCGCGGCGGTCGCCGCCACCGGCGCGACGCTCACCGGTACCGACTTCGACCGGGGAGGGGACGTGGTCTGCGCCGCCACGCCGAACGACGGCAGTGGGAGCGGCACGCCCGGCACGTCCAACACGGTGACCATCTCCAACACCGCGCCGGTGATGACGAGCGTGGCGCTCACCCCGGCCACCGCGAGCGAGTCCTCGACGCTCACGTGCACGCCGGGCGCGACGGACGCCGACGGCGACGCGGTCACGTACAGCTACGCCTGGTTCGTGAACAGCGCCGCGCTGACCGCCACGAGCAGCACCCTCACCGGGACCGACTTCGACGGCGGCGACAGCATCTACTGCCGCGCCACCCCCACCGACGGCACCACCGTCGGCACCGCGATGGTGTCCAACACCGTGAGCATCGGCAACACCGCGCCGGTCCTCTCCGCGGTCACCCTCACGCCCACCACGGCGACCGTCGCCTCGACCCTGACGTGCACGCCCACCGCCTCCGATGCCGACGGCGACGCCATCTCCTACACCTACGCCTGGTACGTCAACGCGTCGGCCGTCGCGGCGACGAGCAGCACGCTCACCGCGACGTACTTCGACGCCACGGACACGGTCTACTGCCGCGTGACCCCGACCGACGGCACGACCGCGGGCACGGCGATTTCGTCCAACACCGTGACCATCGACAACACCGCGCCGGTGATCTCCGGCGTCGTCCTCTCGTCCACGACCGCCTACGAGGCCTCGACCCTGACCTGCACCCCGACGGCCACGGACGCCGACGGGGACGCGATCACCTACACCTACGCCTGGTACGTCAACGCGTCGGCCGTCGCGGCGACGAGCACCACGCTCACGGGGACGTACTTCGACCGCGACGACACCGTCTATTGTCGGGTCACCCCGAACGACGGCACCACCTCGGGCACGGCGTCCAACTCCAACACGGTGACCATCTCCAACACCGCGCCAGTCATGGCGAGCGTCGCGCTCACGCCCACCAGCGCCGATGAGTCCTCGACGCTCACGTGCACCCCGGCGGCCTCCGATGCCGACAGTGACGCCGTGACCTACACCTACGCCTGGTACGTCAACGGCACGGCCAACGCCCGCACCTCGAGCACGCTGACCGGCACCTACTTCGACGGCGGCGACTCCGTCTATTGCCGTGTCACCCCGACGGATGGCACCACCGCCGGCACGGCGATGGCGTCCAACACCGTGACCATCGCCAACACCGCGCCGGTCCTCTCCGCGGTCGCGCTCACGCCCACCACGGCGACGGCCGCCTCGACGCTGACCTGCACGCCCACCGCCTCCGATGCCGACGGCGACGCCATCTCCTACACCTACGCCTGGTACGTCAACGCGTCGGCCGTCGCGGCGACGAGCAGCACGCTCACCGCGACGTACTTCGACGCGGGGGACACGGTCTACTGCCGCGTGACCCCGACCGACGGCACGACCGCGGGCACGGCGATGTCGTCCAACGTGGTGACCATCAGCAACACCGCGCCGGTCCTCTCGGGTGTCACCCTGACCCCGACGACCGCGTACGAGGCCTCGACCCTCACCTGCACTCCGACGGCCACGGACGCCGACGGCGACGCGATCACCTACACCTACGCCTGGTACGTCAGCGCCGCGCTGATCGCCCCGACGACCTCGACGCTCACGGGCTCGTACTTCAGCAAGGCGAGCACGGTCTATTGTCGTGTCACCCCGAACGACGGCACCACCTCGGGCACGGCGGCGAGCTCCAACACGGTGACGATCTCCAACACCGCGCCAGTGATCTCCGCCGTCAGCCTCACCCCGACCACCGCCTACGAGGCCTCGACGCTCACGTGCACGCCGACGGCCACCGACGCCGACAGTGACGCGATCACGTACACCTACGCCTGGTACGTGAACGGCTCCGCGGTCGCCGCCACGAGCTCGACCCTCACCGGTACGTACTTCAGCTCCGGCAACACGGTGTACTGCGGCATCAGGCCGACCGACGGCACCACCGCCGGCACCGTGGTGCTGTCCAACACGGTGACCATCTCCAACACCGCGCCGGTCATCTCGGTCGTGAGCCTCACCCCCACCAGCGCGTACGAGGCCTCGACGCTCACCTGCACCCCGACGGCGACCGACGCCGACGGCGCCGCCGTCACGTACACCTACGCCTGGTACGTCAACGGCGTGGCCAACGCCCGCACCACGAGCACCCTCACCGGCACGTACTTCGGCAAGGCGGACACGGTGTATTGCCGTGTCACCCCGAGCGACGGTACGACCTCCGGCTCCGCCGCTTCGTCCAACACGGTGACCATCGACAACACCGCCCCGGGCGCCCCGGTGCTCGCCATCGACCCGACCGCCCCGGTGGAGGGCGTCGACGACCTGCTGTGCGATGTCGTCACCGACTCGACGGACGCCGACGGGGATGTCGTGGACTACGACATCAGCTGGACGGTGGACGGTGTCGCGTACCCGGGCGCCTTCGCCGCGACCGGCCCGGACACCACCACGTGGCTCGATGACACGATCCCCGCTGCCGACACCGCTTTCGGCACCACCTGGGTGTGCACGGCCGTCCCGTTCGACGCCGAGGACGACGGCACGAGCGCCACGGCGACCGTGGACGTGGACCCGGGCACGTGCTCGGGCAACCCGGCGGGCCCGGTGTGCTCCGGGGCGACCGTGAACGTGGCCTACCTGCCGGGGTGGGCCAACACGCACACGGGGTCCACCTCGTTGATCTGGTCGAGCCTCGAGACCAACTCCCTGGCCTATGGGGGCTGCACCATCGACATCACGTCCGTCGGCAGCGGCTTCACCCTCGCGACCCTCTCGGCCTACGACGCGATCGTCATCTCGGATCCGTCCGGCGGCTCGCGGCTGTACACGGCCGCGGAGCTGACCGCGATCCGCGACTACCTCGAGGGCGGGTACGGCGGCGCCGTCGGGACCTACCTGTTGGAGTACCTCGCGTACGCCAACTCGAGCCTGTACGACCTGTTCGGCATCGACAGCACGGGCATCACCAGCGGCTCCAGCAGCGTGAGCACCGGGGGCACCGTGGTGGACGCGACCCACCCCGTCGCGGACAACCTCCCCGCCAGCTTCACACTGCTCGGATACGGCTACGAGCAGTCCAACTCCGGCGGGTGGACCGACGCCGACCTCCTCGGCTGCGCCGAGCTCGTCATCGACAGCGCCGGTGGGTCCAGCGTCATCGCCAACGACGACTACAACTGGCGCTCGGTCTACTTCACCGGCATGCCGGAGTACAGCAGCGCGGGCACCGACTCCAGGCAGGCCATCTACAACTCCATCCTCTGGGCCGCGGGGTACCAATGACCGTCTCTCTCTACGGCAATGAGCTCGGCATGCGCGGTCTCGCCCGTCTCTCCGGGGCGCTGCTCGCCCTCGCCCTGTTCGGGGTCGGCTGCGAGGGGTCCGACATCAACCTCCGGAACAACGAGCCCGTGGCAACCGTGGTCTACCCCCTCGCGGGCAGCGAGCTCGTCGAGGGCTATGCGACCACCTTCCTGGGATCGATCACCGACACCAACGATCACCCCGAGGACCTCGTCGCCACCTGGCTCCTCGGCGACGAGGAGCTGTGCGCGGAGGCCCCCATCGGCCCCGACGGGTCCACGGCGTGCGAGGCGACGTTCGAGCCGGGCGTGGTCGAGGTCACCCTCACGACCCGGGATCCGGACGACGCCGCGGGTACGGCCGCCATCCTGCTCACGGTGCAGGCGAACGACGCCCCGACCGTACAAATGATTGCTCCCGACGGGACTGGGCCCTACTCGAGCGACGCCTACATCGTCTTCGCCGCGCGCGTCGGGGACCTCGAAGTCGCCCCGGACGAGCTCGTCGTGGAGTGGACCGACGCGACGGGCGCCGTGCTCGACATCGACGACGTCGTCGACACGGACGGCTCCCTCTCCGGGGCCCTCCTCCTGGACGCGGGCACCCACACCATCACCCTGACGGCCACCGACGGCCCCGGCGCGACCGGGAGCACGTCGGTGACGCTCGAGGTCGCCGACCCGGCGGGGTGAGCGCCGCGCGCCTACCGCCGTGCCGGCGTCGTCCTACGGAGATCGGGGGCGGCGGCTGTAGTCGGCGGCCCCGTGGCTAGATTCGGATGGGGACGTGCCATTGATCTCGAGACGCCGGGTCCTGACCGGCAGCGTTGCGCTGGTAACGGGGGCGGCCCTGCCGCAATGCCGGCCGCGCTTCCGGGCCGAGCCCGATGGGGCCACCAGCGCCGTGCGCGCGGTGAACGCGGCGAGATCGTTCGCCGGGAGCTCCCTGACCATCGGCTCCGAGTCGGGCGCGCAGGCCCAGTGCCTCCTCCGTTACAGCGGCCCGCTCTGGGAGCGGCTCACCGGGATCCGCGTGAACGTGGTGGAGATGGGGCTGCCCGCTCAAAACGAGCGTCGCCTCCGGGCCGAGCACGAGGCGGGGATGGCGAACCTCGACTGCGCGTCCGTCGCACCGGCCTGGTTGGCGGGACTCGTGGCCGACGGCGCACTCCAGCCGCTCGACGACCATGTCGAGCACTACATGCTCGCGGAGGACCTGGAGGACTATCTCCCCCGCTACCGCACGCTGGGCTGCCACGACGGCCGACGGTACGGGCTGTTCGACGACGGCGACACCCTGCTCCTCTACTACCGGAAGGACCTCTTCGAGGACGACGCCGTGCGCGCTGCCTTCGCGGCGCGGTACGGCCGTCCCCTCGGGGATCCCCGGAGCTGGAGCTGGTCCGACCTGGTCGATGCGGCCCGCTTCTTCACGGTCCCGAGCGAGGCGCGGTACGGCCTGGCGCCCTTCACGCAGGACCTCCTCTGGGCCTGGTTCCAGTCGCTCTTCACGTCGAGGGGCGGGCGCTTCTTCGACCCGAACACGATGGAGACCGAGGTGGGCTCCGCGGTCGGAACGAGGACGATGACGGATCTCCTCGGGTTGGGCGCCTGGATCCCGCCAGGCGGGTTCGCCGAGGGTCGCCCGCTGTTCGTGGTGTCCACGTGGCTCTCGGGCTCCGCCGCCATGGCGACGTTCTGGCCGCCCCTCGCGCGCTGGGCTGAGGGATACGGGCCGGCCGCGATCGGTGCGACGTCGCCCAGCCTCGTGGCCGGGCGGACCGGATATGCCCTCCTTCCCGGCGGCACCAGCCACCTCGCGGTCGGATTCGTGCTCTCGGTGCTGGCGCGGAGCCAACACAAAGAGGCGGCTTACCTGTTCATTCAGTGGCTCACGAGCCCGGAGGTGAGCCTCGATCGCGTGATGCTCCCGTACGGGCTCCGCGATCCGTACCGGCGCTCCCACATCGAATCACCCGCCTACCGGGCGTTGTGGCCGGGCGCGCCCGACTACCTCGACACGCTCGAGAAGGCGGCCGAGCGCGCCTCTCTGGACCTTGGCCTCCCGGGCGCGGTGGACTACGAGGCCGCCTTTCGCGTTGCCGTGACCGAGATCGGGCAGGGAGGCGGTGTCGAGCCCGCCATCCAGCGCATGGCCGCGAGGTGGGACGAGATCACCCGCGCGGAGGGCCGCGGGCTCCAACGCCGCGCGTTCGCCGATTGGTCGCGCATCTCGTCCGGGCCCGGGACATGAGGATCCGGCTCCAACGGAAGGTGTTCCTCGGCTTCGCGTTGGCGTTCCTCCCGATGCTGGGACTGCTCCTCTGGGAGTTCCGCCGCGACGTCCGGTGGCTGGAGAGCTCCCTCCTCGAGGATCAGCTCGTCACGGCCGACGCGGTGGCAGTCGCGGTGGACCGGCAGCTCGACACGGCCGTGGGCATCGGGTGGGCCGTGTCGTTCGATCCACGCGTGCGTGCCTTCGATTCCGCCCAGCTCGACCGCTACCTGATGGATCTGGTCACCGTCTACCCCCAGGTGACCTCCCTGGGCGTGTTCGACGCGGCCGGGACCAACCGAGGCTACGGGAGCACCTCCGCGCGAGCGAAGAGCCCCCGGTTCTCCGTGGCAGACCGCTCGTACTTCCAGCAGGCGATGGCCACGAACCTGCCAGCGGTCTCCAACGTGCTCGAGCTGCGCGCCGCGGGTGTTGTCGGCATCGTGGTGGGCGTGCCGATCCGCGACGAGACGGGGCGCCCCATGGGCATCGTCACCATCGCGATGGATACGGACGACCTGGAACGCCAGTACGAAGAGGTGAGGGTGCGGCCCGGTCAATCGATTCTCCTGGCGGATCGGGACGGTCGGCTCGCCGCCCACACGGGCCAACCCCATCTGACACCGAGGGCGGCGGACGAGATGCGCGAGCTCCCAGCGGTGGTCTCCGCGCTGGCCGGCGTGCCCACCACGGTCCCCTCGTTCGTGTCTCCCCTCGACGGCGATCAGCGGCTCGGCGCCTTCGTCCGAACCGCCAGGTACAATTGGGTGGTGGGGATCACCATGCCCCGGCGCGTCGCGCTGGCGCCCGCCTACGCGCGGCTGCGTGGAGAGCTGCTCGGCTTCGCGGCGATCTTCGCGCTGACCATCGCGCTGTCCGAAGGGCTCGCGCGGGTCCTCGTGAGGCCGGTGCTCGCGTTGGAGGACGCCGCCCGCGCGTTGGGGGAGGGCGACCTCCTCCGGCGGGTGCGCATCGAGACGGGAGACGAGGTGGAGCGGCTCGGCGCGTCGTTCAACGAGATGGCCGATCGGCTCCAGCAGCGCAACCAGGCGCTCGTGGACGCCCAGGCCGCCCTCGGTGCGCTCAACGCGCAGCTCGAGAAGCGGGTCGAGGATCGGACCGCAGCGTTGGAGGCCGCCAACCGAGAGCTCGAGTCCTTCAGCTACTCGGTCTCCCACGATCTCCGCGCGCCGCTCCGCGCCGTGGACGGCTTCATCGGGATCGTCCTCCAGGACTTCGCCGATGGGGTGAACCCGGAGGCGGCCGGCTACCTCCTCCGGGCCCAGGCGGCGTCGCGCCGCATGAGTGGCCTCATCGACGGTTTTCTCGCCCTGTCCCGCGCCGCCCGGGCCCCGCTCACGCGCGTCCGCGTGGACATCGGGGCGCTGGCGCGGGCGAGTGCGCAGGAGCTGGCGGACGCCGCGCCGGGGCGGGTGGAGTGGCGAGTGGGAGACCTTCCGGCCTGCGAGGGGGATCCGGTCCTGCTGCGCCAGGTGCTGGTGAACCTGATCGGCAACGCGCTGAAGTACAGCCGGGACCGCGATCCTCCCCGGGTCGACGTGGGGTTCGATCCGGGGCCGCCACCGTCCTACTACGTGCGCGACAACGGGGTGGGCTTCGACATGAGCCACGCGCAGAACCTGTTCCAGCCGTTCGAACGGCTGCACGATTCCCAACAGTTCGAGGGCACGGGCGTCGGCCTCGCGATCGTGCAACGGGTGATCGCGCGCCATGGCGGACGGATCTGGGCGGAGTCCACGCCCGGGGAGGGAGCCACGTTCCGGTTCACGCTCGGCGAGGCGCGGGAGTGACCTCCTGCGCGAGGAGGTGATCCGCGGCGACGGGTGCCACCTCGCGTCACCGCGCCTCGCCCACCCACCCGACCGCGGGGTCGGTGAGCCCGTCGAAGGCGCCCGCGGTGCAGGGAGCGCCGCTCACCTCGGTGCAGTCCACGCGGATGCGCCCGTCGCCGCCGTCGCCCCCGGGGCGGTCCACGATCACGTAGCCGACCCCGCCGGTCGCGACGATCCCGCGGGCTCCGAGCCGCACGTCGTCCGCCCGGATGCCGATGCTGCCGCCGGCGCCGCCACCCGCGCCGTAGGTCCAGGTGCCCGCGGTCCAGGACCGCGCATCGGCGCCCGCCGCGGTCACGGCGGCCGGCCCCTCGGCGTCGACGCCGCCCGCGAAGAGGAGCACGATCCCGCCGCCCGCGCCGCCGGGCCCCGGCGCGCCCGTGATGTTGGCAACGCCGCCGCCGCCCGAACCGAGGAACAGTTGGGTCAGCTCCGCCTGGCCGTACGGAATGCCGGCCTCCGGCGCATGCGCCGTCCCGTTCCAGCTCGTGCCGTCGGTCGCGCCGCCCGCGTGCTCCCCACCGCCCCCGCCGATGTTGGCACCGCCGCCGCCCCGGTTGGCCGCCCAGGCGCCGATGGCCTCGTTGTAGTTGAGCTCCGACCCGGTGCCGCCCGCGCCGGCCCCGGCGTAGCTCTCCCCCTGGTAGCCGTCGGCGTTGTAGCTCGGCCCCGTGCCGCCCCCGGCGTACCCGCGGCCATCCATGTCGATGCGGCCGCCGCCCGCGACCGTGATCGCCCCGGTGGCGCGGAGCGCCAGCACGCCGCCGCTCTCGCCGTCCCACGCGCTCCCGGTGAGCACCCCCGCGGGGCCGATCGTCACGTTGCCGTAGCGCGGCACCCGCTGCAGGAGCACGGCGTGGTCGGCCGGATCGACGCCCTCCCAGCCACCGCCGAGCGTGGAGGCGAAGGTGACGTCGGCCCCGGCCAGCGCCGCGACGGTCACGAGCTCCCAGGTCCCCGCGCCGACGGGCCCCTGGAGCGCGATCAGGAGCGCCTCGTCGCCGGACGCGAGCCCCTCGGGCGGCTCGGGGAGTGTCACCCCGCCCGCGGCGAAGGTGGTGACCCGCCACGCGGGCGCCTCGGGGGTGTCCCGGTCGCACCGGTGGTTGGTGGTGAGGGTGACAGTCGTGTCCACGGTGATGTCGTCGCCGTCAGCGGGGATGCACGGCTCGGGATCCTCCACGCCGAAGGCCGCGGGGCGGTCCGCGAGCCACGAGCGGATGCACGCAACCTGGGCCTCGAACTGCGCGGCCGTGTACCCCCGGCGCGTGTCCGCCTCGGCGTAGGGGGCGATCATCGCCTCGGTCGCGACGATCCACGCGTCGACGTCCGAGGCCTGGAGCGCCGTTGCCGACCAGGTCAGGGCGTCGTCGAGCTCCTCCGCGCAGGCGTCGTCCGCCCAGCACCGCCGGACGAGCAGCCCTCCGGCGTAGTCCGTCGGCGCATATTGGTAGGTGCCGCACGAGGGTGCGGCGTTGGGCACCGACCCGAATTGGACGTTCATGGAGGAGGGGACAAACGACCACGTGTCGGCCTCGGGCGCGTGGTACAGGTAGAAGTTCCCCCGGTAGCCGGCGTAGGAGTCGTAGCTCCCAATGACGATCTCCGTCGCGACCCCCCGGAGGAACGGCTCCCAATCCACCCGCTGGCGGATCGCCGCGAGCCACTCGGCGTCCGCGGTGTCGGTGGCCGTCGCGCAGAGCTCGAGGAGGGCGGACCGGTCGTCGCCCGTGCCGAATTCGTCCTGCTCGAAGCAGTCGCACCGATCCGCGCCCGGGTCGTCGAAGTCGCAGGGCCACGCTTCGGTGGAGGATTCGTATAGGCTGCCCTCGTCGTCGTCGCCCCACCACCGGTCGACGAACACGTCGTCCTTCTGCTCGACCACCGTGTAGAGCCCGTAGTCGAGGCCGTTGACGACGAGGTGCGCGAAGCCCGTCCGTGACGCCGGCAGCCCGGCGCTCCGGTAGATCCGGTAGGCGACGGCCTCTCCGAGCGCGGACGGATCCTGGAGCTCGTTGATGAGGTCGAAGCCCTCGAGCCCGTCCCACCGCTGACTCTCCACGGTCCGATCGATGCTGATCTTCCAACTCGGCTTGCCGTCGAGCGTGCGGAAGTTGGTCGCCCCCTTCAGCCGCACCCCCGCCTCCATGGTGCGTGTGCCGTCGGACAGCGTGCCCGTCACGTACTGCGTCGGCGCGGCGGCGACGGTGTCCCAGGCGGCGGGCGCGAGCGTGAGGACGAGCTCCACGACGGCGTCGTCCCGGAACAGCGCGTCCCCGGGCGCGGGCACGGGGGTGGCGGTGTCGTCGAGGCCCGGGAGCACCTCGACGCCTGGGCCCTCGTCCTCCCCCGACGGGGGGAAGCCACGGACCGGGCCGGTCGCCGGAGCGGCGCACCCGATGGCCAGGCCGAGGACGACAGCGCGGAAGGAGCCGATCGGGGAGAACATCGGGGCGGTCTATCCGCCGCGCCCCCTCCTGCCGCTATGCGACACGCCTCCGACCCGCCGCCGCTGGTGACACGGATGCGCGCGGAGCAACCGTTCGAGACAAGGGCTCGCAGGCGCGCAACGCGTGGCAGGACTAGGCTCGACCCGAGCCCAGACGATTCCTGGGCGTAGGAGAGCGATGCGTCATCTCGTGCTCATTCCACTCGTGGTCGGCTACCTCGGTTGCGCCACGGACGTCGACGGCAAGGACACTGACGTGCCCGCCGACACCGACACCGACACGGACACCGACACCGACACGGACACGGACACCGACACGGACACCGACACCGACACGGACACGGACACCGACACGGACACCGACACGGACACCGACACGGACACCGACACCGAGCCGGTCGACGCGGTCGAGCTCGCGGCGAGGGCAAGCGCGCTCGCGGCGCTACCCGCCGGCCTGTGCGGTGCCCTGATCGATCCGTGGGCGTACAGCGATCCCGACGACACGATGCGGGTCTGGGACCTGGTGCTGCATGCCACCTCGGACGAGCTCTCCGCCGACCTGAGTGCGCACGCGGACGGGACCTGCCCGAACCAGCCCGATTCCTGGGTGTCGGAGGGCGATTGCACCACGTCGGACGGCTGGATCTACGTGGGGACCCACAACTGGAGCGCGAGCAGCGGCGGAGGGGCGTACTACGAGTACACCCAGTGGGGCCTGGCGCACGAGGACGAAGCGGACGGTGCCCGGTACGAGTCCGTCGCGGACGGTCGCTACAGCAGCTACGTTCTCCGTCCCGACACCGCCGATGAGGCCGTCCAGTACGGCCGCGTCTACGAAGACTTCCGCGTTTCCATGGCACACAGCGGGTCCTTCGAGGGCGGCTCGAATGGCACCTGGATCCGCGACGGAGAGCTCCTCACGTCGGTCCTCGATTGGCCGGTGACGGGAGAGGTGTATCTACGGGTGACCGGGTCGGAGACGATCTCCGCCGGTGACCTCTGCGTGGGCTACGACCTCGCGGAGGTCGAGGCCTGCGTGGACGAGCCGGTGGGGACGTTCCGCATCGTCGGCGCGCAGGACCTCACCGTGACGTTCGACGGGGATGTCGGGTGTGACGGCTGCGGCCTGCTCACGGTGGACGGCGCGGACGCGGGCGAGGTGTGCCTGCGGCCCTGACCGTTCGTCAAGGCCTGGCCCATCCGGGTCGCGAGCGGGATGCTCCGACCCGGTGGGCCTCGGGCCCGGGTCCCTATTCCGAAGCGACGCGCAGGCGGTGGCCCAACGCCAGGGCCACGACGCGGACGATCTCGAGATCCGCGGCGCCGAAGCCCTCGGGGGCGTTGAGCAGCTCGAGGCACCCGAAGATGGGGCCGTTCACCACGCGGATCGGCATCGCGAGGACCGAGCGGGTGCGGTACCCCGAGACGGAGTCGACCGTCGAGGTGAAGCGGCCGTCCGTGTCCACGTCCTGGACGATGACGCCGAAGCCGGACGTGAACGAGAAGCCCGCGATCCCCGTGGTCCCGGGGAGCGTGGTCCCGAGCACGCGGTGTGCGCGCGGCCCCACGGCGGCCACGAAGCTTAGGCTTCGCGTCTGGTAGAGCCGTTGGAGCACCGCGCCGGACTCGGCCTCCACGAGGTCGGTGACGATCCGCAGGGCGACGTCGCAGGCGCTGTCGGCGTCTACCGCAGCCTCGATCTCCTGCCGCCGCTCCATCGCCTCGGCGAGCCTCACGGGGCCTGTCTCCATGATCCTGCGCGCGTGGGGGCGGCGCCGTGCGGGCTTGGGCGCGGCGGGCTGCGTCGGGGCGCCGGGCTCGACCAGGGTGGCGGCTTCGGGCTCGGTGGGCGCCTCGGGCTCGGTGGCGGCGGGCTCGGGCTCGGTGGCGGCCTCGGGTGCCGTGACGGGATCAAGCTCGGTGGAGGCCACGGGCTCGGTGGCGGCCTCGGGCAGGGTGCCCGGGATGTCCAGGGTTATCGACAGGTCTTCGGCCTCCACGGCGATGCGCACCGGGACCCTGTTCGTGGCATCCACCACCGCGACGCTGCCGTCCGGCGCCATCGAGCAGACCAACTGGTCGAGCGTCGAGGGGTCGAGCCCGAGCTGGGGGAGGGACAGCGCCACGGCGAAGAGCCAATTGTCGGACTCGACCGATACCTGGACGCCGTTACCCGAGACCTTGTACGTTTGCATCGTAACTCCAAGCCAGCCAGTAACACGTAGGTTCGCGGCGGTGAACACGCCGCCGGGAGAGAAGGGACTCCACTCCACCACCCCTGTGTTACGCCATCTCGGAATGTCGCGACTTGTTCCCGTGCGTTGGATGCCGCATCTGGTAGAGTGCCGCCCACCACCGGACAGCGCACGATGAAGCGACCCGACATGGAAACCGACGGTGTCTTCGAGGCCTTCCTCGGCCGGGTGAAGGACCGCCTCGAGACAGGCTGGCTCGATCTCGTGCATGGCGGGCTGTACGTGGCGCAGGGCGCCCCGGATCACGAGGGTCACTACCGGGACGGCGTCTGGCGCAACTGGACCGATAGCTACGGGGTCCGGCCCGCCGCCTACCACCTCCCGGCCACCGAGGCGGATCTCCGGGAGATCGTCGCGAAGGCGGTCAAGCTCCGCGTCGTCGGGGGCGGGCACACGTTCAACGACTCGCCGCTCTCCGATGACACGATCATCTCGCTCGACGACTATGACAGCGTGCTACGAATCGACCCCGACGCGGGGACCATCCGCGTCCAAGCGGGCATTCGCCTGCGGGACCTCAACCGGGTGCTGCGCGACCACGGCCTCGGGCTTCCGGTCCTCGGCTCGACGGACGCGCAGAGCATCGCCGGGCTCGTCGCCACCGACCTGCACGGCACCGGGCGCGATCACGGCTTCCTCTCGGAGCAGATCCTGGCCCTCCGCGTCATCGCCCATGACGGCACCGTCCGCGATGTGCGGCCGGGCGACCCGTTGTTCCACGCGGTCATCGGCGGGCTGGGGACCTGCGGCGTGGTCGCGGAGGTGGAGCTGCAGGCAGTCCAGGCCTTCAACCTGGAGAAGTCAACCCGGATGATGGACCGGGCGGCGACCGAGGACGAGGTGGACGCGGTCCTCCAGGCCAACGATCACGTCAGCTTCTACTACATCGGCGGCGCGGACGAGGGCGAGTCCTTCCGCATGCACTGCTGGCGCCACACCGACGCGGCGGTGACGCCCGATTGGGAGAAGATCAAGACCCGCGCCGAGCTCGCGGACTTCGCGATCAGCGCCTTCCTCCCCGGCATCGCAGCGGCGCTCGCCGACATGGACGAGGACGCGTGGCTCTCCGACGTGCTCGCGCCCGACCAGCGGCTCGTCCTGCCGGGGAGCCATGGCTTCGGACGGAAGCTCTTCTATCGTCACGACGAGATCGAGTTCGGCGTGCCGTTCCCGGCCTGGCGGGCCTGTGTCGCCGAGATCCTGGCGCTGCTCCGCGCCCGGAGCTTCTTCTCCGTCGTCGAGGTGCGGTTCACGCCGGACGCCTCGCGCGCGCTGCTGGGGCCGGGCGTGGGGCGGCGCACCGCGTACATCGAGCTCGCGACCCCGATGTCCCAGCAGACGGACGCCGTGTACGCCGAGGCGGAGGACATCCTACGCGCGTACGGCGGCCAGCCGCACCTCGGGAAGAAGACCACCTTCACCGCCGGGGAGATGCGGGAGACCTACGGGGAGCGCTATGTCACCTTCGCGCGCCTGCGCGGCGAGCAGGATCCGGGTGGCAAGTTCCTCAACGCGTTCACGGAGCGCGTGTTGGGGACGTAGGGGGGTCAGCACCCGCACCGCGGCTTGGCCCCGATCACCGCCCCGCGCCCGTCCTGCTCGAGCTCGCAGCATGCCTCGAACTCCTCGCGCATCTTGCGCCGGCCCCGTTGCACGCGTGCCTTCAGCGTCGGGAGGGGGACGCCAAGCCGGGTCGCGGCCTCCGCCTGCGTGAGCCCGCCGAGGTCGGTGAGGCGGAGCGCCTCGGCTTGCTCGGCGGTCAGGTTCTCGAGGAAGGGTGACACGCACGCGGCCAGGAGACGGCGAACGTCCTCCGACGGCTCCTCCGGAAGCGCTTCTTCCGGGGGCTCGTCGACGAGATGGACCGGGCGCGACCGGCGGTGATGGTCGATGATCGCGCTCCGCGCCACCCGGTACACCCACGGAGCGAGGTGCTCCGCGGACCGGAGCGCGCCGATCCCGAGGTGGATGCGGAGCAGGGTGTCCTGCATCACGTCATCGGCATCGGGCCCGGAGACCCGACGTGCGACGAAGCGACGAAGCTCCCCCTCGAACCGCGCGACCGCCCCGACGGCGCGGTCATCGGGCAGGGCGGTCACGCCTCCGGTCACGGCTTGCGCGCCTCGACGGTGGCGGAGAGCACGCTGGCGGCGGCCGGGTGGCCGGGGGCCCAGGACTCGATCAGCTCGCGGGACCCCGCCTTCTCGCGGATCGTGATGTCGACGAAGCCGCTGTCACGCAGCCAGCCCTCGACCTCGGCGACGGTGGCGGCGCCGGCGATGCAGCCGACGAGCAGCGCGAGGTCCGCCTGGTGCTCGGGCGAGA
Source organism: Pseudomonadota bacterium (assembly GCA_030684355.1). Taxonomy (GTDB): domain Bacteria; phylum Myxococcota_A; class UBA796; order UBA796; family SXON01; genus CAJBVW01. Next base: position 39,916 of record JAUXTN010000002.1, read on the forward strand.
GCGCCTCTCGCGCGACCACGTCCGCGATCGCCACCCGGCCGCCCGTCCGCAGCACGCGGAACGCCTCGCGGTAGACGGCGGGCTTGTCCGGGGAGAGGTTCACGACGCAGTTCGAGATCACGACGTCGACGGAGGCGTCGGCGAGGGGGAGGTGCTCGATCTCCCCGAGGCGGAATTCCACGTTGGAGAGGCCGGTCTTCCGGGCGTTCTCCCGGGCGCGGGCGAGCATGTCCGTCGTCATGTCCACGCCGATGACCGACCCCGTCGGGCCCACGGCGCGAGCAGCGAGGAAGCAGTCGAAGCCGGCGCCGCTGCCCAGGTCGAGCACGCGCTCGCCCGGCTTCAGCGCGGCGATGGCCTGCGGGTTTCCGCACCCGAGGCCGAGGTCGGCACCCTCGGGGGCCGCCGCCTTCTCCTCGGCCGAGTAGCCGAGCACCGTCGCGTCGGTCCCGGTGCCGGGGGCGGCGGTGGGCGAGCAACAGGAGGGCGCGCAGCAGCTCTGGGCTTCGCGGGCGATGGCGCCATAGCGCTCGCGGACGGACTCACGGACGGCGTCGGCGGGCACAGGGGTAGGGGAGGTCGTTGTCATCAGGTTCTCCGAGGGCACGAGAGTACGTGGCCCGCATCCTACAGACGGGGTCGGTCCGAAAAGGATGCACCCCGTAGCGACGAGGGCTCCTTGCGGGACATTCGCATCCATGCATATGCTTATCTCCTCATGCAGCCCCTGGTCACCCCGCTCGATGTACGCCCCGCGACCGGCCTCCTGAAGGCCCTCGCCGACGACAACCGCCTCCGCATCGTCTCGCTGCTGGCCCGCGGCGAGCTGTGCGTGTGCCACATCGCCTCGGCGCTCGAGCTCTCCCAGCCGAACGTCTCCCAGCACCTCGTGGTGCTCAAGAGCGCGGGGGTGGTCGAGGGCGAGCGCCGTGGGAGCTGGATCTACTACCGGCTGTTGGGCGAGCAGGACCCCGTGCGCGCACGCATCCTCCGCGCCGTCCTCGACGGCTGCGCGGACCTCGAGGCCGCCACGGACGACCGCCGGCGCCTCGCGGCGACGAAGGGAGGTGTCTCGTGCGAGTAGCGGCGCTGCCGCGTCGGGTCGCCGCGGAGGCGGTCGGGACCGCGTTCCTCCTCGCCACCGTCGTCGGGTCGGGCATCATGGCGGAGCGCCTGTGCGGCGGGAACGTCGGCCTGGCGCTCCTCTGCAACGCGCTGGCGACCGGCGGCGGCCTCGTCGCGCTCATCCTCACGTTCGGCTCGGTCTCGGGCGCGCACTTCAACCCCGCGGTGACGCTCGCGGATGCGACCGAGGGCGGCATGAGCTGGCGGGACGTGCCCTGGTACGTCGCCGCGCAGCTGGTCGGCGCGGTGGTCGGCGTCGCGGTCGCCGACCTGATGTTCGAGCTACCGGCGTTCACCCTCTCGACGCACGCGCGCACGGGCGCCGCGCAGTGGCTCGCGGAGTTCGTCGCCACCTTCGGGCTGCTCGCGACCATCTGCGGCGTGTCGAGGCGGACGCCGGCCGCCACCCCGTTCGCGGTCGCGGCCTACATCGTGGCCGCCTACTGGTTCACGGCCTCCACCTCCTTCGCGAACCCGGCGGTGACGCTCGCCCGGGCGCTGACCGACACCTTCGCGGGCATCCGGCCCGTGGACGTGCCGGGCTTCGTCCTCGCCCAGCTCGCCGGGGCGGCCGCGGCGACGCTGCTCTTCCGCTGGCTCGTGCCGGGCCAGGAGACCGAGCCCGTCCCTACGTCCGAGCGGAGCGCGTCGTAATCGCACGCGCGGAGGCGGGTCCGATCACCGGGTCTCCGCGGGCGCCGCCGACTCCGCCGTCGACGAGAGCGCCGGGGAGCAGGCCGCCGCCGTCTGCCGCGCCGCCACCTCGAGGCTCGTGCCGATGCCGGCGAAGCGAGCGCGGAACTTGCCATCGTCCACGAGGAAGGGGCGATCCCACTGGTAGGCGGTCTCCCGCAGCTCGCGGAGGAGCGGCACGAAGGGCGCCAGCACGGTGAACGCCCACGTGGGGATGGCGTACGAGCTCCCGACCTGCCCCATGGCCTCCGCGATGCGGGCCACGAGCGTCGCCGGGGCGACCTCGACCGTGGGCAGGTGGAAGACCCCCTCGGCGTCGGACTCGCCGAGGGCCGCGAGGCCGGCGATGACGTCGGGCACGTAGCCGAAGGCGTGGGGCGCGCGCGGATCGCCCACGAGCCACGCGGCCTTGCCGGCCCCTAGCCCGGCCACCATCGCGGGGGAGAAGAGCGACTGGTCGCCCACGCCGGGCCCGAAGAAGTCGCCCGCGCGGCCCGCGGCGTAGCGGAGGCCCCGCTCGCGCGCGGCGGTGCGCAACGTGGCGTCCCACGCGATGCGCACGCGCCCCTTTCGTCCGGTCGCGCCCAGAGCCGTCTCCTCCGTGCGCCGCCCCTCGACGATCCCGTAGGCGTACAGGTTGTCGAGGCAGACGAGCCTGGCTCCGCTCGCGATGGCGCCGTCGATGAGCGCCGCCCCGAGCGCCGGGAACTCGGCCTCCCAGGCCGCCCCGGTGTACGCCGACGGGTTCATGCAGTGGTAGACGGCGGCCGCCCCCGCCGTGACTCGCGCCACGAACGCCGGCTCGCGCGCGTCCCCGGCGACGACCTCCACGCCCGGGACCACCGCGGCGCTCCGCCGCACCACCCGCACCGTGTGCCCCCGCGCCACCAACGTCCGCGCCAGCCCGCTCCCGACCTGACCCGCTCCGAACACGACGTGCAACGACATGAGAACCTCCTGCCCGACCAGATACGTCCGTCGCGGTCTCCCATCCCATGCATGATTGGTATATGATCCATGCATGGAAGGTATCGATCTCCGCGGGCTCGACCTGAACCTGCTCGTGGCGCTCGATGCGCTGCTGCGCCTCGGCAGCGTGACGGCAGCCGCCCGCGACCTGGGGGTCACCCAACCGGCGTTGAGCCGAACGTTGCAGCGTTTGCGGGACACGCTCGGGGATCCGCTCCTCGTCCGCGTCGGCCGCGGCGTGATCCCGACGGATCGGGCGCGCGCGCTCGCCGAGCCCCTCGCGGACGCCCTCCGCGCGGTGCAGCGCGTGTTCACGCCTCCCGATGCGTTCGATCCCCGGAGCGCGCGCGGGGAGCTGACCATCGGCCTGGGCGAGGAGGCGCAGGTCGCCTTCGCGGACGCCATTATGGGCGCCATCTGGGCCCGCGCCCCCCACGTCGACATCCGCGTGCGGGCGCTCACGGCCGCCAGCCTCGACGAGGGGCGGCGCGGCCTCCTCGACCTCGCGATCGGGCCCGACCTCTCGCCGCTCCCATCCATCGCGGGCTCGGTCGACTACGGCGACTTCGTCGCGAAGCACCTCTACACGCGGCGCTTCGTCGTGGTGTCCTCCGCCAGGAACCCGCGCCGGTCGATCACCCTCGCGCAGTACCTCGCCGCCCACCACGTCATCGTGGGCTTCGACGGCGGTGGTCGCGGCTTCGTGGACGACCTGCTCGCGGCCAAGGGACACAGGCGGCGCGTGGCCGCGACCGTCACGTCCTTCCCCGGCGCCGTGAATCTCGTAGCAAATACGGATCTCGTCGCGACGGTTCCGGTGGAGTTGGTGCATGCCTCCAACGCTGGCATCGTGGCGAGCGAGGCGCCGTTCGACCTCCCCACGCTGCCGATGTTGTGCATCTGGCACCCGCGGCGAACCTCGGATCCGCGGCACCAATTCTTCCGGGAGGTGGTGATGCGGGCGGTGATCGAGCGGATGGGGTAGGTCCTCGCTGACCTCGACCGGCTGGAAGTCGCTGCCGTCGAGGCCACGGGAGCAGGGCACCGCGACGCGCTAAAGAGCGGCGCATGCCGAACCGGATCCTCGTGACCTATGCCAGCCGGTTCGGCGCCACCGCGGGTGTGGCGGAAGCCATCGGGGCGACCCTCGTAGACGGCGGCGCGCAAGTGGACGTGCTGCCGATGGACGAGGTCAGCAGCCTCGCGCCCTACGACGCCGTGGTCGTGGGCAGCGCCATCCAGCGCAGCAAGTGGCTGCCGGAGGCCCTGCGGTTCGTCGAGACGCACCGGGTCGAGCTCGCGGAGCGGCGTGTCGCCACGTTCCTGGTGTGCATGACCCTGACGATGCGCACCGATCACCGCGCGCACGTCGCCACCTGGATGGCGCCGGTGCGGGCGCTGGTCACGCCGGTGAGCGAAGGCCTGTTCGCGGGGGCGTTGGAGATCGATCACCTGGACTCGTTCGCCGACCGGGTGAAGTTCCGCCTGAGCGTCTGGCTCGGCGTCTGGAAGGAGGGTGACCATCGGGACTGGGGTGCGATTCGCGCCTGGGCAACCGAGGTAGGGCCGCTCCTCGCCGGGTGAAGAACGGCCGCACCGCCATCTGCACGGTGCGGGCGCTATGCTGCCTGGAACGGGGGCATTTCCCACGGTGTTGGCGCCGAGCCCGACTCTCACGCCGCCCCGTCCGGCGCCTCCCGCAACACCCCCGCCGCCGCCTCGACGGCCTCCCGGGTCCCCGCAAGCGCGAGCACGTCCCCGGGCCGCAGCACTTCCCGGCCGTTGGGGAGCTGGGCGTGCCCGTCCGGCCCCGTGATGGCGAGCACCGTGGCGCCGGTGCGGCTCCGCAGGTTCAGGTCGATCAGCGTGCGGCCCACGGCGGCGTCTCCGGGCGCGATGCGTACGCCGCCCGGCACGTGTGCGCCGGTGGCCGGCCGAGCGTCGACCCGCGGGCCCGCGGCGGCGTGTCGGCGCAACGAGTCGAACAGGATCTCCGCCCCCGACCGGAGCTCCCCCTGGAGGTCGGAGGCGCCGCGCCAGACTTGTGCGGCGAGTGCCAGCAACAGGAGGGAGAACACCAACGCGCCGCCGAAGGGAGGCAGGAACGGCTGGGTGGCGGCCACCACGGGCAGGCCGACGGCGAGCACGACGGCCATGCGGATGATGGCCACGAGCGTCGGGCGCCGGGCGGGGGTCCGTGTGGAGGTGCCGTCCTCGTCGACCGCCTCGGCGAGGACATCGCCGAGGCGCCCCCCCGCGCGCACGAGGCTCACGCACACGGGCGCCGCGACGGAGACTGCCAGCGCCGTGACGGTCCATCGCGCGGCCTCCCCGCCGAGCCCGAGGAGGTCGGCCGTCTTGGATGCGGCCGCCGGTCCGAAGAGGGAGTGGCTGACGGAGATCATCACGAGCACGATGGCATCGATGCAGGCGATGCGGAGGGTCGCCCGGATCCGCGCCTTCCGCCCGTCCGACGGGGGGGCCGACCGGATCTCCTCCAGCCAGCTCGCATACAGGGCCGTGAGCGTCTGGAGCGGCGCAGGGAGCGTGCGGTCCACCCGGTCCGCGACGCGATCCGCCGCGCGGATGAACGCCGGCGTGGTGAAGGCGGTGATGGCCGAGACGGCGATGGCGACCGGGTAGAGGAAGGGGCGGACGGCGCCGAGGGTCAGCCCGAGCCCGGCCAGGATGAAGGAGAACTCTCCGATCTGGGCGAGGCTCATCCCGGCCGCGACCGAGCTGCGCGTCCCATTGCCGACGAGGAAGGCGCCGCTCGAGACGGCGATCACCTTCCCGACGAGCACGACCGCGGTGAGGGCCAGGACCGACACCCAGTTCTCGGCGATCAGGGCGGGGTCGATCAACATGCCTACGGCCACGAAGAAGATGGCCGCGAACACGTCACGCACCGGCCGGACCTGCTGCTCGATGTCGTGGCCGTGGCCCGACTCGGCGACGAGCATGCCCGCGAGGAACGCCCCGAGCGCGACCGAGTACCCGAGGACCTGGGAGGCGTGCGCGACCGCGAAGCACAGGCCGACCGCAGCCACGGTGGTCGTCTCGGGCCGCCCGAGCGCCACGATCGCCCGGAACAGGCGCGGGACGACGAGCAGGCCGACGACGAGCAGGCCCGTCAGCGCCGCACCCAGCCGGAGCCCGGCCGTACCGAGATCCGCGAAGGTCGGCTCCCGGCCGCTCGCGAAGATCGTGAGGCCGGCCATCATCAGGATGGCGAGGAGGTCCTCGACGATGAGCACGCCGAGCACGACGTCGCGCCGGCGACCCTGGACCCGCTGCTCCTCGAACGCCTTCGCGATGATGCTGGTGCTGGAGATCGAGACGATCGCGCCGGTGAAGAGGCACTCCAGCGGGGTCCATCCGAAGGCCCGGCCGACCAGGTAGCCGAGGCACGCCATCACGCTGACCTCGATGACCGCGATCACGCCGCCCGTCGGTGCCACCTCGGCGAGCTTGCTCATGCGGAACTCGAGCCCGATCGAGAACATGAGCAGGATCACGCCGAGCTCGGCGAGCGCCTCCACGATCGCGTGGTCGGCGATGAGGGGGATGGGGACGTGCGGCCCCACGATCAGCCCGGCGAGGATGTACCCGAGGACCACCGGCTGCCGGATGCGCTGGAACACGACCGTCGCGAGGGCGGCGACACACAATACGAGCGAGAGGTTTACGAGGAAGTCATGCGCCGTCACCAAGCTGGGCCTCCCCCGTTCCTGTAGCGGCTTGCGGCCGCCGCGGTCCAGGCGGACGCGCCAGTCAGTCCGCGTGTAGCGCGAGCTCCTCCCGGATCTCCTCGACCTGGGCGCGGATGCGCTCCTCCTCGGTGCCTTCGGCGCGGAGGAGGAACTCGGCGAGCCGGGCGGCCGCCTCCGCCTCCTCGTAGCAGGCCTCCGACACGCCCATCCGCTCCAGGAACGCGCGCTCCGTGAGGTAGCGTGCGCGAGAGAAGATCTGCACGTCCGGGTTCAGGTGGCGCGCGGCGACGATGACCGGGAGCCGCCCGGAGAGGGTCGGGAGCGTGACGACGAGGTACTTCGCGCCGGCGATGCCAGCGGCGCGCAAGATCTCCGGCTTGCCGGCGTCGCCGTAGATGGCGGTCGCCCCCTCGGCCACGAGGGTGCTCATCGTGTCGATGTTCATGTCCACGATCACCGGCTGGATGCCGAACTCGCGCAGCAGCTTGGTGGCGGTGCGCCCCACCGGTCCGTACCCCACCACGATCGCCCGCGGAGCCTCCGCGCCGGGGGCGTGGAGGGACGCCGCGGTCTCGGCGTTGATCGCGCGTCCACGGGCCTCGGCACGCCGGTTCAGCGCGCTCCACAGACGCGGGTGCGCCCGCATCCAGGCCTCCGCCGGCCCCACGAGCCGGAAGAGGAGGGGGTTCACGCTGATCGAGAGCAGGGCTGCGGCGACGATGGCGCTCTGGCCCTCCTCCGGGAGCACCGCCAGGGCGACCGCCACCTGCGCGAGGATGAACGAGAACTCGCCGATCTGGCTTAGCCCCGCAGCGACGATGAGCCCGGTCCGCACGCTGTAGCCGCGCAGGATCGCGATCGCGAACGCCACCAGGGGCTTCGCCACGACGATGACCGCGAGGACGCCGAGCACGAGGAGGGGCCGGCGGAGGAGGTAGGCGGGGTCGAACAGCATCCCGACCGACACGAAGAAGAGGACGGCGAAGGCGTCACGAAAGGGGAGGGCGTCGGCGGCGGCCTGCTCGCTCACCTTGCTCTGCCCCACGACCATGCCGGCGAGGAAGGCGCCCAGCGCCATCGAGGCCCCGAACACGACCGCGGACCCGGCGGCGATGGCGAGCGCGAGCGAGAGCACCGCGAGGGTGAACAGCTCACGGGACCGCGTGCGCGCGACCCGCGTGAGCAACCAGGGGATCACTTTCCCCCCGGCTCCGAGGACGAGCACCGGGAGAAGCGCGAGCTTGAGGACGGCGAGGCCGATCGCGCTGAGGAACGCGCCCGGGCCGGCCGCGCCGGTGGCGAGAGCGGACACGAGGACCGGCAGGACGACGAGGACGAGGACCGTGAAGAGGTCCTCCACGATCAGCCAGCCCACGGCGATGCGCCCCGCGGACGTGTCGAGGAGGCCCTCCTCCTCGAGCCCGCGGATGAGGACCACGGTGCTCGCCACCGAGATCGCCGTACCGAGGACGAGGCCCCCGACGAGGTTCCAGCCGCTCGCCCACGCGACGGCTGCACCGAGGGCGGTCGCGACCGCGCTCTGGGCGACCGCGCCGGGAACGGCGATGCCGCGCACCGCGAGCAGGTCCTTCGGGTGGAAGTGCAGCCCGACGCCGAACATCAGGAGCACGACGCCCACCTCGGCGAGCTGGGCGGCGATCCGCGCGTCGGCGACCGGCCCCGGCGTGAAGGGCCCGGCGACCACGCCCGCGAGCAGGTAGCCGAGGATCGGCGAGAGCCCCGCGCGCTGGCTGGCGTAGCCGAGGGCGAGCGCCGCCGTCAGGCCGATGGTCAGGGTGAAGACGAGGGAAAGGTCGTGCATCGCGGGGCGTCCACTCGACATAGGCACCGGTGGCTCGGGGCCGTCGAGGCCTTCGCGCCCCCCCTTCGCCGCCTGGTCGGCGTGCTAGAGACTCGCGGAGGTCGTGCTGTCCTGTCGCCACGACGGTCCCATCTTGCGGGTGGAGGGTTCCATGTCCCGCTTGTTCGTACTTGCCCTCTTTGGCGTGGCGTGTGGCGTGGCGTGTGGCAGGGGCGAAGCCCTCGAGGAGGGGGCGGATGTGCTCCAGTCCACAAAACCGATCGAGCAGATCGACATCTTCGTCAACGGCTTCCACTACGCGTCGGGCGACATGTCGATGCAGGAGGAGGCGAACCACTACTGCAGCCGCAAGGAGGACGGGCTGATCCAGTGCGTGCTCTACGACGGGACGGAGCCCGACGCGAACATGATCGGGATCGAGCACATCGTCTCGCGCGAGGTCTTCGACGCGCTCTCGGCCGACGAGAAGGCGCTTTGGCACCCCCACACCTACGAGGTGAAGTCGGGCGCCCTGATCGCGCCCGGCCTGCCGCCCGCCGCGGAGCACGAGCTGATGGAGATGCTCGTCAGCACGTACGGCAAGACCTGGCACGTGTGGCATCCCGGCGAGACCGACCTGCCAGAAGGCACGTCCACCCTGATGAAGGGCTTCTACGCCGACGGCCAGCTCGATCCCGGGCTGCTACGCGCGCGGGACGAGCGCTTCGGCGTCGACGCCGCCGAATTGGCCCGGCAACGCGCGGACATCGAGGATCCCGGCTTCGACGAGGTCGTGCTCGAGGAGCCCCGGGTGGGCGTCTGCGAGGACGGCGTGGGTCCGGGCCCGCGCGGGTAGAGCAGCGCCCGTCAGGTCCGCACCTCCCGCCGCATGGCCTCCAACACGAGCCCGCGGAGCTCGACGGGCACGGGGCGCTCGCTTGCCACGCGCAGGGAGCGCGCGCTGGCGTTGATGAACACGCTCGTGCTCACGCGCGACGCGCGTTGGATGTGGAACCGGCTGGCGAGCGCGGCGGTGATGAACGGGCCTTCACCGACGGGCCCGAAGGGGAGCCCGGAGTCGCGGAGCCAGCTCGCGACCCGCTCGACCAGCGCGGAGCTCGTCGCCTCGCGGTGGAGCCCCGCGCGTGGCTGCATGTTCGCCAGGAACACGCGGCACACGATGAACTCGACGACGGCCCGCTCCGCGAGCAGGCACGCGCGCAGCCGTTGGTGCTCGGGGTCGAGCGCGAGGGTATCGAGGGAGGGCGGGGGCGCGGCCAGGCCGCGGTAGTGGAGGAGGGGATGGGCCTCTACGTGCGGGCGCAGACGGGCGCGCTCGACGTCGATGCGGGTGTCGAGGTTGGCCGGAGGGTCGCAGGCAGCGCTGGTGCGCTCGATGTCTGCGTGCCGTGCGGGCTGGGTGGGCGTCACCCGCCGAGGATGCGCCTCGGACGCCACTCGCACTGTGCCTAGACAATCGAATGACGCGCTGTTGACCGATATTTTGCACGCGTCGGACCATTGAGCGTGATCGTTCCGAAATGCTCGCGATCGCACCGCTTCTTTCAGGGTAGTTTTCGGGCTTCCACCAGGATGGGAATCGCGTTGGCCGACCGCCGGCGCGCACCGATCGGCCCGTCCGTCTCGACGGAGAGGCGCGCGGTGGCCCACGCGGCGGCCTACGCGGTGGTGGAGGCTCCGCGGCTCGCCGGGATCCCCGCGTCGATCAGGACGCCCCCGGCCGGCGCCCCCGGCCCGTCCGTCCCCGGAGCATCGCCAGCGCCGCCAGCCCGGCCAGGCCGGCGACTCCACCCCCGCCCGTGGTGTCGCACGACGACGGCGCCGGCTCGCCCGCGGTGAACAGGCACCGGCTGATCGGGAAGAGCACGTCCGCGGCGACGTACAGGTAGTACTGCTTGCCGTCGACGAGCGCCTCCGGCGCACCCGACGTGGGCCATTGTTGTGTCATCCCGTCGGGGGTCTGCCCGTAGGTGACGGTCTCCGAGAACACCGGCGTGCCATCTTCCGGCACGTCGATGCGCCAGATGGTGCCGTCCGGCAGGTCGAGGTTCGGCGGCACGGTCGGCGGGAGGGAGCCCGCTTCCATGACGTAGACGTAGCGGGCGCGGCCGGGCAGCCACCGGATCGTGCCATCGTCCGCCACGCCCTCCTCCTCCGAGCAGGCCTCGGCGACGAAGGCGAGCTGCTCGTCGAGCGGACCGGCGCCGCCGTAGGTCAGGCCCGCGAAGTCCGCGGGGGTGAGCCCGCGGTTTGCCAGCTCTGCCTCGAAGATCGCGATCATGCGGTCGGGATCGGTGGTGGGGATGACGGAGAGGTTCGGGTTCTCCGGGGAGGAGCGCCAGAAGCCGTTGTTCTCCTCGGGCGGGTAGGTCCCGAAGCCGATGGTGGGGATCCACCCGGCGCCCATGGCCAGGCCGTTGTCGTGGAATTGCGTCAGGAGGTTCCCCTCGAAGTCCGCGTCGAAGACGGCGGCGCCGACCCCCTTGGCGCTGGCGTGGCAGCACTCGCACGCACCGGCGCGGATCTGGGTGCGCACCCAGTCGACCTCGGCGACGTAGGTCGGATCGTCCATGCGCGGGTCGTCCTCGAGCGAGCGGGCATCCGCCTCGGCCGCGGAGAAGCCACGTTGGCGGATGACCGTGTCACATTCCGCATAGTCGGTGAAGGAGCGGCCGTCCTCCGTGGCACCGGAGACGACCTCCCAGGTGCAGACCTGCCCGCCCTCGGACTGCCCCGCCGGCTCGTCCGGGAGCGGGTCGACGCAGACGCGGACCGGCTGGGGGAAGGGGTCCTCGAGCACGGCGATCTCCTCGTTGCCATCACAGGTCGGGCCGGGCTCCCAGTCGCCCTTGGCGAAGAACTCGCACCCGAACTTGTTGGTGCCGCAGCGATCGGGGGCGTCGGCGTCGACGTAGGTGCGGAGCTGCACGTCCCCGTCGCTGTAGGTGCAGGTCCCCATGAGCTCCTCGACGTTGCAGGACGCGTCGGGCTCGAAGGTCGAGAGGAGCTCGACGCAGTCGCTCTCCGCGTAGTCGGCGTCCGCCGAGTAGTACTCGCGGCATTCCAGCTCGCTGGAGAAGGGGCTCGTGTACGAGCAACTCCCGATGGGCGCCCCCTCGAGGACCGTCGTACCGCCGCCGCAGGCCGTGAGAAGGAGGAGGAGGGTCATCGTGGGCTCCGGAGATGGACTGTCGGTGTTGATGGATTATCATATACGTCAGTCTATCAACGTAGTCAAGCTACAGGTTAGGATCTGGACATGGCCCGCAAGGTCGGCGACAAGAACCGCGATTTCGAGCGAAAGCGCGAGCAGATCCTCGATGCGCTGCAGGTGCGCCTGCTGCGGGAGGACGCCGCCCGCATCACCATGAACGAGATGGCGGTCGCGGCGGACGTGAGCCTCTCCACCCTCCGCCACCACTTCGGGACCCGCTCCGACGTCGTCGCGGCCGTGCTCGAGCGGCTCGGGCGCCTCGGCGCCCCCTACATCGCGTCCGCCGTCGCCCCGCCCGAGGGCGACGTGCAGAGCTCGCTCACCTGGCTCCTCCACTCGCTGCTTCGCGGCCTGCAGTACGGCCTCTCCGACATGATGGGGATGGGGATCAGCCTCGGCATGCGCGACCCGACCGTGGGCCCCGCCTTCCTGCAGACCATCCTCGAGCCCGTGCTCCAGAGCGTGGAGGCGCGGCTCGAGCACCACGTCCGCTCCGGCGAGCTCGTCGCCACCACCGACGTGCGCCTCGCCGCGCTCACGCTCGTGTCGCCGCTCCTGCTCGGGACGCTCCACCAACGCGGGCTCTGCGGGGACACCGTGCGGCCGCTCCAGCTCGACGGCATGGTGGCCGCCCAGGTGCGCCACTTCCTCCGCGGTTACGCCGCGGCCTGAATCCCCCGGTCGTCGCGGACGCATCGGCGTACGTGCAGGACTCCGGTGACACCCTCCAGGTGCGCGCCGCCGGCACCGCCGCGGTGGACGAGGCGGAGGTGGGTGGATGGGCACCGCGTGGCTCTCGGACCGCGGGCGTCGACCCGATCGGGGGGATGGTGCTGGCAGCCGCGCTCGTGGGCCTGCCCGCGCGGCGGCGGCGGACGGCGCCCTGACGATGCGAGCCGTCGGTGGAGGGGATACCCTGCCGGACCCGACGCCACCCCTCGAGACCAGCTTGACCTCTCCCTCCGGGCCCCCCGCCGCGCAGACCCAGACGAGCGGGCCCGCCGTCCCCGCTCCGATGCTCGAAGCCTGGGGCCGCCTGCCCGCGCCGGGCACGGAGCAGCTCGGGTCTGACCTCGCCGCCGCGACCGTCGGGGCGGTGCTGACGCGGGGCATGGGCCGCTCCTACGGCGACTCGTCCCTCCCGGCGCGGCCGGGCGACAAGGTCGTGGCCACGCGCCTCGCGGACCGCATCCTCGCGTTCGACCCCGCCACCGGCGTCGTCCGCTGCGAGGCCGGCGTCTGCCTCGCCGAGCTCAACCGCCTGTACATGCCGCGCGGCTGGTTCACCCCGGTCACCCCCGGGACCAAGTTCGTGACCGTCGGCGGGATGGTCGCGAGCGACGTGCACGGCAAGAACCACCACCGGGAGGGTTGCTTCGGCGCGCACGTGCGCTGGCTGCGGATGCGGCTCGCCGACGACAGCATCGTGGTGTGCAGCCCGTCCGAGAGCCAGGACCTCTACTACGGGACCATCGGCGGCATGGGCCTGCTCGGCCACATCCTGGAGGTCGAGTTCGTGATGCACCGCATCCCGAGCGCCTGGGTGTGGATGGAGAGCGAGCGGGTGCCCGACCTCGACACGTTCCTGGCGGCGCTCGGCCGCACGGCCCCCGAGTGGCCGATGACGATGGGGTGGATCGACTGCGTGAGCCGCGGGCGCTCGATGGGGCGTGGCATCCTGATGGCGGGGCGTTGGGCCGAGGCCGGCGAGGCCCGGCAGTCGGCACCCAAGTCGGGCCCGCTCGCGACCCTGCCCTTCGAGTTCCCGAATTGGGCGATCAACCCGCTCACCGTCAGCACCTTCAACACCGCCTACTATTGGAAGCACGTCCGTCACCAGGCCCGTGGCCTGGTGAGCCCCGAGCCGTTCTTCTACCCGCTCGACGCCGTGTTGCACTGGAACAAGGTGTATGGGTCCCGGGGCTTCACCCAGTACCAGTGTGTCCTGCCACGTGCCGCGGGCGCCCCCGCCGTGCGCGAGTTCATGGACCTCCTCACCCGCCTCGGCGGCGCCTCTCCGCTCTGCGTCATCAAGGACTGCGGCCCGGAGGGCAAGGGCCTCCTGTCGTTCCCGATGGAGGGCACGTCCATCGCGGTCGACATGGCGGTCTCCCCGGAGATCCAACGCATCGTGGACCGCCTCAACGAATTCGTCATCGCCGCGGGGGGCCGCATCTACCTCACCAAGGACCGCTTCACGCGCCCCGAGCACTTCAGTGCGATGGAGCCCCGCCTGCCGGCGTTCCTGGCGGTGCGGGAGAAGTACGATCCCGAGCGGCGCCTGCGCAGCGCCCAATCCGTGCGCCTGTTGGGAGACCGAGCATGAAGGCCGTGATCCTCGGGGGAACGTCGGGCATGGGGCGCGCGATCGCGCGGCAGCTCGCGGAGCGGGGGGACACCGTGTTCCTCCTCGGGGTGGGGGAGGGGGATCTGGAGCGGAGCGCCGCCGACCTGACCGCCCGCCACCCGGCCAACGCCGCCGTCGGGTTCGCGATTTGCGACCTGGAGCGCCCGGACGGGTTCGCGACCGCGCTCGACGCCGCGGACGCCGCCCTGGGCAACTTTGACAGCGTAATCGTGACCGCGGCGATGTTCGGCACCCAGGATGCCCTGGAGGCCGACATCGAGCTCACGCGGCGGCTCCTGACCGTGAACTACGCGAACACCGTGGTGTTCTGCGAGCACGCGCGGAAGCGCCTCCTCTCGCGCGGGGGCGGGCGCCTGACGGTGTTCTCCTCGGTCGCGGGGGACCGCGGCCGCAAGCCCGTCGCGCTCTACGGGTCGAGCAAGGCGGGGCTCTCCACCTACCTCGAGGCGTTGGATCACAAGTTCCATGCCGCGGGCCTGTCGGTGTTGTGTGTCAAGCCCGGCTTCGTGCGGACGGCGATGACCGCGGGGTTGAAGCCGCCGCCGTTCGCCGGCGAGCCCGACGCCGTCGCACGCTCGGTCGTCCGCGCGATGGACCGCCGCCTCCCGATGCTCTACGCGCCCGCCATCTGGCAGCTCGTCATGCTGGTGATCCGCTGGCTGCCGCGGTTCGTCATGCGCAAGATCAACTTCTAGTGCCGCCGCCCCGAAGTCTCTCGCCAGGGCGCGAGAGCCTTCGAGGGGGCGCGTTGCGGCCGGCCGGTTGCCAGGCGCATCGTCGTCGGCCCGACCGCCCTCACTCGCAGACGGCGTCGCTCCACGCGTCGACGTTGTTGCCCTCGTCGCACTCGAAGAGCATGCCCGCCAGGGTGGCGTCGGCATCGGCCACGGCGAACGGCTCGGCGCCGCCGAGGGCGCTGGCGTCGAGCTCGAAGAACAGGGCCTCGCCGGTCTTGCCGGAGGGGACGGGGAGGGTGGTGTACTGGGTTGAGAGGACGGCGCCGCTCGGCCCCGCCCGCACGCTCACGGGCAGGCCCGCGGGTGCCTCCTGGTTGCCGGCGTTGGTGAGCCAGGCGCCCACGAACACCACGCCGTCGGCGCACTCGGTCTCGCACACGTCGAAGATCTCGGCCTGGACGTCGAGGTACTCGCCGGGCGGCTGCCCCACGTCCCCCGAGCGGAAGCTGTTGTGCTCCGGCCAATTCGGGCTGGCGGTGACCGGGATCTCCCCGTGATCCCCCACGTTGGTGATGGAGTATCCGTGTTGGTTCCAGATCTTGCGCCCGGCCGGCCAACTGTCGTCGGCGTCCCCGTAGACGGTGAACGACTTGTTCCACGAGCAGTGGCCCACGACGATCTCGACGTGGCCGTCGTTGTCCACGTCGGCGACGACGGGGGTCTCCACGATGGTGCGGCTACCGTGCTCGTCGGAGTCCATCTTCACCGCGCCGTCGAGGCCGGAGAAGAACCGCACGTTGGTCTCGTCGGCGTAGAGCACCTCGGGGTAGCCGTCCATCTCGAAGTCGAAGAGCACCGCGCCGGCCGCGCCCGAGAAGTCGTCGACGCTCGCCTTCCACTTCTCGATGCCGCCCCACTCCATCGCCACGAGGTAGCTCTGCGCGGCGAACACGATGTCGGGCACGCCGTCGCCATCGAGGTCGTCGACCGACGGGGGGCCGACGTTCACGCCGTAGTAGCCGTAGTTGACGGGGCCCCAGACCTCCGTGCCGTCGGACTCCATGCCGGTGATGAACCAGCCGCTCGTCTTGACGATCTCCCCCTCGCCGTCCCCGTCGAAGTCCGCCACGGCGATGAGCCCGTCCCGGCCGTCGTTCTGCCACTTCACCGAGCCGTCCGGGTTGTACGCGGCGTTGCCGGTCACGAGCTCCTCGGTGCCGTCCCGGTCGAGATCGACGGGCACGGAGAGCGCGCCGTAGCTGATGCCGTAGGTGGAGTCTCCCTCGAGATCCGCACCGCCGATGCCGAGGCGGCCGCGGCCGCGCAGCGAGCCGTCGTGGTTGAGGATCACGCTGCCGACGGTCACCTCGGGGTGGCCGTCGTGGTCCATGTCCGAGATGGAGGGGTGGTTGTAGCCGAGGGCGTCCACCGAGGAGCTGACATTGGGGGAGGTCCAGACCACCGCGCCGGTGCGGCCGTCGAGCGCGCGCACGTTGCTGACCCCCCCCACGACGACCTCGGGCCAGCCGTCCCCGTCGAGGTCTCCGATGGCGAAGCCGCCGTCCTGCCCCATGCCGGTGTCGGTCTCCCAGTAGACCCCCGAGTTGTCGCCCTTCACGGCGACGACCCGACCGCCGTCGGTCCCGGACAGCCCGCCCTGGAAGATGACGATCGCCGGCATGTCGCCGTCGTCGATGGCGCCCGACGCGTTGCTGTCGACGATCTGGCCGACGGCCGGGGGCCCGCAGAACGAGGTCGTGCCGTAGTGGTACTCGACCACGGGGGTGAACGTGCCCGTCTGCAAGCCCACGTCACACTCGGTGTTGAGCGCGACATCGTGCGGCGAGCCGGTGAGCCCCTCGCAGACCTCCGAGTAGTCGATCTCGACCGGCGGCACGGAGCCGCCGGCGGTGTCGTCCGCGCCCTCGTCCTTGTTGGTGTTCAGGTCGTAGTCCTGACAGGCCGAAGCCAGGGGCGCGGCGAGGAGGAGGAGGAGGAGGACAGGGCGCATGCGACGTCCAGGGCGGCCCGCTGGTTGTACAACCGTCCGCCGGGCGTCGCCATGGGCGCGCGGGTGTTGAGCCGGGACGCCCGTTGACTTGAGGAGATGATCGCGAACGTGATGCGATGGTTTCTCACGCCTCGCCCGAGCTCATCGCGTTAAGCAAGCGGCCCCAACATGCTGTTCACGCTGCGGAGGCGAGCTTGCGCATGCGTTCGCGTGACACTGGTGCTACCCCGATGAATGTCGGGGATCGAATCCTCGAGGTCGAGCTCGGGCGAGAGGTCGCCGTCGGGACCACCGTCGAGACCGCCGGCCGCATCTTCCTCACGCTCCGGGCGCGCCTCGGGCGCTGGATCGGCGTGGACGCCTTCGATGCCCTGATGGATCGCGCGATCACCGAGGGCCGCTCCGTCCACGCGGTCCTCGCCCGTGCCCGTTGGATACCCGACGGCAACCCCCCGCTCTCCGGCCTCGACCTCCCGGACACGCCGGAGGCCACGGCGAGCCTCCGCGCCGCCGTCGTTGCGATCCTGGACAAGATCACCGCCCTGTTGGGACGCTTCATCGGCGACGACCTCGCCTCCCGCCTGGTGATGCAAGACTGGGAGGCCCCGGGAACCGGACCTCAGGAGGATCCATGAAGGCAGGCTCCGTGACCATCCGCAACGTGCCGACGGGCGTACCGGGCCTGGACGAGATCCTGGCTGGAGGCCTCCCGGAATTCTCCTTCAACCTCGTGGCGGGCGAGCCCGGCGCGGGAAAGACCACGCTCACGCAGCAGATCGTCTTCGCCAACGCCACTGTGGAGCGGCCGGCGCTGTACTTCACGCTGCTCGGCGAGCCGACGCTGAAGCTCCTGCGGTACCAGCAGCAGATGAGCTTCTTCGACCGGGGCCGCGTCGGCTCCGCGGTGCAATTCATCAATCTCAGCGAAGAGGTCCTCCGTGGCGACCTGGGGCTCGTGCTCGACCGCATCGCGGCCGAGGTCGAGCGCGCGCGGCCCGGCGTGGTCGTGGTGGACTCGTTTCGCACCGTCACGGGCGGCTCGCAGGAGGGGCGCGCCGATCCGGCGCTCGAGCGCTTCATCCAGGGGCTCGCGCTGAAGCTCACCAGTTGGGAGGTCACCTCGTTCCTGGTGGGCGAGTACCAGGAGAGCGAGCTGCGCAACCCGGTGTTCACGGTCGCGGACGGGGTGTTCTGGATGAGCCAGTCCGTCGACCAGAACTCGGTGGTTCGCAAGATCCGGGTCGTGAAGATGCGCGGGCGTGCCTCGATGCCCGGCCTCCACACGATGCGCCTCACCTCGGACGGCGTGCAGGTGTTTCCGCGCACGGTCATCCGCGCGCCCGCGGTCGAGGTCCGGCGGCCAAGACATCGGCTCTCCACCGGCATCGCCGGGCTCGACGACATGATGGGCGGCGGAGTCCCCGCGGGCGACGCCGTCGTGCTCGTGGGGCCCACCGGCAGCGGCAAGACGGCGTTCGCGACCCGCTTCGCGGCGGCTGGCCAGGAAGCTGGCGAAGCCTCCGTGATCGTCGTCTTCGAGGAGCATCCGAGGGACTACGTGGCGCGTGCGCGGCTGTTGGGCCTCGATCTCGAGGCGATGCAGGCCAGCGGGCTCGTCCGCCTCGTCTACCTGCGCCCGCTCGACCTGTCCCCGGACGAGGTGCTCCACGAGGTCCGCACGCAAGCCCGCGAGATCTCCGCGCAGCGGGTCATCATCGACTCCCTCTCGGGCTTCCGCACCGCGCTCGCCCCGACCTTCCGAGCCGACTTCCGAGAGTCGCTCTACCGCCTCGTCGCCGCGCTCACCGCCGAGGGCACGACAGTCTGGATGACGCTCGAGATGGAGAGTGACCGCCCGCTCGCGTTCACGCCCCCCGAGGTGGCGTTCCTGTGTGACGACATCATCGTGCAGCGCCAGGTCGAAGTCCAAGGGAGGCTCCGCAACGTGCTGGCTGTCGTGAAGATGCGAGGCAGCGCGCACAGCCACGAGATCCGCGAATACCGGATCTCGGAGGAAGGCGTGCGCATGCTGACGACGACGCCCGAGTTCGAGGGCGCGTTCACGGGCCGGACGAGGCTCCGCAGCGCCAACCGCACCCTCCCCGGGCTGACCCGGCAGGAGCACGCGGTCCTGCGCGCGCTCGAGGAGGAGATCGCGTTGACGCAGGTCGTCGCGGCGACGGGGCTCGAGGCCGCGGTAGCGGAAGCGGCGTTGCGGCGGCTCGTGACGCTCGGGTACGCCATCGAGCGGACGCCAGCGGACGGGGCACCCCACCTCTTCCGGGGGGCGGCTTCGGCGAGGACATGAGCACCAACGCGGGCCCGGGCGAGCGATTGGTAGCAGCCCAGGTCGCCCTGCAACGAGACACGGGGCTCGCGGACGAGAGCCAGGTCGCCGCGCTGGAGAACCTGACACGCGTCGCGGTCCAGGCCATGCGTTCCGCGTCGGCGTTCGTGTCGATCGTCGGCGAGCGTGACGCCTTGTTCTTCTGCTCCACCGGCGTTCGCCCCCCCCTCGGCCCCTCCTCCGACGCCTCCCCCTCGCTCGGCCGGCACCTGCTCCAGATCGGCGGGCCGGTCGCGTTCGCCGATGTCCGGGAGGACAGCGCGCTCCGTGACGCGTGGGAGGTCGCGCTGCTCGACGCCGTCGCGCTCCTCGCGGTGCCCCTGGTCGTCGACGGGGTTCCCCTGGGCGTCCTCGCCGTGGTCGACAGCACGGCGCGCCAGTGGACCGGACACGACGAGCGGGTCCTCATGGACCTCGCGGCGATCGCCACGCACCAGATCGCGCTGTCCCGGCGCGTCCGGACGGCGGCCGTGCGGGAAGCGGAGTACGCGGAGCGGGCGCTCCTGGAGAGTCACAGCCGGTACCGCGCGCTCGTCGAGTACTCGCCGGATGCGATCCTCGTCGTGCGTGACGACCTGATCGCGTATGCCAACCCGGCGGCCGTGCGCCTGACCGGGGCATCGTCCGCACAGGCCTTCGCCGGGCTCCGGGCCGAGACGCTCCTGGTGCCGCCCTTCCTGAAGGTCGTCCGTGCGGGAATCCTCAATGGCGAGCCGGCGCCCAGCATCTACGCCGACGAGGAGCTGACCTGTTTCGACGGGAGGAAGGTCCAGGTCGAGGTCTCCGCGTTCCCGTTCCTCTCCAACGACCGGCCGGCGATCCTCCTGAACCTGCGGGACGTGACCGAGCGCCGCCGTGCGGAGGTCGCGATCCGCCTTCAGGAAGCGCAGTTGCGCCTCCTGGTGGATCAGCTCCCCGTCCTCGTCTGGGCCACCGACGAGAACCTGCGTGTCACCTCGATGCAGGGGGCCCCGGTGGGGGACCTGCCGTCGCCGGCGCGGCTGGACGGCCCCGTCGAGGAGCTCTTCGGCCAGCGAGACCCCGACTCCGCCCCGCTGGCCGCGCAACATGAAGCCCTCGCGGGGGCCGAGGTTGCCTACCGCACGCGCTGGCATGATCGCGTGTATGACGTGCTCGTGCGTCCCCTGCGTCGTGAGGACGACGTGCTGGTCGGCACGGTGAGCGTCGCGATGGACGTGACGGAGCAGGTGCGGCTCGCCGAGGAACTCCGGGAGGCCCATCACCTGGCGCTCGTGGGACAGATCGCCGCGGGCGTGGGCCACGAGATGAACAACCTCCTGGGCACCGTGCTCGGCATCGCGTCCGTGGTGGCGCTGTCCGAGGACGCGTCTCCCAGTACGCGCGCGGACCTCGACATCGTCAAGGCCACCGCCCTCCGCGGCAAGGAGATCACCTCACGCCTGCTCGGCTTCGCGCGCGAGGGGATGTACCGCCGGGCGCCGATCACCACCGCGGACATCCTCTTCCGCGTCGCCGAACGGGTGCGGGAGTGGGGCCCCACGATGAACGTGGTAGTCGACGTGCCGCCTGCGCTGCCGAACCTCGAGGGGGACGAAGAGCAGGTCGAGGCCGCGCTCATGAGCCTCTGCGAGAACGCGCGGGATGCCATGCCCAAGGGCGGGACGCTCACGATCTCGGTGTGCCGCGAGGCCCCGGGCCCTCGGGCCGGTCCGGACGCCTCCTCCCCCGTCGGTGGGTGGATCCGCGTGGACATCGCCGACACGGGCGTTGGGATGAGCGAGGAGGTGCGCAAGCGCGCCGTCGAGCCCTTCTTCACCACGAAAGCGGTCGGAACGGGTGTGGGGCTCGGGCTCTCGATGGCGTACGGCGTCGTGCGGCATCACGGCGGGGAGTTCGTGGTGCACACCGCGCCGGGGGTCGGCACCACGGTGATGGTCTACCTGCCCGTGCCGGGAGCTCTCGTCGCGGTCCCCGACGTGCCGCGCGAGCCGCCGGTGGCGGTTGCGCCGGAGCGCGGGGGCCTCGTGCTGGTCGTCGACGACGACGAATGGGTCCGGTTTTCCTCGCGCCGGCTCCTCGAGGCCATCGGGTACGAAGTGGCGGAGGTCTACGGCGGCCCCGAGGCCATCGCGCTCTACCGTCTTCGCGGCCCCGAGATCTGCGCGGTGCTCCTCGACATGCGCATGCCGCGCATGGACGGCGCGGAGGTGCTTCGACAGTTCCTCGAGATCGACCCCGACGTGCGGGTCATCCTCTGCACCGGATTCGAGCGGGACGAGGTGAGCCAGGGGCTCTTTGGCGAGGGGCACGTCGGCTTCCTCGGGAAGCCCTTCACCGTCGAAGAGCTGGCCGTGCAGCTCGGCATCCATGCCCGTGTGGGGCCCAAGCCGTGTGTGGTGAGCTGAGAGCCTGACCCGAGAGCCCGCTGCACGCCTCCGGCGCCGGCCGTAAGCGCCCCCACGCGGGCCACGCCGCGATCCCTCGCCGCCGCCTTGCGTTCGTACGTTTCCGGATGCCGACCCCGTTTCCCTTCGCGGCGCTCCTCTTCGACCTCGACGGCGTGCTCGCCGACACCACGCGGCTCCACTTCCGGGTCTGGGAGGCCTTCGGGCGCACCCACGGCCACGAGCCTAGCACGGCGGAGCTGCTCGCCACGACCGGGCGGCGGGGGATCGAGGTCCTGCGGGACTGGTTCGGAGACAGGCTGTCGGAGGGGCAGGTCCTGGCCTGGACCTTGGAGCGGGAGGCCTTGTTCAAGCGCTTCGTCGCGACGCATCCCGTCACCCAGATCGCGGGGGCCCGGGCCTACGTCGCGGCCGTGGTCGAGGCCGGGATCCCGCGCGCGGTCGTGACGAGCGCGGTCCCCGGGAACGCCACGATCTCGCTCGCCCAGGTCGGGCTGGAGGGCGCGTTTCCCCTCGTCATCACCGCGGCGGACGTGATCCACGGCAAGCCGAGCCCGGAGCCCTACCTGAAGGCCGCGGCGCTCCTGGGGGTGCCGCCCAACCGCGCCCTGGTCTTCGAGGACGCGGTCGCCGGCCTCCGCGCCGCCCGGGCCGCGGGTGCGCGCTGCGTCGCGCTGACCACGTCGTTCCCCGCCGATCTGCTCGCCTGTGAGCAGCCGGACTGGCTGGTCCAGGACTTCACCGATTTGCCGGCGGAGCTCTGGCCGTAGGAGCGCCCGGTCCACGCCCCCGGAGGCGCCCCGTCCGGCACCCGGGCGGGCACCCGGGCCTGCACGAGGCGCGAGGTAGCTCACCGATCCGCGGGACCGGAGGCGCGCGGGCACCCCGGTTCGGGGTACACGGGGACTTCACGAGCCCCCACGATGCAGAACGACTGGACGCCCTCCTCCTGGAAGCGCTTCCCCGCGCGGCAGCAGGTCCACTACGACGACCCCGCCGAGCTCGAGAGCACCCTCGCGAAGCTCGCGCGCCTCCCGCCGATCGTGACGAGCTGGGAGGTCGAGAAGCTCAAGACCCAGCTCGCCGAGGCGGGCCGCGGAGAGCGGTTCCTCCTGCAAGGGGGGGACTGCAACGAGCGCTTCGTGGACTGCCAGTCGAACCGCATCGACAAGAAGCTGAAGGTGCTCCTCCAGATGAGCGCCGTGCTCATCTACGGGAGCGGGCGCCGTGTCGTCCGCGTGGGGCGCATCGCGGGGCAGTACGCGAAGCCGCGCTCGGAGCCGACCGAGACGCGCGACGGCGTGACCCTGCCCGCCTACCGCGGGGACCTCGTGAACCGCACCGAGTTCACCGCCGCGGCCCGCCGCCCCGACCCGAGCAACCTGCTCGAGGCCTACGGCCGCTCGGCGATGACGATCAACTTCGTGCGCAGCCTGCTCTCCGGCGGCTTCGGGGACGTGCATCACCCCGAGGTGTGGGACCTCCAGTGGGTCGAGAAGGCGAGCGAGCCGGACGAGTACCGGGCGCTGGTCGAGTCCATGCGCGCGTCCGTCCGCTTCCTCGACGCGATGGTCGGCCGTCCGGTCTCCGAGCTCGCCAACGTCGACTTCTACACGAGCCACGAGGGCCTGCACCTCGACTACGAGCAGGCCGCGACCGAGCATCCGCCGCTGCGCGAAGGCTACTACGACCTCTCCACCCACCTCCCGTGGATCGGCGAGCGCACGCGCGACATCGGCGGCGCCCACGTCGAGTTCTTCCGTGGCATCCGCAACCCCATCGGCGTCAAGGTCGGCCCCACCATGGAGCCCGAGGAGCTCCTCGCGCTCCTCCAGGTGCTCAACCCCGACGACGAGCCCGGCCGCATCACGCTCATCGCCCGTATGGGCGCCAAGAAGGTGGCCGAGCGGCTCCCCCCGCTGGTCGAGGCCGTCCGCCGCGCCGAGCGGGTCGTGACCTGGTGCAGCGACCCCATGCACGGCAACACCTACAAGACCGCGGACGGCACGAAGACCCGCCGGTTCGACGACATCCTCGCCGAGGTCGACCAGAGCTTCCTCGTCCACGCGGACGTGGGCTCGGTCCTCGGCGGCGTGCACTTCGAGCTCACCGGCGAGAACGTGACCGAGATCGTGGGCGGCTCGTGCGGCCTCACCGAGGCCGACCTCGGCTCCGCCTACGAGAGCGACGTGGATCCGCGCCTCAACCACGCCCAGGCGCTGGAGATGGCGTTCCTCATCGCGCGGCGCTTGAAGGACCCCCGGTTCCAGCCCCGGTCGGCCGCGGTCGGTTAGGCGCGCGCCCGTGCCCCACCTGCCCCCCGAGCCGGTCCAGACCGACGAGCGCTCCATGCGCGAGAGCCTGCGCGCCATCGGGCCGAGCGCGCTGGTCGCCGTGGGCGTCGGGCTCTTCATCCTGCTGATGCGGGACATCTTCGGGTTCCCGACCTGGCTCTCCTACCTCATCTTCGGCTTCGCGGTCTTCGTGCCCCTCTCGGAGGTGTCCACCGCCTTGTACCTGCGCTGGGCGATGCGGAAGAAGCGGACCCCGCCCGAGTAGCCGACGAGCAATTACGGCGCGGTCCCGCAGGCGAGGTAGACCTCGAGCAGCACGAGGTCGTCGCGGTACACGCCGCCGCCCACCGGCATCGTGCCGGCTTCCAACACGACCCGGCGCACGTCCGCGGCGTGCGCGTGCACGGCGGCCTCGGTGTCGAAGTCGATGCCGACCGGGGCCCCGCTGCGTTGGGTGGTGTTTGCGCTGGAGTGGCACGCGGTGCAGTAGGTGCGGAAGAACCCGGCGCCCCAGGCGTCCCAACTGACGGTCGGGAGCTCGGCGCAGCGCTTCGCGGTGGCGGCCTGGGCGGCGGGCGTCGCCTCCGCGGGGGGCTCGATCGGGGTGACGCATGCCACCAGGAGCAGGATCATGCGATCGCCGCGGTGAGCGGCGCGTTCTCGCCGGGGTCCACGTCGCCGAGGGCGAGCAGGGTGGCGCCGAAGTTGGCCGCCTGGATCACCGCGCCGTCCTCCGTGGCGTCGCCGGTGGCGAAGTCCGCGCCGAGGCCGTACCCGCCGTCGTCGAAGCCCCCGATCACCTGCCCGCCGCGCACGCCCGCGCCGAACAGCATCGCGGAGGTGAACGTCCAATGGTCGCGCCCGTCGCCGCCGTGGAGGAGCGGCGAGCGGCCCATCTCGGAGAGGACCACGATGGTGACCTCGTCGGCGAGCGATCCGCCGGTGATGGACGGGCGCGACTCGAGGTCCGCGACGATGCGCGCGAGGAAGTCGAACAGCTCGTCGTAGTTCTGGCCCTGGCGGGCGTTGCTGCTGTGGGTGTCCCAACCCTCGCTGCACCAGCCGAGGTACTCCACGAGCGCGGTGCGCGCGAGGCCGGCCTCGAAGGCGTCGAGGACCGTCGTGGCATCCCCGATGAGCGTCGTGCAGCCGGCGGGCGCGCCGCCGAGCGCGAGGGTGTCACCCCACGCCTGGAAGTCGACGTGGTCGGCGTGGGTCCGCGCGAACTTCGCGGCCATGGGGGAGGTCCCCGAGAGGATCCCGGCGCGGTCGGCAAGCCAGGCGTCCACCCGGGAGGCGGTCGCGGCCGACGGCATCTGGACGGGGCGGTCCTGGCGCAGGAGCGCGTTGCCGTCGAGCAGATCGCCGAGCTGCCCGTGGCTCCCGACGCGCACGACGCGGTCGGTGTAGGCGTCCGTGAACGCGGTCCCGCTCGTCACGAGGTAAGGGAGCAGGAGCGGCGAGGTGCTCCGCCCCGCGAGCGTGGCCCCCCAATCGTCCCCGGCGCCGTCGGTGGTGCCCGTCAACATGATGCGGCTGCACCGCTCGTGGGTGACGGACGGCACCTCGATGCCGTTGATGACACACGTCCGGTCGCCGTATGTCTCGAAGAAGGCACGTACGAAGGGCCGGTTCGGCGAGTCAACGAACCGGATGCCGCTCGCCTCCGCCTCCACGGCGTCGGCCTCCATGTCCACGCCGGACGCCCCGAAGTTGGGTTGGAACACGTAGGTCGTGTCCCACCCGCCAAAACAATGGATGAACAAGAACCGACGCCGCGCCGCGTCGGTGCCCCCCGCGCGGACCAAGCGGGGCAGGCACACACCCGCGCCGAGGCCCGCGGCCGCGAGCGTGAGGAAGGAGCGGCGGGGGAGGAGGGTGCGCATCGTTCAGTAGGCCTGGAACCGGGGGTCGCGGATCATGGCGTCGATGACCGCGGACCACGCGGCGTGCGCGCCCTCTTCGGCCTCCACGGACGCCCAGAGCGCCGTGATGGAGCTCGTCCACGTGTCGTCCGGCCGCTCGGCGTACCAGCGCCAATACAAGGAGCGGAGCTCGGCTTCGAACGCGGGGTCCGTGCTGGGCGTGTCGAGCGCGACGCCCTGCAAGGTGGTGTGGGCGCCCTCGGCGAGGTCCCGCTCCACGAGCGTGAAGCCGGCGGCCTCCGCGAGCCGCGCGTTGACCATCGCCCAGGTGAGGCCGGGGTCCTGCTGGGTCTCGGTCGCCGAGTAGCCGTTCACGCCGCCGCGCAGCACGCGGTAGCCCACGACGTCGTTCTCGAGCTGGGCGAAGCCCGCGGCGGTCCAACCGAAGCCGGTCTCCGCCTCGACCACGGTGGCGAGCTGGTTGGGGGTCAGGAGCCGCTCGACGCGCTCCCGCCCGCGCACCTCGTCGGGCGCGTCGTCGGTGAAGCCGCCGGCGCGGTACTCGGCGGTGTCCGTCACGGCGCGGAGCAGGGTCAGCGGCGAGAGGTCGGCGTCCACGAACGTCTGCCGGAGCGCCTCGATCGAGGCGTAGTCGCGCAGCCCGATGTCCCGGTGCCAGAGCTGCTCCGCGAACGACTGGGCGCCGCACCGGATGAACCGCGGATCGTGGGAGACGTGCCACCCGAGGTCGACCAGGCCCGTGATCGGCGTTCCGTACCACGCGGGCTCGACACCCAGGAGCGTCGGGCCGAGCGGCTCGCGCTCCCGATGGTAGTTCTGCATCTCGTACGGGTTGTATTGGATGACCCACCAGTAGCCGAACAGGGTCGCGGCGGCGGGATCGATGGAGGAGTGGCAGCTCTGGCACGCCGGATCCGTGCGGATCGCCGCCTCCGGATCGGTGTTGGTCGAGCGTTGGAACACCACCGGCCGGGACAAGATGTCGGTGCACAGCAGGAGCTTGGAGACCGCCGCGATGCGCCCGCGGCTCTTGTTGGACTCGTTGGTGACATAGCGCCACCAGAGGCCGTTGGTCGAGAGGATCCCGGCGGCCGGGCGCCCGTCCTTGTAGTGGGAGACCTGCCAGCCCTCGACCCCCTCCGGGTATTCGATCGGCCAGATGGCGCCGAGCAGCTCGTTCGCCATCGTGTAGTCGGCGGTCACGATGTCGGTCCACGGCAGGTCGTTCGCCGTGACGTGCGCGAGCAGCCGCAGGGGCTCCTCTCCCACGGCGTGCGAGTAGGTGTCCGCCATCTGGTCGGGCAGCGCGTAGTCGTTGTAGCCGACCTCGTACTCGTCCATGACCGTGTGCCAGCGCTCGGCGAACAGGGAGACGAGGCGGTCCTCCAGGCGCGGGTCCGCGAGGTAGGTGTCGCGGTAGCCGTCGAGCAAGGTGGGATCGGCCTCCACGGCGTCGAGCTCCGCCTCGGTGGGGAGGACGCCGCGCAGGTCGAGGCTCATCCGGCGCAGCAGGCGCGGGGCCGCCAACGAGGTCAGGTAGGGGGCGTCTCCCTCCCACCCGACGCCCGCCACGGTCGGCGAGAGCGGGGCGAGGGCGCGCGGGCCGTCGACCTCCGCGCCGGCGGACGTGATCGGTGTGTCGCACGCGGCGAGCAGGAGCAGGATCACTCGGTCACCGGCGGGTGCTCGTGCATGTACGCCGCGAGATCCGCCGCCATGGCCGCCATGGCCACCGTCGGGTCGACACACGCCTCGCCGAGGGACACCTCGTCGGCGTAGACGACCTCGCCGCAGGTGTCACACGCCGACGAGAAGGTGAGCACGTACCAATACCCGGCGTCGTCGCGCAGCCGGATCGCGCCGGTGGGAGAATCGCCGCAGGTGCCGCCCACGGCGAGGTCGTCGAAGTAGACCGCGGCGCCGCCGAGATCGTAGCCCCCGTCGAGCTCGGCCAGGATCGTGCCGTCGTCGCCGAAGGTGGCCTCGATCCACGCGGAGCCGCTCGTGCCCTCGCCCAACCAGAGCCCGGCGGGCAGGTAGTGGAAGCTCCCGAGCAGCTCCTGGGAGAAGGTGACACCGCCGTCCACGACCGTGACCGTCGCTTGGGTGTCCCCACCCACCTCGAACGGGTTGCCACCCGTGTCGATGATCACGAGGTCCGCGCGGATCTGGTAGCTGTAGACGGCCTCCTCCCACCGGCCGACCCCGCCGCCCGCGCCCGAGTACACGACGCCCGACTCGGCCCGGCACCCGCCCGGGGTCAGGATCTCGAAGGCCTCGGCGTCGGGGGTGCACCGGCTGTCCCCCTGGGCCATCAGCGCCGCGAAGCTGCGGGCGAGGGGAGGGAAGGTGGGGATCTGCCACGCGAGCGCCTCGGCGAGGGCGTCTCCCACCCCCGCGGCCGTGAGCGACGGCGCCGGGATCGTGGGGCCGGTGGGGGCGGTGTCGTCGGTGGCCTCGACGCCGGTCTCGGAGACGGCGGTGTCCTCGTCGCGCGGCGGTTCCGGCGTCGGGGCGGAGCAGGCGAGGAGGAGGAGGGACCACATGGCTGGCTGGAGGGTAGCTCGGGGTCCCGGCGAGCGGCGCGCGTCGTGCGCGCCTCGACCGCATTTCGACACGCGCCAAGGGCCCGCTTCCGCGCGGCCTCCGTCGGATTGGCTGCCGGCTCGCGTAAGCATGATGTAAGGTTCTGTCTCCTCCGGTGCTCCCGCATGCGTCTGCTCCTGCTCCTCGCCGCCTTCTCCCCGTCCATCGCGGCCGCCGCCCCCTGGTACGCCGACAGCGACGCCGACGGCTACGGCGACCCCGACGACGTCGTGAACGCGAACAGCGCCCCCGCCGGGTACATCGCGGACGACAGCGACTGCGACGACGGGGACGCCGCGGTCAACCCCGCGGGCACCGAGACCTGCAACGGCTACGACGACGACTGCGACGGCAACCTCGACGACGCCGGGGACTGCGCGTGCGACGTCGAGACCTTCGACGGCAAGGCCTACCAGTTCTGCTCCACCGCCCGAAGCTGGACCAGCGCGCTCGCGTACTGCGAGGCCGACGGCTACTCGCTCGCGACGATCAGCTCCGCCGCCGAGGACGCGTGGATGAACACGGAGGCGGACAGCCGCTCCACGGCCAAGTGGTGGATGGGCATCAACGACCGCACCACCGAGGGGACGTTCCGCTGGGCGGACGGCAGCACGACCGCGCTGTACACCAACTGGCACTCCGGGGAGCCCAACGACTCGGGGAGCAACGAGGACTGCGGCCAGCACAACCGCTACACGGACGGCACCTGGAACGACGAGCCGTGCACGTCGTCGTTCTACTACATCTGCGAGTACGGCGAGCTCCTCTCGATCTACACGGACGCCGATGGCGACGGCTACGGCGACGACGGCGCCGCCGCGGTGACCTCGAGCGACGTGCCGAGCGGCTACGCCGACAACAACGACGACTGCGACGACAGCACCACGAGCGTGAGCCCCGCCGCGACGGAGATCTGGTACGACGGGATCGACCAGGACTGCGACGGCAACGACGCCGACCAGGATCTCGACGGGTACGACGCCACCTCCGAGGGCGGCACCGACTGCGACGACACGGACGCGTCGGCCTACCCGGGCGCCCCGGAGACCGCGTACGACGGCATCGACCAGGACTGCTCGGGCGCCGACCTCACCGATGTCGACGGCGACGGCTGGGACGCCGGGGACGACTGCGACGACACCGACGCCGCCATCAACCCGGACGCCGCGGAGTCGTACTACGACGGGGTCGACCAGGACTGCGACGGCGGCTCCGACTACGACGCCGACGGGGACGGCTACGACTCCGACGCCTACGGCGGCGACGACTGTGACGACGCCGACGCCTCGATCAACCCGGGCGCGCTCGACATCCCGTACGACGGCATCGATCAGAACTGCAACGGGTCGGACGGCATCGTCGACGCCGACGGCGACGGCTACAACAGCACGGTCGACTGCGACGACAGCGACGCCGGCGTGAACCCCGGCGAGGCCGAGGTCTGGTACGACGGCACCGACCAGGATTGCGACGGCAACGACGGCGACCAGGACGGCGACGGCGACGACGCCACGAGCGTCGGCGGCACCGATTGCGACGACACGGATGCCACGATCAACGACGGCGCCGTCGACATCCCGTACGACGGCATCGACCAGGACTGCGACGGCAGCGATGCCACGATCGACGCCGACGGCGACGGCTACGTGTCCACCGTGGATTGCGACGACTCCAACGCGCTGGCGAACCCGGGCGCGACCGACACCCCCTACGACGGCATCGACCAGGATTGCGACGGGAGCGACGCCGAGGTCGACGCGGACGGCGACGGCTACAACTCGCTCGACGACTGCGACGACGCGGACGCCTCGGTCCACCCTGGCGCCACCGACATCGCGTACGACGGCATCGACCAGGATTGCGACGGCGCCGATGCCACGGTCGACACCGACGGCGACGGCTACGACTCCTCCGTCGACTGCGACGACACCGACGCCGGCATCAACCCCGGCGAGGCCGAGATCCCCTACGACGGCATCGACCAGGACTGTGACGGCGCGGACGGCGTCGTGGACGCCGACGGGGACGGCTTCGACTCGCTCTCCGACTGCGACGACACCGACGCCACGGTGAACCCCGACGCGGCCGAAGCCTGGTACGACGGGGTCGACCAGGACTGCTCCGGCGGCTCCGATTACGACCAGGATGGCGACGGCCAGGACGCCCCCGGCGGCGGTGGCCTCGACTGCGACGACACGGACGCCACGGCCTACGACGGCGCGGTGGAGAACTGGTACGACGGCGTCGACCAGGACTGTGACGGCGGCTCCGACTACGACGCCGACGGCGACGGGTTCGACTCCGCCAGCTACGGCGGCGACGATTGCAACGACGGGGACGCCTCGATCAACCCCGACGCCTTCGACGACTCCTCCGACACCATCGACCAGGACTGCTCGGGCGACGCCAGCCACGACGCCGACGCCGACGGCTACACCGACGCCGCGTGGGGGGGCGACGACTGCGATGACGCCAATTCGAGCGTGAACCCCGGGCAGGTCGAGGCCTGGTACGACGGGCTCGACGCCGACTGTGACGGCGGCTCCGACTTCGACCAGGACGGCGACGGTTTCGACAGCGCCGACTACGGCGGCACCGACTGCGACGATCTCGACGCGGCGACCAATCCGGGCGCCACCGAGGTCTGGTACGACGGGGCGGACGCCGACTGTGACGGCGCCTCGGACTACGACGCCGACGCCGACGGCGAGGACAGCAGCGACTACGGCGGCACCGACTGCGACGACACCGACGAATTCGTCAACGCAGCCTCCCCCGAGGCCTGGTACGACGGCGTCGACGGCAACTGCGACGGCCTGTCCGACTACGACGCCGACGGCGACGGCTACGACTCGATCACCTACGGCGGCACCGACTGCAACGACGGGAGCGCCACGACCTGGCCGGGAGCCCCCGACGACGCGGCCGACGGCATCGACCAGGACTGCTCCGGCGACGACAACCACGACGCCGACGGCGACGGCTACGAGGACGTCGCGGAGGGCGGCGACGACTGCGACGACGCCAACTCCGACGTGCGGCCCGGCGCGGTCGAGGTCTGGTACGACGGCATCGACCAGAACTGCGACGGCCTGTCCGACTACGACCAGGACGGCGACGGCTACGATGACGCCGCCTACGGCGGCCTCGACTGCGACGACACCGCCGCGCTCGTGAACCCCGACGGCATCGAGACGTACTACGACGGCGTCGACGGCAACTGCGACGGCCTGTCCGACTACGACGCCGACGTCGACGGGTTCGACAGCGACGCCTACGGCGGCGACGACTGTGACGACGCCGACGCGACGACCTACCCGGGCGCGCCCGAGATCCCCGACGGCCTCGACAACGACTGCAACGGCACGGTCGAGGACGACGACACCGACGGCGACGGCCTCACCGACGACGAGGAGGCGGTGGTCGGCAGCGACCCGACCGACGCCGACAGCGATGACGACGGGCTCTACGACGGCGACGAGGTGGGCGACGACGTGGCCGCCCCCGACGACACCGACGCCGACGGCCTGCCGGACTGGAACGACGCCGACGATGACGCCGACGGCATCCCGACCGCGGACGAGGTGGGCGACTACGACCCGACGGACCCCACCGACACCCCCGACGACGTGGACGGCGACGGCACCCCCGACCACGAGGACCTCGACTCCGACGCCGACGGCATCGCGGACGCCGACGAGGGGATGGAGGACTTCGACGGCGACGGCCTCGGCGACAGCGAGGACGCCGACGACGACGGCGACGAGATCCCGACCATCGTGGAGAACGCCGAGGACGCCGACCTGGACGGCGACGCCGATCCGGACGCCGACGGCGACGGCATCCCCAACTACCAGGACACCGACTCCGACGGCGACGAGCTCCCCGACCTCGACGAGGGCACGGTGGACGAGGACGGCGACGGCATCGCCGACTACGTCGACCCCGAGGAGAACGACGACACGGGCGAGGTCCCGGACGACACCGGCGTCCTCCCGGACGACACCGGCACGCTTCCGACGTGGACGTACGAGGGCGGTGGCGGTTGCGCGTGCTCCCTGGCCGCCCTGAACCCGACAGGCGGGCTCGCCTTCTTCGCGCTCCTCCCCGCGGCCTTCGCGCTCTTCCGCCGCCGTCGGTGACGCGGCGGGTTCCCCGCGGCTACAGTGAGGCAGGATGCGCGTCGAGCTGAAGCAGGGCGGCGAGCTCCACCTCGCCGACGTGGACGTGGAGGAGGAGGTGCGCCGCGCCCGGCTCTACGCCGAGGACCAGGTGCGCCACCCGCCGTGGACCGGCGACCAGCTCCGCAAGCTCGGTGACATCCCGCAGCTCGACGACGCCTTCGACAGCCCCGACGCGCGCTTCGCGGCCTTCGTCCGGGCGCGGCGCGTCCCGTGGGGCACGCTCGCCATCGTCGCGGCGATCGCGGCCGCCGGCGCGCTGCAGCTCGGCGCGATGTTCCTCGGCACGTTCACGCCCGACCTCGGCGCGCGCATCGACGGCGCCGTGCTCCGCGGGGCCACCGGCTACGAGCCGCTCCTGCTCGACGGCGCGTGGTGGACCCCCTGGACCTCGCAGTTCCTCCATGCGGGCCTCCTCCACCTCGTCGCGAACCTCCCGGTGCTCGCCTACTGCGGCTTCCGCGTGGAGCGCGCCCTCGGCATCGGCGGGCTCGCGGCCGTCGGCGCCGCCGCGGTCCTCGGGGGGACGACCTTCGTGACGGCGCTCGGGGCCCTGCCCGTCCTGGGGGCCTCCATCCTGGCGTACGGGTTCTGGGGCGCCCAGATCGCGATCGGTTTTCGTGCCGGGGACGCCGTCCCGCCGGGGTGGCGGGGCTTCTACGGGTGGGGCAACCTCGTGCTCTTCGTGCCGCTCTTCGTGGCGGGCCTGGGCGCGGAGGGGGTCTCCCACCTCGGCCACGTCGGGGGGCTCGTCGGCGGCATCCTCGTCGCCTGCCTGCTCCCGGCCGAGTCCTTCGCGCCACGCGCCCAGGCGCTCGCCCGCCGCGCGAGCAGCCTCCGCCTCGCCGCCGTGCTCGGCGCGCTCCCGATGCTGGTGGGGCCCGCCGTCGCCCGGCTCGCCCCCGCGCTCTCGATGCCGGGCGAGGCCGTCGAGGTCCGCGGCGCGGGCGTCTCCCTCGAGCTGCCGTGGCGCATGGCGGACAACCCCGTCCGCGTCGGCGGGATGCCCGGGTGGCTCGTGTCCCACAACCACGACGAGCCGGTGTTCTGCGGGCTCGCGCGACTCGGGGAGGCCCAGGATCCCGGCGACATCGTGTTCGTGGACAGCTGGGCCGACACGCTCGACGCCGAGGTCACGCCCACCGACCCGCCGCCGCCCTTGCGCCCCGGGTTCGTCGCCCGCGCGTTCCTCGTCACCGACCCGGCCACCGGCGCGGTCATCGGGCGCATCGTCGAGCACGACCTCCGCCGCGGCGTGTGGCTCCTCCGCGCGGGCTACCACCTCCAGGAGCACGGCGACCCCGACGTGGGCCGCGAGGCCCTCTACCGCCACGTGCTCGACACCCTCGTCGTCGGGGACCCTCCCGCGCTCGCGGAGGCCCGGCGCGAACGGGAGCTCTACCCCCGCGACCCCGAGCGCACCTGGACGTTCGGGCGCGAGCTCTCCCGCGCCGGGGCCTACGCCGAGGCCGACGCCATCTGGGTGGAGCTCGGTGCCCGCGTGGACGGGTGGGAGTGGGAGGCCGCGCAGGCGCGGGCGCGGATGTGGGCGGACCTCGCGACCAACGGCGAGGAGCCCGTGCTCGACACGCTCGAGCCGGCCGAGGCGCGGGACGCGTGGCTCGGCGCGTGGCTCGCGAGGGCCACCGTGGCGCACGCGGAGCTCCACAAGCAGGGCGTGCGCTACCTCGTCGCGCGCGGGCAGTGCGAAGCCGCGCGGGCGCACCGGGCTGCGGTCGAGGGGAGGGGCCCCGACGAGGCGCTCCGGACGACGCTGGAGGCCGCATTCGCCCCCTGCGCGGCCGACCCCGCGATCACCGAGGTTCCAGCCGTGGGACTTCCGGGCCCGGCCATCGGACGGTAGCGCGGCGGGCCGCCCGGGGACTACGGTGCCGCGCATGTCGGCGAACGCGACCCCCTCACTGCATGATGGAGATCCCGGCTCGGGCCGTCCCCGCATGCCGCTCCGGCGCCGGCTCGTCTTCGCGGCGATCCTGCTCGCGATCGTCCTCGCCGGTGGCGAGGGCGTCCTCCGGCTCACGCTGCCGACCGCGCGCCGCGTGTCGCTCCCGAACGAGATGATCGAGGCGCACCTCGCCGGCGCCGCGTTCCGCTACGACCCCGATCTCTACTGGTACTGGCCCGATCCGCTCGGCGGCTCGGGCTCGCCGGTCAACCAGTACGGGTTCGTGCGCGCCAAACCCATGACGATGGAGAAGCCCGCGGGCGTCACCCGCGTCGTCACGTTCGGGGACAGCCAGACCTTCGGCGCGGGCATGCCGCCGGAGCACACCTACTCGGCGTTCGCGGAGGCGGCGCTCGGGGAGGGGTGGGAGGTCCTCAACGCGGGCATCAGCGGCTACCGGACGCTCAACGTGTACCGCCTCCTCCAGCTCCGCATCGAGGCCTTCGACCCCGACGCCATCGTCATCGACTGCATGCCGTACGACAGCCCGAGAGACGACGGTCCCATCCAGGGCAAGCGGCTCGGGGGCACCGCGCTCGACCTCGCGCGGGGCGTCCTCTGGAACAGCCGGCTCTACTACGTGCTCCGCCTCGGGATGGAGGTGGCGAACCCCAACCGTCCGCGGTGGCTCGACGACACGAAGCCGGGCGCGCCGATGCCCAGGGAGGCCCTCGGCAACCACGCGCTCATCGCCGAGTGGGGCCGCGAGCACGGTGTCGAGGTCTTCTTCATGGAATACCCGATCATGAACGAGCAGCTGCACTACGGCTGCATGACGGGCGCGGGCGAGCTCCCCACGGGGAACCGCATCATCTCGACGTGCACGCGCCTCCCGACGATGGGTAGGCCCGCCGAGGCGCTCTTCCAGGACCGCAACCACCTCACGGAGGAGGGGAACCGGCTCGTGGGCGGCATCGTGGCGGACGCGCTCCGGGAGTGGCGCCCGGCGGAGTAGGGGCCCGGTCGCTGGCGACGCGAGGGGCGCGACGCGAGCGCGATCAACGCGACGCGAGCGCGGCCTCCGCCACCTTCACGCCGCCGATCGCGGTCGCGAGCGTGCTCTGGCCGGGGAACACGCTGTCGCCGACCATCCAGAGCCCGGGGAGCACGGCGGTCGGCCACAGGTCCCGGTAGTGGGCGAGGCCGGCGCGCCGGGGGATGCCGCCGACGAGGCCCTCCGGGCGGCGCGTGAAGCGGGCGAAGGTGCGCGGGCTCGCGGGCAGCACCTCGCGGATGCCGGCGGCGAGGTCGGGCGCCAGCGCCCGGAGGCCGGTGCGCATGTGGTCCTGGACGGTCTGCACGGCGGCCGCCTGCACGTCGCGCGGCTGGCCGCGGAGGCGGGAGACGGGGAAGTGGGTCGAGACGGTCGCGGTGCGGGCGCGCTCGACGCCCTCCGCGGCCTCATCCACCGCGCCGACGGAGCAGAAGAGGTGGTTGCCGTCGAGGAACGGGCGGTCGAGGTCCTGCACGAGCTCGAGGTGGTGCGCGCCGGCGCGCTCGAGCGAGGCGGGGTCGATCACGAGGTAGAGCATGGTGGCGCTCCACCCCTCCGCGACACGCGCCGCGAGGGCGTCGAGCCGCGGCACGGGGGTGGGGCCGAGCATCGCGGACAGGGCCTGCGGGAGCAGGTTCGCGACGACGATCGGCGCGCGGAGCGGCCCGTCGCGGCCCTCGACCACCCAGCGGTCGCCGTCGCGGGCGAGGCCCTTCGCGCGGCACGCGTAGCGCACGGACCCGCCGAGCCCCTGGACCGCTGCGCCCATGGCGTCCGCGAGCCGGCCGACGCCGCCGTGCACGTGGCGGGTGCCGCGGAAGCAGAAGTCGATCGCGGAGAGCGCGAGGGGCGCCTCGGCTTCGCGCACGCCCACCTGAACGGTGATCTGGCAGAGGGCGTCGAGCCACGCCACCAGCGGCTTCCAGTCGAGGAGGCCATGCCGGGCGAGCACGTCCGAGAGGGGACGGCCGGCGTAGCGGAGGAGGCCGGTGAGCGCGGGGAGGCGACGGAGGTGGGTCGCGAGGGCGCCGGGCGCGAAGGGCGGGAGGAGGCCGGGGTCGTCGAAGCAGGGCCAGAGGAGGTCGGCGACGCGGGCCTGCTCGGCGAAGAAGGCCCGCACGGCCGGCACGGGCGCGCCGGGGAAGGCGCAGAGACGGGCGATCAGGAGGTCCCGATCCGGCGGGACGTCGAGCGCGAGGCCGGGCGCGCGGAACGAGATGACGGGGTCCACGCGGTCGAGGCGCACGTCCATGCCGTGGCGCGCGATCCAGCGCGCGAAGAGCTGGCCCTCGTCGAAGCCGGCGAACAGGGTGGCGCCGGACTCGAAGCGGTGGCCGTGCTTCGTGAACGTGCTCGCGCAGCCCCCGGGGTAGGTCAGGGCCTCCAGGAGCGCGACGCGGGCGCCTCGCTCGGCGAGGGTGAGCGCCGCGCCGAGGCCGCCGAACCCGGCGCCGATGACGATGGCGTCGAGGTCTTCCACCGGTGCGGCTTATCCGACGACGAGGCGGGCCGCCTTCACCGGGTGGTCGAGCCCCTTGAGCACGGCGTCGAAGTGCTCGGAGACGCGCGCGCCGGCGAGCCACCCGGCCGCCTCCGCGCGGGCGGCGAGCTCGTCGGTCACGACGATCTCCCGCTCGTGGGCGGCCCCCTGGAGGCGCGCGGCCACGTTCACCGTCTGGCCGAAGTAGTCGAGCACGCCATTTGCGGTCACGACGTACGCGGGGCCGACGTGCACGCCGACCTTCAGCATCGTGTCGGTGCTGTCGGGGCGCGGCTCGCGGAAGGCGTCCCACGCGGTCTGCATGGCGATGCCGGCGCGGAGGGCGGCGCCCTCGTCCTCGAAGGCCGCCATCACGGCGTCCCCGATGGTCTTCACCACGACGCCGCCCTCGGCGGCGATCTTCTCGCGGAGCAGCTCGAAGTGGTCCTGCACGAGGCGGAACGCCGGGGCGTCGCCGACGCGGCTGTAGAGCGCGGTGGAGGCGGACAGGTCGCTGAAGAGCAGCGCGACGCGGGCGACGCGGAGCTGGCGGCCGGGGCCCAGCACCTCGCCGGAGAACGTGCGGCGGAACCGTGGCTGCAAGCTCAACTTGTGGGCGGTGGCGGCGCGCTCGGCCCAGGCGACGTGCTCCAGCTTCGCGTGGCGCGCGGACCCGCCGACCTGGCGCACGACGATCGTGGCGCCGGGGGCCACGCGCGCGC
This sequence comes from Pseudomonadota bacterium, assembly GCA_030684355.1. Lineage (GTDB taxonomy): Bacteria > Myxococcota_A > UBA796 > UBA796 > SXON01 > CAJBVW01. Next base: position 77,351 of record JAUXTN010000002.1, read on the forward strand.
TCGCGGGGGTGAGCACCGGGGTGGCCTCCAGCGTCACCTCCGTGGCGCCGTCCGCCACGACCACGATCTCCGCGGTGGCCCCGCCCCGCACGAACACGCGGTAGCGGCCCTCCGCGGGGGCGCGGAAGCGCGCCTCGCCGTCGCGTGCGAGGTGGGCCTGCGCGAGCACGTGGGGCGTCGACGAGGGGCCGCCCGTGCAGTACGGGCGCGGCTCTACCAGCCGGAGCGCGGCCGCGGGCTGGAAGATGGCCTCGACCGAGCGGTCGAGCGGGACCTCGAAGCCGATGTCGCAGAACGTGCAGTGGCCGTTGGCGGTGAGGTCGTAGAGGTGCTCGACGCGGCTCGCGCCGGTGCGGCAGGACGGGCAGATGAGGTCCCAGTGCATCTGGAGGAGCCCCACGACCACGGCCTCGAGGCAGACGGCGAGCAGGCGATCGCGGGGCTCGCCCCACTGGTCGGCGAGCTCGTAGGGTCGGATGTGCATGACGTCGATGTCCGGCGCGACCGCCACCCACGCGCCGAGCCGCCGCGCGAGCGCCTGCTCGTCGGCGCCCACCACCGCGACGAGGGCGTCGGTGGCGCGCGTGAAGCCCTCCGAGACGGGGCCCGGCGCCGTGGGGACCGGGGGCGCCAGGATCGAGGCGTCGAACGCGCGGGTGGCGGCGAGGACCGTGTTCATGCGCCACTCGCCGACGAGCCGGGTGATCGGCGCGAGGAGCGCGAGCCGCACGGTGAAGACGAGGCGCCACACCACGCGGGAGCCGCCGCCTTCCCCGGGGTGGACCTCCAACCCCATCACGAGGCTGTGCAGCACGCCCTGGGTCATGTTGCGCCGCACGACGAAGCTGTCGGGGGAGTGCCACTCGAACGGCTCTTCGTCGTACTCCGCGGGGAACCCGTCGAGCTTCGTCCGCACCCGGTAGCGCTCGCTCCCCGCGCCCTCGATCGGCGTGAGCTCGAGCGGCGCCATCCCGACGATGCGGTTGAGCCGGGCGGTGTCCGCCAGCAGCGGCCAGAGCGTCTCCGGCGGGGCCGTGCACGCCACTTCGCGCTCGATCTCCACGGTCTTCATGCGCCGCACGGTACCGCATTGCCGGGCGGCCGCGGTGCGGATCCGTCGACCAGGCTCGCCTGCCTACCCCTCGATCTTCGCGTCCTCGCACGCCGCGGGGGCGGTGGGATCGAGGTCGTGGCTCTTCAGGTAGGCGCCGTTCGCGTAGGTGCCGGGGTTGTCCAGGAAGAGCTTCTCGCAGCTGTCGCAGCAGAAGTAGTACCGGACGTGCTCGTGGTCCGCGTAGGACACGGCGTCCTCGGCCTTGTCGATCGCCATCCCCATCACGGGGCAGGCGACCGCGCCCGCGCCGTTGCGGAAGGCGGCGGGCACCTCGCTCGCGGCGTTCGCCGAGGCGATCGCGCCATCGGCCAGCGGGACCTTGGCCCAGGCCTCGCCCAGCGCGGGCTCGCCTGCCGGGGGCGTCAGCGCCGGCGTCGGGGCCACGGGGGCGCTCGGAGCCGCGGCCGTCGGTTCGGACGCGCCGCACCCGACGAGGAGCGGAGAGGCGAGGAGCGTGGAGGCGAGGAGGACGGCGACGAGGGAGGCGCGTTGCATCGGACCCTCGTAACTTCTCGTGTCCCCCCGGACCTACAGGTCGGTACCGCAGCGCCAGCACAGCTCGAAGGCGGGCGGGTTCTCCTCGCCGCACTTCGGGCAGGTGTGCGGCGGCCCCTCGCCGGCGGCATCCACCTCGGCGAGCAGCGTGGTCGCCAGGAGGAGCTGCTCGCTCACCACCCAGACCTCGACCCGCGCGTCGGCGAAGGGGATCTCGCCGGCCAGCGGGGCCCGGGATTCGCCGCGAACCTCGGAGGCGACCCCCCCGCGCATCAGCTCGGTGTTGACGAGGTGCGCTTCCGGCAGGGAGCGACAGGTGCGAAAACGGACCCAGTTCATTCGGCCGAGCGATCTAACCCGGCGCCGCTCCGCGGTCCCGACCCTCAGCCCTCGAGGTGCCCGTAGGGATCGAGTGTCCGCAGCCGGTCGTCGTCGATCGGGCCACCGACGGTGAAGTGGTACATCGTCGTCCAGCCGCTCGCCGCCGCGATCCCGAGCGCCTGCCGGGTCGCGTCGTCGTAGAAGCAGCCGATGCCGGTGCCGCGCACGCCGTCGCTCTCGGCCTCGAGGTAGAGCGCCTGCCCGATGGCGCCCGCCTCCCAGTGGATACGCCGGTAGAACCAGGCCCCGTGCTCGGCCAGCCCGCCGGGCAGGTCGGCGAGCATCGCGACCGCGAACGCGCCGTCCCCCGCGATGGCCTGCCCGCACGACACGTGGCTCGCGAGCCCGCGGACATCGGTGGGGTCGAGGAGGTAGAAGGGGAGCCCCTCCGCGGCGGGCTCCCAGCGGAACCGTGGCGCCAGGGCCGCCTTCAGCGCGGGGAGCACCGTCGGGTCGCGCACGAGGGCGTAGAGCCCCGGCGGCACGCCCTCGACGCGGTGCACGAAGAGCGCGAGGTGCACGGCCGGCGCCCAGGGGAGGGGATCGAAGGGGGGCGCGCCGGGCAGGAGGCGCGCGAGGGTACGGAGGAAGGCCTCGCGCGGGAGCGTCGAGCGGCCGTCCATCTCCACGGCGCTGCGGCGCTGCCGCGTGAGGGAGCGGAGCAACGCGGCGCGATCGGCGAGGCGCTCGCGTCGCGACGGGGGCGGGGCCCAGGTGGAGGGCGCGCCCGGTGCCGGCGAGACCTTCCGGGTGGCCTCCTCCGCGACGGCGAGGATCGGCCACTCGTGGTGCTCGGGCGAGAGGCGGTTGGGGGTGCCGGCCCAGGCGAGCGGCGGGAGCGTCGGAACGCGGAAGTGCCGCCACTGGGGGAGGGGAAAGGCCAGGTCGGACGGGTAGATCGCGAGGAGGCACTCGGGGACCTCCGCCTCGGGGCCCGTCTGGCCGTTGACGCCGAGGAGCTCGCCGATGGCCGCGTCGGGGACGCTCTCCAGGAGCCGCGCGGTAAAGCCGAGGCCGCCGGCGGCGTACGCCAGCGCCGCGATCGCGTGCCCCACGTCGTGCTGGCAGTACCGGAACGCCCGCTCGCCGTACTTCCACGCCTCGCGCCACACGATCGAGGTGAGCCCCACGATCACGGCGCCCTCGGGGAGATCGGCGGCGAGGCGGCGCCACGTCGCGTCCGGGAGCGTCGCGCGGCGCTCGAGGCCGTGGAGGAAGGCGTTGTAGTGGTAGACACCGGGGGCGTCGCCCACGCCGGGCACCGGCCCGCACACGACGTAGGCCTCCGTCGGATGCAGGTTCCCGCTGGACGGGTTCACGCGCAGGGACCATCGGGCGTCGCCCGCCTCCTTCCACGCGGAGAGCGCGAGGGCGTCGTAGAGGAGGCGGGAGAGCGACTCCCAGTCGAGCGGGGCCGGGGAGGGGAGCGCACCGTCGCAGACCGCGTCGTAGCGCGGGTCCGGGCCACCGGGGGACCGGTCGAGCAGCACCACGTCCGCGCCCGCGTAGCGACGGAACGGGTCGGGCTGGCTCTCCCAGTCGAGGTAGGCGAGCGAACGGGCGAACGCATGGGGCGCGTGGCGGGTGCGCTGGTGGTAGCCGAACGCCGTCGCGATGGGGTCGGTGGACATGGGCGACGGTATCCCGGCGCGTCCCCCACCTGGCCCGTGTATCCTTCGTGTGACACCGTCCCCCTCCGAACCGGATCCGCTGATGTTCTCCCTGCTCGGCCTGCTTGCGTGTACCGGCGTGGCGCCCTCGGACGACGGCGTCCCGTGCCCCGATTGCGACGAGACGGCCGGGGGCGATGCCGACACCGACACGGACGCCGACACCGACACCGATACGGACACCGATACGGACACCGTCACGGCGGGGCCTCGCCGGGTCATCCTCTTCGTGGGGGACGGCATGGGGTTCCCGCACGTGCAGGGCGGGGGCCTGTACGCCTACGGCGCCGAGGGGACCCTGGTCATGGAGTCGCTGCCCGCCAGCGGGCGGCTGCTCACCGCGTCGTTGAGCGGCGTGACGGACTCGGCCGCCGGCGCCACCGCGCTGTCGTCCGGGGTCAAGACCTGGAACAACGTCGTCGGGATGGACGGCGACTTCGTGCCGACGACCACGGTCCTCGAGGATGCCCGCGCGCTCGGCCTCGCGGTGGGCGTCGTCACGACGGACACGCTCACCGGCGCGACCCCCTCCTCGTTCTACGCCCACACCGACAGCCGCGGCAACACCACGGACATCGCGGAGCAGCTCGTCGCCGATCCGCCCGACGTCGTGCTCGGCGGGGGGCAGTCGGTCCTCTTCCCGCTGTTCTCCGCCATCGACGTCCAGCTCGTCCAGACCCGCACGGAGCTGTACGCCGTCCCTCCGGACGGGCGGCCGTTCGTCGGGCTCTTCGCTTCGAACACGCTGCCGTTCGTGGCCGACGGCTACGCCGACCAGCCCTCGCTCGCCGAGATGACGGCGTACGCCATCGACCTGCTCGACGACGATCCGGAGGGGTTCTTCCTCATCGTCGAGGGCGCGCGGATCGACCACGCCTCCCATGCCAACGACGGCGACAGCGTCCACCAGGAGACCGCCGCCTTCGATGACGCCGTGGCCGTCGCCGCCACGTGGGCCGGGACGCAGGCCGCTGAGCCCACCATCGTGGTCACCGCCGACCACGAATGCGGCGGGCTGCAGGTCTCGGGCGGGGGCACCGCCGGCACCGTGCCCGACAGCGACTGGCGCTGGGGCCAGCACACCAACGAGGACATCCCCGTGTTCGCCACGGGGCCCCTCGCCGGGACGTTCGACGGCCAGCGCCTCGACAACACCTGGGTCCACGCGGTGATCTCGGCCTCGGTCCGCGGCGCCTCCTCGGTCACGGCACCGCTGGAGAGCCTGCTGGTGGACGGTCGGACGGCCGACCTCGGCGCGCCGGTCACCACCCAGGTCTGGGAGACCAGCTTCGGCGTGGGCTTCAACCAGCTCGACGCGATGCACGTGACCGCGGATCCCGACGGCCTCTGGGTCGGGGTCGACGGCGTGTACGAATACGGCGAGAACGCCGTGCTCCTGCTCATGGACATGGATTACGGCTCGGGGACCGGCTGGGGCGCCGACGAGACGACGCTGGAGGACGTGGATGGCACGCTCGACACGCTGATCACGAGCATGCCGTACACCTCCGGGATCGACGGCCTCGGGTTCGATCTCGTGTTCGCGGGCATCGGGGCCGAGGAGATCATCATCGGAGACCTCTCCGAGGTCGCCGGCGTGCGCGGGCTGCACTCGCCTTGGGGGAGCGCCTCCGACTACTGGTGGCTCCTCGGGCAGAGCAACTACGACTTCGGCAACGTCGCCCGGGAGACCGCCGCGGCCGACGCGGGCGCCACCGGAGCGACCGAGGGCGGCTGGGAGCTGCTCCTCCCCTGGTCCGCGATCTACCGGGAAGGGATGCCGCCGGAGGGGCTCTCCGTGGCGGTGGTGGCGGTGCTCGTGAACACGGACGGGACCATCGCGAGCAACCAGGCCCTCCCGCCGCTCTCCACGGGAACCGGCCCCGGAGATGGCCCGGTCCTCCTGGACTCCGTCGTGACCCTGCAGGTCGATGGCGCGGGAGTCCCGCTCGGGCCCGCAAGCGTCTCTCCGTAGCGAGGCAGGCGCCGCGCGGAGCCGTGACACCGTCCCCACACGGCGCGCATTGCCGCGCCGCCACGGACGTGTGACGCTCGGCACCTCCGAGGAGCGCTCGCCATGTATCTGGAGCTCAGGGTGTTTCACGGGAACGCCCATCCCCTGCTCACACAGTCGATCTGCGAGGCGCTGGGGGAGGTCCCCGGGAGCGCTCGGGTCGGCCGCTTCTCCGACGGAGAGGTGCAGGTCGAGATCGACGACAACGTGCGTGGCCGCGACGTGTTCATCGTCCAGCCCACGTCGTCGCCGGCGAACGACCACCTGATGGAGCTCCTCATCATGGCGGACGCGTGCAAGCGCGCCTCCGCGGGCCGGCTCACGGCGGTGATCCCGTACTACGGGTACTCGCGCCAGGACCGCAAGGCCGCCCCGCGCGCGCCCATCACCGCGAAGCTCGTCGCGGACCTGTTGACCTCCGCCGGCATCGCCCGGGTCCTCACGATGGATCTCCACGCCGGGCAGATCCAGGGGTTCTTCGACATCCCGGTCGACAACCTCTACGCGGGCCCGACGCTGCGGGCGTACATCGCCGCGACGCTCCCCACCGCCAACGCGGTCATCGTCTCTCCGGATGCCGGCGGCGTGGAGCGCGCGCGCTCCTACGCCAAGCCGCTCGGGTGCGGCCTCGCCATCATCGACAAGCGCCGCAGCGGCCCCAACCAGGCCGAGGCGATGAACCTCATCGGTGACGTCCGTGACAAGGACGCCATCATCATCGACGACATGATCGACACCGCCGGCACCCTCGTGAAAGCCGCAGCGGCGCTCCGGGAGAACGGCGCGAACCGCATCTTCGCGGTGGCGACGCACGCCGTGCTCTCGGGTCCGGCGATCGAGCGCATCGAGGACAGCGCGATCGAGAAGGTGATCGTGACGGACACCATCCCGCTGCGGCTGGACGCACAGGCGTGCGGCAAGATCAGCGTGGTCTCGGTGGCCCCCGTGTTCGCCGAGGCGATCAGCTCCATACACTCGCACGACTCGGTCACGCGCCTCTTTCGCTGACGGCGCCTCCTTTGCCGGCCGGATCTCTTGACGGCGCGGGCCCTCACGGCTACGTGGCGGCCGCTCCGGCTGAGTGTACGCTCCGTCGGTCCGCGCACCGGTCCCCCGCCGCTTTCGAGCCAGGGGGGCCCACGTCCACGGTGCGAAACATCCCTCGGGGTGTGGTCCGGCTTGCCGGGGCGATGGACGTCCCTGCCCCACCCCCCCCGGACCTCCTCGTCCTGGAGATTTCGATGGAAAACCTCATCCTCAACGCCACGCCGCGCGGCGACACCGGCAAGGGCGTCGCGCGCAAGGCGCGCACCGCGGGCCGCACCCCCGGCGTGGTCTACCGGGCCGGTGGCTCCGCCACCCCCGTCAGCTTCGACGTGTCGTCGCTGGCCACCATCTTCCGGAAGACGGCGGACCCCAACACGCTCATCTCCGTGCAGGTCGAGGGCACGGATGCGCGCCCCTGCCTCGTGCGCGAAGTGCAGCGTGACCCGGTCTCCCGCAACGTCCTTCACGTGGACTTCTACGAGGTCGACGCCGACTACGTCGTCACGGTTGAAGTGTCGCTCACGGCCGTCGGCCGTGCGGCCGGCACGCGCGCAGGCGGCACGATGCGCCAGCTCATGCGCTCCGTGACCGTGCAGTGCGCCGCGGGCGTGATCCCCAAGACCATCGAGATGGACGTGTCCCCCCTCGAAGTGGGCACGTTCATGAAGGTCTCCGAGATCCCGCTTCCCCCGGGCGTCAAGATCCTCTACACGCGCGACTTCAACGTCGTCGCGGTGGAAGGCAAGCGCGTCTCGAAGGAAGATGCAGCCGCAGCGGCGGCTCCGGCCGCGGCTGGCAAGGCCCCCGCCAAGCCCGCGGGCAAGAAGTAGCAGATGCACCTCGTGGTCGGCCTGGGAAACCCCGGTGCGCGCTACGCCAAGACCCGACACAACGTCGGGTTCCTGGCGGTCGAGCGTGCCGCGTCCCGCGCCCGCGCTGCCGTAGACAAGAAGCTCTACGGCGCGCTGGTGGGAGACGGGATCCTGGCCGGCACGAAGGTGATGTTCGCGATGCCGCAACAGTTCATGAACCTCTCCGGACAGCCGGTCGCGTCGATCCTCGGGTTCTACAAGATCCCGGCGTCCGACCTGATCGTCGTCCATGACGACATGGACCTCCCGTTCGGTCGCCTGCGCGTTCGCGTCGGGGGCGGCCACGGCGGGCACAACGGCATCCGCGACATCCACCGCCTCGTCGGTACGGAATTCGTTCGCGTGCGGGTCGGCGTAGGCCGGCCGCCCGAGAAGATGGACCCCGCGGACTGGGTGCTCGCACCCTGGTCCGCTGCCGAGAGCGCGGCGCTCGACCCCCTCCTCGACTCTGCCGTCGACGCCGTCGAGAGCGTCGTCCGCGTCGGCGTCACCCAGACCATGAACACGTTCAACGCGGCTCCCACCGCGTAGATCCCTCCGCGGGAGCGGCCCCTGGCTCGCTCTCCCACCCATCGCCCAAGTGGAGGCACCTTGATCCTCAACGAATACGAGACCATCTACATCGCCCGCCCCGACCTCACCGAAGACGTGATGACGAAGATCACGACGCGCTTCGAGGCGGTGATCACCGGCAACGCCGGCACCATCCTCGTCAGCGAGGACTGGGGCAAGCGGAAGATGGCCTACATCATCAACAAGCACCAGCGCGGCCACTACATCTACCTGAACTACGTGGCCCCGGCGACGCTCGTCGCCGAGGTCGAGCGTACGCTCGGTCTCGAGGACCAGCTCCTCCGCTTCCTCACCGTGAAGCTGGAAGAGAACGTCGAGATCGAAGCCCGCCGCGCCCTTGCCGAGGAGCGCAAGCGCCTCCGCATCGAGCGGATGGCCGCCCTCAAGGCCGAAGAAGAAGCCGAAGCGCGTTACCGCGCCGAAGCCGAAGAGGCCGAAGACGAGCTCGCCGTCGAAGCGGACGACTAACCCTTACGCCGACATCGGAGATCCCATGAAGGTCATTCTTCAGGAAGAAGTCGCGAATCTCGGCACCACGGGCGAAGTGGTCGAGGTCGCGGACGGCTACGGCCGCAACTACCTGCTGCCTCGCAGCCTCGCCGTCCTCGCGGACGAGCGCAACACCCGTCGCCTGGACCACCAGCGGCGCCTGGCTGCCGCGCGGCAGTCGAAGGTCCTCGCCGCGGCCAAGGAGCTCGCAGCGAAGATCTCCGGCACCGCCGTGTCGATCAAGCGCCAGGCGGGCGCCGAAGACAAGATCTTCGGCTCGGTCACCAACCAGGACGTGCAGGAGGCCCTCGCGGCCCAGGGCGTCGAGGTCGACCGCCGCAACATCGTTCTGGCCGAGCCGATCCGCAACATCGGCGTCTTCCAGGTGCCCGTCAAGGTGCACCGCGACGTCGAAGCCAGCGTAAAGGTGTACGTCATCCGAGGCTAGGTTGAAGGGCACCCCCCGTGATCGCGATTCGTCCTCCTACTCGGAGGACGGAGGGCGGCGTCCGTCGGACGCCGCCATGGCGCGAGGTCTTCCACACAACTGGGAGACCGAGCGTTCGCTCTTGGGGGGGGTCCTCCTCGACGCAAGCCAATTGTTGGAGGTCCGCGAGGTCCTGAAGGCGGACGACTTCCATCGTCCGGCTCACCAACATTTGTTTGACTTGATCTGCGCCCTCTCGGATGGGGGCGTGATCCCCGATCCCACCACGGTGCTCGACGATATCGAGCGCCGTGGCGAGGCGGAGCGCGTGGGCGGCATCGCCTACGTGGTCGCGTTGCCGCAGGCGTGCGCCAGCGTCGACAACCTCACGACGTACGCACGGCGGGTCAAGGAGTATGCGGTTCGCCGCAAGCTTCTCCTGGCCGCGCGCCAAATCGAAGAGGACATCCAGGAAGGGGTCAAGGACCTCCCCGCGCTGATGGACAGCGCGGAGAAGTCGATCTTCGAGGTGTCCAACCTCTCGGGGTCGCGCGATTGGCATGCGCTCTCGCAGGTCATCGACGAGCAGATCCTCGAGATCCAGCGCCGCGCCTCCGAACCGGGCGAGGTCACGGGCGTGCCCACCGGCTTCATCGACCTGGATCGAAAGCTCGCCGGCCTCCAACGCACCGATCTCATCATCCTGGCCGCGCGCCCGGCGATGGGGAAGACCGCGTTCGTGCTGAACCTCGCGCTCAACGCGGCGCTGAAGGGCGGCGTGGCCGTCGGGATGTTTTCGCTCGAGATGTCGCGCCACCAGCTCGCGACCCGCATGTTGTGCTCGCACGCGCGCGTCGACGCAAGCGCGGTGCGCACGGGTGCCCTCGATCCGAACGGGGATTGGCGAAAGCTCATCGAGGCTTCCGAGGAGCTGCACCGGCTCCCGATCCTCATCGACGACACGCCCGGCCTGACGATCACGCAGCTCCGGAGCAAGGCGCGGCGGTTGAAGGCCGAGTATCCGAACCTCGGCCTCCTCATCATCGACTACATCCAGTTGATGCAGGGGACCGGCGGCGCGAAGGAATCGCGCGAGAATGTCATCAGCAACATCTCCCGCGGCCTGAAGATCCTGGCGAAAGAGCTTGATATTCCGGTGATCGGGCTCTCGCAGTTGAACCGCTCGCTCGAGAGCCGCACCGACAAGCGGCCGATGCCGAGCGACCTCCGCGAGTCCGGCGCCATCGAGCAGGACGCCGACATCATCCTGTTCATCTACCGGGACGAGGTCTACAACAAGGAGACGAGCGCCAAGAAGGGGATCGCCGAGATCATCATCGCGAAACAGCGAAGTGGTCCCATCGGCACCGTGGAGCTCGCCTTCCTGGACAAGTACATCCTGTTCCAGAACCTCGCGGGTCCCGGCGAAGCGCCGAACGGTTACTTCTGACCGCCAGCATCGGCCCCTGGCCGATTGGCGCGGCGGGGTTGACAGCAGGTCCCCACGTCTACTATCAACGCGGTTTCATCCCCCTGGCGCATTCGGACGCCTCACGCCGCCTACCCTTCAGGAGCCCGCTGGACATGGAGAAGAAGGAACTCCTCGATACGCTCACCGCGCACATCGCGCGGTACGAGCAGCACCGCCACTACATCGAGAAGGCGCGCGCGCAGGCGGCCACGGGCAAGTTCAACAACGCCGTGATCGAGAAGGTCGTCCTCGACCACGAGATCAAGTCTTCGGACGTGGCGGACCTGGTCCAGCCCATCCTTCCCCGTCTCTTCGAGCTCCTCGCGGCGCTCGAGGCGGACAAGGCGAAGATCGAGGCGTCCCGCGGCGGGGTGGACGAGCAGATCCAGGAGCTCGAGCTTCGCGCCGCGATCGGGGAGATGTCCGAGCCCGACTTCGAGCAGGAGGTCTCCGAGCTTCGCGCGAACCAGGCGAGCGCGAACGAGCGCATCGCGCTGATTGACGCGGACCGGGGCGACCTCCAGGCGGCTCTCGACCGTTGGAGCGCCTCTGCTGGCCCCGCGGGCCACTACGAGCCCGTCGCCGCTCCGGTCGTCGTGGCCCCCGTGGTCGCGCCCCCGGCGCCCGTGGTCGCCGCCGAGGAGCCCGTCGTGGTGGACGAGCCCATCGTCGACGACGGCGAGGCCGAAGCCGAGGCTGTCGATGCGGACGCGGCGGACGCCGAGCCGGTCGTCGAGCCCGGCGAAGACGAAGGCCTGTACGCCAGCCGGACGGAGATCCGCGAGGACCTCTCGCTGATCTTCCCGTCGGGTGGGAACGACGAAGCCGCCCAGATCCGCGTGGCCTCCGTCGAAGAGGACATCGCGATCGAGACCTCCGAGGTCGGCGAGGACGAGGGCGACGCCCCCAGCGCCGACGTTCCGTTCGGTTTCGAGGACGAGATCCTCGGCGGCGAAGTCGTCGTGGGCGCCGGCGAGGTCGAGATCGACCTTGCGGGCGACAACGGCGCGGCGGCGTCCGCGCCGGCCACCGACAACGGCGAGGCGCCCCGGCGCGCCCTGCTCCTCTACCAGGAGGGCACGGCCGAGGAGCAGATCTACCCGTTCACCGGCGACAACCTGACCATCGGTCGGGGCCGCGAGAACGACATCCAGATCAAGAACGACTCGAAGGTCTCGCGCTACCACTGCAAGCTCTTCCGCCGCGGGAACAACTTCTACATCGAGGACCAGAAGTCCTCGAACGGGAGCCTGGTCAACGGCGAGCTGATCACCGACCGCCGCCTGTTCGGCGGTGAGGAGATCATCATCGGCGAGACCTTCTTCCGGTTCCGCATCATGGAGTGACGGGCGCGCGCCATCACGGCGCGCACCCGCCTTCGCCGGGCCCCGCCCCGCGAACAAGAGCGGCCAGCCAACGAGCTGGCCGCTTTTCTTTGTCGTGCCTGCGCTCCGTGGGGCCTCCCCGACCGTCGGCCGCGTCGGCGCAGCGAGCGTGGCTGGCGCTTGATGTAGAATTCTGGCAGGCGGAGAAACACCTGCCCCATCGGCGCGCATGCCCCACCGACACCCACCGCGAATGCGCGGCGAGGCATGTTCATACGGTCGCCGATCACGCTGCCATCGCGCTCAGCGCCGGATCTTGCGGTGCGCACAACGGCAGCCACCGGCGGCACGCGTGGATGGAATTCCGCATTCTTCCGCCGCGAAGGATGGAAACTTGCGGCGCGTGTGCTGGGCTTGCGGTAAGGGGGCGCCGTCGGCCGGGGCGGGGCCTCGAAGGTCCCGTATCCGCGGTACAGAGGGGTTGGCCTCACATGCTTGTTCTCGGGTCGGTGTCCACCGCGGAGGTCGCGTATGCCTCGTAGGAGAAGCCAGGAGCCGGAGAAGATCGTCTTCACGACGTTCGATGTCGCGGAAATCTTCTCCGTAAGCCCGCCCACCGTTGTGAACTGGGTGAACGGGGGCCTGCTCACGGCCCATCGAACACCGGGCCGCCATCGACGTATCTCGAAGGCCGAGGTCATCCGGTTCGCCAAGGACCACGGCTTCCCGCCGCCGTTCGGGCCCGATGGCCAGCTCCCGCTCCCGCTGCCGCAAGCCCCCCCCGCTGCCGTGATGGCCCCGCCAGCGCTCAGCCGCGTCCTGATCGTCGAGGACGAGCCCGCGCTGTGCCGCCTCTGGCGAGACTACCTGCTCGTCATCGGCGGCTACGAGGTGGAGTTCGCGTTCAGCGGCTTCAAGGCCGGGCTCCTGGTGGAGCGCTTCAAGCCGGAGGTCATCCTTCTGGACATCAAGCTCGATCAGAACAGCCCCACGGCGATGGACGGCTTTCAGCTCCTGAGCATGTTGGAGTCCGACCCGAGGACCCGCTCGATCGCCATCATCGCGTGCACCGGGTCGACCGACCCCCGCATCGAGGCCCTCGTCCAGCGTGGGGCGCTCGTGGGCCACCTGCGGAAGCCGTTCCCCTTGAGCCAGCTCTCGGAGGCCGTCGCGGACGCGCTCGCGGGCCGCACCGTCTTCGCCGCGTCCCCGGCGACTACGTCGGGCGCCTTGCTCCGGGCGTAGGGGAGGAGGCGCCTGAGCCGGCTGCGTTCTCCGTCGCTGCGGCGCCCGGCGGGCGCGCCACGCGGTCTCCGCCCCGCGCCGGCAGGGGGAGCGCCGAGAGCGGGACGGGCGCCCGCGTGACCCCGCGGCGCACGCGAACCACCTCGGCGGCGATGGCCACGGCGATCTCCTCGGGGGTCTCCGCGCCGAGATCGAGCCCCACGGGCGCCGACACGCGCGAGAACAGCTGCTCGTCGAGCCCCGCCGCCCGGAGCCGGATGAAGAATTTGGCCACCTTCGCGCGGCTGCCGATGAGGCCCAGCCAGGCCCACGTGCGGGGCAGGAGGATCTCCAACAGGTCCTGGTCGAGCGAATGGTCGTGCGTCACGATGAGGATGTAGGTGCGCGCGTCCGTCTGGAGCGCCCGGGCCCAGCGCCGGGGATCCCCCGTGACGAGGGCCGCCCCGGGGAAGCGCTCGGCGTTGGCGTACTCCTCCCGCTCGTCCACCACGGTCACGTCGAACCCGAGCTCGGCGGCCAGGCGCGCCGTCGGCCGCGCCACGTGGCCCGCGCCGAAGAGGATCATCCGCTCCCGCGGCCCCATCGGCTCGATGTAGACCTCCATCGCCCCTCCACAACACATGCCGAGGTCGCGCGTGAGGTGCACCGCGTAGCGCCGCGGCCGCCCCTCCGCGAGGCACGCGATCGCGGCACCGGTGACCTGAAGCTCGAAGTTTCCGCCCCCGATCGTGCCGAGCGTCCGACCGTCGGGCCACACGAGCATTCGCGCGCCCGCGGCGCGCGGCGCGGAGCCGTCCACGCCGATGACGGTCGCCAGAGCGACATGTTCTCCGGCCTCGCCCGCCGCGAGCAGCGCCCGCCAGACGTCGGTCACGCGCGGCGCCGACGCGGGCGCCGGACGCGGCCGCCGGGGTGGGGAAGGGGAGAGGACGTAGGCAGCGCGGGCTCCTCCGGCACGACAACGTCACCGGGATGCACCGCCTATCGCGTTGACCGGAGCGAAGCGCTTGCGTAGAGTTCGCGCCGATGCCGCTGCGCGGGCTCCTGCTGCTCCTCCTGGTCTCGTCGCCTGCCTCCGCGCAGGAGGGCCCCGCCGTGGCGCCGCCCGCGCCGGAAGTCCTCCCGGAGCCCCTCGGCGGCCGGCTCGTGTGGGAGCCCCGTTCCCCCATCGCCAGCGGCGTGCGACCGGCCAGCCTCGCGGTGCAGCCCGTCGTGGCCGGCGCGTGGTTCGTGGCCGACGAGAAGGGCGCGGTCTGGCTCTCCGAGGACGACGGCGCCCACTGGGAGCGCGTGCTGCGGTCGGGCCGGGTGGAGGAGGAGGAGCTCTCCGACGACGAGGCCGTGCTGCTCGAGGCGGAGTCGCGCCGCGACGAGGCGCTCGAGGACGCGCCGGTCGAGGTGGAGGTCGTCGCGACGGAGACCGAGATCGACGCCAACGGCGCCGGGAACGACGAGGTCATCGTCGAGACCGAGATCGACACCGAGGACCGGGCCCTCGAGGACGCCGCGGCGCTCGCCTCCGACCTCGCCGACGCCCAGCGCGGCGACGGGTCGGCGTTGCCCGTCGTGTGGGTGGACCCCACCGAGTTCGAGCACGTCTACGTGGGCCGGAAGGACGGCGTGTGGCGCTCGACCGACTCGGGGCGCACCTGGGAGCAGGCGAGCGCGACCGGCCCCGAGGATCCGCAGGTCACCGCGTTCTACCGCGCGGCCGACAAGACCCTCCTCGTGGGCACGGTCGACGGCGTGCGGTTCTCCCTCGACGACGGCCAGACCTGGATCGACCCCGAGGACGCCACCGACGGCGCCCGCGTCTACGCGCTCGTCGAGGAGGCCGGTGCCTACTGGGCGTCGACCTCGCGCGGCCTCTTCCGCAGCGCGAGCGGCCTCGCGTGGGACCGCGTCCCCATCGCCGGCACCGCAGAGGTGCGCGCCGTCGTGCAGGACCCCTCGTGGGATGCCGGCTTCTGGGTCGCCACCTCCACGGCGCTCCACCGCACGGATGACGGCGGCGCCACCTTCTACGTGGCGGGTCGCCAGCCCCTGCGCGGCCTGCGCGACATGATCCACCTCGACGAGCCGGGCCACCTGCTCGCCATCTCCGACGACGGCGTCTGGGAGTCGATGGACGGCGGTGTCGCCTGGGCCACGGCCGACCGGCAGCTCTCCGATCCGGACGTTCGCGCCATCGCCATCGCGGAGAGCGGGATCGTCATCGCGACGGGGCGCGGGATCTGGCGCTTCGTCGTGCCGACGACGAGCGAGCGCGCGAACCGACTGCGCGAGCAGACGCTGACGCTGCCGCAGACCATCCAGAGCTCCATCGCCCGCGCCGGGATGGACATCGACCTCCTGTCGCTCTCCCGGCTCGGCCTCCTCGCGGCGTTCGCCCCCCAGTTCGAGCTCCAGTTCGACTGGGGGGACAGCGCCGCGCGCCGCGCGGACCTCGGCTCGTTCAGCACCGCCGACTCCTTCGACAACGACTGGGCGCTCGGCGCCCGCATCTGCTGGGGGAGCTGCGGCGGCACCGTGGTCGTGGAGTACGACAGCGTCTCGCCGGAAGTCGAGATCGGGGACTCGATGTACGTCTTCGACGGCGAGGTGTTCACCGAGGGCGAGCCCATCGCCGCCGCGGCGAACGTCGCCCAACGGATCCGCAGCTACCGACGCTACCTCGGCGAGCACGTCGCCGACGCCTGGCTCTCCCGCGCGCGCCTCACCTCCGAGACCCCTGCGGTGCGCGACCTGCCGCTGCGCGAGCAGGTCCTCCACACGCTTCAAATCCAGGAGCTCGACGCGCGCCTGGATGCCCTTACGAACGGCGAGTTCAGCCGCTCGATCACCCGCTCCGAGGAGTCCCGATGATCCCCTTCCTGTTCGCGCTGGCCCTCTCCGGGCCGGCCGCCGCCGGTGACTTCCGCACGGTCGACGAGGTGCTCGCCCGCTTCGAGAAGGAGCCGGACGTGCGCCAGGTGCAGGAGATGGTGCTGGAGTACTCCAAGACCGACCCCCGCTACGTGAACGAGTGGATGTCGGCCTCCCGCAACGCCGCGTGGCTCCCCGAGGTGACCGTCGGGTACGACTACGACAACGGCTACGGCTACGACTACGCGTACGACGTGGACACCGAGGGGCAGCTCGACGGCTCCGACGTCGACAACGACCACGGCGTGTCCCTCCGCGCCAAGTGGCGGTTCGACCGCCTCGTCATGTCGAGCGACCGCATCCGCGTGATCAGCGAGACGCAGGACATCGTCAAGCTGCGCGACAAGGTGTTGGAGGAGGTGACCCGCCTCTACTTCGATCGTCGTCGCCTGCAGGTCGACGTGCTCCTTTCCGGCGGCGGGGATCTGAAGACGCAGATCAAGAACGAGATGCGCCTCCAGGAGCTGACCGCCCAGATCGATGCCTACACGGGCGGCCGCTTCTCGGCCGGAGTGAACCAGAAGTAGTCTCGACCGGTCGAGCGGCGCGCTCGGTGCGCGCCACGGGGATAGACGGGGCGGACCATGCTCGGCCACGATCTCGTCCTCATCCTCGACTTCGGCTCGCAGTACACGCAGCTCATCGCGCGGCGCATCCGCGAGCAGGGCGTCTACTGCGAGATCCACCCCTGCACCCTCCCGCCGCGCGCGTTCCCGCGCCTCGTCGGGATCGTGCTCTCCGGCGGCCCGTCGAGCGTCTACGACGCCGACGCCCCGCCGTTCGACGCGGGGTGGCTCGACCAGGGCGTCCCCGTGCTCGGGATCTGCTACGGCATGCAGCTCCTCACGCAGGCCCACGGCGGCGAGGTGAAGGGCTCCGCACACCGCGAGTACGGCCACGCCGACATCACGCGTGCGTCCGTGCCCGACCCCCTCTTCGCCGGGCTGCCGGACACCATCCCCGTCTGGATGAGCCACGGCGACCAGGTCGCGCGCCTGCCGGAGGGCTTCCGCGCGCTCGCATCGACCCCCACGTGCCCCATCGCCGCGTTCGCGGACGAGGCCCGGCGCCACTACGGCCTCCAGTTCCACCCGGAGGTCACCCACACCCGGGACGGCGTCGCGCTGCTGCGGAACTTCGTGTTCGCGGTCTGCCAGGCGAAGCCCGATTGGTCGATGGGCAGCTTCGTGAAGGAGCAGGTCGAGCGCATCCGCGCCCAGGTGGGGGACGGCGAGGTCATCTGCGCGCTCTCCGGCGGCGTGGACAGCTCGGTCACCGCCGCGATCCTCCACGAGGCCCTCGGGGACCGTCTCCACTGCATCTTCGTGGACAACGGGCTCCTTCGCCTCGGCGAGCGGGAGAGCGTCCGGGCGGAGTTCGCCGAGTACGACCTCACCGTGATCGACGCCACGGAGCGCTTCCTCGCGGCGCTCGCCGGCGTGACCGATCCCGAGAAGAAGCGGAAGATCATCGGCGAGGCCTTCATCCGCGTGTTCGAGGAGGAATCCAAGCGGTTCCGCGACGCGGGTTGGTTGGCCCAGGGCACGCTCTACCCGGACGTGATCGAGAGCGTGAGCTTCCGCGGCCCCAGCGCGACCATCAAGAGCCACCACAACGTGGGCGGGCTCCCCGAGCGCATGCACCTGAAGCTCATCGAGCCCCTCCGCGAACTCTTCAAGGACGAGGTGCGCACGCTCGGTCGCGAGCTCGGCCTCTCCGACGTGCGCGTCAACCGGCAGCCGTTCCCCGGCCCCGGGCTCGCGGTGCGGTGCCTCGGCACGCTCACCCAGGAGCGCCTGGACGTGCTGCGCCTCGCGGACGCCATCGTCGACCAGGAGATCCGCGCCGCGGGCCTCTACGACAGCATCTGGCAGAGCTTCGCCGTCCTGTTGCCGGTCCGCTCGGTCGGCGTCATGGGCGACAACCGCACCTACGACGAGACCTGTGCCATCCGCGCGGTGCACTCGAGCGACGGCATGACCGCGCACGTCTCCGAGCTGCCGTGGCCCGTGCTCGCGCGGATGTCGAGCCGGATCATCAACGAGGTCAAGGGCATCAACCGCGTGGTGTACGACATCTCCACGAAGCCCCCCGCAACGATCGAGTGGGAGTGAGCCGGCCGGGCGCGCTTCCGTGAGCGAGCCCGCCGCGAACGGGGCCCCCGGAGACGCGCTCGCGGCCGTCGTCGAACGCCCCGTGCCGCCCGCCGCGTCGGTCCTCGCGGCGCTGCTCCTCGTCGTCGCGGTCGCCTTCACCCCCGACCTGCCCTGGCACGCCGGCCCCGCCGCTCTCGGCCTCGCCGCGCTCGGCTGGCGCGATCCGCACTGGATCTGGTCCGCGCTCGGCGCCGCGCTGCTCTGGGTCCCCGCGCTCTCCGGGCCGGCCGGCGCCGTGGTCCTCGGCGGGTCCATCGTCCTCGGGGCGCTCCGGTGGCGGGCGCTCTCCACGGCGGTCGTCCTCGTGGGGGTCGCGCTCGCGGCGAAGCAGGGCGCCGCCTCGGTCGTCCTGCCCGCGGCGGCCACGGTGGTGCCCTGGCTCCTCGTCTCGCTCGTCACGACCGCCGGGGCCGTATCGGCGGTGCGCGGCGGGCGCGCGGAGGCCGGCGCCCTGGCCCTCGCAGGCGCGATCATCGTGACCCGCCTCGCGCTCGTGTGGGCGGTGGAGGGCGAGGCGCGCGTCGAGGCCGCGGCCCGGATCGGGGCGCTGGACTTCGTCTACCAGGACCTCGCCGAGGACGCGAGCGAGCCGATCTCCCTCGCGCTCCTCGCCGCGGGGCCCGGTCGGGACGGCGCCGCCCTGCGGCTGGGCTGGGCACGGGCGCTCGATCTCGGGTGGCGTCCGGCGAAGGCCGAGGGTGTCGTCATCGAGGTTGCCCGCGCGCTGGAGCTGCGCGGGCGGGGAGGGGAGGCCCTGCGGCTCCTCGCCCGTCACCCCCGAGAAGGGCAGGTCGATGCGCTGCGCGCGCTCCTGGAGCGCATCCAGGGTGTCCCCGTGCGGTGGAGGGGGGCGGCTCTCGGCACACCGCTGCCCGGGCGCTTCGATCCAGGCCTCGAGTTCGACACCAACGGACTCGCGAGCGTGGAGATCACCGCCACCACCGCCCTCGCCGCCCTCACGCTCGGCGGGGTGGGCGCCCCCTACGTGGGTGCGCCCGTGCTCGAGGTGCGCCTGGACGGCGACGCCGCGGTGGACTGGACCCTCGACGGCCCCGGGGAGTTCGTGCTCCCGGGCCCGATCCCCACCGGCCCCCACCGCATCAGCGTGCGCTTCGTGAACGACCTCGTCGATGCCGAGGGCGACCGCAACGTGCGCGTCACCGAGATCCGGGCCGACGCGGCCAGGCCGTAGAGGGAGCCCGGCCGTAGAGGGAGCCCGGCCGCGGCGGGCCCCCTCGGAGTCGGTTGCCTGGCGATCGCCAGGTGTGCGCTAGCGGGCCTGCTACCGCGTCCCACCGCCCGCACCGGGCGTGGCATCGGGGTTGGCGGGCGTGCCCGGCGCGGGGGTCCCCGGCGCAGGCATCGTCCCGGGCTCGGACAACATGATCTCCTCGGCGACGCGCTTGCCGTCGACGAGCCGGTACGTCACGTGCACGATGCTGCCGGGCTGCAGCTCCGTCATGGTCACCGTCTCGGTGCCGCGCTGGATGCGGGCGTTCGGCGCGAACGCCACGTCGAACGTCTCGCCGGACTCCAACTTCAGGTTCAGGTTGTTGGGGTCGTGGTTGACCACCACGGCGTCGAACTCCACGGGTTCGCCGCTCCGCTCCATCTCACGAAGCTCCTTGACCATCTCGCGGCGGGCCGCCGCGACGTCCTCGCGGCCCTCCTGGACCGCTTCCTGCACGTCCTCGCGCGCGCCCCGCTCCGCTTCGCGCACGTCCTGGACCGCCTCCTGGGCCTCCTGTTGTTCCGTCTGGCAACCGGCCAGCAACCCGAGCGACGCCATCACGCCGAACGTAAACGTCCTCATTCGTGCCTCCGTGGTACGGAGCCGCCCCGCCCAAGCCCGAACGCCAGGGGAGACAACCCGCACCCGGTCAATGTGGGCCCCCGGACTGCGCCGGGGGCCCCGGCGACACATCGTGGAACCTGACGGCGAAGCGTTGCACCTGGACACGCGCGAGGCACGACCCGTGGCTACGCTTCGCCGACTCGACAACGATGGACAGGCCGCGCGTCAGCCGGCCCGGCTACGGCCCGACGCGCAGCCGGAGCCCGGCGTAGAGGGCGTCGGGGTCGTTCCCCAGGACGTCGCGGTTCATGGCGTGGAGCTCCGGCGCGCGGCCCGCGGACTGCAGCTCCCGCGCGGCGATGGACGCGAGGGTCTCTCCGCGCTCGACGACCACGACCCGGCCCGCGGCCGTCCGGTACCCGCGCTTCGGGGGCTCGCCGCCGAGCCACTGGGCCTCCTGCCGAGCGAGGAGGCCCTGATCGCCGAGGCCACGGAGCACGCGGTTCACGTCGGCCTGGAGCGCGGCGTCCTTGTCCGCCATCGCCACGTTGTAGGTGGCGACGTTGAGGGTGTCGTCCGCGACGCGCAGGCGATCCCCGAAGACGAGCAGCTCGTGCCGGGCGAGGGGACAGTCGTAGACCACGGCGTCGAGCTTGCCGTTGGCGAGGTGCTCGAAGTAGCCGAAGTCGTCGAACACCACCCGCTCGTAGGCCGCGCCGACCGTGGCGGTGACCAGCTGGGTGGTCACGGGGTCGTCGTACATGCCGATCCGCTTGCCGTGCAGCGCCGGGAGCGACTTGACCGGCGAGCGCTTCGGCACCACGAGGCACAAGCTGTATTGCAGATACGACGTCGACCAGCCGAGGCCGGCCCACGCGCCCGTGGGGGAGAGCTGCCCGATGGCGAGGTCCGCCTCGCCGCGCAGGAGTCGGCCCGGCAGCTCCGCGAAGGTGCTCGGCACCACGGTCAGGGGCACGCCGGCCTCCGCCGCGATGGCGTTCATCACGCCGTACTCGAAGCCCTGGTAGCCGCCATCCGCGGTGCGGGAGAGGAAGGGCGCGGCGTCGGGATCCGCGGCGACCCGGAGCGAACCACGCTGGCGGAGGGCCGCGAAGCCGCCGCCGGCGGGGGGCGCGGCCGCACTTACGGGGGTCGCGTCGGACGCGGTGGCCGGGGCCGGCGGGGAGGGCGATGTCGCGACGAGGAGGAGCGTGGCCACCCCGGCGCCGACCAGGGCCAGCATCACCGAGAGCGAGAGGATGACGGCCACGGCGCGCGAGCCACCGGCCTTCGGCGCGGGCCGGGCCCGCTTGCCACCCGGGGCCGGCACGTGGTGCGGCGAGCCGCACGAGGGGCATCGCTCGGCGTCCACGCCGACGCGCGACCCGCAGTGGACACAGGCTTCCCAGGCGCTCACGGCGTGCCACCGCGGGGCACGCGGAGCCGCATGCCCGTGTAGATCTCGTTGGGGTTCGGCCCGATGACGTCCTTGTTGGCGTCGTAGAGCGTGCGCCACTTCTCCACGTCGCCGAGCTCGCGCTTCGCGATGAGCGACAACGTGTCCCCACGCCGCACGACGACCACCTTGCCGGTGGCGCTGGTGAAGTCGCCGACGGGCGCGGTGGTGCCGAGCCAGCGCTGCTCGAGCGTCGCGAGGAGGCCCTGGTCGCCGAGGTCCTTGAGCACCGCGTTCACGTCGGTGAGGAGCGTGGGGTCACGCGAGGGCACGCCCACGTTGTAGGTGGCGACGTTCAGGGCGTCCTCGGCGATCCGGAGCTTGTCGCCGTAGGTGCTCATCTCGTGGCGGGCGAGGGGACAGTCGTAGATCATCCCGTCGAGCTGCCCGCGCACCATCTTCTCGAAGTAGCCGTAGTCGTCGAACAGCACGCGCTCGTAGCTGGCGCTGATGAGCACGTCGGCGACCTGCTTGGCGACCGCGTCGTCGTACATGGCGACGCGCTTGCCCTTCAGCTCCGCGACGGTCTTCACCGGGCTCTGCGCGGGGACGACGAGGCAGAGGCTGTACTGGAGGTAGGAGACGGACCAGGCGAGGTCGCCATAGGCGGCGCTCGGCGCGATCTGGCCGATGGCGAGGTCCGCGGCGCCCGACGTGACCTTCTCGACGAGGGTGGGGAAGGTCCCGCCGACGATCTCCACCGGCACGCCCGCGCGGTCCGCGATGGAGCGGATGATCGCGTACTCGAAGCCCTCCCAGTTTCCGTCCGCCCCCTTCGTGAGGAAGGGCGCGGCGTCGGGATCGGCGGCGACCCGCAGGGTGCCCCGCTCCTTGACGCCCGCGAGGCCGCCGGTGCCGACCGCGGCGCCGCTCGTCGTGGCGACGGGGATGGGGGCGGGGATCGGGGCCGGGGGCGGCGGGGCGGGGGCCTCTCCGCCGCCGCCGCACGCGAGGGAGGCGGTCGCGAGCAGCCCGAGCAGGGCGCCCGTCGGGGCGGCGCGAAGAGGAGCGTGAACCAGGGGTGCCGACATCGAGCCTCGTTGCGCCCGGTCGGGCGACATGCCGCGCATCATCCCTCGCCCGGCGACACCCGGCAAGCGCCCGGGCGAGCCCGTGCCCATGTGCAGAGCGGGGCGTGATAGGTGGGCGCCCTCTCCGTAGCGGTCGCCCATGGACGTCCTCTTCCTCTCGCCCGCCTACCCCCCCGAGATGGCCGCGTTCACGCGGGGCCTCGCGGAGGTCGGTGCGCGCGTCCTCGGCGTGGGGGACTCCCTCCCCGAAGCGCTGCCCCCCGCGCTCCGCGGGCACCTCGCCGACTACCTGCACGTCCCCCGGATCATGGACGAGGCCGATGTCATCCGCCGGGTCGGCGGCTGGCTCGGCGGGCGGCGCCCCACGCGCATCGAGACGAACTGGGAGCCCCTGACCGTCCTCGCCGCGCGGATGCGCGCCGCCTTCGGCGTGCCCGGTCTCACCGAGGACGTGGTGATCGGCTTCCGGGACAAGCCGCTCATGCGCGAGCGCGTGGAGGCCGCGGGCCTGCGCGTCCCTCGCTCGGAGCGCGCCCGGACCCGGGGGGAAGCCTGGGCGGCCGCCCAACGCATCGGCTTCCCGCTCATCGTGAAGCCCGTCGCCGGCGCCGGCAGCGCGGACACCTTCCGGGTCGAGGGCCCGGGTGGGCTCGATGCCGTGCTCGACCAGATCCGGCACGTGCCGGAGGTCAGCGTCGAGGAGTTCATCGAGGGGGACGAGTACACCTACGAGACCCTCTGCGTGGACGGGCGGCCCGTCTACGAGAGCGTCTGCCAGTACTTCCCGAACGCCCTCGTCGCGCGCCAGAACGAGTGGATCAGCCCCATCATCCAGAGCCTCCGCGACCTGGACGACGAGCGGGTGGCCCCGGGCGTGGCGCTCGGCCGGTCCGTCCTCGGCGCCCTCGGCATGGGGACGGGGTTCACCCACATGGAGTGGTTCCGCAAGCCCAACGGCGAGGCCGTCTTCGGGGAGATCGCGTGCCGCGCGCCCGGCGCGAACATGGTCGACCTGATGAACTACACGAGCGACGTCGACCTCTTCCGCGAGTGGGCGCGGGTCGTGTGCTGGGGCCGCTGCGAGGCGCCCGCCGCCCGCCCCTTCAGCGCGGCCATCGTGTTCAAGCGGGCCGAGGGACAGGGTCGCATCGCGCACGTGGAGGGGCTCGACGCATTCCGGCGGCGCCACCGCGGCGCGATCGTGCGCGAGGAGCTCCTCCCGGTCGGGGCACCCCGCCGCGACTGGAAGCAGACCTTCCTCTCCGACGGCAACCTGGTCGTCCGCCACGCCGATGGCGGCGAAGCGCTCCGCATCGCGATGGACGCCGCGAGCTCCATCCACCTCTATGCCCGTTGATTCAACGGCCGCCGGCCGCTCGAACGCGTTCCGTTTCCTGCTCGTGGCGACGCTCCTGGGCGTGGGCTGGCTCCTGCACCCGTACTTCCAGGTGCTCACCATCGCGCTCATCACCGCGGTGCTCGCCGCGCCCGTCCAGGTCGGGGCGATGCGCCTCCTGCGCGGGCGCTCGTACCTGGCGTCCGTCACCACGACGACCCTCCTCACCGTCGGCGTGTTCGGGCCGCTCGGCGGGCTCGCGTGGCTGCTCTCGCGCGAGCTCCTCCGCATCGCGAACGCCGTGGTCCTCGCCATCCGCGAGGGCGGGCTCGACCGCATCTTCGACGCCCTCGCCTCCCCGCGGCTCATCAGCTGGCTCGACGACTTCGGCGTGGACCGCGCCGAGCTCGCGGTGGCGGTCGAGGACGGCGTCCAGCAGCTCTCGGTCGGGATCGCCGGGGGCCTCGCCGCGAGCCTGCCGAACGTCTTCACGCAGACCGCCGGGGTCGCCCTCGACATCGTCGTGTTCTTCCTCTCCGTCGTCACGCTCCTGGCGCGTGGCCCCGAGCTCCTCGACTGGATCGGCCGCGTCTCTCCGCTCGCGCCGTCCTACCAGCAGCGCCTCTTCGAGGTCTTCGCGAGCTTCGCCCGCAACGTCGTGCTCGCCGGCCTCGTCTGCGGCGTGCTCCAGGGGGCGGTGGCCACGCTCGGGTACGGGATCGCCGGGGTCGAGCGCCCCTTCGTCTACGGCATCCTCACCGGCGTGTTGACCTACGTGCCGTTCGTCGGCACGGCGCTGGTCTGGGTCCCGCTGACGGCCAACCTCCTCGTCGTCGGCGAGTGGTGGCGCGCCGCCTTCGTCCTCGCGTGGTCCGTGATCGTGACCGCCTCGATCGACAACGTCGTGCGCCCGCTGATCGTGCGCGGGCAGTCCGGCATCCACCCCCTGCTCATCCTGCTCGGCGTGCTCGGGGGGCTCCAGTGGCTCGGCATCGTCGGCGTGCTCATCGGGCCCGTGCTGGTCGCGATGCTCGTGACGTTGCTGACGCTGTACACGGAAGAGGTCGCGCCGAAGGGATAGACCGCGGGCATGTCGCTCGCCCTCCTCTCGCTCCTCGCGGCCGCGCGCGCTGAGAGCCCGCCGCCGATCGTCAATGGAGAGCTCACCAGCCTCTACCCGCAAGCCGTGCTCCTCCGGCACGCGGACGCCGGCTGGAGCAGCGTGTACATCTGCACCGGCACGCTGGTGGCACCGCGCTGGGTGCTCACCGCGGCGCATTGCACGGTGGATCCCTACGGCTACGGGCTCACCGAGATGCACGTGTCCGTCGGCAACGCGTGGACCCCCGACACCCCGGAGATCCCCGCCGACGACTGGTTTCCGCACCCCGACTACTACGTGTCGGGGGACGGCTCGGTCATCGACCACGACCTCGGCTTCGTCCACCTCTCGGAGGCCATCGAGCTCGACCCCATCCCGCTGGCGACCATCCCGCCGAGCCAGGGGGAGATCCTCCGGTGGGTAGGCTGGGGTGCGACCGGCGACTACGCGGGGGATTCCGGGTACTTCAAGCGGTATGCCGACATGCCGGTGGTGGGGTTCGAGGACGAGTTCCTGCTGGGCTACGACTTCCGTGGGGCGGCCACGTGCGGCGGCGACTCCGGCGGCCCCGTGTTCCGGCTCGACGAGGCCGGGGCGCCCACGCTCGTCGCCGCGCACTCGTTCGGGCGCGACACGGACGGCACGCTCTGCGCCGGGAGCACCTCGGGCGACACGCGGGTGGACCTCTACGTGGACTGGATCGAGGCGACCATCGCGGACGGGGACGCCGACACCGACACCGACACGGACTCGGACACCGACACGGACACCGACACCGATACCGACACGGACGCCGACGCGGACACCGACGCGGGCAACCCCGACGAGGACGAGCCCTCCGGCTGCGCGTGCGACGGCGCCTCGGCCCCCACGGGGTCGATGCTGGCCACGCTCACGACGTTGGCGCTCCTCGCGCGCCGCCGCCGGTCGGCGTGAGCCTCCTGCTCGCGCTGCTCCTCGGCTGCGCGGAGAACGCCTGCGAGGACTGGGCCGAGGTGGCCTACGCGTGCGCCGAGGGCGTCGGGGCCGACACGCGCGCCTACGAGGCCGATGCCGCCTGCCCCATCTGGTCGCCCGAAGCGGAGGCCGTGTACGGCGAGTGGTACCGGTGCCAGGCGGAGAGCTGGTCGTCCGCAGCGTGCACGTCCGACGCTGCCGTGGAGGAGGCGCTCGCGGAGGCTTCGGCCGCCTGTCCGGCCCCTTAGCGGCCCCGTTCCCTCTGGTACGCTACGGGCCCCGATGCTCGCCCGTCTCCACCGCCTCGCCGTCGAGCCCGTCCCGCAAGATGCCGCGTCCCGCGCCCGCCGCCTCGCCGCGGCCCTCGCCGTCGTGACGTTCTCGGCGGTCGGGGTCCACCGCCTCGATCCGGCGCTCCCGTTCCCGCTGTTCGAGGCCTGGGCGCTCGGCGGCGCCCTCACCGCCGCGCTCGTGGCGCTCCTGGGCCCCGGCCGCGCGGCGGGGCGTCGCGTCGGCGCGCTCCTGGTCGCCGCGCTCCTCCTCCGCGCGGGGCTCCCCGCCGCCCACAACGCGACCTTCCCCTGGATCGAGCTCGGCCGCGCCCGGATCGCGGAGTGGGAGGACGTGGCGCTCCTCGGCCTCGTGGCGGGCCTGCTCGCGACGGCCTCGTCCACCACCGCGGCCCAGCGCTGGACCTCGCGCGCGATGGGGCTCCTCGCCGCCGTCGCGCTCGGCGTGACCCTGTTCTTCCCGATCAAGTCGAGCTTCCAGGGCCTCGCCGACGCCGCGCCGGGCATGACGACCGTGCCCGTGCTCGCGTGGAGCGCCCCGGCGGAGAAGCGCTGGATGCGCGCGTTCACGACCGGGAGCGGCCTCGCGCTCTTCCCGGCCCACGTGCGCGACGAGTGGGCGTTGATGGACATCGCGGGCGGCATCCACCAGCAGGCGGCGCAGGGGGCGGCGGCGCGCGGGGAGGGGACCGCGGCGCTGACGGCGGTGCGCGGTGGCGTCCGCTTCGGCGTGTGGCGGGCGCTCCAGGCCGTGGCCGCGGTGGCGCACGGGCTCCGGGCGTTGGCGTTCCCGGTGGTGCTCGTGGTCCTCGGTGCGTCCCTCTCGCGCCCCTCGCTGCCCGCGCGGGTCCAGCGCCCGGCACGCGCGCTGCTCACCGCCTCCCTCCTGGCCGTCCCGGCCGCGAACCTCGGCGCCCTTGCCCTCGCCACCCTGGTCTGGCTCCCCGACGACGGCGCGCTGCGGATCCCCGCCCTCGCGTCGACCGTCGCGATGCTCGCGGTCGTGGGGCTCGCCCACGCCGCCACGCGCGAGGAGGCCGGATGATCCTCGCCCTGCTCTCCGCGTGCACGGAGGCGCCCGCGCCGGCAGCCACCGTCGTGACGCACACCACGCCGGAGACCGCACCCGACATGGTCCTCGTCGGGGTCGCGGGGCTCCGCTCGGACTCGCTCTCGCGCTCGAGCGACTGGTTCTTCGAGGCCTTCGCCGGCGAGCGCGGCGTCGTCTACGCGAACGCGTACGCCCAGTCGCCGTCCACCTTCGTGAGCCTCGGGAGCCTCCTCACCGGTCGCTACCCCTCGGCCGTGCCGCTCTGCGGGTTCCCGAGCGATCCCGGCGACACCGCCGCCCAGGCCCCGTGGTGCACCGAGGTGCCCGCGACGGTCCCGACGCTCCCGGGCGTGCTCGCGCTCTACGGCTACCGGACCGCGCTCGTCACGGCGGACGTGCACGGCGCCGAGCGCCTCGCCCCGCTGTTCCAGGACGCGATCGTCGCCTCGCGGCGCTGGGAGGACCGCGCCACCGATTGGGAGCGCGTGCGGACGCTCTCGGAGGCGTGGTGGAACGAGGACGCGACGCGCCCGCGGCTCCTCGTGGTCGCCGTCTCGGACCTCGACGCCCGCCACGCCCCCGCGCTCCGCGCCCGGATGGGCCTCGATCTCGCCGGGCAGGGCGGCGCGCCGACGCGCATCGACCGCCCCACGGTCATCGACGCCTACCAGCAGGCCTCCCGGAGCGCCGGCCGCGCGGTGAAGGGCCTCCTCGACAGCCTCCGCGCCGGCTCGCCCCGCGCCACGTGGGCGGCGGTCTTCGGCACCAACGGCATCAACCTGGGCGACGCCGCGGTGCCCGCGCAGGCGCTGCGCGATCGCTCGTGGAACGACCTGCTCCTCGACCGCACGCTCCACGTGCCGCTCGCGCTCATAGGCCCCGCCGACGTCCCGCCGGCGCGGGTGGAGGCCCAGGTCGTCGAGCTGGTCGACCTCCTCCCGACCCTCCTCGCGCGCGGCGGCGCCGTCGTCCCCGCGGGGATCCCCGGCCAGGATCTGCTCGCCGCCTCGTTCGCCACCGACCCCGCCGCCACCGCCTACGGCGAGTTCGGCGACATGCTCTCCGTCCGCTCCGGCACCCGCCTCTGGTCGGTGCGTGCGTTCTTCCACAACCGCAGCGCGCTCGATCCCGAGCTCACCAACTTCGTCCTCGACTACCGGCCGGATGCCGGCAAGTACGCCCTCCACGACCTGTCGGGAGACCCCTTCCAGGAGCGCAACCTCCTGGAGTCGGACCCCGAGGGCGCGCGGCGGATGAACGACCTTCTCGTGCAGCTCCGGACCGGGCCGGGGGCGCCGCCGGAGGGAGCGTTGGATGCGCGGCGGATCTGGGAGCTGAGGATGTCGGCGGCGGACGGATATTGGTGAGTCGCTTGGGTGGGGGTTGGGGCGCCGGCGGGCCGACGCCGAGAACCACCGCCGGGCCCCCCCCCTGGTTCCCCACGAGTCATCCGCTGGAAAGCCTCGTCTCGAGCGCTTAGAGGCCGGGGGGCGAGGTGCTCTTGAGCGTGCCGAGTGATGGGTCTGTGGAGAGTCTGGCGCCGGGAGCCGAGGCGGTCGTACGGGGGCCGTTCGAGCGGTTGCGGGCGGCGTGGCGGGCGCAGGGGGCGCCGCCGGACGTGACGGCGCGGCTGGTGTCGCTCGAGAAGATGCAGGCCTGGATCGTGGCGCACCAGGAGGACATCGCGCGGGCCATCAGCGACGACTTCGGGCATCGCTCGCGGCACGAGACCATCGCGGCGGAGCTGGCGCTGGCGGCGACGGACCTGCAGCACACGCGGGCGCACTTGCGGGCGTGGGCTCGGCCGGAGGCGCGGTCGACGTTCTGGGGGTTCCTGCCGGGGTCGTCGCGGCTCATCCGCCAGCCGCTCGGCGTGGTGGGGATCGTGGTGCCGTGGAACTACCCCTTCCAGCTCGCGGTGATGCCGCTCGCGGCGGCGGTGGCGGCGGGGAACCGGGTGCTCATCAAGCCCTCGGAGCTGACGCCGCGCACCGGCGAGCAGGTCCTGGCGATGGTGCGCGCGGTGTTCACGCCCGAGCAGGTCGATGTCGTGACCGGCGGCGCCGACGTGGGCGCGGCCTTCGCGTCGCTCCCGTTCGACCACCTGTTCTTCACCGGGTCCACGTCCGTCGGCCGCGCGGTGATGCGCGCGGCGGCCGAGAACCTCACGCCGGTCACGTTGGAGCTCGGCGGCAAGAGCCCCGTCGTGGTGCACGCCTCCTATGATGCCGCCCGGGCCGCCGAGAGCGTGG
Organism: Pseudomonadota bacterium; assembly: GCA_030684355.1. Lineage (GTDB taxonomy): Bacteria > Myxococcota_A > UBA796 > UBA796 > SXON01 > CAJBVW01. The sequence continues at coordinate 106,825 of JAUXTN010000002.1, forward strand.
CCGCCGGCAAGCTGCTCAACGCCGGGCAGACCTGCATCGCGCCGGACTACGTGCTCGTGGCCCCCGACAAGGTCGACGCCTTCGTGGCCGGGTACGAGCGCGCCGTCGCGCAGATGTACCCGCGCATCGTCGACAACCCTGACTACACCAGCATCATCAGCGACCGGCACCACGCGCGCCTCGACGCGTTGTTGGCCGACGCCGTGAAGAAGGGCGCCACCATCCGGCAGATCAACCCGGCGAAGGAGAGCGTGGGCGGCTCCCGCAAGTTCTTCCCGACGCTCGTGCTCGGCGCCACGCCCGACATGGCCGTGATGCAGGACGAGATCTTCGGGCCGATCCTGCCCGTGCTCCCCGTCGCCGACGTGGACGCCGCGATCCACTTCGTGAACGACCACCCGCGCCCGCTCGCGCTCTACTACTTCGACGACGACAGCGCGCGCGCGGAGGACGTGCTCACGCGCACGACGTCGGGCGGGGCGTCCGTCAACGCGACGCTCTACCACATGGCGCAGCACGACATGCCGTTCGGCGGCGTCGGCGCGAGCGGCATGGGTCGCTACCACGGGTTCGACGGATTCCGCACGTTCAGCCACGAGAAGAGCGTCTTCTACCAGACCCGCCTCAACGGCACCGCCACCCTGCGGCCGCCCTACGGCAAGATGTTCGACACGCTGATGAAGCTCTTCGTACGCTAGTCGCGGTGTCTCAGACCAGCGCGCCCGCGATCGCCTCGTACTGCGGGTTGATCTCGAGCGGATCGAGGCCCGCGAGCGCGTAGAGCGTCGCGCCGAGATGGCCGGCCGTGAGCGCGGTGCCGGCCTCGGCGGTGTCGCCCGTGGCGAGGTCCACCGGCACGCCGTGCGCGTTGTCGTCGAGCTGCCCGATGACCTGGCCGCCCCGCACGCCCGCGCCGATCAACATCGCGGAGGTGTAGGTCCAGTGGTTCTTGCCGCCCCACGTGTTCGCGGTCGGCTCGCGCCCCATCTCGGAGATGACCACGATGGTGACCTCCTCCGCGAGCGGCGCCCCCGACACGCTGGTCCGCCCCTCGAGGTCGAGCAGGATGGTGTCGAGGTACCGGAAGAGATCCTCGAAGTTCACGTCCTGGAGCGTGTTGTCGGCGTGGGTGTCCCACCCGGAGTCGCACCACCCGAGCGACTCGACGATGCCGCACCGGGACAAGCCGAGCTCGAAGCAGTCGAAGATCTTCGACGCGTTCCCGACCACGTCGACCGAGCACCCGGTCGGGCCCCCGCCGAGATCCAGCCCCGCGCCCGCGTCGCGGAGCTGGTCGAGCTGCTCGAGCGCGGTGGCGTAGCGGGCCGCGTACCGGGCCGCGCCCCCGGAGGAGGCGGACGCCGCGGCCTGCGCAGCGCGCTCGCGGACGAAGGTGTCGCCGAGGGCTTCCAGGGAGCCGTCCATCCTGACGACGGGGAGGGTGGAGCGCTCGAGCGCCTCCCCGCTCAACAAGTCGGAGAGCTGCCCGTCCGAGCCGACGCGCACGACCTCGGACGTGAACTTCGCGGTGTAGGCCGGCCCGCCGAGCACCAGGTAGGGGCACGCGAGGGACAGCGCCGACCGCGCCGCGATGTTCGTCGGCCAGTCGTCCGAGGCGGCGTCCGAGCTCCCCGTGAGCACGATGCGGCGGCACCGCTCGTGGGTCACGCTGCGGACCTCCACCCCGTTGAGCACGCACGTCTGGTCGCCCCAACGCTCGAAGAACCCGCGCACGGAGGGGCGGGTCGCGCGGTCCACGTAGGTGATGCCGTTGGCCTCGGCGGTCGTGGCGTCGGCCTCGACATCGGCGTAGGGGTTGCCGAACAAGGGCGTGAAAACACAGGTGGTATCCCACCCGCCGCGCGCGAACACGAAGAGGAACTTCCGCTCCGCGCTCGGCACCGGCGCCGCCGCCAGCCGACGGGGCACCCAGAGCCCGGCGGCCGCGAGCGCAAGGCCGCGCGTGAGCAGCTTCCGTCGGGAGAGGGCCATTCAGTACCCCACGAAGTCGGGATCGCGGATCATCGCCGACACCAGCACGATCCACGCGCCCTGGGCGTCGCGCCCCTCGGCGGCCGCGCTCCACAACGTCTCGGCGCTCGTCCGCCACGCGGCGTCGGCCCGGCGGGCGTAGAGGCGCCAGTACAGCTCGTCGAGCTCCTGGGTGAACGCGGCGTCGCCCGGGCGATCCTCGGCGGCGACGTAGTGGAGGAGGCCCTCGCCGTCGGGACCGCCGGCCAGCTCGGTGCGGACGGACCAGTCGGCGGCGCCCTCCGCGAGCCGCTTCACCGCCAACGCCCAGGTGAGGCCCGGATCCGATTGCGGGGCGGTGACGTTCTCGCCGTCCACCCCGCCGGCCAGCGTGCGGTAGCCGCCCACGTCGTTGGCGAGCTGATCCGCGCCCGACCAGGTCCACGCGAACCCGGTCAGCCCCGCCACGGAGGAGGCCAAGAGCGGCGCCGTCATCATCCGCTCGGTGCGCTCGCGCGCGTCGGTGGCGTCATCCGCGGCCGCGCCGAGGCTGCCGGCCCGGTACGCCGGCGCATCGGTCACGTCGGCGAGCAACGACCGGTAGCTCAGGCCGCCCGCGACGAAGCGCGCGCGGATCGCCTCGACGTCGTCGAAGTCATCGGTGGTGACCGATCGGCGCCACAACATCTCGACGGCGCTCTCGGCGGCGCAGCGCTCGAACCGGTGGTCCGCGGCGACGTGCGTCCCCAGGTCGGCGAGCCCGGCCAGCGGCGTACCAAACCACGCGGGCTCCACCCCGAGGTAGGTGTCGAGGTGCGCCAGGGTCTCGCGCTCGGGGTGGTAGGTTGTCATCTCCGCGGCGTTGTACTGGGTGTACCAGTAGAAGCCGAAGAGCGCCGCCGCGAGGGGGTCGACCGAGGAGTGACACGCGATGCACGCCTCGTTGGTCCGGATGGCGTCGTCCGTGCCGGTCGCCAGCGTCACGCTCGCGGAGAAGCTCACGGGCCGGGACAGCACGTCCTCGCACAAGAACAGGCGCTCGATCGCCGCGGCGCGGCCCCGGTTCATGTTGGAAGGGTTGGTGACATAGCGCCACCAGAGCCCGTTGGTGGCCAACACCCCAGCGGCCGGTCGGCCGTCCGTGTAGTGCGAAACCTGCCAGCCGGTCGCCCCCTCCGGGTAGGTGACGGGCCAGATGGACGCGAGCATCTCGTCGGCCATCGTCCAATCGCCGGTCACGATCTCGGACCACGGCAGGTCGTGCATGGCCGCGTACGCCATGATCCGCAGCGGCTCCTCGCCGACGGCGCGCTCGAAGCGGTATTCGTCCTCCGGCCCGAGGTGGTAGTCGTAGTGCTTCACCTCGTACACGTCGAGCAGCGTGAGGAAGCGCTCGGCGAAGAGCTCGACGAGGCGCGCTTCCAGGCGCGGATCCTCCAACATCGCGTCCCGCAGGGCGTCGAGCCGCGTGGGATCGGCCTCCACGGCGTCGAGCTCCGCGACGCTCGGCAGCTCCCCGCGTAGATCGAGGCTCATGCGCCGAAGGAGCCGGGGGGCGTCGAGCGACACGAGGGTGGGAGCTACCGCGGGGGCCGGCGGATCGACCGGGGCGCAGGCGTGGAGCAGCGCGAGGATCATTCGGCCGCCACCGTGGCGTCGAGGATCAGCCGCTCGGCCACGCCCGCGAACGAGGGGCACGCGACCCCCAGCGGCGTCGAGTCGAAGAAGGACACGTCCCCGCAGCCCGAGCAGTCGTCGGCAAACCGCAGCTCGTACCAGAGGCCGTCGGAGCCCCGCAGCCGCATCGCGCCCGTGGGGTTTCCAGCGCACTCGAGGGTGTCCAGCCGGAAGTCCTCGAAGAGCGCGGCGTGCTCCCCGGAGGACGTGGCGCCCGTCACCTCGACGGAGCGCGTCTCGGGCGCGGACTCCACGCGGACCCCGACCGCGGCGCTGATCCCCTCGCCGAGCGGCCCGGGCGCGCCATCGAACGACCAGGTTCCCGACACGTAGTTCCGCGCGACCCACTGAAGCTCGTTGCCGACGTGCGAGTAGGTGGCGAAGCCGCCCGCCTGGAACCGCTCGCCCGTGGGGAGGTCGATCTCGAAGTCCCCGTCGAGCGAATCGGTGACCCTCGGGTTGCCGACGTCGTCCCACTCCTCGGTGTGGATCCACGCGGACACGCCCAGGTAGAAGTACCCGCCCTCGGACGAGCACCCGTTCACCGGGACCCGCCCCGTGAGCTGGGTGGCGTCGCCCGGGCACCCGTCGTCCCCCGCGCCCATCAAGCCGAGGTAGGCGGCCTGGATCGCGCGCGCGTCCGGAAACCCGCTCGCGAACACGGCCTCGACCTCGGCGGCGACCTCCTCCGCCGTGAGCGAGGGTTCGACGGAGAGATCGGGCGGCGTCCCGCTGTCCGTGGGGCCGTCCGTCCCCTCCGGCGCCTCGGGCGCGGCGCAGCCCGACGCGAGCACGGCGAGCACGACGAGGAACGGCGAGATGGGCACGGTCCCGATGTAGCCGAGCCCACGCGGATCTCAAAGCCGACCGGGAAGTCTGACAATAAGCAGACGTGGGCGGCCCGGCGCCCGAGCGCGCCGTCGCCACCCTCCGGGCACGCGCTCCGCGCGTGGCTGGCCCGGGCTAGGAGCGTGGCCTGACGATGGGGCGGCCCGGCCCGCCCGGTCCGAGCCGGCCGGCCCGAGCGCCGGCCGCCGCTCCGGTCGGCTGCCGCGGGGGCGGGAACCGGTCCGGAGGGCTACATTTGGGACGCGGAGGGAAGCGTGATCCGGATCCTGGTCCCCTTTGATGGCTCCGACCCCGCGCGCGCGGCCCTGGCTCACGCGCGCGTCATCGTCGCGCGCACGCAGGCCGTCGTTACGCTCGTGTACGTGCTGCCCCGGAACGAGCTCCTCGCGGCAATCGGGGCGGGGAGCGTCTCCGCCGAGGCCGACGCCACCGCGGTCCTCACCGAGGCCTCCGCCACGCTCTCGTCGCCCGCGGAGATCCGCCTGCTCCACGGGGAGCCCGCGGTGGCCATCGCCGCGGAGGCCGAGCGGATCGCCGCCGACCTCGTGGTGCTCGGCTCGCGGGGGCGCTCGCCGCTCCTGGGGCTCCTGCTCGGGAGCACGGCCCGCAAGCTCCTGCACGAGGCCACCCGCCCCTTGATGGTGGTGCACGAGCCCGTCGCCGCCATCACCTCGATCGTCGCCGGAGTCGAGCCCGGTCCGGACTCTGTCCGGGTCGCCCAGGCCGCGGCGGCGCTCGCCACGGCCACCGGCGCGTCGGTGACACTGGTGAACGTCGTCGATGCCGACCGGGCGCTGGTCGCCCAGCCGGAGCAGTTCGGCATCCCGGCGCAGGTGTGGCGGGACGCCCTCGCGGCCCACGCGGAGCGGGCGTTCGCGCCGTTGCGGGCGATCGTGCCCGGCGCGGTCGAGGTCTTGCGCTACGGGCACGCCGGGAGCGAGCTTCGGGACGCCGTCGCCGACCACGGTGCCCAGGTGGTCGTGGTCGCCCGGAAGGGGAGCTCCGGGCTCGACACCGAGGCCTGGTTCAGCGTGGCGTTCACCCTTGCCGTGCGCGGTCCGTTCGCGACGCTCGTGGTCTGACCCCCGCGTGATCCACGGCAAGCGCGTCCACGTCGTGCTCCCCGCGTACAACGCCGCCCGTACGCTCGCCGCGACCCTCGCGGCCATCCCCCCGGGCGTCGTCGATGCCGTGCTGCTCGTGGACGACGCGAGCACCGACGACACCGTCCTCACCGCGAGGGCGCTCGGCGTCGAGACCCGCGTGCACCCCGCCAACCGCGGCTACGGCGCCAACCAGAAGACCTGCTACCGCGCCGCGCTGGACGCCGGCGCGGACGTGGTCGTGATGCTCCACCCCGACGGTCAGTACGACCCCCGGCTCGTCCCCGCGATGGCCTCCCTCGTGGCGCTGGGGCAGTACGACCTCGTGCTCGGGTCCCGCGTGTTGGGGCGCGGCGCCCGGCACGGCGGCATGCCGTGGTGGCGGCTCGTGGGGAACCACGCGCTCACCACGCTCGAGAACGTGCTGCTCGATCGGGCGCTCGCCGAGTGGCACTCGGGGTACCGCGCGTGGTCGCGGGCCGCGCTGACCGCCATCCCGTTCGAGCGCAACGCGGACGACTTCGTGTTCGACAACGAGGTGCTCGTCCAGGCGGTGCACCTGGGCCTGGAGATCGGTGAGGTCGCGTGCCCCGCACGCTACACGGCGGAGTCCTCCTCGATCAGCGCGCCGCGGGCCGCGCGCTACGCGGGCGGGGTCGTGCGCGCGGCGGTCACCTATCGGCTTCAGCGGATGGGGCTGGTGCGCTCGCGCCTGCTCGACGGGTTGCCCCCGGGCGAGTGACGACGAGCGACGATCAGTGGGTCACCAGCACCGGGATCGGGGCCTGCCGGAGCACCCGCTCCGTCACCGAGCCCAGCAGCGCATGCTTGAGGCCGGTGTGGCCGTGGGTGCCCATGACGATGAGGTCGTAGGTGCCCGCGCGCGCCTCCACGAGGATCTCCTCCGGCGGATAGCCCTCGCGCAGCTTGGGGTCCCACGTGACCTCGGGCGGGATCTCCTCCCGCGCGAGCCGCTCCAGCGCGTGGCTCCGCTCGGCCATCAGCTCCCGTTGGAGCTGGACCAACGTCTCCGGCATCGGTACGCCGTAGGTCGGGAAGTCGAAGGTCGCCGCTTGCGGAAGGGAGCCGACGTGGAGGAGGGTCAGCCGGACGTTGCCCGCGGCGCCGCCCTCCCGGGCCAGCCGGACGGCGAGGCGGAGGGCGTGGGCGGCCGTCTCCGAGAAGTCGGTGGGCACCAGGAGGTGGCGAAAGACGTTCATGTGCGGAGGGTAATCACGCGGAGCTCGCCTCAAAGCTCCATGTCCTCGGAGATTGCGCGATTCAGAGCCCCAGCTGCTGCCGGACCAGGCCGGGCCACGCCGCGATCCGGGCGCGCAATTCGGCGCGGGCGATGGCGACCGCGGCCCCGGTGTACGGCCGGCGCTCGTCGTCCGAGAGCAGGGGCTCGCTGACGCTGTAGGCCTCGCTCACCATGGCGTCGACGTCGAGGCCCTCCAGCGTCGTGAGCGCGGCGAGCACGGCCGCGTCGAGGCGGGCCGCGCAGTCCGCGTCCGCTTCGCAGGCGCGCGCGAGCAGCCCGTCGACCCACGGGTTGAAGGTCACGTCCCACGCCTCGTCCATGCCCCAGGGCACGAAGTCGAACCGGCCGCCATCCGCGGGGTCGGCGTACATGTAGGCGTCGTTGAGGTGGAAGGGGTAGCCGTCCGTCGCGCCGGTCACGAGGCAGGTGGCCCAGTACTGGAGGAACTGGTCGGTGTCGACGAGGTGCCCGACCTGCTGCTCGAAGGTCGGAGCATCTCCGTTCAGGGCGTCGGCCAAGGCCTCGAGGCGGGTGGTGTCACCCAAGCCTTCGGCGAGCTCCCAGGCGGGGAGCCCGCCCGCCGTGAAGTCGGCGTCGTCGTTGGCCTCCCAGAGGTCGCCGTCGTACCGGTCGTAGCGCCGCTGGAGCCACTCGTCGTCGAGCGACTCGATGTTGCTGTAGACGCCGTAGGGCTGGTCGTCGATCCAGAGCTTCGCCCAGCTCGCCCGCGTGGCGACCGCGCCGAGCGCCCGCCACAGCCGCAGCGCGATGACCTCTCGCGCCTGGGCGGGGTCGCTCACCATGTTGTTCAACGTGATGCGCTCCAGCCCGATGAGCCGCGGCCCCTCGCCGTACTCCTGCAGCTTGATTTTCATGGAAGGTTTTTGCGAGAGCCCCTGCCACGTGGTGCTGCCCTTCCGGTGCACCCCGGCGTTGGGGAACTCGATCCCGTCGACCGTCACGAACGCGGGCACCCAGTTGCGGCCGTCCCGCTCGAGGTCGTCGCGCGCCTCCGGCGAGAGCAGGATGCGCACCTCGTGGACGGCGTTGGGGTCGTAGAAGGCCTCCCACGCCGGGCTGTCTGTCCGGTCGTCGGGCGGGGTCTGGGCGCGGGCGTCGTCGGCGAGGGTCTCCGCGAAGACGTAGGCCGGGTTGGGTACCCCGTCGTGCCGCACCGGGAGCCGCAGGGGCGCGTCCCCCACGGTCTCGGTCCGCGTGGCGGGATCCGGGGCGGGGTCGTCGGGGACGGGGTTCAGGTTGTCGTCGTCGGACACGCAGGCCGCGAGGAGGAGCACCGGGGCAAGGAGCGTCTGGGTTCTGCGCATACCCAAGCGTGGGTGTCGGCCACACGCTGCGTCAACTGTCAAAGTTGGTGGGCGAACCTGACACAACTTGTCGCGGCGTGGGGCTCATGGCCCGGCGATGGCGGCCTGCAGGGCATGAGCGAGGCGCGGGGCCGCGGGAGACGCGGGCACCTCCGTGACAGGCTCTCCACCGACGAGGATCCACAGCGCAGGCAGGTGAGAGAGGGAGAGTTCCTCGACAAGGGCCGGGGCGTCGGTGGCATCCACCTCGTAGGCCGTGAGCCCCTCGATGGGCTCGACGTCGGCGAGCGCGGCCTTGACCGCGCGGCATGCGCCGCAGCCCGGGCGGGTGATGACGAGGAGCACGGGGCCCGCCGCATCGTGGAGCGTGCGGTCGAGGTCCAGGCCATGCAGCGGCGGGAGGCGCATGCGCGCAGGTAGCGCGCGTCGACCGGATGCGCAGGTCGCCGGGAGGCCGCGGCCTGTCGGTGGGCCGCGCCTCGTGCGGTACCATGCCGGCCATGGAACTCGACGACGCCACCCGCGACGAGCTGGCCGGCTTCTTTGCCCGCCGCTTCCCCACCGCGGACGCCCGGGAGCGTCTCGCGCGCGCCGCCGGCGTGCCTCCGGACGCCCAATCCTCCGCCGCCGGCTCCCAGGACGCCCGCGCCGCCTGGTCCGCCCTCCTCACCGAGGCGCGTGCCAGCGGGGCGCTCCTCCGGCTCGCCGACGCCGCGTGCGCCGCCGCCCCCGAAGATGGCAACCTCGCCGAGGCCTGCGCGCTCCTCCGCGGCCCGCCGCCGCGGCGCGCGGGGCTCTCGGGCGTCGCGGCGGGCGTGTCGCTCGCCTCCGCGCTCGTCGTGACGGCGCTGGTCGGGGGGTGGTGGATCTTCGGCGGGCGAGGGGAGGGGACCCCCGCTACCAGCCCGACGACGACGGGATCGTCGGCGGCAGTGGCGCCCGCGCCTGCTCCGGTCGATCCCCCCGAAGCCGCGGTCCCCGCCGTGGCGAGCGAGCCGGTGCCGACCGAGCCAGTCCCCACCGACGTGGCACCCGTGGCGCCGTCCAACCCGCCGGCCCCTGAACCGGCAGATCCCCCGGTCGCCGTGTCGCCCGCGCCCGCGGCGCCTGCCCCGGCCGCCACCGAGCCGCCCGCCGTGGCCTCTACGGCCAGGGCCCCGGCGCCCGAGCCGTTCACGTCCGCCTCCGGCGCCCCGTCCAACTGCCAGGGTGCCACCGGCGTCGTCGTCGGGTGGTGGTACGCCGGGACCACGTCCCCCGGCGCGCAGGGTGAGACCATCGGGTTGCCGTCGAGCGTGAACGTGCGCGACGACTACCCGCGCCGTGAGAACGGCTACGCGCTGCGCGGGCGCGTGTTGTGCTCGTTGTCCGGGGGCACGCGGCAGCGGCTGTCGCAGGCACCCGTGGACATCGGGCAGGGGCACTGGTGGGTGCCTGTCGCAGGCGGTGACCTGGCGCCCTGATTGGTCCCGCGGCATCGTCAGGAGGCCCGCGACGCGCTAACCGCCGTGTCCCATGGAACTGCTCCGCGCCCGCGCTATCGAAAAGGTCTACGCTGACCGTCCCGTCCTGCGCGGAGTCGATCTGTCGATCGGCTCCGGCGAGCGCGTCGGCCTCGTCGGCGTCAACGGATGTGGCAAGTCCACGCTCCTGAAGATCCTCGGCGGGGCCGTCGCCCCCGACCACGGGGACGTGCTCGCCAAGGGCACCATCGCCCTCCTCGACCAGGATCCCGTGCTCCCCGGCGAGACCGTCGGGGACGCCGCGGACGACGCCGTCCGGTGGCACGCCGAGCTCCTCACCGCGTGGGAGGAGGCCCTCACCAGTGGGGACCAGCGCCTCGCGGACACCCTCCAACAGCAGCTCGACGAGCGTGGGTGGGATGTCTCCCACACGGTCGACGCGATGTTGTCCCGCGTCGGCGCCCCCCCGCGGGACGCCCGCGTCGATCGCCTCTCCGGCGGAGAGCGGCGCCGCGTCGCGCTCGCCCGCGCGCTGCTCGGGGCCCCCGACCTCCTCCTGCTCGACGAGCCCACCAACCACCTCGACGCCGACACGGTCGAGTGGCTCCAGACCTGGCTCGCGGGCCAGCGCGGCGCGGTGGTCATCGTCACGCACGACCGCTACCTCCTCGAGGCCGTCGCCACCCGGATCATCGAGGTCGAGGACGGCGTCTGTGTCTCGTACGACGGCAGCTACGCGGACTACCTGATCGAGCGCGCCGAGCGCCGCTCCAACCTGGAGCGCGCGGACGATCAGCGGCTCTCGATGATCGCGCGGGAGGCCGAGTGGGCGTCCCGCTCGCCGGCGGCCCGCTCCGTGAAGCAGAAGGCCCGGCTCGAGCGCCTCGCGGCGTTGCAGTCGGCGCGCGGGTTCAAGAAGGATCCCGGCTTCGCCCTCGATCTGCGCACCGGCCTGAAGCACGGCGGCACCGTGCTCGAGGGCCACGGCATCACGAAGGCGTTCGGCGGCCGCACGCTCATGAACAACGTGGACTTCGGGCTCGTCGCGGGGGACCGCATCGGCATCCTCGGGCCGAACGGCATCGGCAAGACCACGCTGCTGCGCCTCATCATGGGGCAGGATCAGCCCGACAAGGGCGCCCTCGTCCGCGGCGCGCGCGTCCGGGCCAGCGTGCTCGACCAGGAGCGCACGGGCCTCGACCTCGATCAGACCGTGTTCGAGGCCGCCGGCGGCGGGAACGACCAGGTCAAGGTGGGGGACGGCTTCGTCCACGTCGCGAGCTTCCTGGGCCGCTTCCTCTTCACCCGCGAGTTCTTCACGCGCCCCGTGCGCGCGTTGTCCGGCGGCGAGCGCGCCCGGCTCCTCCTCGCGAAGCTCCTGCTCCAGGGCAGCAACCTGCTGCTCCTCGACGAGCCCACGAACGACCTCGACCTCCAGACGATGCGCGTCCTGGAGGAGGCCCTCCTCGCGTACGACGGCGTCGCCATCATCGTGACCCACGATCGTGCGTTCCTCGACCGCGTGTGCACCGGCGTCCTGGCGTTCGAGGGGGAGGGGAAGGTCGTCCGCTACGCGTCCCGCCTCCAATACCTCTCCGCGCAGAGCGCCCGCGCCGAAGCGGCCCGCGCCGAGGCCGCGAAGGCCCGCCCGGACGCGAAGGTGGAGCCCAAGGCCGACGCCAAGGCGATCCAGCCCGCGGCCGTGGCCGCGCCCAAGCCGTCGGCACCCCGGCGCAAGCTCTCCTTCAAGGAGCAGAAGGAGTTCGACGAGACCCCCGCGCGGATCGACAAGCTCGAGGCCGAGCAGGCCGAGCTCACCGCCCGGCTCGCCAACCCCGCCACGTGGCGGGACGCCTCCGTCGACTCGACCGGCCTCTCCCGACGCCTCTCCGCCCTGCCCGTCGAGATCGACGCGCTCTGGGCGCGTTGGACGGAGCTCGGCGAGCGGGCCTGAGCCCCCTCCACGCGGCCTCCGGGGAGGGCCTCCCCATCGTCTCGTGCGCCTACCTTCTCTCCTGGAGGAGAAGATGCGCACGTTCCTGCTGGGGATCGCCGCCATGGTGCTCGGGTCGGGCGCGGGCGGCTGCGCGACCGTCGGCACGGTCCAGACCGCGCGGCCCATCGCGCCCGGCTCCGTCCAGGTGGGCCTCGAGCCCGGCCTGTGGGGCGTGGAGGGGCGTGGCTGGCTCCCGACCGCCAACGTGGCCGTCCGCTACGGCCTGGGGCGGCGCTTCGACGTCGGCGCGCGGCTCGGCGCCGGCGGGATCGGGGCCTCCGCCAAGGTCGCGCTGACCGACCCGGACGAGCAGGTCGTCGCCTCGCTCGCCCCGATGGTCGGCGGGTTCGGCGTCGCCCTCTTCGGCGTCGGGACGAAGGCCGTGCATGCCCAGCTCCCGCTGATCGTCGGCGTCGGCATGCGCGGCGGCCACGAGCTCGTCGTCGCGCCGAAGATCGTGGCCTGGCACCTCTCCGGGAGCGCCGGGCTCGCGGGCGCGCGCTCGACCGTCGTGGGCGCCGGCGGCACCATCGGCGTCTCGCTCCGCGTAGCGCCCGGCGTGCGGCTCCTCCCCGAGATCGGCATGGTGCAGCCGGTCTACGGCAAGGCGAGCACGCGCATCGCCTTCTGGGACATCGACATGCGCGCGGGGGTGCCGCTCTACCAGGCCACCGTGGGCGTGCTCCTCGGCGGAGAGCGTTGAGGGCATCCGAGGACGGGCCGGGTCAGCCCTCGAGCACCTGGCCGTCTTCCCCGCGCTCCACCGGGATGCCGACCGCGCGCACGACGCGCAGGCACTCCTCGGGGTCGACCATCGGGTAGAGGTGCGTGAGGACGACGCGCTTCGGGCGTGCCGCCGCCACGATCGCGGCGACGTCGTCGGGGGCGAGGTGGGAGTTCCACTGGTCCGTCGTGGCGACCGCGCACTCGGTGACGAGCACGTCCGCCCCCGCCGCGAGCAGCGCGAGGGCCTCGCTCGGCCCGGTGTCCCCGGAGAAGACGACGCGGTAGCCGCTCGGCCCGGTGAACGAGAGGTGGAGGGCGCCCGCGGAGTGCACCGCCGGGAGGGTGTCGAGCCGCACGCCACCGGGGAGGTCCGCGCTGTCCGGCCCATCGAGCCGGAGCTCGGAGATGCGCACCTTCCAGGACTCGGGCTGGATCCAGCTCCCATAGACGCCGTGCAGGCCGTCGAAGAAGTGCTGGAAGCCGCTCCCCGCCCAGATCGGGTAGTCGCGCCGGCGCGGCTTGTCGGGGCCGACGCGCATCGTGAAGAGCAGGGGCACGAGGTCCCCGCAGTGATCGACGTGCCGGTGGGAGTACACCCCGGCGTCGAGTTCGCGCGCGTCGACCCCGAAGCGTGCCAGCCGCCCGATTGTGCCCGTCCCGCCGTCCACCAGGATCCGCGCGCCGCCGGCCTCGACCAGGAAGCCCGCGGGCCCACGGTCGGCGTCCGGGACCGTGGTGCCGGTCCCGACGAGCGTGAAGCGCATCAAGGGTCGTCCTGGAGGAGCAGCTCGGCTTCGGCCTCGAGAGCGCGTTGCAGGCGGGCCTCCACCTCGTCGATCGACGTGGCACCGCGCAGCAGGTTGCGCCGGTAGATGGCGATCCGGGGGCGGCCGGCGTCGCGCGCGGGGGCGTCGGGGCCCGGGGGGTCGAGGAGCAGGGCGTCGACCAGCGGGCTCGGCGGCGGCTGGAGGCTGCGGAGGAGCTCGACGGAGGGGAGGTCCTCGAAGTCGAGGGAGACGCCGCGGAGGGCGTCGCGCAGGGGCGCGTCGAGGCCGGCCGTGGCGGCGAAGAGCAGGGCGTCCCACTCGTCGTCGGGCGGGGCGGCGAGGGGAGGCGGCAGGACGACGGGATCGAGCGCGGTGGCCTGCGCGAAGGCCTCGGCGGCCTCGGCCCCGCGACCCGAGAGCTCCAGGGCGATGCCGCGGACGAGGTGGGCGTGGGCGTCCCGCGGGGCGCGGGCCAGGGCGGCGTCGGCGGCGGCGAGCGCACGGTCGACCTGGCAGGCGGCGAGGAGCGCCGCGGCTTCCAACGAGCCCACGTCCGCGCCGCGCTTCGCGGCCTGGGCGGCGGCGAGCGCGCCGACCTCGCCGTGGCCGTAGGCGGGGGCGGCGGCGGCGATGACGAGCAGGGCGTCGACGTCGTCGGGGGTCTCGTCGAGGAGCTCCTCGGCGAGCACGACGGCCGCGGTGGGGTCCCCCTGGGCGAGGGCGTTCCGGCTCGCCTCGAGCAGCATCGCGTGCCGCGCGCGCGGATCGAGCGTCCAGTCCCGGGGCCCCCCGCCCAGCAGGTCACCCACGGAGGAAGAGCCCCCCGAGCAACGTGACGACGAGGAGCACGCCCAGGCCCAGCGCGGCGACGACGCCGAACACGAGCAGGGCCTTGTTCGTGCCGGACGACGGCGCAGGCGCGGGCTCGGCGGTCGACGACGCCGTCGGGACCGGCGCCGGCTTCGGTGCCACCGCGACGGGTGAGGGCGAGCTCGCGGCCGCCGCCTTGAACGCACCGCCGCGCAGCGCCAGCGCGAACACGCCGAACTCGGCGATGTCCTTGCAGAGGCCCATGTTGGAGAGGAGCCACTTCTCGAAGTTGGTCTCCTCCGTCGCGCTGGTCATCCGGCTGGCCTCGTAGAGCGGCAGCGGAGCATAGTCCAGGTTCGGCTCATCCGGTACTTCGGTAAAGCCAATGCCCATGTTCTGCTGGAGCCAACGCTTCAGCGCATACCGCGCGCGCAGCACGGCGAGCGGCATCCCACCGAGGCCCTCGGCCTCCTTGGTGAGCTCGTCGAGCGGCCAGGCGGAGTCATAGGTGTGGGCGAGAAGACGGACGTCCTCGGGGGGCAGCGCGGCCTTCGCGAGGGCCAACAGCTCGGTGGGGGAGCGCCCGCCCGTGATCTGGTTCGGGAAGTCGCCGCCGGGGATCCGCCCGCCCGCAGCCTTCAGCTCCTCCGCGAGGATGTCGTGCGCCCAGGCGACGAGCTCGCCCTCCTTCGTGACGCTGACGATGCCCTGCTGGAAGCGCGTGCAGGAGTTCTGGAGCGGCACGCGCCCGTGGGCGTCCCCGAGGCGGGAGGAGGTGACCGCGTAGTACCAGTCCGAAAACCGCTGGGCCATGTTCTGGCCGGACTCGCCGTCCCCGCCGCGCCACTGGCGGAACAGTTGCTGGGTCGGAACGGTACGGGGATCACTCATTCAGCTTGCTCCTGGCCTCGGCGCCCTGGACGCCTCGATACGTTGGCGGCGATGATAGGGAGCGGGCCGAGGGACCGCAAGGGCCACCGCGTGCACGTCTGTCCCAAGTCCCCTTCCAAGTTACGGTGCGTCACGTTGGCGGGGCTCCTCGTGGCTTCTGCCCCGGCGTGGCCGGCGGCGCCTGCCGACGCCTTCGCGGAGGCGGTGCGGGGGTGGTTCGATGCGCCCGGCGACGCCGGTGAGCGGCTCCAGGCCCTGCATGCCGTCTATCCCGAAGACGACGACGTCGCGTGGTGGCTTGCCCGTGTCCGGATCGACCAGGGCCGTGAGGCCGATGCTCTCGCGCTCCTGGCCGGGCGGTCGGGCCGGAAGGTGCCCCCCCACCGCTTCGCCTGGCTCCGGGCCCTCGCCCTCGCGCCGTCGCAGCCCGCGCTCGCCCGCGTCGAGCTCGCCCCCGTGCTGCGGAGCCCCGCGCTCGCGACGGACCCCGAGCGCCTCGATGTGCTGGCGCTGGGGGCGCGGCTCGCGTGGGACGCCCGCGACGAAGCGGACGCGCTCGCGTACGTCCGGGCGGCGGGGGGAACCCTCCCCGGCTTTGGCGCCTGGACCCGCCGTACCGGCGCGACACCGCTGCGGATCGAGGTGGATGGGCGGGTCCACGTCGTGACCGCGGGTGGCCTCGTGGTGCGCGGCGAGGGGGCCTGCGTCCCGACGCGCGGCGCCGATACCCCGGTCGAGGTCCCCGGGCCCGAACTCGCCCGGGCGGGCGGCGGTGCCTGCCTCGCGGCGGCGGGGGCCCGCGCGGACCTCGCCCCGACGCCGGGCGGCTGGGGCTACCTCGCCCTCGACGCACCGGAGGGGCGGGGGATCTTCACGATCCCGCGCTGCGGGGCCCCCCCGCACCTCGAACGGCGGACGACGGGCGACGGGGCCGTGTCGAGCCCGGCGTGGCTTGGTGACACGCTCCTCTGGGTACAGGGCGGCTCCGCCTACGGCGACGGCCTCGAGGACAAGCTCTGGGAGGGCACCGAGGTGGTCCGCCTCGCCGCCGGGCCCGACGGCGTACTCGTCATCGCCTGGGAGGCCGGCGCGCCCCGCCTCCGCGTGGCCGCCACCCTCGAGTCCCCGCTCATTCCGCTGTTCGCGGAGGATCCGCCGGTCACCCGAGCAGAGTGGTGCCCATCGCCGCCAGCAGCAGCAGCTCCCGGATCTCCACCGCCGCCCCCAGCACGTCCCCGTTGATCCCGCCGATGCGGGCGCGCCAGGAGGCCTGCCACGCGACGGTCGCCGCGCCGGCCGCCAGGAGCCCGACAAGGAGCCCGACGCCCATCGAGGGGACGAGCATCACCGCCGGCGCCGCGAGCAGGCACGCGAGGAGCGAGGCCCAGCCGGCGTCGCCGCCGCGGACCTCGAGCGCGAGGCGCGCGAACAGGCCCTTCCCGGGGGTGGCCGGCACGCCGAGCGCGATCTCCAGCGGCAGGAACGCCCGCGCGAACACGCACGCCGCCCAGACCGCCGCCACGCCCGTCCCACTCTCGACGCACGCCGCCACGAGCGCGACCTTCGCGAGCAGCAGCAGGGTCGTGCCGGCGGCGCCCACGGCCCCGACGCGCGGGTCGTGCATCACCTCGAGCCGCCGCGCGGCGTCGCCGTAGCAGTGCATCCCGTCGAGGCAGTCCGAGAAGCCGTCGAGGTGGAGGGCGCCGGTGACCCAGACCATCGCGGCCACCGCGGCCACCGCGGCCACGAGGGGCGTCCAGACGAGGCTCCCCAGGGTCAGCGCCAGCACCCCGACGCTCGCGACGACCGCCCCCGCCAGCGGAAACCACCGCACCGCGCGCCCCCAGTCGCCGGGCGTGGGGGCCTCGGTGGCGAGGGGGAGGCGGGTGAGGAACGTGAGGCCGAGGAGGAGCCCGTTCACTTCAGCTTCATCGGGAGGCCGGAGACCACGAAGGTGACGTGGTCGGCGGCGGCGGCGACGCGCTGGTTGCAGCGGCCCAGGAGGTCCCGGTACCGGCGCGAGACGGGGTCCGCCGGGACGATGCCGAGGCCGACCTCGTTCGTCACGAGCCAGGTCGGGACGCGCACGCGGCCGAGGGCGTCGACGAGGGCGTCGATGCGGCGCTCCGGGTCGTCGCCGGCCGCGGGGTGGAACATCAGGTTGCTCACCCAGAGGGTGAGGCAGTCCACCACGATCGCCGCGTGCGGCAGCGACGGCAGCACCCGCTCGAGATCGAGGGGCTCCTCGACCGTCACCCATCGGGGCGACCGCTCGGCCTGGTGGCGCGCGATGCGCTCGATCATCTCGTCGTCCCCGCGCTCGGCGGTCGCGACGAACGCGATGGACGGGGCGTCGGTGGCCTCTGCCTGCGCGAGCACGAAGCCGCTCTTGCCGGCCCGGGCCCCGCCCGTCACCAGGTGGATCATCCGTCCGTCCCCCGGGCCACCACCGGGCGGACGCGCACGGTGGACAGCACCCGGCTCTCGACCCAGTAGTGGCGGGCGTCGAACGCGAAGGTGCCCTCGTTCGCGCCGAGGAAGGCCTCGACGCGGTCGATGCCGTCGGGGGAGGGCCACACGGCCACCTCTCCGAAGCCGATGTAGCGGAGCAGGAAGGGGTGGAGCGCCTTGTAGATGGCCTCCTTCACGGAGAAGCGGATCGCGGTGTCCCGCCAGCGGCGGTCGGCCGGGAGCGCCTCGACGGCGGCGAGCTCCTCCGGCCGGAGCACGCGCGAGGCCACGCCGGGGCGGTCCCGGTCGGTCTCCTCCAGGTCGATGCCGATGCCGGGGCTCCCGCGGGCGAGCATCGCGATCGCGAGATCGTTCTTGTGGGTCACCGAGCCGGCGACCCCGGCGGGGAGGTCGGGCGCGCCGTGCACGTTGGTGAGCACCGGCGAGCGGCGCAGGCCGAGCTCCGGGAAGATCTCGCCGAGGGCGAGCCGGCCGCCGACGAACTGGACCTGGCGGAAGCCGCCGAGGGACTGGGCGAGGGCCCGCTCATCCGGATGGAGGCGCGCGAGCACCTCTTTCGGCACGGGGTCGGGACGCGGAGGGAGGTGGATGCCGGCGGCGATCCCGTGCGGGAGCGCCACCACGAAGGCGGGGGTGTACGGGATGGGGGGGGAGAGGCGGATCACGTCGGGCCGAGGAGGGGCACATCTTATGCCCCCGCGCGGGCGGCGGGCGCGTCGCGCGACTACAATCGGCAGCCGTGCCCGTCCTCCCCCTCCTGCTCGCGTGCGCACCCGGGGCTCCCGACGCGTTCCTGGCCTACGTGCGGGGCGACGACGGCTACGTGGTCGAGCCGCGCGCCCTCCCGGCGCTCGAGGATGCCGGCACGATGACCGGCACACTCGGGAGCGTGCGCCACGGCGGCCGGGTCGTCGGGAACGGCGCGGGCGAGCAGTACTCCGGCGGGCGTGGCCTCACCGTGCGGTATGTCGTCCAGGACGGCGTCGCCGTGCCGCTCGATCAGGACGGCCTCCTCCTCTACAGCTTCTACGGGCACCTCGCGGACGCAACGGACACCCTGGAGGCCGGCGGCCTCGACCTCGACGCGATCTTCCCCGTCGACATCGCGTGGAACCCCGCCGTCTCGCCGCTCCTGGAGCTCGCCCCCGCGGACAACGCCGCCTACGCCATCGGCGCCAACGTGTTCCTGCTGCTCCCGGACGGCGACAATCGTGAGGTGCCGCTGCTCGCCAACGCCGGCGTCGTGACGCACGAGCTCGGCCACGCGGTGCTGCACCTGCTCATGACGGGCGATCCGTCGAGCGACCCCCTCGTCGCCGACACCTCGACCGCAGCCGGGATGTGGCAGTCCGCGCTCCACGAGGGCTTCGCCGACTCGCTGGCCGCGCTCACCCTCGACGATCCGCGCTTCCTCGACGTCTCCCTCGACATGCCGGCCCGCTACGCCGACACCGACGCCGTGCTCACGGCCGCGCTCCTGCCGGACCCCGCCGCGGTCGCGGACTCCCTGCTCCCCATCTACGACCCGTACCCGCTCGGCACCGTGTTCGCGTCGTTGATGTGGGACATCCGCGTCGCGACGGATGACGCCCCCGCCACCCTCGAGCTCCTCTTCCGCGGGGTCGAGCACTGGGCGCCGTCGGGCCCGGACGACCTCGACGGCGCCGTGTTCCTCGGCGCGCTGGTCGCCGCCGCCGAGCCCGGCACCCAGCGGGACGTCGTCTGCGCTGCCGTGGAGCTGCGGATCGACGGGCTCCTCGCCGTGGCCGGGTGCCCGTGATGGACGTAGCGGAGGAGGCACGCGAGCCCGTGGCCGTCGAGCTGAGCGTCGGCGAGGTCCTCGTGCGCCAATCCTCGGGGCGGCACCGGGCCCAGGTGGGGCTCGGCGTCAGCGTGAGCGTGCCCGTGCGCGGCGTGTGGGGCGTGGCGTTCGAGGCCGTCGGCACCGGCGTGGCCGAGCGCTCCGGGCAGCTCGAGCTCGATCAGTACCTGCTCCGCCCCGCGGCGCTCGCGACGCTCACCTTCGCTCGCCTGCGCGTCCCGGTGACACACGTCACCCGGCGTCGCTCCTTCGTCGCGACCTCCCCGTACCTCGCCTTCGACCTCGGCTTGGGCCCCGGCGCCGCGGTGACGCTCGCCGAGTGGCGCACCCCCGATCTCGGCGCCGCCTGGGCCGTCGAGCCGGGCGTCCGCGGCCGCGCCGGGCTGGCCTTCGGCGTCGGCGAGCACCTCCGCGTGCGGCTCCAGGGTGGGCTCGCGTGGCGGCCCTCCGGCACGGACCACGACTACCTCCTGGGGGCCGTTTGGGCGTTCTGACCCGCGCCGCGCGCCTCGGGATGCTCGTGGGCGCCGCGCTCCTCGCGGGGTGCACGCACATGAGCACGGTGACCGGCGCGATCCCGCTCGAGCCCGGCACGAGCGACTTCACGGGCGAGCTCCAGGTCAGCCGCGCCCCGAACCTCATCTCGACGACCACCGGCATCCCGCTCCCGACGATCGCCGGGCACTTCCGCCGCGGTCTGTCGCGCGATCTCGACCTCGGCATCCATGTCTACCCCCTCGGTCTCGGCGCGGACCTCCGGTACCGGTTCCTGGAGGTCGACGGCTGGCACTTCGCCGTCGCGCCGGGCTTCGCGGGGATCGGGCTCCCGATCCCGAGCCTCCAGTACGCCCACCTCGACCTCTCGATGCCCGTGCGCGTCGAGCGTGCCATCGGGAAGGGGTGGAGCGTCGCCGGCGGGCCCGGGCTGGTCTCGCGGCAGACGTTCATCAACACCGAGAGCGAGAGCCTGTCGGTCGCCACCGCGACGTTCGAGCTCTACGCCGGCGGCGGTCTCCGATTGCAACGCACCGGAAAGCGGCTGAAGCTGGGCTTCTCGTGCGACGTCTACGTCGACACGACCCGGGCCACCGGACTCTACGGCGGCGTCGGGTTCGACCTGGGTACGGTCGCGCGTCCACGTGCCCGGGCGGCGAGCGACGAGATAGAGACGCGGGCGCTAGCGGAGACCGAATGACCCTGATCCTCTCCTTGTTCCTCGCCCTGGGCACGGCCTCCGCAGCCGACGTCGGCGAGGCCGAGCACATCCGCCTGTCGGGCGACATCGAGCAGCTCGCCGGCCGGCAACTCTGGACTGGCGTGGAGAAGAAGTTCGCCGAGCTGCAGAAGCTCGGGATCGAGATGTCGTACGACGATCTCCTGCACGGCGCCTACGCGGCGCGCGCCCTCGGCAATGCCCAGAACGCCTATGACCGCCTGAAGATCGCGGCGCGGTTGAAGGGCACGCGGGAGGTCGTCGACTGGCTCTACGCCATCGACGCGAACTACGGCCAGGTGACGCTCATCGCCACCCCGCCGCGCGGCGTGACGCTCGAGGTCTCCGAGGTGCCCTTCGATCCCGACCAGCGCATCTGCGTCGAGGCGAGCATCGAGCGCGTGAAGAAGGAAGGCGGCTTCACGGGCCTGCTCCCGCGCGGCACGTACACGTTCAACGGCCAACGGTTCACCGTCGAGCCGGGCATCGCCCTCCGCATCGAGGTGAGCCCGAAGCTGAAGAAGACCGAGGGCGAGCTGATCAAGGTCACGCAGACCCCCGCCGAGGGCGCCGAGACGCCCGCACCCACGCCGTAGAGGCCCCCATGTACCGGGTCGTCATCGACGAGAAGCTCTGCATCGGCTCCTCGAACTGTATGGAAGAGGCCGAAGAGGCGTATGAGGTAGACGAGCGCGGTATCGCCGTGCTCGTGCACCCGTTGGCGTCCGAGGAGGCGCTGCTGCGCGGCGCCCGGGCCTGCCCGGTCGACGCCATCGCCCTCTTCGATTCGTCCGGGCGCCGCGTCCACCCCTGATCCAGAGGCCACCATGCTCCTCACCCTGCTGCTCTCCCTCGCCCAGCCCGCCGCCGCCCTCGAGGTGAAGTGGTGGGGCATCGGCCCGCAGGTCGGCACGATGGCCGTGCCCGGGAACTACCCGTTCGCGTTCCCCGACAACGCGAAGGACGAGGCGAACTCCCCGCTGGTCGAGAAGATTCGCGGGGACATCTCGTTCGGCGCCCACGGCGTCCTCTACCCGGCGGCGAAGAGCCGCCTCGGCGCACGCGCGCTGGTGGGGCTCGGCACGGGCCAATCGTGGAGCTCCTGGCAGTTCACCCTCGAATACGACGGCGCGCTCGTCAACGAGGACGGCTTCCAGCTCCTCGCCGGGGCGGGCATCGGCGCGGGCACGGAGCGCTTCGGCGGTACCGTCGATGCTCCGGACGGCTACCTCGTCGCGAACTACTTCCCGGTGCGCGGCCAGGTCACGGCGCTCCTGCGCGACCGCACGCGCGCGTACGAGATCAGCATCTACGGCACGTGGCACATCGTCGCGGACCAGACCTACTACGACTTCAAGGGTGCGGACGGCATCACCGGCGCGGAGGCCGACGCCCTCGTGCCCGGCGCGTTGTACGGCGGGTTCGGCGTCGAGGCCTCCGTGTTCTTCGGGGACTTCCGCAGCAAGAAGAGCGGTGGTGGTGGCGGCGGCGGTGGTGGCGGGTAGCCAGGCTCCCTCCCGCTACGCGCGGGTGACGCCCAGCCGCGCCGCGAGCGCCATCGCGTCGAACGGCGCATGGACCTTCGCGTCGTTGTCGAAGTAGACGTAGATGTCTCGCCCGCGGGGGGCGGGGGGCGCCGGCTCGGGGGAGACGCGGCGGGCGTCGGCCGGCTCGTTGCCGGTGCGCCACGCGTGGAAACGCGCCGCCCAGCGGTCGAGCGCGTCGTCGTCGTAGCCGCTCACGTAGAGCTCCTTGTCGCCGTGGAGCCGCGCGTAGACGAAGTCCGCGGTGACGTCCTCCAGGGTGGGCCAGCGCCTGGCGGCGTCCGCGACCACGCAGGCGACGCCGTAGCGTCGCAAGAGCTCGATGAACGCGGGATCGACGAAGCTCGGGTGGCGCACCTCCATCGCGTGCCGCAACGGGCGGTTCCGCTCCACGTCGAGCCACGCGCGCCCCTCCAGCCGCGCGTCGTGCTCCGCGCCGAGCCGCGCGGCGGCGGCGTGATCGTGGGGGAGCAGCGCGAGGAAGGCCTCGATCCGGTCGGCGTGGAAGGGCAGGGTCGGCGGGAGCTGCCACAGGAGCGGCCCGAGCATGTCGCCCAGCGCGAGCACCCCCGACGCGAGGAAGTTGGCGAGCGGCACGCGCACGTCGTCGAGCCGGCGCATGTGGGTGAGGTAGCGGCTCCCCTTCACCGAGAAGCGGAAGCCGGGCGGGGCCTCCGCGTGCCACGCCTCGAACGACGCGGGGCGCTGGAGCCCGTAGAACGTGCCGTTGATCTCGATGGAGCCGACCTGCCGGCTCGCGTACGCGAGCTCGGCGCGCTGTGGAAGGCCCGGCGGGTAGAAGGTGCCGCGCCAGGGAACGTAGGTCCAACCAGAGATGCCAACGCGGACCTCGGGCCCGGGCGGGAGCACCAGGGGCCGGAGCAGCTCGACCGCGGCGGGACGCGCGCGGGTGGCGACGTCGGTCATGGCGAGAGCGTAGCCAGGCCGGCCAGCGCGCGTCCTGTCTCGCTTTATCGGTTCGGGAAGCTGCCTTCGATCAGCGCACGGGCGACGCGGGTGGTGACCGGCGACCGCCTGCGGCCCGCGTCACGTGCGCGCCGGCTGACACCCGGGGCACCAGTACGTGCTCCGACCCCCCTGGACCATCCGCGCGATCGGGGTCCCGCACACCGGGCAGGGCTGGCCCTCGTGCCGGTAGATGGGGAAGGGGTTCTGCGAGCGATCCTCCTCGACGTAGACGATCTCGTCGGCGTCGTCGAACAGCGCGAGCGTCGCGGCGAGCTGCTCGCGGATGGCGACGGGGAGACGCGCGCGGTCGGCGTCGGTGAGGGCATCGCAGGGGGTCGAGGGGTGGATGTGGGCGCGCCACAGGGCCTCCATGACCTGCACGTTGCCGAGCCCGGCGACGAGCGACTGGTCCATGAGCGCGATCTTCACGGCGCGCGCGCCACGGAGGGCGGGGAGGGGATCGTTCCAGGCGTCTGGACCGAGGCCCTCGGAGAGGAGCGCGAGGCCGGTGCTCCACGAGGTCGGGACCACGCCGCCGAGGAGGCGCGGGTCGCAGAAGTGGAGGGCGGTGCCGTCGTCGAGGTCGAGCCGCACCTTCACGTAGGGGTTGGGGCGGAGGGACCACTTGCCCGTCATGCCGAGGTGCAGGAGGAGCGCACCGTCCCCGAAGCGCCAGAGGAGGCGTTTGCCATGGCGACGGAGCTCGCCGGGCGGCACGCGGGTCACGACGGCCGCGAGCTCCGCGGCGCCGTCGGGGTGCCCGGCGGAGGGGCGGTCCTTGCGGTTGACGCGGACGGAGCGCGGGTCCAGCACCGCCACGTCGACCACGCGGCGGCCCGCCGACCAGCGGGCCAGCGACCGTCGGCAGAACTCGACCTCGGGGAGCTCGGGCATGTCTGTCTCGCTGCTGGATTGCGGGGTGGGCGGGTGTTATCGTGGGCGGCCTCGGAGGACTCATGCACTCGGGCTCGTTCATGTACCAGGTCATCGCCTTGACCGGCATCTTTGGCACCGTGAGCGTGTGTCTTGCGTTCGCCCTGCTCCTCCCCGGTGTCGGCCAGGCGCTCGCCGCGATCTGGACCTTCGTGACGCTCGACTGGTTCTACCAGCGTCACCAGGACAGCAAGACGAACAAGACGGTCTAGGCGTGGCGGACGCCCTCGCGGCCCCTCCCGGCAAGGTCCAGGCGATCGGGGTGATGCACCTCATCGGCGGGATCTTCAACCTGATCATCGCGGCGATGTGGGTGCTGGCGGGTCTCTCGTGGGGCGTGGCGACGCTGGGGATCGGGTTCGTCATGTGCTGCCCGGTGCTGCTCTACCTGCCGGTGGGGATCCTGGAGATCGTCAGCGGGGTGCGGCACTTGTCGAGTGACCATTCGGGGCTCCAGCCGCCGAAGGGCATCGCGATCGTCGAGATCTGCATGATCCTCACGTGCAGCACGTTCTCGATGATCTTCGGCATCCTCACCCTCGTGTTCCTCTCCGACCCCGAGGTCACCGCCTACTACGAGTCCAAGCGGCTCACGGGGTAGGCGGGTCGGCTCGCGGTAGAGACGGAGGGCGCCGCCCGGCGACGTGCGCCCCTCCGGCCACCCGCCCCGACCCGATCAGGGCCCGGCCGCCGCCAGCGTGATGACCACGCCCGTGGCGCCCGGCTTCAGCGTGGGGGTGCGCCCCTCGAGGTCGTCGGGAGACTTCGTCTTCGCGTTGCCGTCGCGGTCGATGCGCGCGGTGATGACGAACTCCGGCGGGGTGGGGCTGCCGATCATGTTCTCGGCGGGGCCGAGGGTGAAGGGGATGGGGAAGGAATCCACCTGCACGCGCTTCACCCACGTCGGCGGGCCGGCCGTGGCGCCCGGCGGGCGCGCGGAGAGGAACAGCGTGTCCCCGGGCTTCGCGAGGCTCGCCACCGCCGCGTCGAGCGCGATCGTGCCCGTCACGTCGTCGGGAGAGGCTTCGCGCGCGCCGCTCGCCGCGCCGCCGCCGCTCATCGGGCCGCCGCCGCTCGCCGTGCCGCTGGACCCGCCCGCGGAGGCCCCGCCCGCCGAGGCCATCGGGCCCTTGCCCGCGCGCGCGGCCTCGATGAGCGGTTGGACCGACGCCGCGAGCGCCGGATCCGCCAGGATCGCGCGGTCGAGCACGGCGATGGCCTGCTCCCGCTCGCCGGCCTGGAAGTGGAGCGCGCCGCGGTACGCCAGCGCCTCGGAGAACTCGGGGGCCCCGGCGAGGACGCGGTCGAGGGCCTTCGCGGCCATCGCGACATCGCCGATCGCGATGAGCACGATCGCCTGGTGGGTGCGGGCCTCGGGGTCCTCGGCGCTCAGCGCCACGACGGCCTCGGACTCCTGGTAGGCGTCCATCAGCTTGCCGGCGTGCAGGAGCGCGTGCGCCAGCGCGTTGCGCGCGGCGACGTCGGTCGGCGCGGCCTCGGCGGCGGCGCGCAGGCGCGCGAGCTCGGCCTCTTGCGCGGGGCTCAACGGGGCGTCTTCCCCCTCGGCGCCCGTGCCACCCGCGGCGTTCCCGGTCATCGTGCCGCCCTCGGGGCGCGGCGTCGCGAATTCCTGGAGCGTCAGGCCCAGGCCGCCGAGGAACAGCATCGCGCCGGCTCCCCAGAGGGCGCCGACGAGCTTCGGGTTCCGGGTGCCGAAGCCCGGGGTAGCGGCGGCGGGGGCGGCGTCGGGGCGGCCCAACGCGTCGAGGTCGCGGAGGACCCGCGCGGCGTCGAGCTCCAGACGGTCCCGCTCGGCGGCCCACTCGGCCGGGCCGGCGTTGGCCTGCTGGGTGTTGTGCTCGCGGAGGAGGCCGTACAGGGCGTCCTTCTGGCGCTCGAGCTCCTCGCGGCGGGTGCGCTCGGGAGCGGGAAACGCCGCGCCCTGGCGGCTCCGCAGCACCACGACGATGCCGACGGCGAGGGCCACGAGGAGGACGATGACGCCCGGCACCCAGTTGGTTGGCGCGTTCACTTGTTCTCCTCGCGGACACGCCGCAGGTACGTCGCCAGCTCCGCGTCGGCGGGCGGGGCGTCGGCCTTCGGGGCCGTGGGGACGGGGTTCGCGGACGTAGGCGCGGCGGCGGAGCCCGAGCCCGGATTCGCGCGGCGCCCGGCGGCCCGCACCGACAAGAGCACCCAGCCCGCGCCGACCACGAGGAGCAGCACGGGGGCCGCCCAGACCAGGACGTTCACGCCCTCGAACTTGGGCTCCAGGCGGATGAACTCGCCGTAGCTCGCCTCGAAGTAGAGCAGGATCTGCTCGGTGTCGTAGCCCTGCGCGACGAGGTCCTCGACCTCCGCCTTCATCGCCAACGCGCTCTCGGCGCGGCTGTCCGCGACCGAGAGGCCCTGGCACACCGGGCAGCGGAGGAGCTTGGAGACCGCGTGGGTCTGCTCCTTCAGCGCGGCCCCGGTGAGCGGCGGCCCGGCGGGCGAGCCGATGAGGTCGCTCGGGTCGATGGCGGCGCGCGCGGGGGCGGCGTCGGCGGCGGGGGCCTCCACGGGCGGTGCGGGGGCCTCGGCGGGCGCCTGCGCGAAGGCGGCGCCACCGAGCGCCACCGCGAGGAGGAGGAGCCGCATCACGAGCCCACCAGCGGGGCGAGCTGCTGCATGAGCGCGCCGGCCTCGACCGGGCCGGTGAACTTGTAGGTGATGACGCCGTTGCCGTCGATGATGTAGGTCTCCGGCACGCCGTAGACCCCGTAGGCGATGGCGGCCTTCGACCCCACGTCGAGGAGCTGCGGGTACGCGCTCCCCATCTTGTCGAGCCACGCGTCGATCTTGGCGACCTCGTCCTGGTAGACGACGCCGAAGAACCGCGCCTTGCCCTCCATCCGGCGGGCCACGGCGACGAGCGTGCGGTGCTCGGCCTTGCACGGCTCGCACCAGGTGGCCCAGAAGTTCACGACCGTCGGCATGCCACGCTGCTCGGAGAGGCGCACCGGTGCGCTGCCGTCGATGGGGCTTAGCGTGAAGTCCGGGGCGGTCTTGCCGACGAGCGGCGAGTCGATCTGGTGGGGATCGTTCTGGAAGGCAAGGCCGAGCACGAGCACCAGCGGGGCCGCGAGCGCGAGGCCGCCGAACCAGATCTTCAGGTTCATCGTGCGCCGGAGCGCGAGGCCCAGCGCGACCAGCCCGAGGACGACCACGAGCCAGCCGAGCACGGTCGCCGCGCCCGCCTCGTCGACGGGGAGGCCCGCGGTGGTGAGGGCCGCCGCCAGGCTCGTCAACATCGCGCCCATCACTTGCTCGCCGCCTCGGCCGCGACGGGCGCCGCCACCGCGGCGGCCTGCGCCTTGCGCGACGGCACCAGCGACATGAGCGTGCCGAGCGCCGCGAGCCCGGCGCCGAGCCAGATCCACGCGACGATCGGCTTGCGGAACATGTGCACCCCGGCGACATCCCCGTTGATGCTCATCAACGAGAGGTAGAGGTCATACCCGAGCGTGCTCTTCACGTCGGGCGAGCCGATGGGCGCCATCATGCCGGGGTAGCTCGCGAGGGCAGGGGAGATGAGCGAGGACTCGCCGTCCCGGGTCGCGCGGAAGTCCGCGACCTCCAGGGTGCGGTTCGACTCCTTGACCGTGCGCGCCTGCTCGAAACAGATGTCGTAGCCCTCGAAGGCCATGCACTCGCCCTTCGTGAGGCGGGCTTCGGCGTCCACGCCGTACGCGGAGGACATGGCGATGGACACGATCATCGCGATGATGCCCAGGTGGACGATGTAGCCGCCGATGCGACGGTTGCTCTGCGTGAGGGCCTGCGGGACCGCCGCGGCCCAGGCGCCGAGCGCCGAGGTGCCGGGGTTGCCCGCGACCAGGGCGCGCACCGGCCCGATCATCTCCCGGAGCGTCACGTAGCCCGCGAACCCGCCACACCCGAGCGTGAGCAGCGGCCACGGCTCGCGCAGCCCCACGCCGAAGCCCACGACCATCGCCGCGATCCCGAGGCCGAGCGGGGGGAGCACCTGCTTGCGCACGCGCTCTCCCGACGCCTGGCCCCACGGGAGCGCCGGCCCCACGCCCATCAGGAACAGGATCGCCACGCCGATCGGCACCGCCATCCGGTTGAAGTAGGGCTCGCCGACCGAGAGCTTGACGCCCTTGACGGCCTCCGCGAGCAGCGGGAACGTCGTGCCGACGAGCACCGTGAAGGTCAACGCCACGAACAGGAGGTTGTTCAGGAGGAACGCGCTCTCTCGGCTGACCACGGCGGTGACGGCGCCCTCGCCCTCGAGCTTGTCGACGCGCAGGGCGAGCAGGACCACCGAGAACACGAGGCAGACCGACAAGAACGCCAGGATCGTCGGCCCGATGTCGGACTGGCTGAACGAGTGGACCGAGTTGAACACGCCGCTGCGCGTCATGAACGTGCCGAGCAGCGTGAGCAGGAAGCTCGCGAGGACGAGCGTGACGGTCCAGCCCTTCAGCGCGCCGCGCCGGTGGGGCAACATCGCGGCGTGCAGGGCGGCGGTCGCCGTGAGCCACGGCAGGAGCGAAGCGTTCTCGACGGGGTCCCACGCCCAGTACCCGCCCCAGCCGAGCACCTCGTAGGCCCACCACCCGCCGAGCGTGATGCCGACGGTCAAGAACCCCCACGCCACGAGCAGCCACCGCCGCAAGGGCACGATCTGCGACGCCTCCAGGCGCCCGGCGAACAGCGCGCCCGCGGCGATGCCGAACGGAATCGTCATCCCGACGTACCCCAGGTAGAGCATCGGCGGGTGGATGATCATCAGGACGTGGTTCTGGAGGAGCGGGTTCGGGCCCGGGCCGTCCAGCGGGACGGGGTTCGGCGCCGGCAGGAAGGCGTTCGCCGGCCCCGCCAGCAGGAAGCAGAAGAACGCGCCGACCGCGAGCCACACGCCGATGGCCCAGGGCATCGTCGACGGGTTCTCGTCGCGGTTGGCGGCCGTCGCGGCGGCCACGTAGGCGCCGAGGATGAGGCCCCAGAACAGGATCGACCCCTCCAACGACGACCAGAGGCTCACGATCGTGATGTAGGTGGGCGAGTCGATGCTGCCGACCTGCGCGACGTACCGCACGGAGAAGTCGTGGGTGAGGAGCGCGTACTCCATCGTCAGGTTCGCGAGGAGCATGCACGCGGCGAACCCGTACGCGAGACGACGTGCCCACAGCCAGCCCGTCGCCGAGCGCATCGCGCCCGCGCCGAAGCCCGCGACCGAGCCGGCGGCCGCGCAGGCGAGGCCGCCGAGGACGAAGGCCTGGCCGATCTCGCCGGTCATTCGCCTTCCAGCGTGCCGAACATGGCGGCATCCGAGGGCATCGCTCCGCCCTCGGGCGCGCGGTACTCGTTGTCGTGCTTCACCATCATCCGCTTGCTCTGGAACTGCCCGGCGTCGTCCACCGTGCCCTCCACCACGACGCCGATCCCCTCGCGGAACATCTGCGGCGGCACTTCGCGCGTGGTCACCGGCACGGCGGTGGTGCCGTCCGTGACGCGGAAGTTGAGCGTCTGCCCGTCGGGCTTCAAGCTGCCCGGCTCGACCAGCCCGCCGAGGCGGATGGTCGCGCCGATCGCCTTCTCCTTCGCGGCCACCATCTCGGTGGGGCTCCAGTAGTAGACGAGGTTCTCGCCGAGATCGCCGAGCGCGATGTAGCCGAGCGCGGCGGCGGCCACGGCGACGGCGCCGATCGCCCAGAGCTTGCCTTTCATCCTCGCTCCTTGCGCAGCCGGAGCTGCAGCGACGCGGCGTAGATCACGAGCACCGTGGCGGTGAGGCCGTAGGCCCCCCACACATACTCCCACCCGCCCTGGATCATCCCGGTCATGCGGCCTCCAGCTCCGTCATTTCGGCGTCGAGCCGCTTGCGCGCGATCCGGTAGCGTCGGACGACGAACCAGATCGCGAGGAACAAGAGCGCGAATGCGTTGATACGCAAAGGGGTGACCATCGTGCCGTCCACCGTGGAGGGCGACGACTGCACCTGGTGCAGCGAGCGCCACCAGCGCACCGAGAAGTACACGATGGGGACGTCGACATAGGCGATGATGGCCGCCACGGCGGTCCACGTCGCGCGGCGCTTCGGCTCGTCGACGAACGTGCGGAGCGCGAGGATCGCCCCGAAGGCGAGGACGAGCACGGCGGTCGTCGTCAGGCGGGGATCCCAGTCCCACCAGACTCCCCAGGTCGGACGCGCCCAGATGCTGCCCTGACAGAGGAGCAGGCACCCGAGCACCACGCCGACCTCGATGCCGGCTTCCTGCAGGGCGTCCCAGCCCCAGGTGCCGCGCCAGAGCCAGCCGATCGCCACGAAGAACACCATCGTGAAGACGAGGAGCGTCGACCACGCGGTGGGGACGTGCACGTACATGATGCGCATGACGTCGCCCATGAAGCGGTCGGGGGGGGCGAGGAAGAGGCCTTGCCAGCTCCCGACCAGCAGCAGCACGAGGCCGAACAGGCCGACGACGTGCTCCCAACGATTCTTCATGAGGTCAGTCCTCCACCACGCGGCCGAACAGCAGGCCGCAGAGGCTCCAATAGATGACGTTGAAGGCTGCCAGGAGCCCGAGCCAGCTCGGGAGCTGGTGCATGGGGTCCCCGGCGAGAATGAGCGAGGTGGCCTTGACCGACGACAGGAGCGCCGGGACCACCAGGGGAAAGAGGAGGAGCGGCAACAACACGTCGCTCCCGCGCGCGCGGGCGGAGAGCGCCGAGTAGAGTGTCCCCGGCGCCACGAGCCCCGCCGAGCCGAGCGCGATGACCCCCGCGAGCGGCACCACGCCGCCCGGGATCGAGGTGTCGTACAGGCCGACCATGACGGGGATGAGCCCGACGCCGAGCACGGTGAGCACCGCGAGGTTGGCCAGGGCCTTGCCGTAGTAGATCGCGCGGGGGTCGGTCGGGAGCAGGAGGAGCCCCTCCAACGCGCCGTTCTGCATCTCGATGCGGAAGGATTCGGCGAGGGAGAGCGTGCTGCACAAGAGCAGGGCCAACCAGAGGTACCCGGCGGCGTTCGCGCGGAGCATCAGGGTGTCTGGCCCGTTCGCGAAGGAGAAGAGCAGCAGCGTCGTGAGCCCGAACACGCCGACCGCCGCCAGCCGTGCGCGCGCACGCCACTGTTGCAGCAGATCCTTGCGGAGCACGTTGACGCATTGGTAGACCAACTCCATCGGGCGGCCGCTACTCCTGGGGTTCCCCGGACAGTTCCGCGAGCTCGTCGGCGGGGGCATCCGCGGCCTTCCCGCGCCACTTAACCCGCCCCCCCTCGAGGAGCACCGCGTCGTCGCACAGGGCGGCGCCGCGGGACACCTGGTGGGTCGAGAGCACGACGGTGGTGCCCGAGGCCCGGAGGTCGCGCACCAGGGTGTCGACGAAGCGCCCGCCCGCGGGGTCGAGGCCCGCGTACGGCTCGTCGAGCAGCACGAGCTCGGCGCGCTTCCACAAGAGGCGCGCGAACGCGAGGCGCTTGCGCATGCCCTGCGAGAAGGTGCGCACGATGTCGTCGGCCCGCGGCCCCAGCCCGACGGCCTCGAGCACGGCTCCCACGTCGGTGCCGGCGCGGGGTGCGAGGCGGTCCGCGATCAGCAGGTTGTCGCGTGCGGAGAGATCGTCGTAGTGCTGGTCGGCGTGCGACAACATCGCGACGCGGGGGCGCGCGGCCTCGGGCGACCCGCCGAAGAGGCGCAGCGTGCCGGAGGTGGGGCTCAGCGCGGTGCCGAGGAGGCGGATCAGCGTCGTCTTGCCGGACCCGTTGGCGCCGATGATCATCAGCGCGCGGCCGGCTTCGAGCTCGAGGTCGACCCCGCGGAGGGCCCAGCGACCCGCGTGTCGCCGTGCCAACCGCTCGGCCGCCACGACGAGTTGGCGAGGAGAGGGAGCGAGCATGCCCCCACTGACGGTGACTGGCGACATCGGCACGCCGGGTAACGCGTTAGGTCCGGCCTCGCCGATGGTCGACCCCGCAACGAGCCCCCCGCCCATCTTCCACCTCGCGTTGGTGCATCCAGAGATCCCCCAGAACGCCGGCAACGTGGGAAGGATGTGCCTGGGAGTAGGCGCGAAGCTCCACCTCGTCCACCCCCTCGGGTTCTCGACCTCGGAGTCCGCCGTACGCCGCGCCGGGCTCGACTACTGGAAACACGTGGACGTGATGGAGCACACCGATCTCGACGCCTTCTGGACGTGGGTCGGCGACCGCCGGGTGTGGTGCTTCTCCTCGCACGGGCCGCTCGCCTACACCCGCGCGCCCTACGCCGTGGGGGATGTCCTCGTGTTCGGACGTGAATCCGTCGGCCTCCCCGAGGCGCTCCTCGCCGGGCGAGACGTGCTCCACATCCCGATGACCGGCCCGACGCGCAGCCTCAACCTCTCCAACGCCGCCGCGGTCGTGGCCTACGCCGCGCTCGCGCGCATCCGCCCGGAGCTGTTCTGATGTTCCCGCCCGACTTCTACGCGGTGGTGCTCGCCGGCGGCCGCGGGACACGCTTCTGGCCGCTCTCCCGGCGCACCGTCCCCAAGCAGTGCCTCTCGCTCGACGGCGGGCCCACCCTCCTGCAGCGCACCGTCGCGCGCACCGGCCTCCCGCCCGAGCGGATCCTCGTGGTGACGGGGCCGGACATGGTCGAGCCCGTCCGTGCGCAGATCCCCGGCATCGAGGTGCTCGTCGAGCCGAGCGCCCGGAACACCGCGCCGGCGATCGCGTGGGCCACGTGGGAGGTCGCGCGGCGCGGTGGCGCGGGGTGCGTGGTGCTGCCCTCCGACCACGTGATCCTCGACGAGCCCGCGTTCCGCGCCTCCATCGCGCAGGCGGCGGAGGTCGCCCGGGGCGGCGCGCTCGTCACCCTCGGCGTCCGGCCGACCCGCCCCGAGACCGGGTACGGCTGGATCGAGCCCGATGACGGCCCTGACGGCGTCGCCACGGAGAGCCAGAGCCTCGATCGCCCCGTGCGGCGCTTCGTGGAGAAGCCCCCGTTGGAGACCGCCGAGCGCCTCCTCGCCGGTGGGCGCCACCTCTGGAACGCCGGCATGTTCGTGTGGACCACCGGGGCGCTGCTCGACGCCGTGCACGCGCATCTCCCGGGCACCGCCGCGATGCTCGACCGCCTCGGCGAGGGCGCCGCGATCGCGGACGTGTGGGGCCTCTCCGACGCCACGAGCATCGACTACGGCGTGATGGAGCGCGCCGCCCACCTCCGCGTGGTGCCCGTCGACTTCGGCTGGTCCGACGTCGGGAGCTGGCCCGCGCTCCTGGAGGTCCTGCCGCATGGCGAGGGCGGGGTGTCCGTCGCGGACGCCATCGTGGCGCGCCGCGCCGACGGCAACATCGTGCACGCCGCGGGCAAGCTCGTCGCGCTGCTCGGCGTGGACGACCTCATCGTCGTCGACACCCCGGACGCCCTGCTCGTGGCGCGCCGCTCGGACGCCCAGGAGGTCCGCCTCCTCCTCGAAGAGGTCGAGCGCCGCGGGCTCGGCCGTTACGCTTGACAGACTCCTGACCCTTCGCGGCGGTAGCATCCGCGGGCCCGCTCGCGCCGCCAACCCGCGGCACCCTCCTCGCGACCGTCTCTGAGGCCCCCATGTCCCTCGCGCTCCTCCTCTTCGCCGCGTGCGCCAACCAGGTGACCATCATCCCCGGTCAGGACGGCTGCATCGATTACAACTTCACCGACCCCGCCGAATCCACGGTCGACTGGGAGGCCTCGAGCGGCGGGACCGCGCGGGCCTGGCGGTCGAACGCCCTCATGGACCAGACGGGCCTGATCTTCGAGCCCAACATCGCCGCCGACGGCAACGTCATCCACGTCTACGAGGCGTGGACCGGCGGCGAGACCGCCGACGCCTTCTGCTACGAGCCCTCCGTCGCGTTCGAAGGCGTGAGCGGCGAGCTCCAGGTGCGCTGGTACCTCGCCGAAGGGGACACCGTGCCCTACGACTCCGTGGACATCGAGGCCGAGTAGATGGCCCCGGTCCTCGTGACCGGCGCGGCGGGCTTCGCCGGGCAGGCCCTCGTCGCCGCCCTCCGTGCGGACGGGCGGGAGGTCGTCGGCGCGGGCCATGCGACCGACGCGTCGGTCGACTTCCGGATCACCGAGGACGTCCTCGCGCTGGTCGACGAGGTGCGGCCCTCGCTCGTGTTCCACCTCGCGGGCACGAGCACCCTGCGCGAGATGCTGCGCGACCCCCACGGCGGGAACTACAACGTCGTCCAGCCCGCCGTGAACCTGATGGAGGCGCTCGCCCGGGTGGCGCCCGGCACGCGCCTCGTGCTGTGCAGCCCGTGCGAGGTCTACGGCCGCGCCGCGCGCCTCCCTACGGACGAGCGCAGCCCGCTCGCCCCGGTGGACGTGTACGGCGCCGCGCGGGCGGCGGTCGAGTACATGTCGCGGAGCTACGCGCAACGTGACGTCCCGGTGATCGTCGCGCGCGCCTTCCACTTCACCGGCCCCGGCCAGGATCGCCGTTGGCCCCTCGCCGATCTCGTCGCCCGCGCGGCGCTGGGCGAGCCCCTGGAGGTCGGAAACCCCGAGCTGCGTCGGGACTACAGCGACGTGCGGGACATCGTCCGCGGGCTCGCCGTCCTCGGGGATCGCGGCGAGCCCGGCGAGGCGTACAACCTCTGCTCCGGGAGCACCCGTTCGCTTCGGGATCTCGCGGCGCAGGCGCTCGGAGAGGGGGCCGAGCTGACCCTCAACCCCGATCTGGCGATCGCGACGGAAGTGCCCGTCTTCCTTGGCTCACCGGCGCGCGCGGAGGCGCTCGGCTGGCGCCGGGAATGGACACTCGAACGGACGCTCGCGGACCTCCGGGCGTCCTACCGGTAGTAGGGCGCTACCGGTAGGGCTCGATGACGAGGAGGGACCCCGGCCTACTGGCCGCGCGAGTCCATCTTGCCGTCCCCGTCGATGTCCTTGCCGGTCTTCACGACCGTGCCGGTCTCGTCGAGGTACTCCCACGCGTCGATCTGGCCATCGCCGTTGGCGTCGCGCTCCTTGCGGCGGACCACGCCCGACTCGTAGTACTTGAACAGGTCGAACGTGCCGTTGAAGTCGGTGTCGACCTCGGACATCGTGCGCTTGCCGGCGATGTAGTGATCGACCCAGTCGGCGCGCCCGTCGAAGTCTCCGTCGAGCTGCTCCTTCACGCGCTGCCCACCGTCGTCGAACTCGGCGCGAACGTCGATCCGTCCGTCGTGGTTGAGGTCGGTGTCCTTGCGCAGGAGCAGCCGCGTCGAGTCGGTACGCTCGCGGAAGTAGTTCGTGATCTCGGGCTTGCCGTCCCGATCGAGGTCGACCTTCACTTCCGTGAGGCCGTCCGCGGTGGTCGACGTCGTGAGCTGCTCGGCCTGCCCGAGGGGCGCCCCGGCGGCGTTCTCGGTCATGTAGCTGCCATCACCGGTGGCCCCCGGCTTCGGGCAGCCCAACAGCAGCGCGGGGAGGAGCGCCAAAAGGGACATCGGGAGGACCAAGCGCTTCCGCGACAACATCAGAGAGCGTCTCCTAGGCGAGGGGCGGGAAGAGCATCACGCGGGGCGGAGTATCCTGTCAAACCCGAGCAGGCCCGCCGCGACGTGCGGAGGCAAGGGCGAGGACAGCGACCAGCACGAGCGCGCGAGGGGGAGCCCCTCGCCATGGGCGTCGGCACCGGGTGCATCCGGCTGCAACCGCGAGCCCGTCGTCTTGGTGTGATAGGGTGCTTCGCTCGGAGGGGTCTGCGTTGTCGGAAGCTCGGCGAAAGCACCTGCTGGTCGTAGACGACGAGCCGGTCATCCTGCAGATCCTGAAGGCGGTGTTCGAGGAGGAGCCCTACCGGCTCACGCTCCTGTCCTCCGGTCGTGACGCCTTGCGCGTCATCGCCGAGGACCACGTCGACCTCCTCCTCACCGACAAGAACCTGCCCGATGTCGGCGGGATGGAGCTCCTCCGCGCGGCGAAGCAGAAGGACGCCCTCACCGAGGTCGTGATCATCACCGGCTACGGCTCGTTGGAGACCGCCCTCACCGCCCTGGAATTCGACGCCTTCGACTACGTCCTGAAGCCGCTGAACAACGTCTTCGACATCCGCAAGAAGGTGCGTCAGGCGTTCCAGAAGCAGGAGATCGCGCTGGAGAACCGGCGCCTGATCGCCGAGCTCCAGAAGAAGAACGCCGAGCTCGAGGAGGCCCTCGAGGAGACCCGCGGCTTGCAGGCCGAGCTCATCCAGTCGGAGAAGCTCGCCGGCATCGGCACGCTCGCCGCCGGGATCGCGCACGAGATCAGCTCGCCGCTGTTCGGCATCATGGGGCTCGCCGAGGCCATCGCGGACGAGCAGGATCTGGCGCTCGCCCAGGGCTACGCGCGCGACGTCGTCGAGTACTGCCGCACCATTCGCGACATCGTCGTAGAGCTGTCCAGTTACTCGCGCGTCGCGACCAGCGAGTACCTCACCACGGTGGAGCTCTCGCGCGTCGTGCTCGACGCCCTTCGCCTCGTGGAGCGCTCGGCGCCGGTGTCCGATGTGCGCTTCGAGACCGACCTGGGCGCGGGGCTCTACCTCAACGCGCGCACGAACGAGATCCAGCAGGTCTTCGTGAACCTCGTCAAGAACGCCGCGGAGGCCGTGTTGGAGCGGCACCCGACCGGGGGCGGCGTGGTGCGCATCGCCTCCGGCTACGGCGACGGGTGGACCTGGGCCACCGTCAGCGACAACGGCCCGGGCATCCCCGAGGACAAGCGCCGCCTCATCTTCGACCCCTTCTACACGACCAAGCCCCCCGGGAAGGGCACCGGCCTCGGCCTGAACATCGTGTACCGGATCGTGACGAAGTACCGGGGCAGCATCCAGGTGCAGAGCGTCCTGGGCGAGGGGACGACGTTCGAGCTTCGGTTCCCGGTCGAGCGCTAGGGGTAGGGGATGCGGCTCGGTCTCCGCATCGGCTTCTTCGTCGCGTTCACCGCGATCCTCCCGGTCCTCCTGCTCGCCGGCGCCGCCTCCCAGGTGGCCCGCAAGCAGGCCGAGGGCCAGATCGTGGACTTCCAGGTGGAGGCCGCGCGCTCGCTGGGCGCGGTCGTCTCCCGCCAGCTCTCTGACACCCAGCGCGTGCTCGTGCAGCAGGTGGCGAACTTCCGGCTCGACGTCGCCTCCGACGAGGCCCGCGCGTCGTTCCTCGTGGCGACCTACCGGCTCTTTCCGGAGATCTCGATCGCCGCGCTCCTGGACGAGGACGGGGGGGAGCTGGCGCCGCCGCTCTACCAGCCGGTCGGGGCCGCCGCGGAGCTCGCCGAGCACGACCTGGTCTCGGTGGCCCGCCTCGCCCGCTTCCGCGCCGCGCTCCCGCCCCCCTCGCGCACGCCCGGGGGCGTGGTCGTCGGGGATCCCTACCGCCCGGAGGGTGCGGACGCCGCGGTCCTCCCGATGGTGTTCACCTCGCCGTGGGGGGACGGCGTCGCGCTGGCCGTCGAGATCTCGCTCTCACCGGTGGCTTCGCGCATGAGCTCGCTCGCGAAGGACCGCGAGATCACGCTCCTCGGCCAGGACGGCGAGGTCCTGCTGCGCGCCGGGCCCATGGGGCTCGTGGAGCCCGCGCGGGCGCGCGCCTTCCTCCGCAACGCCGAGGTCGATCTCCGCTACGAAACCGCGCACGGTGTCGAGGTCCTCGCGGCGCTCGCGGCGGTGCCCGAGCACGACTGGGCGGTGGTGGTCGCCGAGCCGGCCGACGCCGTGGCCGCCACGATCCACCAGATCCAGCTCCGCACCTGGTACATCGGCGGGGTCGCGCTCGTCATCGCGCTGGTCGGCGGGGCCTACCTCACGCGCTCGATCACCGGCCCGGTCGTCACCCTCCGCGACGCCGCGAACGCGGTCGGCCGGGGCGACTTCGCCGTGCGCATGCCGATCGCCAGCCGGGACGAGCTCGCCGAGCTCGCCGCCGCGTTCAACCGGATGTCCGCGTCGCTGGAGCAGAACGCGGCCGAGATCGACTCGAAGAACCAGGAGATCGAGCGATTCAACCTCGAGCTCCAGGCGCGCGTCGAGCAGCGCACGTCGCAGTTGCGGGAGGCCCAGGCCCGGCTCGTCCAGTCGGGCCAGCTCGCGGCGGTGGGCGAGCTCTCGGCGGGCCTCGCACACGAGCTCAACAACCCGCTCGCCGGGGTCCTCGGCATCGTGCAGATCCTGTCCTCCCAGCTCGGTGAACGCCCGGAGGGCGCGCTCCTCCGCGCCGCCGAGCAGGAGGCCCTCCGCTGCAAGGAGATTGTCGCGAACCTGCTCCGCTTCACGCGGCCGGGGGTGCAGAAGGGGCCCGGTGCCGAGGATGTGGTAGATCTGGCCGCCGTGGTGCGTGACGTCCTCACGCTCGTCGGCGGCCCGCTCCGCCAGCGGGGTGTCGCGGTGGAGCTCTCGATGATCGAGTCCCCGATGGCCATCCGGGGGGACGCCTCCCAGCTCGGGCGCGCGCTCGGCCAGCTCCTCACGTCCCTGCGCACCGTCGCGGAGCCCGGGTCGACCTTGACGATCGAGGGCGCGGCCCCGGGCGCGGAGATCGAGCTGCGGTTCGCGCTCGCGAAGACCGTGGGCGAGACCGACGATTGGCGCGCCGCCGGCCTCGGCTTCTGGGTGGCCCGGCAGGTCTTCCAGGAGCACGGCGCCATCCTCGAGGAGCCCGTCGGCGAGCGCGGCGCCGCCCGGACCTGGCGTCTGCGCGCGCCGCGCTGCGAGGGGGCCTGATGTCGAAGGAGCTGCAGGCCATCGCGGTCCTCGTCCTCATCCTGGCCGCGGCGTGGCTCGGCTACGGCCGGCTCTTCGGAGACGACGGCGGCGAGGGCCTCGTCGTGGCCGCGGTGGAGGGGGCCGTGGTCCGCGTCGACGGGTTCGGCGCAGAGGTCCCGGCGACCGAGGGGCTCTCGCTCCAGCCGCGCGACCGCATCGTGGCCGGCGAGGGCGGCCGCGCCGTGCTCACGCTGGGGCCCGAGTCGCGCGTGACGATCGCCGAGCGCTCGTCCGTGCGGGTCGTGGCCGCGGACCAGTCCGGCGTGAAGCTCGAGCTCGAGGGCGGTCGCGTGCAGGCCACGATCCGGCCGGGGGCGGGCCCGGTCGGCATCTCGTCGGAAGGATCGTCGGTCGTCGCGGAGGACGCCGACTTCACGATGGTCCGCGCCGAGGACGGCACGGTCGGCGTCGTCGCCGAGCGCGGCGAGGTGGGCCTCGAGGGGTTCCCCGGGGCGTCGCGGCTCGCGGCGGGCGAGCGGGTCATCGCGGCGCCGGGCGGCACCGCGCTCGTGGCTCCCGCGTCGGAGGAGCTGCTCCTGAACGTCGCGTGGCCCCAGGCGGCGCGCACGCGGCAGGAGACCGTCGAGGTGCGCGGACACACCGAGCCGAACGCCCGTGTCCGGGTGGGGCGAGAGGGGGCGTGGGTCGAGATCAAGGCGGACGCGAACGGACTGTTCGTCACGAACGTCGGGCTCGTCGAGGGGGCGAACGACATCCGCGTCGAGGCCATCTCCATCCTGGAGACCTCCGTCGCGACCACCCACGTCGTCGTGCGCGACACGACGGCGCCCAACGTCAGCACGGAGATCCACTACTGACCGCCACCGTCGCCGCGAGGGCCGCTTGCTCGCCCTGATCGCCAGCGCGCTCGCGGCGGACGT
Organism: Pseudomonadota bacterium; assembly: GCA_030684355.1. Lineage (GTDB taxonomy): Bacteria > Myxococcota_A > UBA796 > UBA796 > SXON01 > CAJBVW01. The sequence continues at coordinate 146,267 of JAUXTN010000002.1, forward strand.
GCTGCTCTATGCGCCGGACGGCCCCCCGGAGCCCGGGCGCCCGGGCACCTTCGAGGTCGTGGTCCTCGACGGCGGGCGGGCGGTGTCGGGCGCCGACGTGGCGCTGCTGGGGCCGGACACCGCCGTCATCGCGGCGGAGGGCGAGATCGCGCCGGGGCGGTACCAGTTCCGCTACCAGTCCGCCGCGGAGGACGCCTCCGCGGCGCTGACCGTGCGTGTCGACGACACGACGATCTCCAGCCAGACCGTGCCCCTCGCGGCCGTACCCGCCGCGACGTACGGCGTCCCCGCCGAGGTCGACGCCGTCGTGGGCACGCCCCGCATCGAGGTGCGCTTCCCGCGCCTGCGCACCGAGGTCGTCGCGGGCGCGCGTCTTGCCCGCGCGTCGGAGGGGCGGGTCCTCGAGGTGCGCGACGACGCCGATGGGGTCGTGGTCGTCGTGGAGCCGGGCGGCGAGCGCAACGCCCGGATGCTCGCGGTGGGCCTGATCGACCTCGAGGATCCCCGCGCGCGGCCCGCCTTCGCCCTCGTGCGGCTCCGCGCCCGGCCCCAGCTCACGTTGACCGCCGAGCCCGGCAGCACCGTGAGCGTGCGGATCGGCAAGCGTAGCTACGGGCCGTTCGTCGCGGACGCCGCGGGGGCCGCCGCCGTGTCGTTCGACGCCTGGCCCGGCGAGTCCGCCTACGAGATCACCGTCTCCGACGACCTCGGCAACACCCAGCGCTCGCAGGGGCCGCTCCCCGTCGTCACCCGACCCGTGCTCGTGGGCGTGGAGTCGACCCTCGCGGATCAGCGCGGCGCCGAGCTCTGGCTCGGGGCATGGACACCCACGGGCGCCCCGTGGACCGGCCCGGTGCCGCTCTGCCGCAGCGGGGCGGGCGTACGCTCCGAAGCGGCGGTGGCAGGCCGCGGCGTGTACCGCGCCACCGTCTCCGCGCCGGCCGCCGGGGCGCTCTTCGATCCGCGCGTCGAGTGTGGCCTCGCGGACGCCTCCGTGGCGCTGCGCGTGCCGCTCGGCGCCGAGCGCCCGGACCGCATCGATCTGCGCGTCTACCCCGAGACCCTCTCGGCGGACTTCCCGATCGCCCAGGTGCAAGCCGCGCTGCTGGACCGCCGCGGAGAGCGGGTGCCGCCCGATGCCCTCCGGCTGCGCGCGCGGGTCGGCGAGCTGCAGCTCGAGGTCGCCGACGGCGCGGTGCGCGGCGAGTACCGTGGCGCCGCGGCGGTCGAGGCCGGCGGGGACACGCTCTCTGCGGCGTGGGACCACCCGGCCGGCGCGGGGCTCGCGTGGGCACTCGAGCTCCACGCGGCCGCCGACACCGGCGACGCCCTCGTCACGCTCGTGCGCGCCCGGGATCGGCAGGATCGGCCGCTCGCCGCCACCCCCGTGCGCGTGTGGCTCGGGGAGCTCGCGGTCGCGACCGTCACGGACGCTCGAGGCTGGGCACGCGTCGTGTTCCCGGCCCTGCCCCCGGGGCCGACCATCGTGCGCGCCGAGACCGCCGACGGCGTCGCGCGCCAGGTGGCGTGGCTCCCCGGGGCGCCGCAGGTGCTTCCGGACCCCACCGCCCCCGATCTCGTCGCCCGCGTCGAGCTCCCGATCCGCGCCGGGCGGGTGCGGCAGGTCTTCCTCGACGTGTCGCCGCGGCCGTTGCGCACGGGCTCCGGTGCCACCGCGAAGGTGGTGGTGCGCATGCTGGACGGCGCCGGGAACGCCGTGGTGGACGAGCCCGTCACCATCTCCGCGAGCGTCGGCGACGTGGGGTTCGTCGAGACGCAGGCCGACGGCACCCGCGTGACCGTCTACCGGCCGCCGTCGACCGTCCTCGTCGACGAGGTCGTGCGCATCACCGCGACGACCTCCGCGGGCACCGTCTCGACCGACCTGGAGCTCTCGCCCCGCCCGGTGATCGGCTCGCTCGGGGTCTCCGCCGGCTGGATCAGCAACCTCGGCGTCGTCTCGACGCCCGCGTTGTCGCTCACCGGCACGCACCACCTCGGCTTCCTCCCGCGCCTCCTCTCCGTCCGCGTCGGCGTGACCGCGTACGCGTTCGAGACCGTGGTCGCCGACCCCCTCGCCGACGACATCATCACGGTGAACGCCACGATGGTGCCGTTCGACATCGGGCTCTCGGCGACCGAGCGGTGGGGGCGCCGCTCGTTGACCGCCGGCCTCGCCGCCGTCGTCGCGCCCTACGCGATGAACGTCGACTACGGCGACGATCGCGGGGTCGCCGGCATCGGCCTCGCGTCGCCGGGGCTCGCGGTCATGGGCGGCGGCGGGTATCGCCTCGGGAACTCGGAGATCTACGCCGAGGCACGCCTCCTGCTCTTCACCGTCGGCGGTCAGCAAGTCTCGTTCGAAGGTTCGCTCGGCGGAGCCTCCCTCATGGCCGGATACCGGCTACTCTATTGACGAGATGACGCCACACCAGCGGGCGGGAACCACCTCGCGACGCCGGTCGCCGGGCAGGGCGCTGCCCGCGGCATTCCTGGGCGCGGCGCTGGCGGCGCTCGGGGGTTGCACGTTGGCGCCGGCCGCGCCCACCATCGCGGAGGTGTCTCCGGGCTGGGGCTACAACGGAGAGCCCACCGAGATCTCGATCGACGGCGCGCACTTCTTCCCGACGGTCGTCGTCGCGAACACGAACGAGGGCGCGAGCGCCGACGGCGGCCGGATCGAGGGCACGTTCCAGGCGTGGCTGGAGGGCGACGAGACCTTCGCGCTCGAGGACGTCCAGCACCAGTCCTACGACCGGCTCGGCGCCGAGGTTCCGGAGGGGTTGCCCATCGGCACGTACGACCTGCGCGTGGAGGTCCCGTCGGGCCTCGTCGCCACGCTCCCGGACGCGTTCACGGTGACGGACACGCGCTCCGACCACCTCGATGTCTCCGTCGAGATCGCGGCGTACATCGTCGGCGGGCTGGCCCAGGTCACGCTGCAGCTCCAGGACCCCGAGGACCAGGTCGTCGCCCAGGCGCTCGACGTGATCGTACGGGCGTCCTCGACGACCTCCCCCACCGGCGCGACGGACGTGCTCTTCTGGCCGACGGACGGCCTGGAAGACCAGGAGCCGCTCCAGGAGGGCGTCGGCATCACCGGGCAGCTGGGGGCCGACGGCACCGGCGTGTTCCTGGTCACCTCCCAGATCGCCGATGACGTGCGCTTCGAGGTCAGCGCGGCGGACGAGACCTCCGTGGTCCGCGGCGACTCCCTCACCCTGTCGTGGGACGCCGGGCCGGTCAGCGAGGTCGAGCTCGCGCTCCCGCGCGACGACTTCCGCACGCTCGCCGGGGATCCCTTCGACCTGACCATCCGCCTGAAGGACTCCCTCGGCAACGTGCTGACCACGCTCCCGGCGGATCTCGTCCTGTACGACGAGTGCGGCGGCTGGGTGAAGGGGGCCTCCATCGTGGGGGAGGGGACCGTCGAGGTCCTGCTGACCGGCGCGTGCGAGGTGGATCGCATCCACGCCCTCCTGTACGGCATCGTCTGGGACAGCGAGCCCTTCGAGGTCCTGCCCGGGGAGCACTCCGCCTACACCGTCCAGGCGGCGCCCGACTCGGTGGCGGCGGGCGAGGGCCTCGTCGTGTTCGTGGAGGCGGTCGACGGCTGGGGCAACGTCGTGACCGACCACGAGGCCGACATCCTGCTGCACGACGGCGTCGGCGTGCTCGATCCGACCCGCGGCCGCGGCACCCAGTCGTGCCCGGGCTTCGGCGGCGACGGCTCGCAGTTGTGCACGGCGGCCGTGTGGACTGCCGGCTCCGAGGTGGTCATCCGCGCGGAGGACGCCGAGGGGGCGAAGGGTGAGGCCGCGCCGATCGAGGTCGTCCCGGCGGACGGCGCGTCCGTCGTGTTCGTCGTCCGCGCCTCCTCCGTCGAGGCCGGTGAGTCCTTCGACGTCACCGTCCGCGTGCTCGACGCCTACGCGAACAGCGTGGGGTTCGACCCCGGCGGCACCGATCGCGTCGAGTTCCTGGACGATTCGGGCACCCTGGCCTGCACGTGGACCGGCGCCGTCGACGGCGCGCAGGGCTTCTCGTGCACGATCGAGGGCGCGGTGTCCGACGCCAACGTCTCCGCGCGCGTGCTCGGCCTCACCGGCTACGGCGCCGACCCGCTCGTGGTCACCAACGCCGCCCTCGGCGACGTCGAGGTGGATCCCCAGGGGTCCACCTTCGTGGCGGGCACCGCCTTCACCCTCGAGCTCCGCGGCTACGACGACTACGGAAACCCCTACATCGTCCAGACCGACGCCCAGGTCGATCTCACCGACACCGCCGGGACGATGACCCCCGCCACCGCCGTGCTCGGGCCGCTCGGCGAGGTGCAGGTCTCGTCCGTGGTCTACGCCGCGGGCACCTCCGTCCGCCTCTCCGCGTCGCAAGGCGGCACGACCCTCGGCACGAGCCGCCCGATCTTCGTGAGCCCCGACGAGCAGGACGGCATCACGGTCGAGGCCCCGCCCTGGATCTCGGTCGACGAGCCCGGTGTCGTCGTGCTCACCGCGGTGGACGCCTACGGGAACACGGTCACGTCCTACGCCGGCACGATGACGGTGTCGTCGCAAGGGCCCGGCTGCGAGACCCGCGTGATCGAGGAGTTCGACGAGGGCACCACTTCGGTGGACCTCACCTGCGAGACCGCGCTCATCGGGGAGACCCTCGTCGTCACCGACGATGCCGGCTTCGAAGGCGCGAGCGCCACCGTCGACATCGTGGACCTCGCCTGCGCCGACGGCCCGACCGCCACGCTCCTCCTCGACGGCCTCGACGACACCGTGCGCTGCCTCGCGGCGGGCGGCACGGTCGAGGTCGAGGCCGACGCCGCAGGGAGCACCGCGGGCGGGGGCGGCCTGTCGGTGTGGCACTTCTCGGACGGCGTCTCCGTCGAGGAGCGCACGCTCGCGTCCGACACCACGCTCACCTACGACACCACCGGGACCCGCTACGTCGAGCTCCTCGTGGCGGACACGAACGCCTGCGCCGGGCTCGACGGCGGCTACGTCTACGTTGGGTCCGACGACGGCGAGCCCACCGGGCCCATCGGGATCACGGTCACGCCGTCGAGCGTCTCCTCGATCGGGACGGTGAGCGTGGACGTGTCCGCGCTCGACTGCACGGAGGACATCGCCGCCGGCCAGACCCTCCTCGTCCGCGCGGACCTCGGGAACCCCATCGGGGCGAGCTCGGGCAAGGGCCTCTCCGTCACGCTCGACGCCGCCGGGACCGCCAGCTTCGACTGGACCTTCGACGCCGGCTTCAGCGGCACCGGGACCCTCTACGTGGGCTCCCAGGGTGGCGGCGGCATCGGCTCGAAGAGCGTGACGGTGACGGACGATCGCGTGCTGCCCACCGTCGTCTCGGTCGACCCCGCCGGCACCGAGCTCGGCACGGTCGAGCAGGTCGAGGTCGTGTTCAGCGAGCCGATGCACGCCAGCTTCGTCACGAGCGCCTACATCTCGCTGACGGGCCCCACCGCCGCGGTCACGGCGACCTACGCCCTCTCGTCCGACCTCACGACGCTGACGATCACCCCGACCACACCGCTCGACGGTGCCTCGGGGACCTTCACCTTGAGCCTGACGCGGGACGTCCGAGACCTCGCGGGCAACCGACTCGACGGCGGCTGGTCGGGCGTAGGCGCGCCGGCGACCTTCCTCTTCGGCGACATCGGCGACACGCTCCCGGCGGTCTCGTCGTGCACGGTCGACGAGGAGCGCTTCACCCCCGACGGGGACGACGGTCCGGACGCCGAGAAGGACACCATCGCCATGACGCCGACGGCCACCGCCGCCCCGACGTGGTGGTGGCTCGGTGTGTACGACGTAGGCGGGACCCGGGTCCGGAGCGAGCGCGCGCCGGGGACGGACAGCGAGATCGAATGGGACGGGCGTGGGGACGACGGGACCGTGATGGGAGCGGGGTGGTATCGCCTCGCTCTCTCCGCGATCGACACGAACGGAAACGTGGGAGGGCAGTGCAATGGCGCGGTCGAGCTCGAGCAGCATGTGGACCTCCCATGACGACCACGGGGGCCTTGTGAACGGACCGATGGACGCCGCGACACAGGAGGCCCTGCGCCTCGCGGAGCTTGGGCTCCTCACCGCGGGGCTCATCCACGAGCTCCGCCAGCCGGTGTTCGCCATCAAGGCGCTCGCCCAGCTCGCGGAGGGCCACCCCTCCCGCGCCCCGGAATACCTTGCGCAGGTGCTCGCGCAGGTGCGAACGCTCGAGGCCCTCGTGGAGGGCTACGCCGACTTCAGCCGCCGGCCCGTCGGGAGCTGCGAGGTGTTCGAGCTCTCGGCGCCGGTGCGCTCGGCGCTGGTCGTCCTGGAGCACCGCGCCGTCGCGTCGCGCGTCCGCATGCACGTCGACCTCGGCGAGGCCATGGCGGTGCGAGGCTCGCTGCTGGCGGTGCAGCAGGCGGTCGTCAACCTGGGGCAGAACGCGCTCGACGCGCTCCGCGGCCAGGAGGACGGGTGCCTCCGCATCACGAACCAGAGGGGGCTCGCCGGCGGCACCATCCGCGTCGAGGACAACGGGCCCGGCCTGCCCGACCACATCCGGTCCCGACTGTTCGAGCCCTTCCAGACGACCAAGCCCTCGGGCACCGGCCTCGGCCTCTCGATCTCGCGGGACCTGATGGCCGCTTGCGGCGGGGAGCTGCGCCTCGTCGAGGTCACGCGCGGCACCTGCTGGGAGATCTGCCTGGCCGAGGCCGCGTAGGCCGGAGAACGCCGGGGCTCCCGAGAAGCTCCCGCTCCAGGCGGGGAGCGCCGCGCCGCGTTAGCCGGCGCCCATGGACGACGACGACGCGAAGAACGTACCGGAGGCCCACCTCGCCTCCCTCGCCCCCCGGTTCCTGGCCGCGATCCAGAAGCGCGCTGCGGGCCAGGTGGACGCCGCGCTCGAGGCCTTCAACGACATCCTGAAGGTGGAGCCCCGCATCGCGGAGCCCCGGATGGAGATCGCCCGCATCTACCTGGAGATGGGGCGCCTTGAAGACGCCGAGGCGGAGGCCCGCGAGGCCATCCGCATCCTGGAGCTGGGCGGTCAGTGGACCGAGGACCTCCCCGAGAACGTGGTGCTCGCGGTCGCGTGGGCGCTCTACGGCGAGATCCTCAAGGAGAAGGCGTCCTCCGACGAGGTCGTCTTCGGCGATCCCGCCACGTTCGCCTCGCTGCTGGAGCAGAGCCGCGCCGCCTTCGCGCGCGCCGCCGCCCTCGATCCCACCGACACCACCAGCGCGGTCACGGCGATGGAGCTCGGTGACGGCGCGGACAGCGACGACGACGAGGGCGAGCCGGAGCCCGACAACTAGGCGGGCGCGGACACCGGCACGTTCAGCCGCTGCAGGATGGCGTTCGAGAAGGCCTCGAGGTCACCCGGGTTCCGCGACGTGATGAGGTTGCCGTCCTCCACCACGGCGGAGTCCTCCCAGTGCGCGCCGGCGTTCACGAGGTCCGAGTGGATCGAGGGCCAGGAGGTGAGCCGCCGCCCGTCCACGAGGTCGGCCTCGATGAGGAGGCTCGGGCCGTGGCACACCGCCGCGATGGGCCGATCGCGCAGGCCGAAGTCGCGTACGAACTTCACGATGCCCATGTCGAGCCGCAGGTGGTCCGGCGAGTAGCCGCCCGGGATCACGAGCAGGTCGAAGTCCTCGGCGCGCACCTCGTCGGGCGTGGCCCCGATGCCCACCTTCTCGCGCCCGCGCTTGCCCTCCACGAAGGTGTTCTTCTTCACGCCCACGATCGTGATCTCGTGCCCCGCGCCGTGCAGACGGTCGTAGGGCACCCGGAACTCGTTGTCTTCGAAGTCCTCCCCCAACACGAACGCGATCTTCGCCATGGCTCCTCCCATGGCTGAATGTGGGGGCGCGCCGGGGGAGGGTCGGTCATGTTTCGCCCTAGCCAGGCGGTCGCGAGCCGGTGGCTCTCGATCAGGGCGACCAGTCGCACGCCTTCGGCCCCGGGGGGGTCCACACGCCGTCCCCGTCGCCGTCTACGAAGATGGGGTTGACGATGACCCGGGGGACCTCGTCGGCGGCGTAGCCGGAGAGGCCGCGGGGCATGGCGTCGGCGCCGATCGCGAGGACCACCACGTAGAGGTCGCCGCCGACGGGGAGGGTGCGGGTCTCGTCGAGCTTCACGACGCCGGAGGGGTCCGTGGCCTCGATCGACCAGGCGGCGTCGCAGTTCACGAGGACCTCCACCCGCGTCACGTCGATCTCCGCGAGCGCCTCGACGTGGAGGGAGAGGTCGGCCTCGCCGTCGGTCACGAGCGCCGTCTCGCCGGGCCCCGCGCCGTCCACGGTCACCCGCGCGAACGCACCCGCGCTCACCTGGGCGGCGCCCCCGAGCGTGCCCGCCACGAAGTCCTCCACGACCGCCGCGGCATCGTCGGGGACCGCCACGTAGGTCCGCGGCGTGCCGGGCGTGTCCATCCCGTGCTCGTCGGTCACGCCCACGGCGGTGACCCGGTAGCCCAGGTTGTGGAAGGCCAGCCAGTCGAGGAGGGCGCCGCTGTGACGCGGGTCGTCGGGCTCGAGGTAGGGGCTCCGCAGCCCATTGAGGAGCTCGAAGCTGTCGAAGTCCCAGGACCAGACCGCCGTGCCGGGGGTGAGGCCGAGGGCCTCCGGGTCGTCCATCGCCGGGGGGTCGGAGAGGCGGTCCCAGTCGAGGATGCAGAGGATGCCGCACTCGTCGTTGACGCGCGAGTGGTTGAGCTGGACGACGTCGGCGCCGCGCTCGCGCTCGGCCGCGTAGATGCCCCCGAACGCGAGGTCGTACCAGCGCACGGGGTCGCCGCGGACGTCGGGGGTCTCCGGGAAGGGCCAGGCGTTCGTGTGCTCCGGCAGGCTGGCGGTGATCTCGCTGCCGAGCGCGTAGAGGAGCCACTCGTCGACGCCCGCGTCGGTGAGGGCCCCGGAGAGGTCGATGATCGCCTCGTGATCCGTGGAGATGACGAGATCGAGCCCGCTCGCGGCGGCGGTCCGCATCCGGTCGACCGGGAGCACCTGGCTGTCCGCGCTCGGGCCGGAGTGGACGTGGCTGTCGTAGCTGGCCCACCCGCTCGTATCGACGACGAGGGGGAGCTCCGCCGCGAGCGTGGCGGTGCCGTCCGCCGGGACGTCGATCTCCGTCGTGACCAGGGCGTGCTCGTAGCCGCGGGAGAGCCAGGCGGTGTAGTGCCCGGGGGCCACGGGGACGTCTGGATCCTGGGGGGTCGGGTAGGCGCTGGTCGTGTAGCCGTCGTCGCGCTCGAGCTCGACGCGGACGGGGAGGGGATTGCCCTCGCCGTCGGTCGCGGCCACGGTGATCCCGCCGACCGCGCCGATGGGGAGGGAGAGCGCGCCCGCGGCCTCCGGGGCCACCTCCATGGCCTCGCCGTCGTCGCGCCCGGCCCCGCTGGCCTGGACGCGCCAAGCGCCCTCGATGGCGAGCGTGCGCCCGGAGAAGCGCCCCCCCGCGTCGGTGACGAGGGTGGTGAGCACCGACCATTCGCCGCTGTCGTCGGGCGAGGCGACCTCGATGAGCGCGCCGGGGACGGGGTTTCCCGAGGGGTCGACCACCGCGCCGCCGAGGTCGTGCCACGCGGTGGCGAAGCCGGGCACGGGATCGTCCAGGTGGGACTCGAGGCCCGCGGCGGCGCTGGCGGCGTCGGTGGCCCCGACGGCGATGGCGAAGGCGGCCTCGTCCCCGACCACCAGCGGCTCGGCGACCTGGTTCACGTCCACGAGTACGCTGACGCCGGCGATCTCGGTGCGCGCCAGGGTGCCGCCGGGCATCGCGATGGCGCTGGAGCCGCCGTCGCTGCCGTCCCCCGTCCACGCCACGCCCACGTCGAAGCCGATGCCGCCGACGGAGAGCTCGCCCGACGCGTACGCGGTGTTCTCGGTGTAGTCGGAGGGGAAGACGACCGACCCGACCAGGAAGCCGTCGGTGATGGGCTCGCCGCCGAGGAGCACGTCGAGCTGGAGCACGCTCTCGCCGGGCTCCAGCGTGTAGCGCAGCGTGAGATCGAGGCCGTAGAGATCCCCGAGGAGCTTGCGCCCGCCGCCCTCGTAGACGCGGCGCATCAGCGTGAGCTCGACCAGCCAGAAGCGATCGTCGGTGCCGTGCACGTCCACGATGGCGGGGCCGCCGTCCGAGCCGTCGGACACGATCTCGACGCTGTCGCCGCGGATCATGTGCATGCTGCTGGAGGAGAAGTCCGCGAGGTCGAGCTGCCCGACGACGAGGCCCATCTCCCCGAAGCGCTCGGGTCCGGCCTGGGCGCAGCCGCTGACCGCCACGGCGTCGATCGGCATGCCACCGTAGTGGTAGTAGGTGCGCGGGTCGTCGGGCCCCTGGATGACGAACGCCACTCGCTCGTTGAGCAGCAGCACGTCGCCGGGCGCGGCGAGCGCGTCCGGGCCCCAGGGCACCTCCGCGAGGTCCGTCAGCGTGCGCGCGCCGGCGCGGCCGGCCTGGGGGCACCCGTTGAGGAAGAGCCCCTCGCCGACGGCGATGGGCCCCGGGAGGATCGGCGTGGGGTCGGGGGTGCAGCCCAGCAACAGGAGCGTGACGAACATGCGGCGATCGTACCGCGAGCGCGTGCGTTCCGGCGGGCCCTCCCGAGCGGGTCACACCTTCGGGTGGGTGAACACCTTCTTCTCGGCCTCGTGGCGCTGCCGTGCGCGGGGCCCCGGCCCGGCGGTCCCGACCTGGACGCCACGGCGCGTCGCCCACGCCAGCGCCGCGCGCTTCACCTTCGGGGCGAGCCAGCGCCGGAGCGGCGGGATGAAGAGCAGGATCCCGGTCACGTCGGTGAGCACGCCCGGGGTGACGAGCAGCACGCTCCCGACGAGGACGAGCGCGCCCTCCACGAGCTTGTCGGCGGGGGCCTTCTGCTCGCGCAGGGCCTCGAAGAGCTCGCGCAGCACGGAGACGCCGGCGCGCTTGCCGAGCCAGGCCCCGAGGATGCCGATGGCGACGACGTAGAGCATCGTCTCGAAGCCCCCGACGACCCGGCCGATCTCGATGAGCGTCCAGAGCTCCACCGCGGGGACCACGGTGAAGAGGAGGAACAGGATGAGGAACGTCATGTGCCGCCGACCTCCTGGCGCTTCGCGTCCTGCCACCATGCCTCGAGGCGGTCGAGCCCCGCTTCTTCCATCGCGACCCCGGCGGCGCGCGCCGACGCCTCGACCTTGCGGAAGCGGCCCTCGAACCGCGCGTTCGCCTCGCGCAGGGCGTCCTCCCCGGCGACCCCGAGGAACCGCCCGAGGCTCGCGGTGGCGAGCAGGAGGTCTCCGTACTCGTGGCGGATGGCCGCGGGATCCCCGCTGCGCATGGCCTCTTCGAGCTCGGCGCGCTCCTCGTCGATCTTCTGGAGCACGCCCGTGACGTCGGGCCAGTCGAACCCGACGTGGGCCACCTTCTCGCCCACCCGGTGCGCCCGCAGGAGCGCGGGGAGCGAGCCCGGCACGCCGTCCACCCGCGAGCCGCTCTTCCGCCGCGCCGCCTTGCGCGCCTCCCACGCGCCGACCGTGCCCGCGAGGGAGCTGTCCTCGGGGGTCTCCCCGCCGTACACGTGCGGATGGCGCTCGATCATCTTCGTGACGATGCCCTCCGCCACGGCTTCGATGTCGAAGGCGCCCTGCTCCTCGGCGAGGCGCGCGAGAAAGTACACCTGGAACAGGAGATCCCCGAGCTCCTCCCGAAGCTTTCCGGGGTCCGGCTCGAACGCGTCGAGCGCGTCCAGCACCTCGTGGGCCTCCTCGAGCAGGTAAGGACGCATCGAGCGGAGGTCCTGGGCGCGGTCCCACGGGCACTCCGCGCGGAGCTTCGCGACGACCATCCGAAGCTCTTCTACAGACGACACGCGCTCCCTCAAGATAGACGACACCGCTAACCGGCTCTTGGAGCACGCTTGACCCCATCGACCCCGGCCGCCCCAGAGATCTTCGGCAACTACCACCTGCTGGAGAAGATCGCGACCGGCGGCATGGCCGAGGTGTACCGGGCCCGCTCGCACGGCGCGATGGGGTTCGAGAAGATCCTCGTCATCAAGCGGATCCTCGACAACCTGGCGAAGGACGAGGAGTTCAAGGAGCTCTTCAAGGTCGAGGCCCGCATCGCGGCGCTGCTCTCGCACGTGAACATCGTGCAGGTCTTCGAGCTCGGCCAGGAGGACGAGAGCCTCTACATCGCGATGGAGTACGTCCACGGCATCGACCTCGCGCGGCTCGTGAGCCGGGCGCGCGCCGTCGGCGAGTTCCCCGTCGCGCTCGCGCTGTTCGCGTGCGGCGAGGTGCTGAAGGCCCTCCAGTTCGCCCACCACTACACCGACAACGACGGCCGGCCGCTGCACATCGTGCACTGCGACATCTCGCCGCAGAACATCCTCATCAGCTTCTCGGGCGAGGTGAAGATCACCGACTTCGGCATCAGCCGCGCCGCGATCCAGAAGGGCAACCAGGACGTCATCCGGGGCAAGTACGCGTACATGAGCCCCGAGCAGGTCGAGGGCAAGTCGCTCGACGGCCGCAGTGACCTTTTTTCACTTGGGATCGTGCTCTACGAGCTCCTGACGGGCCGTCGGCTCTTCAAGTCGAAGAGCCGCGACGAGACCCTCGCGCGCGTCCGGCGCGCCGAGGTGCCGAGCCCGCGCGCGTACCGCCCCGAGATCAGCGAGGACCTCGAGGCCTTCCTGCTCCGCACGCTGTCGCGCCACCGCGAGGACCGCTGGGTGGATGCCGCGGAGATGATGGACGCGCTCTCGGCGCTCGTCGTGCGCGAGGGGCACCGCGCCACCAACAACGACCTGTCGACCTACCTGCGCGAGGTCATCGAGGCCGCCAACGCCTCGGCCGAGCCCGCCGAGTCGGCCGCGCGCCCGCGGGCCGCCCGCACCGTGGCCCCCTCGCCGGTCGTGGTCCTCGCGATGGAGGCCTCCCCGCCGCCGCGCAGCATCGCCACGCCGCGCGCGAGCCTCGCCGGGCTCACCGTGGAGTGGGCGGGCATCATCAACGAGGGTGGCGGCGAGATCTGGGAGCGGGGCGAGGGCTCCCTGCTCATCTGCTGGACCGTGACCCAGGGCTTCCGGGACACCGTGAGCAAGGCCGTGCGCACGAGCATCGCGCTCCAGAAGGCGACCGCCGCCGCGGGCTACCGGCTCTCCGTGGGGGTCGCGCCGGGGGTGGCCCGGGTGCTCCCCGAGACCCGCCGCCCCGCCGAAGGGTGGGAGCTCGCGGGCCCGTTCTACCTCGCGCGGTGGATGATGAACCTCTCCGCTCACCGCGGCCGCGTCCTGCTCACCGAGGTGGGGGCGCGGCAGGTGGAGGAGGGGACGACCTTGTTGGGGCGGATCCCGATCCAGGGGAACAAGTATATCAACCTGTACGAGGTGGGCTGACCGGCGCAGCGGCGCTCACCCCGCACGCCGCACCCCCCAGCGTTGCGTCACGACGCAACCCACGCCCAGGCCCTCACCCCGCGACGATCGCCGCCTCCACGAGGTCGACGCAGAGCCGGTCGAGCGCGTAGCGATCGGGCTCGCGGGGCAGCGGCGAGCCGCCGGTCTTGTAGAGCCCCTCGAGCTCGACCTCGATGTCGTCCGCCCACGCGATGAGCCGGTCGTAGTCCCACGCGCCGCCGCGGATCGCGAGGAGCTCGGCGGCGTCGATGTCCCCGCGCCACACATGCACCTGGCCGGTCGTCAGGATCTCCTTGCCCATGCGCAAGAGCCGCACCAGGTGGGCGCCGTGCTTGGTGTCATACCCGTAGCGCTCCTCGAGGGCGGCGCGCGCCGGGTTGCGGGTCACCTTCCAATGTTGGTACTGCTCCCAATGGGTCCGCGCGGAACGGTAGAACTTCTCCCGTTGGAGGAGCTCCAGCGCGCTGGTGGACAGGCCGAGCTCCTCGGCGGTCATCCCGCGCTCCATCAAGGCGTCGACCGCGCCGAGCTGATCGCGGGGAAGGACGCCGCCGCCCTCGGGGAGCCCGTACGCCGTGCGGGTGGGCTCCTCCTTGGGCGGGTGGAGCAGCCACTCCCGGTGCGTCCGGATGCGCTTCAACTGGGCGTGGGCGTAGCCGGCGAAGGTGTGGCGGCATTTCTGTGACAGGAAGAGCGGGCGTGCGGCGCGGAGGCGCTCGCCGAGGGGGGTGGCGAGGCGCACCTCCGCGTCGCGGCAGAACAGGACGTCGAGGATGTTGGGGTTGGCCTCGGCGGCGAGGCCGATGAACTTGCGGAGGTCATAGACCACGCCCTCGAGCTTGGACGTCGCGACCGCCGCGCGCTCCTCGGGGGAGAGGAGCGGCGCGAACGGCACGAGGTGTTTGGGCTTGTCGACCTGCTCGAAGCGATGGAGGAAGCCATGGAGGATGGCGCGGGGCGGCACCGCCACGCCCTTTACGTCCACGTCGCTCGTGGCCGTGTGGATGCCGTACGCGCGGGATCCACCGACCGTGAGGAGGAGGGTGTGGCGGAGCAGGTCGAATTGCATCGCCGGAACCTAACGCCGGGCCCGCCGCCGCCGGAGGAGGGCCACCGCCGCCAACACGAGCCCGACGCCGCTCCCGGCCGGCGTCACGCTGGTGCACCCGCAGCCCCCCGCGTCGCTCCCACCGTCGCCGCCGTCCAGCCCGGTGTCCTCGGCCGCGGGCTCGCCGAGGTACTGCACGTTGTCCGCGCCGCTGCAATCGGCGTCCACGCCGTCGCCCGGCAGGTCCGAGGCGTCGGGGTTGGCCCAGCGGTCGGTGTCGTCGCAGTCGTCGGCGTTGTCGACCGCGCCGTCCGGGAGGTCGCACGCGACGACGCTCGCCGAGGGGTCTCCGAAGCCGTCCCCGTCGGCGTCGGCGTAGAAGGTCGAGCCACCGGGGGCGTCGTTGTCGACGAGGCCGTCACAGTCGTCGTCCACGCCGTCGCACACCTCGGCGGCGCCGGGGTGGCGCGCGTCCGAGGTGTCGTCACAATCGGTGGTGGTGTCCGCGCCGTCGCCGTCACGGTCGGCCGTGGGCTGGCCGGGGCCGCCGTACGCGCCGATGTCGCTGCGGGAGCCGTCGAGGTCGAAGATGGCGGGGTCCCCCTGGTCCTTGAACGCGGAGTCGCCGCGCAGCCGCAGATCGTCGTTGTCGCAGTCGTCGTCCGCGGACCAGGCCACGAAGCCGGGGTCCGCGACGACGTTGCCGCCGGCGCCGTTCTCTACCCAGAAGTAGCCCGACCCGTCCGCCACCGCATTTTCGTACCACCCACCGTACGTCACCGGCGAGTTGGCCTCGGTCGCGGCCTCCCCGGTGTAGATGCCCGTGCCCGCGGAGGTGTGCGCGACGACGGTGTTGGTCCACGCGCCGTAGGACCAGCTCGCGGCGTAGGCGCCGCCGGAGACCGTCGCGGAATTGCCGACGAACGTGCCCTGGCGCAGGTCGCCGGCGTAGGACGCGTAGCGGTGGGCGCCGCCGCCGTACGCCGCGGTGTTGCCGACGAACACGTTGTTCGCCCACGTGTCCACGTTGGTCCACTGCACGGACGCGCCCCCGCCCGAGCCGGCGGAGTTGCCACAGAACGTGTTGCCGCGGAGGGTGGTCGTGCCGGTGACATAGGCGAGGAGCCCGCCGCCGCTCCCCGTCGCGACGTTGCGCGTGAAGGTGGTCGTCGCGATGCCGACGGTGCTCGCCCAGCCCACCCACAGCGCGCCGCCGTCCGTCCCGGTGTTGTCCACGAACGTGCTGTCCGCGATGTCCAGCACCCCGTACCCGCTGTCCACCGGGTAGAACATCAGGGCGCCGCCCCCCGTGCCGGGCGCCGCGTTGCCCGCGAAGGTGGCGCCCCGGACGGTGAGGTCCGAGTAGTCCCACGTCGCGACGGCGCCGCCGTAGTACCCGCTGGTGTTCCCGGTGAACACGCTGCCCGTCAGCGTGACGGCGTTGTCGTAGTACGCCATCGCCCCGCCGCCCGTGCCGGCGGAGGCGTTGTCGGCGAACGTGGAGCCGACGTCGTTCCAGGTGGCGTAGGCGTAGAGGTACACCCCCGCCCCCTCCCAGGCCACGTTCCCCTGGAACGTGCAGCCCGTCGTGGTGAGCGCGGCCCCGTAGGCCCAGATCCCGCCGCCCGACCAGTCGCTCCGCCCCGTGCCGGTGACGGTCACCCCGTCGAGCGTCGCCGTGCTCCACTCGATGTGGAACGCGCGCCCGGCGGTGTTGCGGACGGTCAGGCCCGAGATCGTGACGGTCTCTCCGGCCACGACGCGCACGGTGTTGTCGCAGAGGCCGGTGCCGTCGATCGTGCCGGCGCCGGTGAGGGTGAGCGACTTGCCCGCGGTGTCGACACACTCCGCCCAGGTGCCCGCCGGCACCTCCACGGTGTCCCCCGATGCCGCGAGGGCGATGGTCTCGGTGATCGTCGCGGCGTCGGTGCCGACCTGCCACGTGGCGGCACTTGCGTACCCGATCAACGGGGTGAGGATCACGAGCGCCTCCGCCGGAGGAGCGCCAGCGCCGCGAGGGCCCCGACCCACGAGCCGCCCGACGGGGTGTCACATCCACAGCCGCCCTTGTCCCCCTCCTCGGGCGGGTCCTCGCCCGGGTCCTCGGCGGGCTCGCACGCGGGGTCGACCCCGTCGCAGTCCTCGTCGATGCCGTCGCCGCAGAGCTCGGGTGCCGCGGGGTACCGCACCGGGTCGAGATCGTCGCAGTCCGCGCAGGCGCGCGCGCCGTCGGTGTCGGCGTCGTCCTCCCCGCCGATGGGGGTCGCGGGATCGCAGTCCTGGTCTACGCCGTCGCACGCCTCGGTCGCGCCGGGGAACACGGTGGCATCGGCGTCGTCGCAGTCCACCTCGCACGCGCTGCCGTCCCCGTCGTCGTCCTCGCCGGGCCAGCACTCGGCGCCCTCCGGGTCGAGCTGGTAGTCCCACACGCCGCGTCCGTAGGTGGCGAAGCGGACGGTGTTCTCGTGCTCGAGCGCCTCGGCGTCCCAATAGATGGTGATGGGGGCGCTCCCGTTGGTGACATCCCGCCAGGCGGTGTCGCCCGCGTCGCGCCGGTAGGCGGCGGTCTGGGTGCCCGCGAGGACCGTACCGCTGTCGTCCGAGGCCTCGACCAACGTGTAGACGAGCGTGTCGGGCAGGCCGTCGGCCCAGGGGCGGAAGGTACGCCCGCCGTCGGTCGAGCGGTACACCGCGGGGACGCCGTAGCCGCTGCCCCCGATGGTCACGGTGTCGGCGTCGGTGCGCGACGGCGCGATGGCCTGGCCGTAGTACCAGTTGTCGTCGGCCACCATGGAGGTCGACATCGCCCAGGTGACGCCGCTGTCATCGGAGTACCAGGCGCGGCCGTAGCTCGTGATCGCCCAGGCGCGCGTGGGGTCCACCGGGGAGAACGCGAGGCGGCTGATGTACTCGTCGGACGCGACGCGGAAGTCCTGCGCCGACCAGATCGCGGACGCCCAGGTGCCCGGGCCGGTCTTCGTGTACTTCCAGAGGTGTCCCCCGGGGAAATAGAACGCCGTGGGGTCGGTGGGGTCGGCCACGATGGGTGGGAGCCACGGGGCGTGGGTCTCGCCGCCGGGGAAGTCGAGGTAGCTCAACGTCGGGGCGGTCTCCCCGTGTTGGACCAGGACGAAGCCCGGGTACACCGAGTAGACGTAGGCGTGGGTGCCGTCGCCGGAGGTGAGGTGCCCGTAGTCCCCCGAGATCACCTGCTCGGCCTCGTAGAGGTCGTCGTCCTGTGTCAGCCCGTTCGTGAGCTGGTAGCCCTGATCCTGCGCGCCGATGGCCATGTGCTCGGGGTTGGCGGAGGACGTGAGCACGTCGTAGTACTGGCCGATCCGCAGGCCGTCGAGGCTCAGGTTCTCGACGTTCACGAGCCCGTCGTAGGAGCGGTACGTGCCCCCGTCCGTATTGACGTACCAGGTTTCGCCGCCGACGCCGTCCGGGATGACATCCACGCCTTGGATGTCCGCGTGCAGGGTGGACGCGGGGAAGTCGTAGTACTCCCACCACGCGTTCCGGGTGGTGAACGTCCCGCCGCCGTCCCGGGAGACATGCAGCTCGACCGCACCGAACGCGAACAGGTCGGGATCGACGCTGGAAACCGCGAGGGAGCCGCCCCAGTAGTCGGACATCGCGCCGAGGCTCGCCCAGGTCACGCCCGCGTCGTCGCTGCGCCAGAGGCTCGACGTGTCGAGCACCGCGTAGAGCGTGGGCGCGCCGGCCTCGGAGCCGACGAGGTCGCCGGTGCCGGACGCCGCGGGGAGCATCCCCAGCTCGGTCCAGGTGTCACCCCGGTCGGCGGAGGTGCGGACCGTGGCGCCGTCGAGGAGCCAGATGGCGCCGTCACCGTCGCGCGGCACGTAGAGATCGCCGTAGTACCCCGCGAGATCGCGGATGCCCGCCCAGGTGGCCCCCGCGTCCGTGCTGCGCCACAACCAGACGCCGTCGTTGGATGCCGTGAGGAGGTAGAGCGTGCCCGATCCGTCCGAGGCCTGGGTGAGCCGGCGCACCCACCAGGGCGAGCCGAGCCCGGTGACAGCGGCCCACGTGGCGCCGTCGTCGACCGAGCGGAGCACGATGCCCCCGTCCGTCGCGACCACGAGCACGTCGGGATCGCCGGGGGCGGCGGCAGGCACGACCTCGGCGAAGTGCACGCCGCCGTACGTGTCATCGCCGAGCGGCTCCCAATCCTGCCCGTCGAGCGTGCCACGCCACAAGCCGCCGAGGGCGCTGCCCACGTAGAGCTCGGCGCCGTCCGTCGAGAGGCGCGCCACGTGCGTCCGGCCCGCCTGGTTGCTGGATCC
This sequence comes from Pseudomonadota bacterium, assembly GCA_030684355.1. Lineage (GTDB taxonomy): Bacteria > Myxococcota_A > UBA796 > UBA796 > SXON01 > CAJBVW01. Next base: position 165,047 of record JAUXTN010000002.1, read on the forward strand.
GCGCTCTACCCAGCGGGTGTCGGTGGGAGCGGGCGGCGCGCCCTCGAGCGCCTCCTTGATCTGCTTGTGGCGGCGCACCTGCGCGAGGCCGTTCTCCTGCTCGATGCGCTCCCACTCCACGCCGGATCCGGCGCGGTGCATGCGCTTGTGCCACTCCCGCCGCCCGGCGTTGGAGCGCTTCTCCGCGCCGGCTCCCAAGCGGTGCTCGGTGGGGGCTGGCCGCATGCTCCCGACGCCGGCCCCGCCGGCCAACACCGCGTTTGGTGTCGGGGGGAGGGCCGTCGTGACGGCGACGACGCGTTCGGGGGACGGGGGGCGCGCGGTCAGGACGGCGAAGCCGCCCACGATCGCGAACGCGGCGGCGAAGGGGAGACGGTTGCGCACGAGCTCGAGCTATCGCATCGGCGTCGGCACCGCCCTTAGGTTCACCGACCCGCGCAGGCGTCGATGGTGGCCTCGGCCGAGAGCGCCCACGCCCCGCCGCTCGCGACGGCGAGGCTCTCGACGGGCTCGCCCAGCGCGGTAACGGTGGAGTCCAGGCGGAGCGTGCAGTCGCAGGTGTCACCCTGCTCCACGGTGAGCGCCAGCACGGGGCTCCAGGCGCCTGCCGGCAGGGCCGGGGCGTCCATGAAGCCCAGCACCACCGCGGAGACGGCGCCGCCCTCCGCCAGGAACGTCGCGTCGTAGCCGAGGTCCCGCAGGCCGGCCGGGGTGTCGACGATCGAGGCACCGAGCGTGCCGGCGGTGGTCGCGGCGGAGACGGTGCAGCCCTCGGCGGTCACCGCGAGGGACCACGCCTCGATGTCCAGGGTGTCCGCGCGCAGCTCGACGGTGCCGGTCTCGGAGAAGCGGGCCTCGAGCGGGCTGCAGAACGGCATCTCGAGGGGGACGGCGCCCGCGCAGTCCACGTCCGTCGGCAGCGAGAAGCCCCCTTCGAAGAGGTGGATGAGGAGGGAGAAGGCGTCGTCGAGGTCGAGCTGTTCGTCGGGGACGAGATCGATCGCGGCGGTGCACGCGGGCGCGGCGCCCCCGTCCGCCACGGCGCGGAGGATGACGACGGCGTCCGCGAGGTCGACGGCGCCGTCGCCGTTGGCGTCCCCCGCGTCGATCGTCTCGGCCGCGGCGCCCGGGCAGGCCAGGGACACGGGGTCGTCCGGCTTGTCCCCATCGCAGCTTGTGGTGTAGAGCAACGCGAGCGCGCAGGTCATCGGATAGGGGGTATTCCACGTCCGCTGCAGCATCTCGCCCTCGGGAGCCTCCTTGTCACACGCACGCCCGCACACGTCGACCGGTCTGGGGTGGATGCTCGTCGCAATCGTCGCGGCGGGGTGTGCGGCCTCCCCCGTCGACGCCCCTCCGCCCGACCCCGCGGCCCCCACGGTCGAGGGCCCGACGGGCTGGGCCGTCCGCACCACCACCCAGCTCGGGCATCTCCCCGGCAGCTTCCACGCCATGGGCGTCGGGCCGCTCGACCACGCCCGCAACCCTGGGACAGGCTCCGAGGCGCCGCCGGGCCCGCCCGCGCCGGACGAACCGAGCACCGCGGCCCGCCTCCTCCCCGCGCTGACGGGCGGCACGTACGACCGCACCTACGGCACCGACCTGGACGCGGCGATCGCCGCATTGCCGGAGCCCCGGCAGGTCCTGGGCGTGGCGGGGGTCGACGCCAGCGACCTGTTCGGCGTCGGCGATGCCGCCGGCCTCTGCCAGGACCCCCACGTGCTGCTCTCTGTGGATGGCGCCGAGGCCTCGCTGGCCGTCCCGTGGGGGCTCTGGTTGGCGGGCCCGCTGGAGCGGGACCTCCTCCCGCTGCCCGAGGACTGCGTCGCGGCCCTGCTGGCCGCGGGCACCGTGGAGACCGCGATCTGCGACGCCGAGGACGTGCGGGCGCACTTCCCGGAGGGCTCGGCCTGCCGCGCGTGCGTCACGGTCGACGGCGACATGTCGCGGTGCATCGACGAGGGCGAGTGCAGCGAGACCGCCACCCGTCAGATCCGCTCCGACGGCACCTGGTACGGCGCGCTGCGCGTGCCGGCGCTCCTCTGCGCCCCCGACCACGTCGCGGACGTGCTCCTGCTCGTCGAGGAGCTCGCCGAGGACGACCCCCTCCCGGAGACCTACGACCACGGCGCGGTCGCCGGGGCCTGCATCGAGGCGTGGGACGGCGCCGCGGTCGACCTCTACTGCGGCATCGGCGAGTACCACGCCATCGGAGACGCCCTCCCGAGCCGCGTCGACTTCATCCGCGACGCCGAGGGCGCCGTGACGGGGACCGGCCGGATCTCGCTCGTGCGGAGCGTCGAGATCGAGGGGACCTCCTTCACCCGCACGTGGCTCTCCGAGACCGGCGGCACCGGCCTCTCCGCGCCGAACGGGACGGGCGACGACGCCTGGGGCATCAACCCGCGCGCGCTGCGCCCCGACGGGGTCGATCCCGACGAGCCCGACGACACCTACGCGCGCGACTACATCGCCGCGTTCGTGCTCAAGATGGCGACGACCCGCAACGGCGTGATGGTGGGCGCGATGAACCACAACCGCTGTTCCGACGACTCCTGGGAGGGCCCCCACGCCGATGGGAGCTACTCGTGCGACGCCCCGGGTGCGTGGACCATGGGTGGGTGGAACGACGACGCCCTGGTGGCGTGGTGGGACCAGCGCGCCGGCGAGATCTACGTGTTCCCCATCGTGACCCTCGCCTCGACCGGCCTGCCCGACCCGTCGGTTCCTGGCGGCCTGCTGCCCGAGGTGCTGGGCTCGACCAGCCTCGCCGACGACGAGTGGGAGGCATGCTCGTGGTCGAAGACCTTCGTGCCCGACCGCGTGCGGCTCCTCGACCCCGCGCCCGGCACGTCGGACGAGCCCTACGCCTCCTTCGACGCCCAGACCTACCGGCTCGGCCGGGACCCCGACGAGGACATCCGCTTGTTCCTCGCGACGAGCCAGCAGCGCGGGTTCTGCCCTCCGTAGCCCCCCCGGCTGGCCTCCGTGCGCGGTCCGATCACGGCGCCGGGATCCCGTACGCCGCGCCGCCGATCGGCGCCGGATCGCGGTTGTAGGGCGCGCCCACGAGCAGCCCCGGCGTGCCTGCGCCATCGAGGTCGGCGAGGCCGACGAGCGCGGTGCCGGCGAGGTCTCCGGCGCCCTCGCCGATCCACCGGGCGTCGGCGTCCGCGGGGGCGACGGTGCCGGACGCGAGCGGCGCACCGTAGAGGGCGACCATGCCCGCGTCGATGTCGGTCCCGTCGGTCGCCGGGGCGCCGATGGCCACGCCGTCCGCGGTGCCCGCGCCAGGGAGGAAGGCCACGGCGTAGCCGGCCTGGTCCCCGTCGCTCTCCCCGACGAAGCTCGTCGCGTCCGCCAGCGCGCCCGCGCGCCACAGGTAGACGCGCCCGGCGCCGTCGGCGTCCGCCCCCACGAGCAGCTCCCCGTGCCCATCGCCGTCGGTGTCTCCGCCGCACGCGAGCGCGCCGCCGAGGTAGCCGCCCGCCGTGCCCCCGAGCAGCAGCGTGTCGGCGTCGGCGAGCCCCCACGTCCCCTCGGGGATGGGCCCCGCGAACAGCGCCGCCGCGCCGCCGTTCTCGGCCCCGCCGTCCCAGCCGGGCGCGGCGATGACCACGTCGCCGAGGCCGTCTCCGTCGAGGTCTCCGGCGCGACACACCGCGGTCCCCACGCCGTCGCCGGTGACGTTCTCGGCGTGCTTGGCCGGGGTCTCCGGCGCCCCGCCGCCGCCGACGAACACCGCGAGCGTGGCGTGGGTCAGCGTCGCCGCGGGCCGCACCGGCGACACGAGGAACACCGCGCCGTCGTCGCGCGCGCCGGCGTCGCTCTTGGGCGCCCCGAGCAGCAGCTCCTCGACGCCGTCCCCGTCGTGGTCGCCGGCGAACGCGACGGCGCTGCCGAGGCCGTCGCCCACGGACAGGCCGACCCAGGAGGTGTCCGTCTCGGCTACGGAGGGGGCTCCGGGGGGCAGCGGCCCTTCGAGGAGCCACACCGCCCCGGCCGAATCGCCGCCCCCGTCGTGGGCCGGCCCGCCGATGAGGAGCTCGTCGGCGCCGTCGCCATCAAGGTCGACCCCCGACGCGAGCGCGTAGCCCGCGAAGTCGTAGTCCTCGGCCTGCCCGATGCACGTGGGCGCGTCGTGGAGGAGGTGCTCGCCGGCGGAGAGCGGCCCGGGCGTCACGCAGGTCACCCGCCCGCCGAGGCCCGCCACCACGAGATCCTCGGCGCCATCCCCGTTCAGATCCCCGGCGGTGACGGCGCTCCCGGCGAGATCGCCGGCGTCCCCCCGGAGGGTGAGCGTGGCGTCCGTGAGCGCGGTGGGCTCGACCTCGGGGTCGGGCTTGGGGGCGTCGCCGGTGCAGGCGAGCAGGAGAGCGGGGAGCAGGCCGACGGCGAGCGGGCGCATGGGGCAACGTGCGCCGCGGCGGGCGCCACCGCAAGGCGTCGACACCGCCCCCCCGCACGGGTATCGAGGAGGCGTGACCCTCCTGCACCTCCTCCTCGCCTGCACCGGCGCCCCCGCCTGCTCCCACGACGCCGACCTGCCCTGCGTCGCCATCCTCTCCCCGGCGGAGGAGGCGACGGTCTGCGGCGCCCCGCTTGTCGTCGACACGGTGGTCGGCGGGGTCGTCCTCGTCGACCCGTTCCCAGACGGCTCGACGGAGGTGGGCGAAGCCGGCACCGCGCACCTCGACGTGGCGCTCAACGGCCAGGAGGAGGACGACTGGATGTTCTCGGGCGAGCGCATCGTCATGAACGACATCGAGGACGGCTACTACCAGCTCCGGGTCGAGCTCTCCGGGGCGGACCACCGGCCCATCGAGCCCTACGCCGGAGACCTCGTCTACATCACGGTTTCCGCGGGGGTCTGCGAGTAGGGGCGGGTCCAGGAAGGGGGCCACCGTGCAGAACCAGGGGGGGCGTTGCGGGGGGCACCCCCGCCCCAAAAGACCGATTCCCCTTGGCTACCCGAGCGCCATCATCCGCTCGAGGGGCACCAACGCGCGGAGGCGCAGGTCCTCGTCCATCTCGATGCGCGGCTTCAAGTCGCGCAGGGCGAGGTACATCTTCTCGAGCGTGTTGAGCCGCATGAACGGGCACTCGTTGCAGGCGCAATTCTCCTGCATGCCGGGCAGCGGGAGGAGCTCCTTGTGCGGTGCCGCCTTCTTCATCTGGTGGAGGATGCCCGGCTCGGTCGCGACGATGAAGGCGGGGGCGTCGGTCTTCTCGACGTAGGTGAGCAGCGCGGAGGTCGACCCGATGAAGTCCGCCTTGTCGAGGATGTTCGGCTCGCACTCGGGGTGCGCGACCACCTTCGCCTTGGGGTTGCGGACCATGAGCTCGATGAGCTTCCGCTCGTTGAAGGTCTCGTGGACGATGCACGTGCTCTGCCAGAGCGTCATGTCGCGGCCGGTGCGCTTCTGGAGCCACGCGCCGAGGTTGCGGTCGGGCGCGAAGAGGATCTTCTCGTCCGGGCCGAACGAGTTGATCACGCGCTCGGCGTTGGACGAGGTGCAGATGATGTCGCTCTCGGCCTTCACCGCCGCGGAGCAGTTGATGTAGGAGACGACCTTGTGGTCGGGCAGCTTCTCCTTCATGCGGCGGAGCGCCGGCGCCGGACACCCGCTCGCGAGCGAGCAGCCCGCGTTCATGTCGGGGATGAGCACGATGCGGTCGGGGTTGAGGATCTTGGCGGTCTCCGCCATGAAGTGCACGCCGCAGAAGAGGATCACGTCGGCGTCGGTCTTCTGGGCGGCCTTGGCGAGCTGCAGGGAGTCCCCGATGACGTCCGCGACATCCTGGATGTCGGGCTCCTGGTAGTAGTGCGCCAGGATGACGGCGTTGCGCTCGCGACGGAGGTCGTCGATGGCGCCGAGGAGGTCGGTGGGGAGGCGTTCCATGTTGCTTCCTAACTCCGCGCGGTGCCGGCGGTACGGGCCTCGATCACGGCGGCGGGCGCACGTAATCGAGCGTACCCGTCCCGTTCGCGACGTAGGCGTTCTCGGGGGGCAGGTGCGCGCCGAACCCGAAGTGGAGATCCCGCGGATCGCCGAGCCACCGCGCGATGGAGGTGAGGGCGGGGCCGTCGACGCGCCAGAGATCCTCGGGGTCCCCCTGGGCGACGTACACCCGGCCCTTCGGATCGACGGCGGCGGCCCGGGCGTCGACGAGGTCGCGGGCGAGCGTCGCGATCGTGCCGTCCACGGCGATGCTCAGGAGCGTGTGCTCGGTCACGACGAGGTAGGCGCCCTCGGGGCCGAGGGCGACGGTGCGGGCGTCGGGGACGCCGAGGGGGAGGCGGACGCGGGTGCCGGCGGCGAGGTCGAGGAGCTCCAGGGCGTCGGGGTAGAGCGCCACGAGCCGGTCGTCGTAGCCGCCGAGGATGTCGACGGCGCCGGGCAGATCGACGCCGCCGCCGGGCCAGGTCACGCGGCCTCCGCGCAGCACGAAGAGGCGGTCCGGGTGGGTGGAGACGGCGTCCGCCGGGGTGTCCTCGATCCGTTCGGCGCGGCCCTCCCAATCGACGGCGTACACGCCGGTGCCCGTCGCGACGACGAGCTGCCCGTCCGCCCGGGCGGCGACCGACCGGACCTCCCCGAGGCCCGGGGCGAGCACGTACGGGCTCTCCAGGAGGCGATCGAGGCAGCCCGCGAGCGCGAGGAGGATCACCGGGGCGCGGGACCGGGCGGCAGCGAACGCGCCCTGGTCACGCGCGCAGCCCGGTCACGATGCGGGACACGAGGTCCGGGATGTCCGCGGCCTCGATGGAGCAGAACGCGATGCGCAGGGCGTTGGCGCTCGGCACCGCGATGACGCCCACGGACTGCTCCTTCAGGAGCCGCTGGCGCATGGCCTCGGCGTCCTGGCCCTCCGGCAGCGGGAGGAGCGCGAAGCAGCCGCTGTTGAACGGGAGGGCGACGAGGCCGCTCTGGGCGAGGCTGTCGCGGAGGGCGACGTACCGCTCGGCGAGGATGCCGACGACCGAGGCGTGCTCGGCGGCGAGGGTCTCCGAGGACAGGGCCCCGAGCACCGCGGCTTGCGACGGAGTGGACACGCTGGAGACGGTCCCGCGGAGGATGGCGGCGGCCTTCTCCGCGAGGGCCTGGCCCGCCGCGCCGTCCGCCGAGAAGGTCAGGAACCCGATGCGCCCGCCGAAGAAGACGAGCTCCTTCGTGGCGCCGTCGACCTTGCACACGAGCGCCCGGGAGGGATCCACCGCGGTGGCGAGCGCGGCGTAGAGGCTCTTTCCGTAGAGCGCAGGGTCGAAGTAGAGGCCGTTGTAGGCGTCGTCACAGACGATGCACACGGGGTGCGGGTGCGCCGCGAGGACGCGCACGATTTCCGCGACCTCGTCCGGGTAGGGCGAGTAGCCGGTGGGGTTCGACGGGAAGTTGAGCAGCACCAGCGCGGGGCCGGTCGTGCCGTCGAGCCGGGCGGCGAGGCCCTCGACGTTGAACCGGCCGTCGCGCCCGAAGAAGGGGTAGGACACCAGCGGGGCGCCGGTGCGCATCGTGAAGATCTGGTCGTAGTTGTCCCAGTAGGGCGTGCCGAGGATGACGGGCACGTCGGGGCCCGTGAACATGTCGGCGCACAGGGACAGGCCGTGCGTGATCCCGGACGCGACGACCGGGACGCTCGCGGGGGTGCCGGCCGGGAGGGCGAGGTGGCGCCGCCAGGCCTGGCGGATGGCCGGGAGGCCGTACTGCGGGGCGTAGAGGAGCGAGCTCGTGTCGGGGAAGCCCGAAAAATGACGGACGAGCGAGGGGAGGGCCAGCGGGCGCCCGCCACCGTCGGTGATCTGCCCGATGGTGGCCTTGCGCAGCGCGCCGCGGGCCTGCTCGGACTGCTGAGGGATGCCGAGCGGCATGGCCGCGCGGCGCCCCAGGGGCGACAGCAGGCGGAGGGCACCGGGGTGGCCGTCCTGAAGCAACGAGTGGAGTTCGAGGGGGGTCATCGCTGCTCCGTCAGTCTGAGGGGCCCCGCTGTAGAGCCACGGTGGCCGCGTGCGCGCACGCCGCATAGCTTCCGGGCGTGCGCCAGCTCACCCCCGCCGTCGAAGACTATCTCGTCCGCCGTGAACCGTTCTACCTTCCCGCTGCGGACGAGGTGGGTCTGTTCGAGAGCGCGTGGCGCGCGCAGCTGCCCGTCCTGCTCAAGGGGCCGACCGGTTGCGGGAAGACACGATTCGTCGCGCACATGGCCTGGCGACTGGGGCGGCCGCTCATCACCGTCGCCTGCCACGAGGACCTCGCCGCGTCCGATCTGCTCGGGCGCTTCCTGCTCCAGGGGGACGAGACGGTGTGGGTGGACGGGCCGCTCACCACCGCGGTGCGCCACGGCGCGATCGTGTACCTGGACGAGGTCGTGGAGGCCCGCAAGGACTCCCTCGTCGTCATCCACCCCCTGACGGACGACCGCCGCATCCTCCCCATCGACCGGCTCGCCACCATCCTGCGCGCGCCGGACGAGTTCATGATGGTCATCAGCTACAACCCCGGGTACCAGTCGGTCCTGAAGGAGCTGAAGCCCTCCACGCGGCAACGTTTCGTCAGCCTCGACTTCCGATACCCCTCGGCGGACGTGGAGCGGGACATCCTGGTGCGCGAGGCCGGCCTCGATCTCGACCGTGCGTCCCGCCTCGTGAAGGTGGCGGAGAAGATCCGCAACCTGACGGACCGGGGGCTCGAGGAGGGCGTGTCGACGCGCCTCCTGGTGTACTGCGGCAAGCTCTTCGCGCAGGGCGTCGAGCCGCGCGCGGCGTGTCGTGCCGCGTTCACGCGCACCCTCACGGACGATCGCGATCTCCAGCGGACGATCGAGGAGATCGCGGCGGACTTCTTCTGACCGCGTGAGCCGCGGCCGGCGTTGGGCGATGGTCGCGCCGTCCAGGTTGCTACGTTGTGCGTGGGTGTCGCGCCGAGGGAGGAACGCTGGCCGAGCGCACGCTGAAGAACGTCTTCGCCGAGACGATGGGCCGGATCGACACCCGTCTGCGCCAGGCCGGACCGGCCGTCGGGCTCGCACGGATGCACGGCGGCGCGCTGCGTGCCTACCTGCGCTACCGCGGGGCCGTGGAGTCGGGCCTCGGGGTGGCCGAGGCGGAGGCCTACGGCCAGATCGTGGTGGCGGTCGCCAGGAAGGACGGCGACCTCGCGCGGGTGCTCGCGCTCACCCTCCCGGACCAGCTCGCCCGCGTGGAGCGAGCGCGTCGGCCCACCTACTTCCGGCTGTTGCGCGAGGTCCTCGGGGTGCGCCCGACCGCGCTGCCCCTGGTGGCGCGTACGTTGCCGGACCTCCTCCCGTCGATGGAGGACGAGGCCCTGCGTGCGTTCGTGGCGCGCGGCCTCGCGCTGCACGCGGAGTCCCACCAGAAGGCCGAGAGCTTCCTGCGCCAGGAGTCGGGCGTGGGGCAGGCGGCGGCGCGGGAGCTGGAGCGCGGTGTCACGCTGGCCGAGGTGAACCGCACGCTCACGCTCTACGCCCGCGCCCATTGCGGCGAGGACGTGCAGGTGCGGTCCGGCGTGGGGAGCGCCTTCTCCGATGGGCACCACGTCTACCTCCCCGAGCGCGTGGACCGCTACGGGGATGACAGGGACTTCCTCGTCTACCGGGTCCAGACGGCGCTCTCGGTCGGCTACCTGGAGTTCGGGACCTTCGACCTGGAGCTGCGGCGCCTCTCCGGTGCGTGGCCGGACCGCGCCGACGGGGAAGGGGAGCTGGAGCGCTACTTCCGGGCGTTCCTCAACCGCTCCCTCGCGCGCGACCTCTTCCAGATCCTGGAGGACGCCCGCATCGAGGGCCGCATCCGTCGGGCGTATCCGGGCGTGGCGCGCGATCTCGACCGCCTCGGCGCGTCGTTTCGCGGCGACCGTCCCGATCCGAAGGCCCCGGCCGCGCGCGCGGTGGAGGCCCTCGCCCGGCATGCGTGGGGGCTCGAGCGGCTCCCGCTGGGCCTCGCCGAGGAGGTCGCGATCGCGCCGCTCGTCGCCCTGCTCGAGCGCATCGACGAGGTCGACGTGGGGGAGGTCGCCGCGGCCGTGCGCGCCGCCTACCCCGCCGTCGAGGGGCTGATGCGGCGGGCCGAGGATGGCAAGCCCCCGAAGAGCGACGGCAATCGCCGCCAGCGCCCGGGTCCGGAGGGCGACCTTCCGCAGCCGGAGCCGTTGTTCGAGCCGCCGCCGCTCGCGCCCCGGATCCGCCCCGAGCAGGCCGGCGGGGACGAGCGCCGGGTCGAGGACGAAGCCCAGCGGCTGCTCCGCGAGATGCGCCAACATGGGGAGGACGCGACGCCGTCGGCGGCCCGCCGGCAGGCCCGGGACGCCGAGCGCCGCGAGAACGACGGATCCCGCTACGAGGACATGGAGGCCTTCCTCGACCGCAACCCGTCGCCCGGCGGCGCGATCGTGGATGCGGCCAGCACGCCCGACGCGCCGACCCGGGCTGCGCAGGGCATCCCCGTCGATCCCGACGTAGCCGGCGCGGCCAAGTCCTTCGTGTACCGCGAGTGGGACACGGGCATCGAGGACTACAAGCCGCGCTGGGTCACGGTGCGGGAGCAGCGCCTGAAGGAGGGCTCCCGCGCGTTCGTGGACGACGTGATGAGCCGCGAGAAGCGCCACGTGGACGCCCTCCGGCGCCGGTTCGAGGCGATGCGGCCGCAGGGGCTCGTGAAGCACCGCGGGTTGGTGGACGGCGAGGAGCTCGACATCGACCGCGTCATCGAGTCGCGCATCGCCCGGCGCCTCGGCAAGGAGCCGAGCGATCGCCTCTACATCCGTCGCGTCCGCGAGCAGCGCGACGTCGCGGTGGCGTTCCTGCTCGACATGTCCTCCTCCACCAACGAGTCCGCGGACGGCTCGGCGCGGCGCATCATCGACGTGGAGAAGCAGGCGCTCATCGTCGCCGCCGAGGCGCTGCACGCCCTCGGGGACCCCTTCGCGATCTGGGGCTTCTCCGGGTACGGCCGCGATCACGTGGCGTTCTACGTGGCGAAGGAGTTCTCCGAGCCCTACGACGACCGCGCCCGGGAGCGCATCGGCCGCATCACGTTCAAGATGGAGAACCGCGACGGCGCCGCCATCCGGCACGCCACGGCCAAGCTCCAGAAGCAGCCCGCGCGGGTGCGGCTCCTGTTCCTGCTCTCCGACGGGAAGCCGCTCGACTGCGGCTGCGACCACTACTACGACCGCTACGCCCAGGACGACACGCGCGCGGCGCTGCGGGAGGCGCGCAAGCTCGGCATCCACCCGTTCTGCGTCACCGTGGACCCCACCGGGCCGTCGTACCTGGCGCGGATGTACGGAGAGGTCGCCTACACCGTCATCGACCGCCTCGACGCCCTGCCCGCGCGGCTGATGCGCGTGTACGGCCGCATGGCGATGAGCGGGAACCGCACGTGAGCGGCGAGCCCGTCGTCGCGCCCTCGGGGCTCCGGGCCACCCGAACCGCGCCGGCCGTGGCCCGCGGGGGCGTCGTGCTGGTGCCGGACGGGCAGGGGAGCACCCCCGGATCGGAGTCGGCGGCCGCCCAGCTCGTCGATGCCGGCTTCGTCGTCGTGGTGCCGGACCTCGCGTGGCGCACCCCCCGCCAGCCGCCCCCCGAGGGGGACCCCGGGTACGGCCTCTCCGACCCGGAGGCCATCGCGGACCTCGTCGCGGCGCGCGAGCTCCTCCCGCCGGGCGCACGCTTCGTCGTCGGGGTCGGCCTCGGCGGCTTGTACGCGCGCGTGGCCGCCTGCGCCGTGATGGGCCTCGCCGGCGCAGTTGGGTTTGGCGGGCGTGTGTCCTACTCGGGCGTCAACGCGAAGCACCCCATCCAGCCGCTCGACCTCCTCCCCGGCCTCTCCTGCCCGCTCCAATGCCACTTCGACATCCACGACGCCGCGGCCCCGCCCGCCCATGTCGACGAGCTCGAGCGCCGCCTCGCCGGGACGACCCAACCCTGGCAGGTGTTCCGCTACGGGAACGCCGCGGATCCCGACGTCGCGCCGCTCCTGGGAGCGGCCCGCTGGACCGGACGAGCCCCCGACGCGCGCACCGCCTGGGCGCGCACACGCAGCTTCCTGCTACACCTCGCCGCCGATCGTGCGTGAGGGTTAGACGAACTCGCAACCCCGGAGCCCCATGCTCACCGACGTGCTGTCCCTGCTGCCGCTGCCCGCCCTGAAGCTCGCGCCTGACGACGAGTTCGATGACACCGCCGAAGAGGCCGATGACGAGGATTGGGAGGACGAGGACTGGGAGGACGAGGACGAGGAGGACGACGAGGAAGACGAAGAGGCCGACGAGCTCGACAGTGACGCCGACGAGGACGAAGACGAGGACGAGGACGAGGACGACTGGGAAGACGAGGATTGGGAAGACGACGACGAGGAAGAGGAAGAGGAAGAGGAGGCGTAGCGAGGCACCCAGCGCAGGGCCTGCCTGCTGATGTGGCGTTGCCCCTGGCGCTACCGCGCTGCTGAACGGCGCTACCGCGCGGCTGTGGCGCTACGGCGCTGATTTAGCGCTACCTCGCTGATGTGGCGCTACCGCGCTGATTTAGCGCTACCCCGCTGCTGTGGCGCTACCGCGCTGCTGAACGGCGCTACCGCGCGGCTGTGGCGTACGGCGCTGCTGAACGGCGCTACCGCGCGGCTGTAGCGCTACCCCGCTGCTGTGGCGCTACCGCGCGGCTGTAGCGCTACCCGCGCACCTCCGCGAGGCGCGCCGCCACGCTCTCCAGCAGGGTGTCGAGCTCGGCGTAATCCGCGGGGGTCCAATCGGGGAGGCGGTGCAGCCGTCCGGTGCGGGTCAACAGCACCCCCGCGCGTGCCACCCGCTCGCCGTTGTTCGCCTCCAGCACGCGGGACGCCGCGACGCTGTAGGCGAGCAGCTGATCGCGGTGCTCGGCGAGCACCTCGGCGCCCTCCGCGGAGGCACGGACCGACTTGTAGTCGATGACCATCCACGCGCCATCCACGGGATCGCGACACAGGCGGTCCACCCGGCCGTCCAACGTCACCGCGCCGCGGACCATGCGCACCTTCAGCTCCGCGAAGCCGTGCGCCGCGAGCACCGCGGCCACGTCCGGACTCGTGCGCAGCACCCGGAGCTGATCCTCCACCGTCGGCCAGCCGCGTGCGACCGCCTCGGTGTCGAGTCCCTCGCCGTGCGCCATCGCTTCCCACCGGGCGCGGGCCACGGTGTCGTCATCCAGGAGGTTGTCCTCCAGGAGGCTGTGCAACACCTCGCCGCGGACGCCCGCGATCACGACGCCCTCGGCGCGCGCGGTCGCCCGGCCGAGCGCCAGCTCGGGGATGCGCAGCACGTGGCGCTGGAACCAGGCGTCGGGGTCGGACGCGAAGAGCGCCAGCGAGCTGGGGGAGACCTCCACGCGGGCCTCCGAGGACACCGGCGCGAGGCGCCGCGCGAGATCCGCCGGCGGGGGCGCGAGCGGCGGCGCGACGAGCGGGGGGAGCTCGACCGGCGGGGTGTCGTCGAGGACGACGCGGGTGAGCCAGGCGGGATCCTCGGGGTGCAGGGCTTCGTGGGCGTGCTGGAGATCGGACCAGGAGCCGGCCTTGGTCATGTCCGGGGCCTTGGCGCGCCGGGCTCCGACGAGCACGAGGTGATCCCGCGCGCGCGTGCATGCCACGTAGAAGAGCCGCCGGGCCTCGGCGGCCTCGACCTCGGCCCCATGCGCGCGGAGGATGCCGAGGAGCCCCGGCCGCGCGTGCTGGTCGATGTCCGCGTGCCGATCGGGCACGGCGCACGCGAGCTCCCAGCGATCGCCCACGCGGCGCCGGAGGACCCCGCCGGCATCCCCGTTCACGGCCCACTTGGCGCCGAGGTCGGGGAGGACCACCACGGGGTACTCCAGCCCCTTGCTGGCGTGCACGGTCAGGATCGCGACGCGCGCCGTGGTGTCGGCGACGGCGGCCTCGGCATCGGCGGCGTCCGCCTCGACGCGCTGCACCAGGTGGGCCGCGAAGGCGTCGAGCGTGGCGCCGCGCTGCTCGAAGCGGTCCGCCAGGGAGAGGAGCCGATCGAGGTTGGCCGCTCCCCGGCCGCCCGGCGCGCTGAAGCCCTGGGCCCAGGCCTGCCGGGTGCGGAGCAGCACGGCGTGGACGAGCTCCGCGACGCTCAGGTGATCGCGGAGGCGCGCGAGGGCGCGCCAATCGGACTGCGCGGCGACGATGCGCGGCTGGCGCGCGAGCTCGGGCGGGAGGTCGGCCTCGGCGTAGTCGTGCAGGACGCCGGAGGCGGCGAGCTCCCAGAGGTCCTGATCCGTCAGGCCGAACAGCGGCGAGCGCAGCGCTCCGACCAGCGAGATGTCGTCCCGCCGGACGAGCGCGTGCAGCACGTTCGCGATGTCGATCACCTCGGGGCGGCTCCAGAAGCCGACGCCGCCGACCACGACGTAGGGGATGCCCCGCGCGCGCAGCGCGGCCTCGTACGTGAGCAGGTGCCGCCGCCGCCGGAGGAGGATGGCGATGGGCGGCGCGGGGTGCTTCACGAGATCGTGCACGCCAAGGCCGGCGTACGCGCCCTGCTCGGCGAGCACCTCGTCCTTCAGGAGCCCGGCGATCCAGCCGGCCTCTCGCACGGCGTCGGTTCCCGGACGCTCATAGGTCGCGACGCGCACCGTGCCGCCCGTGTCCTTCCGCCCGGCCGCGAGCGCCGCGAACGGCGCCTCCCACGTGGGCCGCTCGGGGGTGTCCGGCCCCAGGACGTCGGCGAACAGGCGGTTGAAGAAGTCGATGAGCTCCGGGCGGCTCCGGTAGTTCGTCGAGAGCTCGACCGCGTGGGCCACCGTGCGGCGCGCCGCGTTGAACACCTGCACGTCCCCGCCGCGGAAGCCGTAGATCGCCTGCTTCACGTCTCCCACGAAGAAGAGGCGGTCGTCTCCCGGACCGGAGGGCCGGGAGAGGGCCTCGACGATGGACCACTGCAGGCCGTCGGTGTCCTGGAACTCGTCGACCATCACGAAGCGGTGGCGCCGGCGGAGCTCCGTGGCGATGGCGCCGCCCTCCGCGAACGCCGCGCGCACGCGGAGCTGGAGCTCGGTGAAGTCGACGCCGCCCGCGGCGCGGAGGGCCACGCCGTGCCGCGCCACCGCGTCGATCACGAGGCCGCCGAGCGCCGCGAGCACCTCCAGGAGGGTGCGGTCATGGCGGTTGGGGAGGCGGCGGACCGAGCCGATCCGGGGGATCCACCCCGCGAGCTGCTCCTGAAGCGCCTGGAGCGGCTCGCGGCTCCCCGCGTGGCGCGGGCCCCAGTCGGCCTTCTTGCCGGTCGCGGTGTGGTGCGCGAGGCTCCGCACGCCGTTGGAGCCCTCGACCACCTGGAGGGCGGTGGCGTAGGCCTCGTAGACCGCGAAGGGATCCGCCGGCAGCTCGGCGAGCCCCAGCCTGACCTCCGCGAGCTGCGCGAGGAAGGAGGTCTCGATGCCCGCCGTGAGGGTGAGCAGATTGTCCGCGAAGGGGCGCCACTCGTCGCGAAGGAAGGCGCGCGCGGCGTCGGGGGAGAGCGGCGCGCGGGCGAGCAGATCGGCCTCGCCGATGCGCCCCTCGTGATGGGCGCGCAGGGTCGGCTCTACCTCGCCGCGGGCGCGCAGGAGCGTCGCGACCACGTCGACCAGGGCCGCGCGCCCCCCGAACGTGTGCAGGAGCAACCCGACGCTGGGGTGGGCCTCGACGAGGGCGTGATCCACCGCGTCGGTCGCTGATTCCAGCACGAGCGCGGCGGCGTCCCCCTCCTCGAGGATCGTGAAGCCGGGGGGAGTGGCGGTCTCCGCGGGGAACTCGCGCAGCACGCGCGCGCAGAAGCCGTGGAAGGTCGAGATCGCGGCGCCGGCGAAGCGGTCCCGCAGGGCCTCCCACCGGGCGCGGAGGCGGTTGCGTGCGCGCTCGGAGAGCCCGGCCTCGGCGAGGCGGTCGGCGTCCGTGCGGAGCTGGCGCGCGACGGCGGAGGTCGCCGCGTAGCAGCGCTCCCGCATCTCCTGGGCGGCCTTCTCGGTGAACGTGAGGACGAGCACGTCCGCGATGTCGGGCGTCCCTTCGTCCACGAGGCGCTGGAGGAGCGTGACGAAGCGGGCCGCGAGCGTGGAGGTCTTGCCGGCGCCGGCCCCGGCGCTCACGGCGACTTCGCGGTCCGAGACGAGCGCGCCCGCCTGCTCCTTCGAGAGGCGATCGAAGCGGATGGCGAGGCGCCCAGGATCACCAGCGTGGCGTTCCACGTCGAGCCGGATCATTCCTCGTCCTCCGCCGCCGCTTCGAGGGGCGCCTGCCAGCGCGGATCGTTCCGCCCGGCGATGTGGGCATTGCGCCCGTGATCGACCCGGCAGGAGCGCCGGAACTCGCACCAACCGCAGCCCGCGCGGCCGGGCCCCGCGAGGCTCGGGTGGAACATGCCGGCGACGAGGCGGTCCCCCGCGGCGGCGAGGTGGTCGCGCAGGACCGCCCGCTCGGCTTCGGCCAGCGGCACGGCGTCCCGCTCCTTCGCGCCCAGGGTGGCGAGGGTGTCGGGATCGCCCACCCAGCCGGCGTGCTGGAGCGTCGCCGCGCCCCGGAGCTCCTGGTAGACCGCCGCGCCGGCACCCTCCTTCGCGACGTGCTCCAGGTACACGAAGCCCTGCACCTTCAGCCCGGCGCGGACGTCGTCCGCCTCCGGGGCGCGCCCGGTCTTGTAGTCGATGACGAGGGCCCCCCCGCCGTCGAGGCGGTCGACGCGGTCGATGCGCCCCTCCAACGCGATGGGCCCCATCTGCAGGCCGCGGAACGGGAGCTCGGTCTGGTCGAAGGTGGTCGGGAAGGGGCTCTCGATCTCGGCGTCGAGCCAGGCGGCGAGGAGGCCCTTCGGCTCGTCGTCCACGAGGCCGGCCAGCCAGCGCCGCCGATGCCAGGCTGCGACGGGCGCTACGAGGCCGGCCACGTCCGGGTGGCTGTCGAGCCGCGCCGCGCCCGCGTCGTGGAGTGCCCGCGCTACAGCGGGCCGGGCCTCGATCCCGACGTCCCGCAGGTGGGTCCGCCCCTGGACGCGCACCCCGGTCAGGAAGTCATCGAGGATGCCGTGCAGGAGCCGGCCCTGCTCGGAACGGCCAAGATCAGGGTCGAACGTGCCTTCGGCCGCGAGGTGGAGGAGCTGGCGGTGGAAGTACCGAGCGGGGCAGGCGAGGTACTCCTCGAAGCGCGTGACACCGAGGCGGGCCGGGACGGGCGGCGCGGTGCTCAACACCCCGTCCCACGGGCCGAAGCCCTCCAGGTCCCGCCGAGCGCGCACGACCTCCGCGATCCGCTCGATCCGCGCGCGATCTTGGAGGTAGGTCACCCACGCGGAGGCGTCCGCGCCGATGGCTCCGGCCTCGCCGAGGAGGGTGTCGAGCTCCGCGGGCGCGGCGGGATGGGCATGGGCAACGCCGGCCTCCACGCGGCTGCGCAGCGCGGAGCCCGCGATCTTGACCTCCAGCAGATCCTCGACCAGGGGCGATACGGCGAGGGGGCGGTCATCCCGCGTGGCGGGCCACGACAGGGTGAGCGTGGCGCCGTCCGCCATCGCGTTCCGAAGCGTGGAGGCGAAGAGATACCGGGCCTCGTCCCCGGGGTCGAGGCGGTCCAGCGCGCTGCGCGCGGTCCGCGACAGGAGGAAGTCCTCCGTGGGGCGCGCCGGGAAGTCGTCCGCGACGAGGCCACCCACCCAGAGCCAGGGCGGGTGGATGCC
The DNA here is from genome assembly GCA_030684355.1 of Pseudomonadota bacterium. Classification (GTDB taxonomy): domain Bacteria; phylum Myxococcota_A; class UBA796; order UBA796; family SXON01; genus CAJBVW01. The sequence goes on from JAUXTN010000002.1 coordinate 182,749, forward strand.
GCGCAGCTCGAGCATCCCGACGATCTGGACGCGGCGCGGGCCCGTGTCGAGGTCGGGGAGGCGCGCGGCCTCGATCCGCTCCTCCAACAGGCGCGCGAGGCGTGCGGGCTCCCACGCGCCGGGGTCGACCGCCGCGGCGTCCCGGGAGGCCTCTTCGAGCGCGCCCAGCACCCGACCGAGCGCGACCTGGGACGCGACGCGGGCAGCGGGATCCTCCGTGGCGCCGGCGTGGCGCACGAGCGCCCAGTCCTCCACGATGGCCACCAGGTGGTCGCGCCACTCGGGAGGGGTGAGCGGGCGAGCGAGCGGCCGGAGTTGATCGCACGCGACGGTGAGCGCGGTGAGCGCGACATCGTGCCGGTCGAGATCCTCGGGGTCGAGCCGCGCGCGCCAGGTGGAGGGGTGCCCGCGCGTCACGCCGCGCTCCCGGCACAAGCGGGCGAGCGCGAGGGCGTCCGCCTGGGACATCGCACCCACGAGGTCGGAGGCGATGACGGCGAGCAGCGGCCCCAGCGGGAAGCCCTCGGCGGCCGTGGCGGCGGCCACGAGTACGATCTCCGCGGCCGGCCGCGCCCGGACCGGGCGCCCGGCCGAGAGGCCGACGGGGACACCGAGCTCCCCGAAGATGCGACGGACCAACGGGAGGTACCCGGGGAGGCCCGGGAACGCGACCCAGAGATCCTCGGGCGCGACGCCCGCGAGCAGGCGCTCCTTGACCGCGTGCGCGATCCCGCGCACCTCCGCGGTGGGGTCCGCCCAGCGCACGAGGCGGGGCAGCGGCACGGGGGCCTCCTCGAGGGGGGCTTCATCGGCCGCACCGGCTTCATCAACCGCATCGGCCCCGTCGGCCCCTCGGCTGTCCATGTCCGCGTAGAGGCGGTCCGCGATGTCCGCGGGCTCGGGCAGCCCCGGCTCGTCCCCGGGGCCCACGTCCCGGATCGTGCCGTCCGCGCCGACGACCACGAGGTCGGCCTCGCCGCCTTCCGCGACCAGCGCCGCGAAGAGCGAGCGTCGGAACGCGCGCGTGGCCTGGAAGGGGCGGAGGGGGAAGGCGACGGAGTCGTCATCGTCGTAGTCGAAGAACCGCCCGGCCTCCGCCCCACCGAAGTCCTGCCCGCTCTCGAAGGAGAAGACCACGTGCCTTCCGAGGGTGCTCCACGCGCGCGCCAGCTCGATGAGGACCCGACGACGAAGCGGGCTGGGGTGGAGCACGTCATCGATGACGACGGCGTGCCGCTCCGCCAACCACTGCGCCAGCGCAACGCCCGGGCGGCCGAGCGAGACGGCGAGCTGCCGGAGGGCGTCACCCAGGGGGCGGCGGGCCCGGTCGGCGCTCAACGCACCCAACAGGCGGACGAGGAACCGGGCGAGCTCCGGACGCGCGTCGAGCTCGGGGCGCTCGGCCTCGTCCCAGGCGGACGCGAGATCCGCCAACGCGCGCCCCACGCGCTCGGGATCCCCGAGGGCGGCGAGCCAGGGGAACTCCTGCGGCGAGGCGAGCAGGAGCCGCTCCGCGACGAGGGCCGTGCCGCCCGAAGTCCAGCACGCCCGACCGTCCCCGTGCCGCGTGCCGAGGTCCTCGAGCAAGGCGCTAAGCGTCGTGACCGGCGGAATGAACGCAGCGCCGTCCCGGTACTGGAGGAATTCCGCCTCTACCGTCTGGGACTTCCGGATCGTGTCGGTGACGTAGAGGAAGTTCGGACGGCCATCCCGATCCACCCCCGAGAGCTCTCCGCGCGCGATCCCACGCCGCCGCCGCACGCGGGTCTTGCCGAGGAGGATCTGGATGCTGCCCAACGCGCTCTCCGAGGAGCCGGGAAGATAGCCCGGGGGTCGGCCAGAATTTGTCCGCCCCCTCCGCCCGAACCCGATCAGCCAGGCGTCGTGGCCCTCGCCGGGCCAGCGGGCGCTCCTCCGACAGCCGTGGGCGCGCCAGCGCTGGACTCGGCGAGCGCACGCAGGATGCGACGGGCTTCGCCGCTCACGCTGGGATCCGGAGAGCGGGCGGCCTCGTCGAGGACCTCCAGATCCGGGGGCCGACCGCGGCCGGCGGCTTCGAGTACGCAGAACGTCGCGTCGGCCTGGGCGTCCGCGCCGAGGGGACGCCGGCTCGCGCCGAGGAAGAAGGTCGTGGGGCCGTCGGTCACGGGCGCGCCGACGTCCTCGACGTAGACGAGGTCGGGCGGCCTGCCGCGGCGCGAGGTCCCGCCGTGGCGCGCCGCGAGCGTTTCCTGGAGCTGCCCCACCTGCGCGGCGAGGGAACCGGAGAGGCGCCCCACCTCGCGCATCCGCATCGCTGCGGCGGCCCGGACGTGCGGCCACGCCTCCTCCGGGTAGAACGCGAGGGGCGTGCCGTCGGGCATCTCGGTCTGCCGGTAGACGTTCGCGAAGTAGATCGCCCAGAAGCGGTCCACGTGCCGCGCCGCGACGTCGCCGCCCGCGGGGGCCCATGCCGTGCGGACCGTGGCGGCCAGCTCCACGGCGTCCTTCGCGCGGACCGCGCCGGCGTCGGGGGGCGGGACGCGCTTCGGCAGACGGGTCAGGACGTGCACCCAGCACTCCTGCGTAAACGACGTCGCCGCCCCGCAGAGGGCCACCGCGCCCGCGTAGGCGTCCTCGTGCTGGGCGCGCACCGCTTGTTCCGCGGCGTGGAACCGGCACTCGTCCACCCAGCGCGTCTCCCCGTGGAGCACGCAGATGCCGCCGGCGGCCGCGTATTGGCGGGCGAGCGCGGCTTCGAGGGCCTTCGCGTCGATGCACGCCGCGCGGTCGTTCTCGGTCTCGCACAGCGCCGGAGGCGCCGCCGCGGCCACGAGTTGGAGCACGTCCGTCGGGAGGCCCGGGGGGTTCGTGTGGGTCGGGAGCCTGGCCGCCGCGCCACCGTCCGCGGGCACACCGCCGCTGGCCGGCGCGGTGGTCGCGAGGTGGGTGGGGTCGAACGAGAGGTGGGGCCGCCCGTTGAGCCGCTCGCAGCGCTGCCGGCTCGCGCCGTCGGGCAGCGCGGCACAGAGCGCGCCCGTCTGTCCGGGGAACGCCTCGCACAAGCGCCCGACCACGACTGTCCTCGCGATGTCGTCCTCCAGCGCGATGATGCGCGCGGTCACGACGGAGGGGTCCGCCGCCCAGTCCTTCACCGCGGCGTCCGCGAGGCAAGTTGCCGACGTGCACTCGCCCGCGCATCCGAGGAGGGTCGCGATGACGAGGGACACGAGCATCCCCCAACGTAGCCGGGGCGGCTGGCGTTCGGCCCGTCACGGCGCGCGGTCGGTCCAATCGAGCCCCGGCGGACGGCCTTTCGGAGGCACCGGACGCCCGGAGCCGTGGGATTAGGTTCCTGGGGGGTCGAGTCACCGTGCGCGTTCTGCACAGGCAGGAGGGGGCCCGACGTGGGCCGTGGTACCTCCTCGCCGGAAACGTGGTGCTCGTCCTGATTGCCGCGACGATCGTCGGGTTCTACGAGCGCGCGCGTCTCGATCAGCACCTGCTGCGCCGGGTGGAGAGCACCCACGGCGCGCTGCAGGAGCAGGTGAACGTCACCATCGCGCTCCTGCGCGGCGTGCTCGGGCTCTTCGAGGCGAGCCAGGTGGTCGAGCCCGCCGAATTCCGCGCCTACGTCGTCCCGCTCTCGATCCGGGAGCGGTATCCGAGCGTCCTGGGGCTGGGCTACGCGGCGCGGACCGACCCCGAGCACGGACCGGCGCTAGTTGGGCGCATGCACGCCTGGGGTGTGGAGGAGTTCTCGATCTGGCCGGGGGTCAGCGAAGGCGAGAACGCGGTCATCGTCTTCCTGGAGCCGCGCGATCGGGGAAACGAGACCGCGATCGGCTTCAACATGTCGACCAACGCCGAGCGTCGTGCGGCGATGGGCGTTGCCCGGGACGAGGGGCGCGCCGCGGCGAGCGGCCTCGTGACGCTGGTGCAGGAGACCGAGGGCAACCCGAAGGGCCTCCTCATCTTCCTCCCCCACTTCCGCGCGGGGCCCGTCCCCCGCACCGTCGAGGAGCGCCGGGAGGCGCTCGCCGGGTACGTCTATGCCCCGCTCCGCGTGCGCGAGCTCTTCGAAGGCCCCCTCCGTTCCAGCCCGGATCTCGCCGTTCGTGTCTACGTGGGGCCCGATCCCGTCGCCTCCGCGCTGCAATTGGAGGTCCCGCCGGACCAGGCGTGGTCCACGCCGGTGCGCCGCTCGCTCGACATCGCTGGCCAGACGTGGACGATCCTGTACGAACCCAAGGAGCCCGACCCGTGGTGGCTCTCTCCCGCGCTCCCGGTGCTCTTGACCGGCCTCCTCTTCGCGGGACTCCTCTACCGCTACCAGTCGCTGCAGCTCGACGCACGTCTCCGCGCGGAGCGGGACGCCGCGGCGTTGCGCGAGGAGGAGCAGCGCTACCGCTTCCTGGCGGACGTGATGCCGCAGCTCGTCTTCACCGCGGACCGCGACGGGCGCGTCATCTACGTCAACCGGCGGTGGGGGCGGACGCCCCTCCCGGGGCCGCTGGACGCCGTGCTCGGGGACGCGGTGCACCCCGCCGATCGAGCCTCCATCGCCGCGAGCTGGGCGGCCGCGACGCGGAGCGGGCACGATTGGCAGGCCGAGGTGCGCCTGAACCGCGGCGGGCAGCAACGCTGGCATCTCGGCCAGGCGGTCGCCCAGAAGCGCGATGGGGCGGTCGTCGAGTGGGTCGGGACCCTCACCGACATCGAGGCCCAGAAGGAGGCGGAGGCCGCGTTGCAGCGCGAAGCCGTCGAGCTGGAGGCGCGCGTGGCGGAGCGGACCGCCGAGCTGTCGCGGAGCAACCGCGAGCTCGAGAACTTCGCGGCGATCGCGTCCCACGATCTCCAGGAGCCGCTCCGCAAGATCGTCGCGTTCGGGGACCGCCTCGCCGACGAGCTGGGCCCGAACCTGGGCGAGTCCGCCGCCGACTCGCTCGCCCGCATGCGCCGCTCCGCGCAGCGCCTCCAGCAGCTCATCGGCGACCTGCTCGCGTTCGCGCGGATCAGCCGCGCGGAGGTCGTCCCGACGCCTGTGGACTTGCGACTTCTGGCCGAGGCCGTGGTGGCGGATCTGCGCGCGCCGGGCGGCCAGCCGCTGGACGTCGAGTTCCGATCCCTCCCGATCGCGTGCGGCGACCCCGGGCTCCTCCGGCAGCTCGTCGAGAACCTGTTGAGCAACGCCATCAAGTTCCATCGCCCGGACGTTTCGGCGCACGTCGTCATCTCCGCGGAGGACGCGGGCGAGGAGATCGACGAGGAGCGCCGCTCCCGCTTCTTCCGGCTGCTGGTGGAGGACGAGGGGATCGGCTTCGACCCCAAGTATCTCGACAGGATCTTCCAGATGTTCCAGCGCCTGCACCCGCGCGACCGCTACGAGGGCACGGGGATCGGGCTCGCGATCTGCCAGCGCGTCGCCGAGCTCCACGGCGGCGCCATCACCGCGCGCGTCGGCACGGTTCGCGGGGCCTGCTTCGTCGTGACGTTGCCCAGGGCGCACACGGGTCCCACGAAGGAGCGGGAGACTGGCGCATGAACAGGCCCGGGCTGATCCTCCTCGCCGAGGACGACCCTGACGACCGGATCCTGTTGGAGCATGCCTTCAGGACGGTGGGCGTCGTCAGCGAGCTTGTGTTCGTCGAGGACGGCGAGGAGCTGATGGACTATCTCCGCGGCCGGGGGCGCCACACGGGAGGCCCCGGGATGCGCCCGGACCTCATCCTGCTCGACCTCAACATGCCGAGGAAGGACGGGCGGGAGGCCCTCGCCGAGATCAAGCAGGACCCCCGGCTGCGCCAGATCCCCGTGGTCGTGCTCACGACGAGCAACGCGGCCCAGGACATCCGCAACGCGTACGACCTGGGCGCGAACAGCTTCATCACGAAGCCCGTCAGCTTCGACGAGCTGGCGCGGATGTTGGCGACCGTCGACGCCTACTGGTTCGGCACCGTCTCGCTCCCCACGGACCGGTAGCCGCTACCGCACCAGCCCCCGGAACACCTCGGGGAGCCGCGTCGGCAGGGCATCCACCGTGTCGAGCTTCAGGAACCGGCCCGCGCCGAAGATCTCGCCGAGGTAGCCGTCCGCGCCTTCGTTGGCGTCCAGGCTGATGCAGTGCACGTGCACGCCGAGCCGGCGCACCTCCGCCACCGCCATGGCGGTGTCCCGCACGCCCTGCCGGCCGCGGTACTCCCCACGATCTTCCGGCTTTCCGTCGGACACGACGAGCAGGACCCGGCGGGCCTGCGGGCGGCTCGCGAGCAGCCACCCGGCGTGGCGGAGGTAGGCGCCGAGGCGCGTGGCGCCGTTCGGGCGGAGGTTCCCCATCCGCTTGTGGACGGGCTCGCCGTACGCCTCGTCGAAGCCCTTGATCCGCTGGAGGTGGCACTCCTGGGGGTGCGTGTTGCCGAACCCGTAGAAGGCGTGCGGGAACCCGAGGGTCCGGAGCCCCTCGGCGAACATCACGATGGCCTCCTGCTCGAGGTGGATGATGTGCCCCTGGGTCGAGCCGGAGAGGTCGACGAGCGTGAGGATCGCGACGGTCTGGCGCTGGCGGACGTACCGCTTGTAGACGCGCTCGTCCGGCTGGTGACCGGCCGCGATGTCGGTCAGCGCGGCGATCGCGCGGTTCATGTCGAGCTCGGTGCCGTCGGGCTGGCCGTGCAGCCAGCGCTCCTCGACGCGCAAGGCCTCGAAGCGGCGGCGGATCTCCTTGATCTGGCGCTGGTTCGCCTGGACCACGCGCTCGTAGCCACCCAACGGCCCCGTCGCGGCCTCGACCTCGATGACCTTCACCGCCGCGAACCGGTAGACGCCCGCGGCGTCGTCCCACTCGTCGTACTCGCGCGCGCCATCCGCGCCGGGCTTGGGGGGCGCGTCGAGGAGCTCCTCGTCGGGACGGGCCGCCGCCGCCGCGCGCGCCTGGTCGACGTGCTCGTCGCGCAGCGCACCGTACGCCGGCGCCTTGCTCGACGTGTCGGGACCGGAGAACCGGGCCAGGAGCCGCGCACGGAGGCCCGATTTCGGGGCGTCGGGGGTCGGCGGCGGAGGGAGCGCGCCGCCCTTGTTGCGGCCCATGGCCTCCAGGAGCTGCCGCAGCGGCTTGTTGCCCTTCTTCCACTCCTGCTCGTAGGCGATGTCACGGGCGAGGTCCGCGAGGATCCACTCGGGCCGGATGATCCCGACGAACCAGGGGAGGGGAGGAGGGCCCAGTCGCAAGCGGTGGAAATGCTCCCTCAGCGTCCGGGCCTCGCGGAGGAGGATCGTCGTCAGTTGCGCGGGGGGCGTTGCGGGGGGCTGGCCCCCCGCCCCAAGAGTACCCAGCCCATCAACCACCCGGATCGCGCGCCGGGCAGGATCCCCTTCCGGCCCCGGCTGGCGCCAGTTCAGACAGGTGGCGAGCCCCTCGTAGAGGGGGACGAACGCGCCGGGCATCCCGTCGCGCGGCACGGCGGTCACGTTGACGCGCATCGCGCCCGCCTTGTCGAGGAGGGCGACCCGACGGAGGTCCTCCTTCAACCCGGGGTATTCCTCGCCCCACTGCCGCAGGACGTAGCGGGCCGCGAGGAGGTGGTACGCGCTCCGCAGCACCCAGTCGCGGTGGATCTCGGCGAGGATTGCCCGCTCCTGGAGGATGCCGTACCGGAGGAACCCGACCTGGACCAGCGCCATCGCCCGGTAGAGCAGCAGGTCCTGCTCGTAGATCTCGGGCGCCGGAACGGCCTTCGGCAGGTAGATGTTCAGGTTGTCGGTGGCGGGCGGATCGCTGTAGGCGACGGAGAACGAGCGCCCGGACAGCATGCGCAGGAGCGCCGTGAGCTGCTTCACCACGCGATCGAGCGCCAGCCCGTTCCGCTCCCCGCCGATGGCGGTGCGCTTGGGCGGCTCGAACAGGAAGCGGGCGAGCAACGCCTGCTCCGCGTCGTCGTCGGTCTCGGCGCCGAGGCCGAGCTCGGCCGCGGTGAGCCCGTACTCCTCCAGCGTCTCCCGAAGCGTGTCCTCCCCGGAGACGGTGGGCGCGGCCACGCGCTACCCCAGCACGGAGCGGACGAGCTCGCGGAGCGCCTTGGTCATCTCCACGTCGTCCGTCAGCGAGCCGACGAGCGTGGCCTCCGCGGCCTCCTTCAGCGGGAGCCCCGCGACGACGAGCGTGGCGGCGTAGACGAGGAGCCGGGTCGACGCCCCCTCGCCGAGCCCGTGCGCGCGCAGGTTGCGGGAGCCCTGGCCGAGCTTCACGAGCGTCTGGGCGATCTCCGCGGTGCAGCCCGCCTCCGCCTGCACGATCTCGGCCTCGACGCCGGCGGTCGGGTAGTCGAAGGAGAGCGACACGAACCGCTGCCGCGTGCTCTCCTTCAGCTCCTTGGAGACCGACTGGTAGCCGGGGTTGTAGGAGATCACGACGAGGAAGGGGTCGGGCGCCGCGATCTCCTCGCCGGTGCGATCGAGGGGGAGCACCCGCCGGTCGTCGGTGAGGGGGTGGAGCACGGTCATCACGTCGGCGCGGGCCTCGACGACCTCGTCCAGGTAGCAGATCGCACCCTCGCGGACGGCGCGCGTGAGCGGACCGTCGCGCCACACGGTCTGGCCGCCCTCCAGGAGGAAGCGGCCGGTGAGGTCCGCCGCGGCGAGATCCTCCTGGCACGCGACGGTGATGAGCGGGCGGCCGAGCTGCTCCGCCATGTAGCGGACGAAGCGGGTCTTTCCGCAGCCGGTGGGGCCCTTCAACAGGATGGGGAGCTTGCGCGCCGCGGCGACGCGGAACACCTCGACCTCGTTGCCGTGGGGTCGGTAGTAGATCATCCGCTGAGGTTACCGCGAACCTCGCCTTGGCGCCCCTCTTGCCCGGCGCCCCCGCGACCCGTGCGCGCTATTCCTTGCCCGGGGCCTTCGGGACCGCCCGCTCCCAGTGCTCGGAGAGGGTGAGGTCGATCGGGCGCGTGAGCCGCGGGTAGACAGGATGGGTGCGGATCGACAGGGCCCACCCGACCGCGAAGAGCGCACCGAGAAAGGCGACGAAGCGCCGGCTCGGGTACGAATCCGCGAGACGACGCGCCGCGACGGCGAGCAGGGCGAGCCAGGTGACGTGGAAGAAGGTCTCCGGCTTGGCGATCCGCCAGAAGCCGGGGATCACCTCGAAGAGCAGGTGGTAGACGGGGTTCTTGGCGGGCCCCAGGGAGAGCACGAAGAACACGAGCGCGATGCCGCCCAGCCAGAGGTTCTTGCGCCGGGTGAGGCCCATGGCAGCCAGGCCGAGGCCGACCACGTTGAGCGACCGCCAGGCCTCCAGCCGGTTCCACTTCGGGGGCCAGAGCTCGAAGATGTCGAGCGCGGCGCGCTGGGTGAGGAACATCTGGGGGTCGCCCAGGGCGCCCTCGCCGCGCATCGCGAGGAGCTGGAGGCCTACGAGCGGGAGCGCCGCCAAGGCGCTGGCGAGCACCGCGAGGGTGACCTCCCGCTTGCGCGCGAACAACGCCAGGGCGCCGATCCCGGCGCAGAGGACGCCCAGGTAGAAATTGTAGAACAGCGTCGCGACGTAGATGAGCGCCGCGAGCCCGATCCACCTGCCGCCGAGCCGGTAGGCGCGCACCAGCGCCCAGGCGTAGAGCGGGATCCAGTAGACGCCAGATTTTTCGATGGTGTACCAGTTGATGTCTCGAAACAGGTGGAGGCCCATCCCGAAGGGAAACGCCATCAGGAGGCTGACCTCGCGGTCGCCCGAGAGCTCGTCGAGCAGGAGCCAGGCGCAGTACCAGCCCAGGACGAGGTTGAGGAACGCCTGGAGATTGAACGCGGCGAACGGCTCCACGAACACGTCGAAGATCGCGGTGATCCAGAGGTGCCCGACGTGCACCCCGATGAGGCGGATGGCGGGGTCCGCGGGGTCCCAGAACCGCCACATCACGCCGTCGAGGTAGAACAGCAGGCTCCCGGCCTTGTCGATCGTCGGGAACTGGCCCCACACGTAGGTCAGGGCGTAGGCGGCGAACGGCGTGGTGAGCGCGAGCGTGGCGCCGAGGATGAACAGGAACGGGCGCCGCGTGCCGGCCGCCCACGCGATCGCGATGCCGACGAGGAGACAGACGAGCCACGGGCCGGGCTCGCTCCACATCCCGGTCGGCGCGTAGATCTGCCTCGGGTCGGGGGGCGGGCCGTACATCGCGTCCCCTTAGCCTCCTGGCCCCCAACGGCACCCACTGCGCTACGTGGCCGCGATGGACGTCACCGCCCTGCTCGCCTGGTACCGCGCCCACCGCCGCTCGATGCCCTGGCGCGACGAGGTGAGCCCCTACCGGACGCTCGTGTCCGAGATCATGCTCCAGCAGACGCGCGTGGACACGGTCATCCCGTACTTCCAGCGGTTCATCGGCGAGTTCCCGACGGCCGAGGCCCTGGCGGCGGCGCCGTTGGAGCGCGTGCTCGAGCGGTGGAGCGGGCTCGGGTACTACTCGCGCGCGCGGAACCTGCACGCGGCCGCGAAGGCGGTGGCAGCGGAGGGCGGGTTCCCCCAGGATGCCGAGGGGTTGCGGGGCCTGCCCGGGGTCGGGCCCTACACCGCCGGGGCGATCGCCTCGATCGCGCTGGGCCTCGACGAGGCGCTCGTCGACGGGAACGTCGAGCGGGTGATCTGCCGGCAGATGGCGTGGGCCGAGGACCCGAAGCGCATCAAGGCGCGGCTCTGGGAGCAGGCGCGCGCGTGGCTCCCGAAGGGGGAGGCCGGCGACTTCAACCAGGCGCTGATGGAGTTGGGCGCAACCATCTGTACTCCTTCAGCTCCTTCATGCCTCCTCTGCCCGGTTCGCGCTGGCTGCGCGGGCGTGGACGGGCCGGAGCGCTACCCCGCCAAGGCCCCGAAGGCGGCTGTCCCGGAGGCCGTCGCGGTGGCGGCGTTGCTGCGGGACGACGGGCGCGTCCTGCTCGCTCGCCGTCCCGCGACCGGGCTCCTCGCCGGCCTCTGGGAGCTCCCGGGAGCGCTCGGGGCCGACCTCGGCGCCGCGCTCACCGAGCGCGTGGGCCTCACCCTGCTCGACGCGACGCCGCTCGGGACGGTCACGCACGTCTTCTCCCACCTGCGGCTGCACACGACGGTCTACACGGCCCAGGCGCACGGGATCGCCGCGGCGGGGGGCGGCTACCAGGAGGTGCGCTGGGTGCCGGCCGCGGAGGTGGACGGGATGGCGCTCTCTACGCTGACGCGGCGGACGTTGGCGTTGGGATCCGCTCCCGCAGCCATGCCTCGCAAGCCGCGAGCGACGAGGCGTCCCGCCCCTCCATCGTGACGATGACCGTGTGTGGGGTCGTCTCGAAGCGGGGGTAGCTGCCGATCGCCACGGTGGGCCAGCGCTCGGAGGCCTCCGTGAGCACCTGCGCGATGTCCGGCTCGCCGAGCTCCGTGACGAGCCGCTGGCAGGCGACGGGCACGCCCGCGAAGCGGTGCGCCACGGCCTCGAACTTCATGCGGAAGAGGGAGGGGACCCCGGGGAAGATCGCGACGTTGCGCATCACCACGAGGGGGTACACCACGTTGCCGTCCCACCAGAGCTCGGCACCCGCGGGCACCTCGGCCATCCGGTAGGCGGCCGTGTTGGGCGGGGACTTCGCGCGCTCCTCCAGGACCCGCGCGAGCACGGGGTGCCGGAGCAGCGGCCGGTCGAACGCCGCGGCGATCGCCGGGAACGTGAGATCGTCGTGCGTGGGGCCCACGCCGCCGCTGGTGAACACGTGGTCGAACGCCAGGGACGCCGACCGGACCTCGGCGGCGATGGTCTCGATCACGTCGGGGAGGACCACGATCCGGCCCAGGTCGACGCCGAGCTCGCGGAGCCGCCGGATGAGGTAGGGCCCGTTCTCGTCGGCGAACTTCCCGCTGAGGATCTCGTTCCCGATGATGATCGCCGCAGCGGTAGGCATCCTGGTCTTTGCTAAGCCCCTGCCCGGAGCCGCGCCAGTGCCGGATCGAGCTGGTCGAGTCCGGGCCTCCGCGACCGGCAAGGGGGCGCCGACGGGCGTGGAAGGAGCTACCTTGTCGGGGTGTCGGCATCTTCGATGGACCTCCCGCCCCGGCCGCCAGAAGATTCGCCGGGGTCCGGCGCGGGCCCCCCCGCCGCAGGCCCCCCCACGGCAGGCCGCCCCGCGGTGACGAGCGGCGCCTCCGCCCTCCAGCTGACGCTCCGGGTCGGCGATCGCCCGATCGGCACCCGCGTCGCCGCGCAGAACGGCGAGCTCGTGCCGGAAGCGCCGATGGAGGTCTCGGTCCGCCGTTCGGGGGATGGGTGGGAGCTCACGGGGCCGGACGGCACGCAGCACATCGGTGGCGAGACCGTCTCGCTGCGCCACGGCGACCTCGAGGTGGAGGTCGCTCCGGTCCGCCAATCGCGGTTCGCGCGCTTCCACTGGGCGCAGGGCGACATCGTGCTGCCCGTCATCATGTTCGCGACCTCGGTCCTGGTCCTCCAGATCGGGCTCCTCGTCCGCCTCTTCGCCTCGCCCGCCGCGTCCGGCGGTTTCGAGCCGACCCCCGAGTACATCGCGCGCCTGCTCGACGAGCAGTTCGACGGGCAGGATCGCGGCGTGATCGCCAAGACCACCCCGCGCCCCGATGGCGGCGAGGAGATCAAGGGCTACTACCTGCAGCCCGGTCACGACGGTCCGCGCAAGCAGATCGGCGGCGGCAAGAACGTCGGTGACAAGGTGCGGGACGGGGACGCCGACGGGAAGGAGGCGCGCGCGCGCAACGTGGTCGCGCCCGACCCGGGCACGGAGGTCGCCCCCGACCCCGTCGTCGTCACGGACGAGCCTTCGGACGAAGAGCTGGACACCGAGGCCGACGAGACCGCCGACGCCGACAAGCCCATCGCCGTGCACGTGGACGAGGGGTGGGGCCTCACCGACTGGTACGACACGGAGGATGCCCGGCAGGACGCCCGGGAGATCCAGCAGCAGCTCGAGCTCGCGCACCAGCTCCTGCGCCTCGACCCGAACGACCCATCGGGCCTGACCGTGCGGGCGTACTACGAGTACCTGGCCCTCGATCTCGACGCCGCGCGCCGGACCTACGACAAGTTCACCAAGCTCTACCCCGAGGATCCCGCGGGGTGGAACAACCTCGCGCTCGTCTACAAGCGGGAGGGCCAGTACCAGAAGGAGGAGGAGCTCTACCGGATCGCCCTCGGGCTCGCGCCGGACGACGACCACGCGCTGAACAACCTCGCCGTCTGCCTCGCGCACCAGGGCCGCTTCGACGAGGCCCTCGTCATCATGGAGAAGCTCGAGGTCCTCACGCCGGACGATCCCTACGCGGAGCTGCACCGGGCCAAGATCCACGCCGCGATGGGGAAGGAGGACCGCGCCTACCGGTTCCTCCAGAAGTCGCTCGCGGGGATGCGAAAGCTCGACACCCTCCACAACATCGAGTTCCGCCAGGACATCCGTGTCGATCCCGCCTTCGCCGAGATGCGCAAGCAGGACCGCTTCACGAAGATGTTGACCCGTTACTACGGAGACAAGGCGGAGGGCTGGTGGAACAAGAGGAAGGGCGGATGAGCCCGCGCATCGCCGTCTACGCGGGCAGCTTCGACCCCGTCACCCACGGGCACCTCGACGTGATTCGGCGTGGCACCACGGTGTTCGACCAGGTCATCGTCGCGATCGGCCACAACGTGCGCAAGCAGCGGACCCTCCCGCTGGCCGTGCGCGAGCAGGTGCTTCGCGAGGTCACGGCGGACATTCCCCGCGTGCGCGTCGATACCTTCGAGGGGCTCCTCGTCGACTACTGCCGCCGCGTGGGCGCGGGCGCGATCCTCCGCGGGCTCCGCGCCGTCACCGACTTCGAGTTCGAGTTCCAGATCGGGCTCGCCAACATGGACATGGCGCCCGACGTGGAGACCGTCTTCCTGCTCACCGACCCCCGCAACATCTTCGTGTCGAGCTCGTTGGTGAAGGAGATCGCGGCGAACGGCGGCGACGTCACCCGGTACGTCCCCGAGGCCGCGCTCAACGCGCTCCGGGCCGTGCTTCCCCGGTAGCCGGGCCGGCCACGCCATCGGCTAGGGCCCCGCTACCGATCGAGCGCGCATTCAGTGACCGGGTCCCGACGGCGGCGTAGGTGGGCGGATGGACCCCGCGCGCACCCTGCTGGATCGTGAGCTCCTCCTCTCAAGCATCGTCCACGAGCTCCGGGGGCCGATCACGGCGGTCCACGGGTTCGTCGAGCTGGACGATCAGCACCATCGCCCGGGGCTCCTGTCCGCCGTCGAGCGGCTGACGTCCCTGGTGGCGACCCTCTCGCAGACCGCCGTCTCCGCCGCCGAGGTCGCGCGCTTCCAGGGCGTGCCCGTCGTCGTGAAGGGGCCCATCGAGACCCTCGACGTCGCGCTCGCGGGCCTGCCGCACCGCGAGATGACCGTGGAGCTCGCGCCCGAGCACGTGTCCATCACGCTGTTCGGGGTGCCGGCGGCCGAGCTCGCGGCCGGGTGGTCGCTGGCCCAGGTGCGCCGGTGGTTGGCAGAGGGTGGCCCGGGCCTTGCAGGTGCACGTCTGCGCATCGCGGCCCGGATCGTCGGCGCGCTCCGGTACTCGTTCCCGCTGTCGCCGGGTGACACCGAAGCCGTCGTCCACATCCACCTCGCCCGCGGTTAGGAGCGCCCGCATGTGTGGCATCGTTGGATACGTGGGGCCGCGGAACGCCGCGCCCGTGTTGTTGGAAGGGCTCCGCCGGTTGGAGTACCGGGGCTACGACAGCGCCGGGATCGCGCTGCTCGACGGGGGCGTACACGTCGTCCGTCGCGTCGGGCCCGTCGCGAACCTCGCGGAGGCGGTCGACCCGCAAACGGCCGGTCTCACCGGCATTGGCCACACGCGGTGGGCCACGCACGGCGGCGTCACCGAGGACAACGCCCATCCGCACGTCGATTCTACGAATCGTATCGCTGTGGTGCACAACGGCATCATCGAGAACTACGCCGCGATCCGTGCGCTGCTCGAGGAGGAGGGGGTCCACTTCCGCTCGCAGACGGACACGGAGGTCCTCCCCCACCTGATCCGCAAGTTCTACCGAGGAGATCCGCTGGAAGCCGTGCGTGCCGCGCTCCAGCCCGTCCAGGGGACCTACGGCATCGCCGTCACCTTCGCGGACCACCCGGGCGTCATCATCGCCGCCCGCAACGGCTCGCCGCTCGTGGTCGGCAAGGGGCAGGGCGAGACCTTCCTCGCGTCCGATCCGACCGCGCTCGCCGGGCACACCCGCCAGGTGATGTACCTGGAAGATCGCGAGATCATGCGCATCACCGCGGAGGGCTGGGAGCTCTTCCGGCTCGATGGTGCCACCATCTCGCATGCGCTGGAGGAGCTCGCCGAGGAGCTCACGTGGTCCGACAAGGGCGCGTTCCAGCACCACATGCTCAAGGAGATCCACGAGCAGCCCGAGAGCCTCCGGCGGTGCCTCTCGGGCCGCGTGGTGGCGGAAGAGGGCGGCGCGCGCCTCGGCGGCTTCGACCTGAGCACGCGCGACATCGCGAACATCAGCCGGGTCGGCATCCTCGGCTGCGGCACCAGCTTCCACGCGGGGCTCGTCGGCGCCGCGGCGATGGAGCAGCTCGCGCGCATCCCCGCCTTCGCGGAGATCGCGAGCGAGTTCCGCTACCGCAACCCCGTCATCGACCCCGACGCCCTCTTCCTCGCCGTCAGCCAGAGCGGCGAGACCGCCGACACCCTCGGCGCGGTGCGCGAGGTCCAGGTCAAGGGCGGCCGGGTGATGGGCGTCGTCAACGTGGTCGGCTCGTCGATCGCGCGGGCGTGCGGGCGCGGCGTGTACGTGCACTCCGGGCCGGAGATCGCCGTCGCGAGCACCAAGGCGTTCACGTCGCAAGTTGCCGCGCTGTTGGTCGCCTCGCTCATGTTCGGGCGCACGCGGCTCATCGGGGCCGACGAGGGGCGGCGGTTCGGCAAGGAGCTCCTGGGCGTTCCGGAGCTCGTGGCGCGCTACGTCGACAACCCGGGCCCCATCGACAGGGCGGTCGACATGGTGGCGGGCGGCAAGTACGTGTTCTTCTTCGGGCGCGGCGTGTCGCACGCGGTCGCGATGGAAGGCGCGCTGAAGCTGAAGGAAGTCGCCTACATCCCGTGCATGTCCTACCCTGCGGCCGAGATGAAGCACGGCCCCATCGCGCTCATCGACGCGAACACGCCGGTCGTGGCGATCGTCCCGGACGACGTCATGCGCGACAAGACCCTCTCGAACGTGCAGGAGGTCAAGGCGCGCGGGGCGCGCACGATCATCGTGCACTCGGAGGGGGACGAGGCCTCGGCGGCGCTCGCGGACGTGTCGATCCCCGTGCCGCGGACGAGGAGCTCGCTGATCAGCCCGCTGCTGACGGTGCTGCCGCTGCAGCTCATCGCGTACCACGCGGGGTTGGCGCTCGGCCGCAACATCGACCGGCCGCGGAACCTCGCGAAGAGCGTCACGGTCGAGTAGTTCGCGGTTCGGGCGCGCGGGCATTCCCCCGATCGTCCGCTTCCACATCATGGGGCGGGGGGCGAGCCCCCCGCAACGCCCCCCGAACCTGCGTGGCCGTCGGGCTTCTACCTGCTAAAGCGTGGCCGCGTAGATCCGGTACGTCTTGTAGACCCGCGCTCCGAGCTTCTCCAGCGCGCCGCGCATGCGGAGGTTGTCGTCGAGGATCCAGCTCGCTTCGGCGCCGCGGACCTTGGCTTCGACGCCGGTGTCCCAGGTCCGCTTGTAGAGCGGGGCGCCGAGGGCGAGGTGCTGGAAGTCCTTGTGGATGCCGAGCGTGAAGATGCGGATCTGGTCGACCTTCTTGCGCCGGGTGAGGAAATACCACCAGCCGATGGGGAAGATGCGCCCGTTCATCGGCTTGGCGACCTGGTTGTAGTCGGGCAGGGTCACCGAGAACGCCACGGCGCGGCCGCCGATCTCCGCCATGTAGCAGTAGCGGGGATCGATCATGTCCTTGATGTTCTTGGCCATGTAGAGGAACTCTTCGTCCGTCATCCGGACAAAACCCCAGTTGTCCTCCCACGCCGAGTTGTAGATCGACAGCACCCGCGCGACCTCGCCGTCGAAATCCTTCAGGTTGAAGGGGCGGATCGTGACCTCGGGGTGGCGCTCCATGAAGCGGTTGGCCAGCGCGGCGATGCGCGGGGGGCACGGGCCGTCGTTGTCCATCCAGTAGGCGAGCATGTCCTTGGCCTTCGTGAGGCCGAGGCGGTCGTACATCGCCGGGTAGTAGGGCTTGTTCCACACCATGAGCACGAGGGGGTCGCTGTCGAAGGGCTCGACGAGCACGCCGCACTCGTGGTTGGTGTTGAAGTTGAACGGGCCCATCGTCCGGGTCATCCCCTGGCCGCGGAGCCAGTCGAGCGCGGCGTCGAGGAGGGCGCGCGCCACGGCCTCGTCGTCAACGAACTCGAAGAAGCCGAAGAAGCCGACCTTCTCCTCGACCTTCTGGTAGCCGTGGTCCACCTGCGCCGAGATCGTGCCCACCGGCTTGCCGTCCCGGTAGGCGATGAAGCACTGCAGGGTCGCGTGCTTGAAGTAGGGGTTCTTCTTCGGATCGAGGAAGTGGAGGCGCTCGTAGCGCAGGGGCGGGACCCAGTGCGGATCGCCCTTGTAGATGTCCCACCACACGTCGATGAAGGCCGAGGCGTCCTTCGGGAGCTGGATGGGACGGACCTCGATCGACATGCTGGCCTCCGGACGGCGCGGCAGCCTACGCCGTTCGTGCGGGCCGTCAACCCCTCATGCGCCACCGCGGAGTTAGGGCCGCGGGATGGCTTCCTACCTGCCCCACCGTCCGCACCCGTGGCATGGCCTCCCGCTCTCCGCGGGCGTCCCCGGCCTCTTCTACGCCTACATCGAGATCACCCCGTTCGACAAGGTGAAGTACGAGGTCGACAAGGCGACGGGCTACCTGAAGGTGGACCGCCCGCAGCGCACCGCCTCGCTGCCGCCGACGCTCTACGGATTCCTGCCCCGGACGCTGTGCGCCGCGCGGGTCGCCGCGTTGTGCCCCACTGCGACCCGGGGCGACGGAGATCCGCTCGACGTCTGCGTCATCAGCGAGCGCCCGATCGATCGTGCCGACATCCTCCTGCGCGTCCGGGTGGTGGGCGGCCTGCGCATGGTCGACGCCGGCGAGGCCGACGACAAGATCCTCGCGGTGCTGCACGAGGACCCCGTCTGGGGCGACGTCCGCGAGCTCGCCGAGCTGCCGGCGGGCATCGTGGAGCGGCTCCGTCACTACTTCATGACCTACAAGCTCTCGCCGGGGGGGCAGCCCGTGGCGATCGACGCCACCTACGACGCCGCGCACGCCCTCGCGGTCATCGACGCCTCGGTGGCCGACTACGCGGAGGCGTTCCCGACCGCGCCGTCCGGCGCGTAGGCGCTCAGCGCGAGGCGGAGCGCGCCAGGTCGAAGACGCAGCGGAACCCGTGCACCTCGGAGACATCCGAGGGGTCGGCGTGGCGCCGGAACGTCGGCCGCAGCGCAGCGGGCACCGAGACGTAGGAGCCGCCTCGCAGCACGCGGTGCTCCTCGGAGACCCTGCGGAAGAGCATGCGGCGCGTGACCGTGTAGCTGCTGGAGGTCCACTCCCACACGTTCCCGACGAGGTGGCGGACGCCCCACGCGCTGTCGCCCGCGGGCAGGCTGTCGACGGGGACGGTCTGGCCGAGCTGACAGTCCCCGAAGTTGGCGCGGAGGCAGTCGGCTGGGGCCTCTCCCCAGGGCCAACGCCGCTTGTCCTCGACGCGGGCCCCGCCTGGCGTGCTGCTCGCCGCCACCTCCCACTCCTCCTCGGTCGGGAGCCGCCCGCCCTCCCACGCGCAGAACGTGCTGGCCTGCTGCCAGGTGACACCCACCGCGGGGAGCGTGGCGCCGTCGAGGCGCTGGAAACCCCGGCCTCCGGGCTTCGCGAGGGCGTAGGGGCTCTTTGCGTCCTGCCAGGCGAGCGGCGAGCAGACCCGGGCGTCCACGCAGGACGCGTAGTCGGCGTTGCTCACCTCGGTGCGATGGATGCGGAACGCGCCGAGGATCACGGAGCGCACGGGCCGCTCGTCGGGCTCGCCGTCGCCCCAGACATCGCCGATCATGTAGGTCCCGGCGCCGACCTCCACGGCGTTCGGCGCCGCACGGGAGATCTCCATCGGCCCGGGCGTGCGCGGGACCAGCGCGACGAGCCCGAGCCCCAGGGCGGCGACGAGGAGCCCGCCGCCGATCGCCGCCGCCGTGATCCGGCCCCACCGCGGCGAGCGGGACATCGCCCGGACCTGCGCCCGAAGCCCCGCGCGCTCGGCATCCGCGGCCCGCGCGGCACGCGCGAGCACGAGCCGGGACACGATGCCGTCGAGCTCCTCGGCGAGGTCCGCCGCCCGCCAGTACCGGTTCGGCGGGGAGGGGTGGGAGAGGGGGGAGAGGCCGCGCGCGAGGAGGTCGGCCACGTCCCGTGCGCAGTCGGCCAGCGCGATGTCTCCGTACCGGGCGTGGTCCGCGAGGCGACGCACCCCCTCGCCGATCGCGACACGGTCGGCCTCCTGGATGGCGGCGTGGCCGCGCACGTCGACCAGCTCGGACGCCCGGGCCCCGTCGCGCGCGTCGAAGAGCGCCTGCGTGGCGTCTCGGCGGGCGGGCTCGTCGGCCTCGGCGAGCGTGCAGAGCGCGGCCCAGATCTTACGGCCCCGCTCGGTCAACATGGGCCAGGGATCCGCCTGGTACGCGGGTCGGCCGCCGGTGAGCCACCAGAAGAGCATCACGCAGGAGGCGTAGGTGTCCCAGGTGGGGTTCGGCTCCGGGAGCCCGGGCAGCATCTGGTCGAAGGGGGCCCACATCGGCGAGCCGAAGACGCCGAGTTCGATCGAGCCCGGCCCCTCGACGAGCAGGGACCCGCCGAAGTCCGCGAGGAGGAGGCCGCCGTCACCGACGAGCAGGTTCTCGGGCTTGATGTCCCGGTGGACGAGCCGCCCCTCGATCCCCGCGAGCGGCAGCTCGTGGAGCTCGCCGAGCGCGCGGGCGATCCCCGCGACGATGCGCAGGACGGACTCGATCGCGGTCGCGGGTGCGTCGGCGATGGCCCCGCGCACGTGCCCGTCGGCGTCCATCGCGTAGAGCGGGAGGACGAAGCCGGCCCGCCCGTCGGCCTTGACCCGATCGAGGCACCGCACCGCGTGGGTGCAGCCGGCGGCGGTCAGCGCGTCGAGGAGGTCCGCCTCGCGCGCGATCGCCGTGCTCGCGGCGGCCCCGGCGTGCGCGATCTTGATCGCGACGCGCACCCCGTCGTCGCGCTGCGCGGGCCAGACCTCCGCCTGGGCGCCCACGCCGATCGGCGCCGGGCCGGTGACGTAGACGCGGCCGGAGTCACCGGTCAGCGCGGGGCGCGCCTCGTCCGGGCTGGGGCTGGGGAAGGCGCCGGGGACGAGCGTCTGTCGCACCTCCCCAACCTAATGCCCAGCAGGCGAACGACCGCGCGGAATCGTGACCTTCGGCGCGACGGTCACGCGCTCAGGCGGAGGCTGCGATCTCCTCGACGGGATCCTGGGGTTCGCGCTCCCAGGCGCCGCCGGCCTCGTAGATCGCGAGCCGCTCGAAGTAGCGCTCGGTGTGCTCCACGGCCTCCTCGATGGTCTGGCTGTGCAGGAAGGCCACGCGGAGGGCGCTGCCGTGCGGCAAGCCGTGCGTGAAGTAGTTCGCGATCTTCTTCATGCGGCCCAGCGAGCCGTGATCGGTGCGGAACGCCTCGCGGATCGACTGGAAGTAGCCGAGCAGCACCCGGCGCTTCTCGTCGGCGGTGACCACCATGGGGGTCTCTCCGCGCATCTGCTGCCCGATCTGGAGGAAGACCCAGGGGTTCTTGACCGCGCCGCGCCCGACCATCACGCCGTCCACGCCCGTGTCGCGGAACATGCGGGCCGCGCTCTCGAAGTCCACGATGTCGCCGTTGCCGATGACCGGGATGCGGAGCCGCTGCTTGGCCTCCGCGATCTTGTCGACGGCGCGCGTGCCGCCGTAGAGGTCCGTGCGGGTGCGCCAGTGGATGGTGATCGCCTCGGCGCCCTCCTCCTGGCACATGTGGGCGATGTCCGGCGCGTTGCGGTTCTCGTGGTCGAATCCGCTACGCATCTTGACCGTGAGCGGGATCGTGATCGCCGCGCGCACGGCACGCACGATCTGCGTGGCGCGATCGGGGTCCCGGAGGAGCGCGGAGCCGCCCGAGTGGGCGCACACCTTCTTCGACGGGCAGCCCATGTTGATGTCGCAGATGCCGGCGCCGCTGTCCTGGATCATCCTGGCGGCCTCGGCCATGGCCGAAGGATCGCGCCCGTAGATCTGCACGGCCACCGGCCGCTCGTCCGGGTCGAACCGCGCCATCTCCTCCATCTTCGAGGAGCCGCGCAACAGGCCCTCGCTCGCGACGAACTCGGTCACGGTCAGGCCGGTGCCGCCGATCTGGCGGACGAGGCGGCGGAACGTGAGGTCGGTGACCCCCTCCATGGGGGCGAGCACGAGGTTCGGCTCGATGCGGATGTCGCGGACGAAGTAGTGGGTAGGGAACACGACGGCTCCATGCTCCGCACGGCGCGCGGCGTCAAGATCGGGGTCGACCGGGTTAGCCGCCCCGCCATGTCCACGACGCCCGCACCGCTGCCCCCGTCCTCCGGCGAGCTGCCTCCGAAGGCGGCCTCCGTCACCATCGAAGGCCTCCCCGACGGCTGGACGCCGCCCCGCTCGTTCCGCGCGCAGGTCGCGCCCGACGGGACCACCCGCCTCGTCGTGAGCGTGCCTCCGGAGGAGCTGGCCGCCACGCACCTTGCGCTGCTCGAGGTGCTCGGCGCGCCCTGGTCGCTCCGCTACCTGAAGCTGACCGACCGGAGGGTGGGGCAGCTCCCGAAGCCGGAGACCTGGGTGCGCATGGACGCGAAGCCCGAGCAGGTGCAGGCCGCGCTCTCGGCCCGCCCCGCGCTGGTCTGGCACGACGGCCGCCACCAGCTCTGGATGCGCGGCAAGTTCGGCGACCAGGTCGTGCTCGACGAGCTCGGCGTGTTGTACTGCTATCCCGACGATCCGGCGTTCCGCGCCGCGCTGGCGGGCATCCCCGAGTCGAAGGAGGTCGGGATGGACGGCCGCGACTACGTGCGCGTGACGTTCCTCGCCGAGGCGGACGCGGAGGAGGCGAGCCTGTTCCAGGCGCTGTCCTTGCAGCGTTGGGGCGGCGCGTAGACACTCGGGCGTCGCCTCCGAGCGGACGCGTACGGTCCTCAGGGCTTCAGGATCGCCGGCGGCTCGACGCCCGAGCACGTGACGGACGCGTCCTTCCCGGGCCGGCACACGAGCGACAGCCCCGCCGTAGGCACGACGATCGTGCCCTTCAATGCCGGGCGCCCCACCTGCTTCAGCGACAGCTCGTAGGTGTCCGCCGCGACCTTCCCGTCGAGGGCGTCCTGGCTGGAGATCACCATCTTGCCGAGCACCGTCTGCACGCGGATCCACTGGACGGGCGAGCCCTCCATCGTCACGGAGAGCGGGGCGGAGCCGGTGGCGACGCCGTCGGGTGCGGCGCCGCCACCCGCGGTCGGGGCGGCGGCGGTCGGGGCGGTGGCGACGAGCGCGGGGGTCTCCTGCCCGCGGAGGTACCACCACACTCCGCCCACGCCGAGCAGGCCGGCGCAGCCGAAAGCGAAGACGACGAGCGCGCCGCCGGCGACCATCGCCATGGCGCCGCCACCGGACTTCGCGGGGGCCCCGCTCGGGGCGGGGCGCCGCTCGGGGCGGGCGGCGTGCGAGATCTCGACGGGGGCGACGTAGGGCGCGGGGGAGGGGGCGACATACGCCGCGGGTGGCGACGGAGCGAGGGCCGGGCTCGGATAGCCGGCGGCGACGCCCGCGTAGGTGGGGGACTCTTCGTCCTCGTCGAAGCCGCGCGCGGGCGGGCGCTCGGATGCGACCGGGCGCGGGGGCGCCTGCGAGAGGACGGGGAGCGGGGCAGGGGACGCCGCGGAAGCGAGGTTGGGGGTCGTGTTCTTCGGGGGGCGGGCCGGCGTGGCGTCGGCGGCCGGCGCCTTCGAGGCGGACGCGATCTCCGACGGTGACCAGTTGACGATGAACTTGGTGCCGGCGAGGGCGCCGCCGTTGAGGTTGCCGCGGATCTGGCGCGCGAGGGGCGCCACGGCGGCCTCGGCGAACGCCTCGAGGGTCTCGCCGGAGGCCTGCTCCGCGAAGGCCCGGAGGAGCTTCGCCACCTGCTCCGCGTTGGGTCGGAGCGATGGTTCTCCCGACAACATCTGGAGGAGCACCTGCCGGAGCGCGATGTCCCACTCCCGGTTCGGCATGCCGAGCGCGCCGAGCCGGGACACCTCCTCCGCGATGGTCTCGTCGTGCTCCTGCACGTCCATCGGGAGGAGCGGCAGCCACTCGCCCTTCAGGATCTCCAGCAGCATCAAGCCGAGCGCGTACACGTCCGCCGAGTGCTCGCCGCGATCCCCCTCGCGCCGCTCCGGAGACATGTACTTCAAGCTGCCGAATCGCAGCGCGCCCGTCTGCACGGAGCGGAAGGCCTGGCTGGAGCGCGCGGTGCCGAAGTCGAGCACCTTCAGCTCGCCCTCGGTGCTCACCATCACGTTCGACGGCTTGATGTCGCGGTGGACGACGTGCAGCGGGGCGTCCAGGCCGTAGGGGACCTTGAAGTAGGCAGCCTCCAACGCGGAGGCCGCCTCGGCGGAGAGCTGGAGCGCGGCCCGGGTCGGCACCTTCTGGCCCTTCTTCGCGAGGGCCTCGACGAGCTGCTTCAGATCGAGCCCGTCGACGAACTCCATGATGATGGCGAGCTGGCCGTCGATCTCGGAGAGATCCTCCACTCGGAGGATGTTCTTGTGGCGCAGGCGAGCGAGGAGCCGCGCTTCGTCGCGCGTGCGGTTGATGACTTCGGTCGACTCGTTCCACTGCTCGCGCAGGATCTTCACGGCCACGATGCGCTCGATCCCGCCGGGCGCACGCGCCTCGGCGAGGTAGAGCCGGGCGAAGGTTCCCGAGGAGAGCTCGTGGAGCAGGAGGATTTCGAGGTGCCGGCCCCCGGCTTGCGCTTCCATTCGCCCCGGTCGTTGCGGCGCGAAGGATAACACACGCCTGCGTTCGTGCTGGTGCCGGCGCGTGCCTCGGCGTTCCGGTGGGCATCGGGGACACACCGGGCCGGGTTGCGGCGCGACGGAAGCTGTGGTTTAACGTTGCCGCGCCGGTGCCCCTCGGATCGGTCCGCCATGGAGTCGTCTGCCGATGTTGTCCTCGCTCCTGCTGCTTTCCCTGGGCGGCTGCCAGATCGTCCAGTCCCTGCTGAACAATCCCGAGGCGGCGATCGCCGACGCGGAAGCGAAGCTGAAGGCTGGGGATCTCGCGGGCGCGACCCTCGCCTACGAGGACGCCGCGAAGAAGGCCCCGACGAACGTCGACGCCGCGACCGGCGCCGCCTACGTCAAGGTGCTCGGCGGGGACTTCGCCGCGGCGGACGCCTATCTCATGGCCGCCGAAGCCACCGCTGGCGAACGCGCCGGCGAGGTCAAGCTGCGCCGCGCCTTCGTCGCAATGGAGACGGGGGACCTCGACAAGGTGAAGGAATACGCGAGCGGCAGTGCCCTGCCCGCGGGCCAGCTCATCGCGGGCGAGGCCGAGCTGGCGGACGGCAATCGCGACGCCGCGAAGGCCCTGTTCGAAGCCGCGAAGGCCGACAACAGCCCCATCGGCGCGACCGCCACGACCTATCTCGAGCTCATGTCGGATGCGAATCCGCTCGTTGCGGGTCTATCGGAAGCACAGGCGCTCTGGGCCCTCGGCCAGCGGCGCATCGCGGTGCGCAGCGTGGAGGATCTCGTGAAGGCGTACGCCGAGTCCCGTGACGACGGTGGCGACCAGCTCCTGCTCTGGGCGGGGCGCGCCGCCGCGGTCGGCGAGACCGCCATCGCCTACAGCCTGCTCGACTCGATCACCGTGCCGCCGGCCGGCCAGGGCTGGCGCGTCCAGGCGACGCGCGCCATGGCCACCTGTGTCGACGGGGACTCGCCGAAGTGCCTCGAGCTGTTCGAAGCCGTCCGCCCCGGCGCTCCGGCCGACGGCTACGCCGACGCGCGCGCCACCGCGGCGCTCGCCATCGCCGAGAAGGATCCCGCGACCTCCAAGGCCCTCCTCGAGGGCGTGAACGGAGACGCCGCGGCGCGCGCCTACGCCGCCCTCGGTGACAAGGCGACCGCCTCCGGCGCCGCCAACGACCCCATCCTGAAGTCCCAGCTCGGAGGCGGATGATGCGTGTATTTGCCATGCTCGTGATGCTCGTCGGGATGCTGCTCCCGGGCGTCGCCGCGGCCAAGCCGGCCAAGGAGTCCGAGGGCGTGCCCGTGCGCGTGATCGTGCTCGACGCGGAGCGCGCGCCCATCTCCACCGCGGTCATCCGGCACCCGCTGGAAGCCGACCGCCACCGCGTCAACTCCGTCGACGGGTCGTGGGAGGCCAGCATCCTCTACATGCCCGACGGCAGCGAGCTCCGCTTCACCCCCGGCATGACCCTCGAGCTCGAGATCTCGGCCCCCGGGTACATGACGCAGGTGTTCCAGTACCAGGTTCGCAAGCGCAAGAACGTGGTCGAGCTCTCGCTCCCCAAGATCGAGATGGACGACACCACCATCGAAGAGCCGGTCATCAGCTTCGGCCGTGACCTCCCGCGCGAACCCAACGAAGCCCCTCCCCAGTGATGGAGCCCTCCTCGATGCGCCCCCCGAAAATGTTTCGGCCTGTCTCCATGGCCATCCTGGCCGCGTTGGCCCTCCCGGCGTTCGCTTCGGGCTGGTCGCCCTTCGAGAACACGTTCCCCGCGCTTCCGTGTCAGGACGGCTGGGCCGCCTGCCTGGTCGACGGCACCGTCGGCGGTGGCGTGTTGAAGGACGCCGCTGGACGCCCGCTCCCCGCGGATGCCCGGTTCGGCTGGTTCGACCTGAAGGCCACCCAGAACGTCTCCCCGTTCACGACGCTCTCGGCCTACAACGGCCCGATCGGCGGCGCGGTGGCGGAGGCGCCCCAGCCCCCGCCGGAGGTTCGCCCCACGCGGACCCCCGACAGCCAGGTGGCCGACACGACGCAGAACAACGGCGGGTCCACGACCTCCGCGGAAGGCGGATGGTCCAGCGGCGGCAAGTCGCCGAGTGACCCGTCCACGGGCGCCTCAACCGGCGGCTCCACGGTGACCCCGACCGCCGTCGCGTCGAACACCACGACCACGACGACCGGCGCCTCCACCAGCGGCAGCGGGATGCGCCCCGGCTCGCCGTCGAACCCGGCGACCACCGGCACCACGACCACCCCGACGACGACCACCACTTCGGGTGGTGGGATGCGTCCGGGCTCCCCGTCGTCGACGGGCACGACCACGGGCACGATGGCGCCGACGCCCGGCACCGCGCAGACGGTGTCGAACACCCCGCCGGTGACGAGCAACCCGACGACGACCACGAACAACGCCGTCGTCGCGCCGGTCGCCTCGGCCCCGCAGGACGACTCCTGCGACGATCTCGTGAAGCTCGAGCCCTCCGCGATGATGGGCCAGCTCCGCGTCGGTCAGAGCAAGTGCCTCGAGGGGCGCGTCGCCTCCGAGGGCCAGCAGACGACCAAGGACAAGGTCTCGCGGATCATGATCACGAACGCCGAGGCCAAGGGCGACAAGTCCGAGTGGGAGCGCCTGATGAAGCGCCACCTCGAAGACATCGACCGCTCCGACCCCGACCTCTGCTTCAAGTACGCGCTCCACCTCTCCCGCGGCGGCACCGGCCGCGCCCAGGGCGTCATTCGCTGGGCGGACTACGCGCTCGAGAACAAGGCGAAGTGGTCGGGCCAGACCTACAAGACCCGCGTGTTCGGCCTCTACAAGCTCCGCGCCGAAGCCGCGAACAAGCTCTGGCAGGAAGCGGAGAAGGAGTTCGCCGAGGGCGAGCGCTCCGACGAGAAGGAGGCCAAGGCCGCGAAGTACCGCGGGCAGGCCAAGGACTATGCCCGCGAGTGGCTGGACTACGCCAAGGCGAGCACCCAGGACACGAAGACGGCCATGGCCCTGTGTGTCTCCTCATCCGGCAACCGCGCGTTCTGCGAGGGGGGCTAGGCCAGTTTGCGACGAGTGATCTTCTTTGCCTGCGGCCTGTCGGCCTGTGCCGGTGGCAGCGCCGACGTGGCGACGCCCCCGACGAAGTCCACCAGCGCGGTCCCGGCCGCGCTGATCGAACAGACCTGGCAGGTCCGCCTCGCCGTCGATGCCGCACGCGCGCCGTTCGAGGGCCGCGCGGGCTGGATGGCGTGGTTCCAGGGCAACCGCGCGGAGGCGCTCCAGGCGTTCGCGGCGGACGCCGACGGGCCTGCCCTGGCGCGCACGCACGCGGATTACGCGTCGATCTACCGGCAAGCCGCGCTGCTCGCCGCGAGCTCGACGATCCAGGTGTACGGCACCGACGCCCAGCCCACCGACCCCGCCGAGACGAGCTACCTCCTCGGCGTCTCGGGCGCGCTCCTGGGCGATGCCACGTGGTCGCCGAAGCTCGGCGCCGCGGGCGGCTCCAAGGTCGCTGGGCTGGCGGCACAGGACGCCGCGTGGAAGGCCTGGGCGGACGCCGGTGCGGCCTGGCCTCCCGACAGCGTGACCGCCGGCGCCCCCAACGCCCCGACGGCCCCGACGGCCGGCAAGGCGCCCGGCGCCGGCACGGTGCCGCACTACGTGCTCCCGGAGCAGGGCGAGACCACCACGGTCGACGCCGCCGACATCGGCACCTTGTGGGCCCTGGCGCGGTGGCACGAGGCCGCCGCCATCGCCGCGTCGCCCGAGAGCGAGGCCGCCGTCGGCGTCTGGATCGACCCGTGGCGCCTGCCTCCGGAGACCCGCACCGCCGCGGCCACCGCCGCGACCATCCCGGACACCTTCCTCTTCATGTCGGCGATGACCACGGCGGGGGACGCCCGGTTCTTCGCCGACCTCGAGCGTGACGGCGCCGCCGCCGTCGCGGCCCACCAGGCCGACAGCCCCTACGCCGTGATCGTCGGCCGCTGCACCCAGGCGGAGAAGGTCTCCGTCGACTGCCTGCTCGACGAGGCCGCCGCGCTCGGCCAGTCCATCGAGGAGGCCATGGCGAAGGCCGCGGGCAAGGAAGACGGCTTCCACCGTCCCTTTGCCGACTACGCCCGCGTGGGCGTGCTCCGCGCCGGAGACCGCACCGCCTGGAAGCTCCAGGACCGCGAAGGCGGCGGTCGGCTCCGCATCAACGCGCTCGACCGGACCACCGGCACCGCGCGCGATCCCGTGTTCCTGCTTTCGGTCGCGGCGTGGGACGCTGGCAACCGGAACTCCGTCCGTGCCGAAGAGCTCGTGCACGGTCTGCTGACAGAAGTTCCCGGCCTGGAGGCGGCCCGCCTCCCGCTGGATGCCCTGCACATTCGCCTGAGCCGGAATGCCGCACCCGGCCGGCCCATGCATTGAGGAGTCGTACGATGAGCCGCCGAGGTCGCAAGGAAGGAGAGGGGTTGTACGAAGGCGCACGACACCTCCTGGTCGCCGCCGGTCTGGCCGGGGCCGTGCTCTCCACAGGCGCGGTGCTGAGCTTCTACGAGGAGTCGCTCCCCGGGACGCTCAACCCGCTCTACGCCCAGTCCATGGTCGACTTCCGCTCCCAGGAGCTGGTGTTCGATCGCATCTATTTCCACAGCCCCATCGACAACCGGATCATGAGCCGCGTTGTCGAGAAGGGTGAGCTCGCCGAGGGCGGGAAGGCCTACAAGCTCACCTTGAAGGCGGGCTTGAAGTGGCACGACGGCAAGCCGGTCACGTCGAAGGACGTGTGCTTCACCGTGAACGCCATGCTCGATCCCAAGACCCCGAGCCCGATGGCCGCCGGGTACCGCACGGTGCTGGCCGGCTGTGAGGCCCAGGCGCCCACCGTCGCGCTCGTGCGCTTCACGAAGGTGTTCCACAACCCCCAGGAGCGGCTCGGGTTCCCGCTGCTCCCCGAGGGGCCCTTCGCGGGCAACACGGCGATCTCGCCGGACCTCGACTTCTCGGCACATCCGGTCGGCTCCGGCGCCTACAAGGGCAACAAGGGCCGCCGCGGCGTGACGTTCGAGGCCTTCCCGAACGTGCACCACGCCTCGACGATCGCGCAGCTCTCCCTCCAGGAGGGCGGCGATCCCGTCGTCCAGGTGGTCACCCTGCGCAACAACGGCGTGCAGGGCATCGTCGCCGTGCCGCCGCCGCTCCGCGCGGACGTGAGCGCCAGCGACGACCTCCAGCTGAAGTCCTACGACCTCCGGTCGTGGTGGTTCATGGCGGTGAACAGCAAGAAGGGCGCGCTCGGCGACAAGCGCGTCCGGCAGGCGCTGAACCTCATCATCGACCGCACGGATCTCCGCCAGCTCTCCATCGGCGTGAAGCCGGGCGAGCAGAACAGCCCCTGCGAGTTCATCTCCGGGCCGTTCGTGCAGTCCTCGCCGTTCTACAACCGCTCGGTCCCCACCAAGGACAAGAGCGATCGCGCCGCCGCGTCGAAGCTCCTGACGGACGCCGGCCTCACCTCCATCGGCGGGCGCTGGCACTTCAAGGGCCAGCCGGTCGTCCTCAACGTCGGCATGCTCGCGCCCCTCGACAACGAGGCGCCCGACTTGCTCACGCAGGTGGCGAACCAGCTCGGCGCCGGCGGCTTCGAGCGCCAGGAGACGAAGGTCACGGTCGACGACTGGAACCGTCGCGTCCTGACCGGCAAGGCCACCGAGTTCGACCTCCTGGTCGGCAAGTGGTCCTTCGGCGTCGTCGAGGAGGTCAACGACCTCTTCGAGACCCGCGCGACGACCAAGGGCACGCTGAACATCTTCAACTACAGCAACGCCACGGTCGACCAGGCCATCGCCGAGTACAACGCCGCGCGCACCGACACCGCGGCGGACGACGCCTACCACAAGCTGCACAGCATCCTTGCCGACGACCTGCCCTACCTCTTCCTCTGGAAGCTCGACACCAAGAGCGCCTGGCGGACGGAAGTGCGGGGGAACACGATCTCGCCGTACTACTACTGGACCGAGATCGACTCCTGGAAGTACGGGCCGTAGGAGCGAGCGCTTGATGTCCTTCGGCCATGTGAGCCCCGCGATCGCCGGGGAACGCTACAGCAACACCTGCGCCATGCGGCGCGGGTGGCGGCCGACGTGCGTCCGGAGCCCGCGATGAAGGCGTGGTGGCTCCGTCCGGCCGTACGCCTGCTCGCGGCGATCGTCCTGCCCTTCGCGGTGCCGGCGATCATCACCGCGCTCATCTGGGCGCTCCCGGGGGACCCCGCGGAGATCATCTGCCCGCGCGAGATCTGCGGCGGCACGGACGCGCTGGCCGCGCGGTGGAACCTCGACGGTGGGCCGTGGAAGTTCTTCTCCGCGTGGGTG
Source organism: Pseudomonadota bacterium (assembly GCA_030684355.1). Taxonomy (GTDB): domain Bacteria; phylum Myxococcota_A; class UBA796; order UBA796; family SXON01; genus CAJBVW01. Next base: position 213,185 of record JAUXTN010000002.1, read on the forward strand.
CAGGGTGCGCTCCGCGGGGACTTCGGCAACAGTTGGCGCCTGCAGCAGGGCGTGCCCGTCGCGGACCTCCTCCGGGAGGCCGTGCCGACCACGTCGATCCTCATCCTCGCCGGGCTCGTGCCCCTCGTCCTCGGCGCGATCGGCGCTGCCACCGGGATCATCCCGCGGCGCGCCGACCCCGCCGCGTCGGCCATCGGGCTCGTGCCGGCCGTCGTGTTCGCGCTGCTCTGCGCCGCGCTCATCGAGCTCAACTACGGCGCCGAGAGCTTCAACCTCGAGGCCACCCGCTTCCGCATCCTCCTCGGCGCGGTCGTCCTGGGCTTCTCGGACGGTGCCTTCGCGGGCGCCACCACCGGCGTGCGCGCCCTTTTCCGCACCGAGCTCAAGCAACGCTACGTGGGCGTCGCCCTCCTTCGCGGGGAGCGTCCGCTCGTGAACATGCTCCCCAACGTCACGCCGGCCCTCGCGGGCCAGCTCCGCGCGCGGGTGCTCCACCTCCTCTCCGGCACCGTGGTCGTCGAGGTCGTCCTCCGCATCAACGGCATCGGAGACCTCCTCTGGGGCGGCACGCTCCTCCAGGACTTCGGCGTCGTCCTCGCCGCGGCGACCGCCTTCGCCGCGCTCTCCGGAGCGCTCCTTCTCTTGCAGGCGACCACCGAGATCGTCGTGGCCCTCGTGGTCCGCCGCTCCCCGGTCATCCCCGCGGCCGTGGTCGACCAGGCGCAGCGGCGGGCGGCAAGCTGATGACGATCCGCCCGGTGCCATCATGATCCCCCGCAAGCTCGCCCTCGGCATCGGGCTCGCCTGCCTCGTCGTCCTCATGGGGCTCGGGCTGCTCGCCCCCGCGCATCTCTCGGTGCCCGACCTCGCCCGCGTCTACGAGGGCCCGGGCGACATGTTCCCCTTCGGCAGCGACCAGCGTGGCCGCCCCCTGCTCGAGTACGCGCAGCAGGGCGCCTCCGTCATCCTGTTCCCGTCGCTCTTCGCCGGGGTCGTCGTCGGCGCCATGGGCGTCGTGGGCGGGCTCCTGCGGTGCGTCGGCAGCGCGCGGGTCGACACCGCCGTGCAGGCCTTCGGCGAGATCGTCGGCAGCCTGCCCCGCATGGTCGTCATTCTCGTGGTGGCCCTGCTCATCCCCGCCGGGGACCGCGGGCTCCTCCCGCTGGCCCTCGCCTGGGCCATCCTGGCGAGCCCCGGCGCGATGGACGAGGCCGCGTCGGTCGCCGAGCGGCTCGGTGGCGCCCGCTTCGTCGAGGCCCTCCGCGCGCACGGGTTCTCGTGGTCCCGGGTCTTCCTCTACCACATCGTCCTGCTCAACCTGCGGCCCGTGGTCGTGCGCCAGGCCGCGGAGACCGCGATGCAGGTGACGTTCCTGGAGATCGCGCTGTCGTACCTGGCGGCCCAGGAGAACCAGTCGAGCTTCACCCACGCGGACGACATCAAGTCCTGGGCGAACCTGCTCGAAATCGGATATCCCAGCCTCGTGCTCGACGTTCCCACGAGCCACGCGCTCGTCCTCGGCCTCGCGCTGGTCGGGCTCGTGACGGTCATGTCCTTGATGCTCTCCTCCGCGGCGAGGGCCCGATGAACGGCCACCGCGTAGAGCCGCACGGTGCCAGCGTGCTCGAGCTCCGCAAGCTCGCGATCCGCGCGCCGGGCCGCGTCCTGGTGGACGGCGTGAACGTCGATGTCTACGCGGGCCAGGTCACCGCGCTGTGCGGCCCCTCCGGTGCCGGGAAGTCCCTCACCGCGCGCGCCTGCATGGGTGTGCTGGACGTGGTCCCCGGCCTCACGGGCGGCTCCCTCCGCTTCCCCGCGCTCTCCCCGAAGGACTGGTTCGCCGACGTGGTGGGGAAGGGGAAACGCGCCCAGAAGGCGCTCCTCCGCGAGACCGAGTCGCTCCGCGGCGGCTACCTCTCGTACTCGCCCCAGGCAGCCTCCAGCGCGCTCAACCCGGGCCGCACCATCGGCCGCCAGATCGAGATGGCCATCGCGCGCCGCTCGACCCCCGTGCCGCCGGCCGCGCTCGGCGCCCTCATTCGCGAGCTCCTCGACGAGGTGGGCCTTCAGCCCTACGTCGCCAGCTCGCTCCCCGGCGAGCTCTCCGGCGGGATGTGCCAGCGCGCGGCCCTCGCCATCGCGATCGCCCCGGACCCCCGCGTCCTCCTCGCGGACGAGCCCGAGACCGGCCTCGACCCCGTGCTCCGCCGCCAGATCGTCGAGCTCCTCGTCCAGGTCGGGAAGGCGCACGAGTGCGGCATCCTCCTGATCTCGCACCACGAGGACACGGTGGATCGCATCGCCGAACATGTGATTCGCCTTACGCCCGTGCACGGGGGAGGAGCGGCATGAGCCAGCCCATCGTGCGCGTGTCGAACCTCGTGAAGACGTTCCGGATTCCGGGGCCGTGGCCGTGGAGCCCGGTCCGCACGGTCGAGGCCGTCCGCGGCGTGGACTTCACCGTCGCGAGCGGCGAGGTCGTGGCGCTCGTCGGCCAGTCCGGCTCCGGCAAGACCACCCTGTCTCGCATCGTGCTCGGCCTGGAGGCGCCCACCTCCGGCGAGGTCTGGATCGAGGCCCACCGGTGGGACCAGATGCCCGAACAGGAGCGTCAGAAGCACCGGATCGCCTACCAGTACATCCCGCAGGATGCGATGGCCGCGCTCGACCCCCAGCAGACCGTGCTGGAGCACGTGGTCGAGACCCTCACCGTGCTCGCACGCAAGGCCCCGGCCGATGCCCACGGCCTCGCCGTCGCGATGCTCGCGCGCCTGGGGCTCTCCCACCGTCACGACGCGCTCCCGAGAGAGCTGTCGGGCGGAGAGCAGCGCCGCGTCACGCTCGCGCGCGTGTTGGCGCTCGAGCCCAGGCTCGTCGTCGCGGACGAGCCCACCTCTGGTCTCGATCCCGATCGACGTGCTTCCGTGCTCGCCGACCTCATCGGCAACCTCCCAGCCGGCGCCGGGTGTATTCTCGTCACGCACGATCTCGACGCGGCCGTCGACTACTGCCACCGGGCGGTGGTGATGCTCGAAGGCAACGTGATCGAAGAGCTCGATCTCAAGCGAGACGAACCCCGCCACCCGTACACCCGCTCGCTGCTGGACCCCTGGCAGACCCCGCCAAAAGGTGTCTCATGACCGCTACCCGTCGCCTCCTCCCCCTGCTCGCGGCGCTCGCCCTCACCCCGCTCGTGCTCCCCTCCGCCTACGCAGGCGAGGTGGAGAAGGCGGAGCACACCCGCGTCGGAGAGGAGATGCGCAAGCTCGCCTCCCGCAACGCGTGGCCCGCGGTGGAGGCGAGCTTCGATCGGCTGGAGGAGCTGGAGAAGAAGGGCGAGGTCATCACCTACAAGGAGTTCATGCTCGGCGCCGAAGCCGCGCGCGCCCTCGGGGACATGACCGCGAGCCGCGCCCGCGTGCAGCGGGCCGCCAAGCTCGACTCCACGAAGGAGGCGTTGGACTGGCTCGCCGACGTGGACAAGAACTACGGCAGCGTCGACATCAGCTTCGACGCCAAGTACACCGGCGCCCGCACGCTCGTGCCGTCGGTGCCGCCGTTCGCCCCCGACCAGCGCGCCAGCATCACGTACGCCGTGGCCCAGATCGACGCCGGCAAGGCCTACACCGGCCTCCTCCCCGCCGGCGAGTACACCATCGGGGAGCAGAAGGTGACCGTCGCCATCGGTGACAAGGTCGCCGCGCTCCGCCTCGGCCCGCCCCCGGCCGCCCCGAAGGAGCCCTTCAAGCTCGCCTACGTCGGCCCCCGCGCGCAGCTCGGCGTGGCGTTCACGACCGCGGGCGACATCGACAACGCCAGCCTCTCTGCGGACAGCGGGCTCCAGGCCGGTCCGTTCAGCGGCAGCGGCGCCCGGCTCGGCGTGGGCCTCGAGGTCGGGCTCTCCAAGAACTTCGGCGTCATCGCGGAGGTCGGCTACCACAACATGTTCGGGGCTCCGACCCGCACGGAAGGGGATCTCGCCGACCGCGAGGAGTACCTGACCGCCGGCAACAACCTCCACCTCGGCTACGGTTGGCTCGCCGCGAACCTGCGCTTCGGCAACCTCTGGATCGCCGCGGGCCCCATCTGGAGCGCGGGCGGCGGGGTCGTCACCGGCCTCGATGACGGGTGCGCGGACGGCGGTTGTGGCGATTATGCCGGGCTTGGGGATGACGGCGCGCCGTATCAGCGTTTGGATGGTGACATCACCATGGGCGGCGCCGCGGCGAGCATCTCCTACGCGCTGGTCGATCTCGGAAGCTTGAAGGGCGCCCTCACCGTCGAGGGCGGCGCCCAGTCTGACAATCTGCGTATGTACCCCTGGGGCCAGGTCGCGTTCACGATCGCCCCGTCCGCATCGAGGAGGAAGGAATGACACTGGCGCTCACGCTCGCGCTCACCCTCAGCGCGCACGCCGCCGAGGTGACTTGGGTGGGCGGCGGTCACGCCGGCAACCCGCAATGGTCCGCGGATGGCTCGTGGTTGGCCTTCGAGGTCAACAACAACGCCGACAAGGTCGACTTCTACGTGGTCAAGGTGGCCAACGGCTACCCGTCTGCGCCGCAGAAGATCGCGATCCCCGGTGGCAGCAGCAGCTTCACGGCGGGCGGCAGCTACGCGGCCAACCCGAATTGGCACCCGAGGGGCCCCGTCCTCTTCGAGGCCGCCAACCCCGGTGGGCTCACGCGGCTCTACTTCCTCTCGCCCGGGGGCTCCTCGCCCGCGGAGTACCTCAGCGTCGCGCAGGCGCCGGGGAACCTCTCGTGGCCGACCATCTCGGCGGACGGCACCACGCTGGCGTTCACGTCGAGCGCGACCGGCCAGGGCGACGTGTACACGTTCAGCCAGGCCACCAACAAGGTCGCGGTCACGATCAGCACGGACATCCCCGAGAACGCCCCGCGGTTCTCCCCGGACGGCAAGGCCCTGGTCTTGTCCAAGAAGAACCAGGGCACCGAGGATCTCTTCACCCACACGCTCGGCACCACGACGCAGACCCCGCTCAAGGGTGGGTCGGGTGACCAGAGCCGCCCTCGCTACGCGAAGTCGGACATCGTCTACTTCACGAACGAGCGTGGGGACGAGCACTGGGACATCGCCGCGATCCCCGCCGCGGGCGGAGAGCGGAAATTGGTGGCGCAGGACGTCCGACTTCCGCTCCGCTCGCAGCCGTCGCTCACCCCCGACGCCTCCGCGGTGATCTACACGTCGAGCGCGCCGGCCAAGGACAGCAGCGTCTACGTCACCAAGCTCGACGGGTCGGGTACCAAGGAGATCAAGACGGGCCTCTCCGCCGTGGGCGACGCCTCGATCGTGACCGCCGGCGGGCGTTCCTTCCTGGCGTTCACGGCCCTGCCGACGAGCGGCTCGGATTGGCGCCAGCTCCACGTCATCGACGTGACGGGGCAGATCTAGCCTCGTCCGTCGGCTCGTCCCGTCGGGGCGAGCTCCGATGCTTCGGCCGCGGATCCCACGAGTGGAACCGCGGCCGGAGCCCGTGGGCGATGGCGACCGCGGGGCGCCTAGAACCAGACGCACGCGCGGGAAGACAGGAAGTTCATCCCGACGCCGTCGAGCCAGTAGCCCGCGCCGAGGTCGCTCGCGCTGGCGGCGTAGTACCAGGTCGCGGCCCCCTCGGCCTGCTGATCGATGGCGTACGTCGTGGCGAAGTCGTCGCCGAAGATCGCCGCGTCGCAGGTGGAGTTCACGAGGTCGTAGGTGGCGGTGACGCTCATCCCGACCTCGCACGTCGGGCATGCGCCGGTGTCGGCCGACACCCCGGACACCACCCAGTACGCCACGCAGTCGTCGCCGCCGACGGCCTTCCACGCGTCGTTCGCGATGACGTAGGCGGCCTCCTGGCCGGTCCAGCCGCTGGTGGCGTCCCCGCGGTATTCGCCCCAGAAATAGCGCGCCCCGCCCGCCACCGGCGTGCCAGCAACGTCCTGGCAGCCGTCGGCGTTGTTCGCGACCCCGCCCCGCGCATCGGGGAGCGTGTCGGTATCCGTGTCGGTGTCGGTGTCGGTGTCGGTGTCCGTGTCCGTGTCCGTGTCCGCATCCGCGGCCCCCGTGTCACACGCCGCCTTGTCGTCGGGACACGCGCTGTCACCGGAGCAGGCCACCATGAGCAAGGGGAAGAAGAGCAAGCGCCGCATTGTTTCTCCGAGGTGCGGCACATCCTACCGCACGCTACGGTGCTCGACATGCTGACGTTCGTACTCGCCGTGTTGCTCAACTCCGCGTTCGCGCAAGACCTGAACTTCGGCTACACGCCGGCGCCCGGCCCGGGGGAGAACCCCGCCCTGCTCGTCACCCCGACCCGCACGATCACGGCGCTCTACGTGTCGATCGAGGTCGGCGGGAAGACCCTCGAGTTCAACAAGAAGAACCTCCCGGCGGGCCAGCAGATCCGCTTCGAGTGGCCACGGGACGCCAAAGTCACCCACGCCGACGCCTTCATTCGTGCCAGCTTCGCGGATGGCAACGTCACCGAGACCAACGTCCCCATCGACTACCAGTTCAAGGGCCAGCTCTCGATCGACCTCTCCCGCGCCGTGGCGGATCTCGACGCCAAGACCGTCACCGTTTCCGCGAGCGCCGTGGTGGACGAGGCCGAGATCGTCGCCTACGGCGCGCACAAGGCCGAGCTCGATCGGCGCGTCGTCGCCATCAACGCGGGCCCGGGCGCCATCCCCGTGCCGTTCGTGGGCAGCCCCGCGGAGGTCGTCCTCCTCGACGTGACGCTCAAGAGCGGCAACGCCTGGGCGGGCTTCACCTATTCGCCGTGGTTCCTCGACATCCCGCACGAGGACGTGCTCTTCGCGTCGGACTCCGCCGCCATCCCCCCGGGCGAGGAGTACAAGCTCCAGTTCACGCTGGAGCAGCTCCGCGACGTGCTCGACAAGTACGGCGCCATCGTGCCGGTGAAGCTCTACATCGCCGGCTGCACCGACACCGTCGGGGATGGCGCCCACAACAAGGAGCTCTCCCAGCGCCGCGCCCAGGCGATCGCCGGGTGGCTCCGCGCGAAGGGCTACAGCGAGCCGATCTACTACTACGGCTTCGGCGAGGCCCTGCAGGCCGTCTCCACGGGGGACGGCGTGGACAACGCCTCGAACCGCCGCGCGCTCTACATGGTCGGCGCCAACCCGCCCCCGGCGGGCTCGGGCGTGCCGGCGGCGAGCTGGAAGGCGCTGTAGGCGTTCGGGGAGGTCGGGCGCGTCCCCGCCGAGCCGGGGCCGGCCCCTTCCAGGCATCGGCCCAGAGGGCCTCGGTCGGCCGCCCCGAGCGGCGGCCGGACCGCGCGTCGCCGAGCCGCCGCGCGCCTTCCAGGCGCCTCGCGCGGGGGAGCGGCTACGTCGACCGCTCGACCGTCGACCGCTCGCCCTAGAACACCTGCCCCGCCCCGATCCGCACCGTGAACTGCTGCTGCTGCACCGCCGCCGCCCCGGTCTCGTCCCCCTCGCCGGCCGCCGCGTACTGCATCGAGCGGTAGTCCCACGACCCGCCCGCGCGGAACGTGGTCCCGCTGTCGGTCAGTCGCACGTCGACGAGGAGCTCGGCGTGGGTGTCGATGGGGAAGGGGGCGAAGGTCTCGGCGATCTCCAACGACGCGTAGATCAGGTCGGACTCGAGCGAGGCGAGCGCGCCGAGGCGGGCCCCGAAGAGCGGGAAGTTCAAGAGCTCGGCCTTCGAGCGCGCGGCGTCCGAGTAGCGGAAGAGCACGCCGGTCGTGTAGTGCGCGCCGAGGGTCCCTTCGACCGAGAAGAGGCCGCCGAGGCCGCGGCGGTACCGGGCCGCGAGGATGGCGTCGCGCTGCACGTTGATGAACGGGTTCTCGCCGACCTTGAACCACTCGAGCTGCGAGCGGCCGCGCACGTCAAGGCCGAGGGCGCCCCACGACTGCTGGAGCGGAAGCCAGACACCCTCGGCGGCGAGCCCGAAGAAGCCGGCGCCGGGGGTCGCGAACGAGGCCGCGCCGAGGAGCTGGGCGCCGGCGTCGCTGGTCATCGTGTAGCTGCCGCGCGCGTTGAGCAGGCCGAAGCCGATGCGGAGCTTCGCGAAGTCCACCGCCGCGGACGGCGCGGGTACCCGGGCGACGCTGCCTCCGCCGCCGCCCGAGACCGGGCTCTGCCGAGGCGCGCTGCCCGTGCCCGCAGTGGGCTGCTGGGTACCCATCATGGCGAGCGTCGGCAGGGTGACCGAGCCGGTCGCGCTCTCGACGCCGACGGTGAGCACGATCGGGCCGTCCTGGCCCGCGGGGAGCTGGAGGGGCACGGCGTAGGTGCCGTCGCGGTTGTCGGTGATCTGGCCGACCGCGGCCGGCGAGGCGCTGATCGAGAGCTTCTTCCCGCCCACGCCGACCCCGGCGGAGTCCATGACGCGGATGTTCAGGAGGATCGCGGCGCCGGGCGTCGTGTAGGGGGGCACGGTGCTGATCTGCACGGTGGCGGGCGGGCCGGAGGGGGGCACCACGCCTTCGCGGATCACCTTGAGCTCGGGCGCGGCGCCCTTCCACTTCGCCACGAGGGCCTCGTCGGAGGGCCCGCCGCCCGTCGGGAGCATCGGCGCGGCGCCGTCCTTCGCCTGGAAGAGCGGGACCTCCGTGACGAGCCCGGCGCCTTCGACGCGCACGCTCGCGAGGCCCGGCGTGCGGCCCGCGGTGAAGAGGATGCGAGCCATGCCGCGCGCGTCCGTCTTCGCGGTGGGGGGCACGCTGCCGTCGCCGCGGGGGGCGCCGAGCTTCAGGGTCACGTTGGGGACGGGCAGGCCGAAGGCGTCCACCGCGAGGACCGTGACGGTCACGGTGTCGGAGCCGTTCGCCGCCACGGTCGCGGCGCCGGGCCACGCCACGAGGCGCGCGGCGGGCATCGAGGAGGTCTCCACCGGGGGCGCCGCGTAGATGCGGACGCGGTTGGTCGAGGACGAGACCTTGTACGCGAACGTGTAGCTGCCGTCCTTGTTGTCCTTGGGCGTGCCGTTGGCCGTGGCGCCGTCGACCGTCAGCGTCGGCGGCCGGCCCACGACGCCGGTGCCCTGGGCATCCTTTACGCGCGCCACGACGGAGAACGACGTGCCCGTCTTCGCGATGTCGACCGGCTCGGAGACGAGCGTGACCGTGGGGATCGTCCCGACGATCTTGATCTTGCGCTCCGCCTTGGCGCCGTCGACCTCCGCGGTGAGGGTGATCTCGCCCGGGGTCGTGGGCGGGGTGAAGCTCGCGGAGAACACCTCGCGGTCCCACGTCGCCGGGGTCACGGTGCCCTTGGACGTCGTGAGCTTGACCGTGGCGTCGGCCTTGGGCTCGCCGTCGGGGCCGATCACCACGATCCGCACGGGCACGGCGAGATCGCCCTGCGCGGGCACGCTCGTCGGGAGCGGGTAGAACGCGATGGCGGTGGTCGCGGCGATGGGGAGGGGGGCCTCGCGGTCCTCCTTCGAGGTGTCGGTGTTGACGCTGCGGAGGTCCCCCGTGGGCTCGCGCGGATCGAGGTCGATGTCGAACGCGACCTTCCCCGACGGCGCGGCGACGAGCGGACCGTAGGTGCGGCTCCCGACCTTCATCACGTTCGAGGAGCCCGGCTTCACGTCGAAGCTCACGGAGCGCTTCACGGTCACCGGCAGCACGGCGCTGCCCTGCACCTTGTCGGGCGCGGCGGCGTCCGTCGCGGCGAACACGACGGCCAGCGGCGCGGTGAGCCCCTTCGGCGGGGTGTAGCGGGCCACCCAGGTGCCGTTTCCGGCGGGGGTCACGGCCTCGAGCGTGCCCGCGGAGGCCACGAGCAGGAAGCCGCGCCCTTCGCTCGCGACGGGGGAGGAGCCTTCCGGCTCGATCTTCACCAGCGCGGTGCCCGTGCTCGGCAGCACCGGCGGGTCGAAGGTGAGCTGGAGCTCGCCCGTGAACGGTGGCACCACGGGCACGTCGATGCTGGTCTCGGCGCCTCCGACCGTCACCTTGAAGGCGACGGTGCCCACGGCGGTCACGCGCGGCGGCGTGTAGGGGATGGTCCAGACGCCGTCCGCGCCGGCGATCGCGGGGCCGACCTTGCCGGTGTCGGCCTTGACGCGGATCTTCTGCCCGTCGTCAACGTAGAGGCGCACCGTGGAGGGCGTGACACCGTCGCCGAGGAGCGGCGGCGACGGCACCCAGACCACGCCCGCCCACGCCGGCACACACCACAGAAACGTGAACAGCACGGTGAGCCAACGCACGGGGACCTCGCGGGGGCCGGGATGATACCGCGTGTGCCGTCCGTGGCTACGGGGTGAGCCGAGGCTCTACATTCTCGTGACTACCGCCCGCCCAACCCCGCAGCATGCTGCTGCGGATCGCGGTCCACGCGCCGTAAAACGAGGACGGCCGAGCGCGAGCGCCCGGCCGTGCTGCCCGTGAGGAAGGCTATTCCGGGTAGAGGAGGGCTTCGATCTCGGCGGCGTCCGCCATGTCGTCGATCGACTCGAGGACCACGCCGCGGTTGATGAGGACCTTCATGGGCCACGAGCTGGTCTTGCTGTAGGTCCAGAAGAACTCGCCGGCGGCGTCCCCGATGACCGGATGGGTGATGCCGTACTCGTCAGCCCAACCGAGGAGATCCTCGGTCGCGTCGCCGTCCATCGCGGTGATCATCATGAAGCCATCGGCCTGGTACTGCTCGAACTGCGCTTGGAGGCTCCCGGCCTCCGACATGCACGCGCCTCACGTGAAGCCTGCCCCGACGACCATGACGACCTGGTTGCAGAAGTCGTGGAGGCGGACGGTCTCCCCGAACTGGTCACCCAGCGCGAAGTTGGCCGCGATGTCACCGACCTCGCTGCCGGTCGACTCGATGTCGTTGCGGCATGCGTCGATCTGCCAGCCGTTCTGGTAGGGCTTGTCCGCGGCGTCGACCGGGCTGGTGTTGGAGGTGTACTCCTCACCGTCGGTGTAGCCGTCGTCATCCGAGTCAGGCTTGCCCGGATCGGAGCCGACCTCGGCCTCCTGGGAGTCGACGAGGCCGTCGCCGTCGCCGTCGAGGTCGATCGTCACGTCGGCGATGCAGCCGACGGAGATCAGGAGCGGAAGAAAGGGTAGCAGGCGCATGAGACCTACCTCCAGAGCTTGGGCCTGAGTGTAGCCGATCCGCCTCGGAAGGGAAGGGGATAGATGCGGGCAATGTCAAATGCGGAGACGGTCGCCGAGGCCGCGGCGCGCGCCCGGCACGACCTGGGCAAATACATCGCGTTCCAAGCACGTTGGGTGGAGCCCGGCGCCCCGGTCGAGGCGCTCCGCGATGCCCTGCGCGAGGACCTTTTACGCACCCGGCGGGGCCCCGACGGCGTCGTCGACGCCGCGACGCTCTGGCGCGGGCTGCGCGAGCCGCTGCTGTCCCTCGGGATCGCGGGGATCGACGCCCGCATGGAGACCCTCGCCGCCCGCGCCGCCGCCCTCGATACGCTCGACGAGGCCACGCTGCTGGACACCGCGCGGCTCGCGCGTGAGGTGGCCGACGAGCTCCGCGCGGCGCACGCGCGGGCCAAGGAAACGAGCGCCTGATGGCCACCATCCTCGTGATCGACGACCAGGATCGCTACGTCGACCTCTGCCGACGGGCCATCCCCGAGCACGACTACCTCGGGCCGACGCGCTCGTGGCGAGAGGCCGTGGAGGTGCTGAAGAAGCAGCGGCGCTCGATCGACCTCGTCCTGCTCGACGTGAACTTCGACATCCCCGCCGAGCAGCTCCTGGGCCTCCCCGCGGGCGCCGACGACAAGCAGATCGCCCGGGCGCGCCGCCGGCAGGGGCTCGAGATCCTCGGGCGGCTCCGGCGCCACCTGCCCGACCTGCCCGTCGTGCTCATGACCGCGCGCGACGATCTCGACATCGACCGCGCGGCCGAGCGCCTCGAGGCCGAGGAGTACACCTACTTCCTCGACGACGAGAACGTGGACGCCCGCAGCCTGCGCGTCCAGATCGAGAACGTGCTGAAGGCGCGCCGCGGGCAGGACGCGGAGGGGCCGATCTTCTGGGGGCGGGCGCCGCCGATGCAGCGGGCCCGCGCGCGGCTCCAGGTGCTCGCCCGCGGGCGGCTCCCCGTCATCCTCGGCGGCCCGACCGGCACCGGCAAGTCGCTCCTCGCGCGCCACTACATCCACCCGCGGTCGGCGCGGCGCGGCAAGTTCGTCAGCGTGGACCTCTCCACCATCCCCCGGGACCTCGTGGGCGCCACGCTCTTCGGCTCGGCGCGCGGGTCCTACACGGGCTCGGTCGCGGATCGGAAGGGCGCGTTCGAGGAGGCCGACAACGGCACGTTGTTCCTCGACGAGATCGGGAACCTCACCGAGGAGGCCCAGAAGATGCTGCTCGGGGTGCTCCAGGAGGGCACCGTCACGCGCCTGGGCGACGTGCAGGAGCGGCGGGTCGACGTGAAGCTCGTCGTCGCGACCCATGAGGACCTCGGCGCGCTCGTCCGCCAAGGGCGGTTCCGGCGCGACCTCTACATGCGGCTGAACCCCGCGTGCACGGTCAACCTCCCGTCGCTCGCGGAGCGCCGCGGCGACCTGCTGCGCCTCCTCGGGTGGACCGCGCGCCACCTCGCCGAGGGCGTGCAGCTCCGCTCGCTCATCGGGGAGTACCGCCGCCGCGCCGGCCTCCCCGAGGAGGGGGAGCTCGTGGTGTGCACCGGCGGAGACGTGCCGGAGCCCCACCCCGGTCGCCTCGTGCTCCTCTTCCCCGACCGTTCGATCCAGCTCTTGCGACGGCACCGGTGGCCCGGCAACCTGCGCGAGTTCGCGATGACCATCGAGAACGCGCTCACCTTCACCTTCGCCGAGCTGGTGGGCCTCTTCCTCGGTGGCCGCGGCGACGTCGTGCAGGTGCGCCCGAAGCTCCTCCGCGATCTGCTCCGCGCCGTGCGCGTGGACACGCCGACCGACGAGGTGGGCTGGAAGTGCCAGGTCGTGGTCCGGCCCGACGGCACGCTCAACCACCTCGCGCAGGACGTGGAGCGGCAGTACTTCACGAAGCTCTGGGAGCAGGAGGAGGGCGACTTCGCCGCGATGGCACGCATCCTCATGGGCGACCCCGAGTGTGCCAGGAAGGTCCAGCTCCGGTTCAACCAGCTCGGGTTGAAGGTGCGCGAGCTCCGGGGCGGGAACGGGTGAGCTGGCTCCTCTGGGCCGCGTTCGCGCTCGCGACGCCGGCCTTCGCCGCTCCCGAGGACGCGTTGGACGCGGCCACGCGCCCGTTCTTCCTCAAGGCCGTGTCGGAGGAGGCCGCGGGCCGCGCGGGCCCGGCGGGGCAGCTCTACCGCATGGTGCTCACGAGTGACCCCGGCTTCCTCCCCGCGTCGCTCGGGTTGGGGCGCTCGCTCGAAGCCGTGGGCGACACCGCCGCCGCCGAGGCCCTTTACCGCTCGCTCGGCGACGAGGCCGATGCCGTGGAGGCCCTCGCCCAGCTCGTCGAGGCGCGCGACCCCGCGGAGGCGCTCGCCTTGTGGCGCCGCCTCCGGACCCTGCGGCTCGGCGACTCGCTGCCCTACCGCGAAGAGGCGCGGCTCCTCGCCGGCACCGAACCCCTCGCGGCGATGGCCGCGTACGACACCTACGTGCGGCTCCTCGACGGCGCCACGCCCCACGGTCCGACGCTCCTGGCGCTCGGGGCCGCCCTCGTCGACGCGGGGCTGGCGGCCGACGCCGAGCAGCGCTGGCGGGCCTACCTCGATGCCTTCCCGGCGGGCGACGTGGCGTTGGAGGTCGGCGCCCGGCTCGATCGCCTGGAGGTCGAGCGCGCCGCCGAGTCGCTCACCATCGGTGGCTCCGAGCCGCTCCCGCCGGAGGTGCTCCCCCGGTACGCGGCCGCCCAGGCGGCGATGGCGGCGGGCGATCTCGACGACGCCGCGGAGGAGGGCCGCGCGCTCATCGCCGCCGCGCCCCGGTCCGCGGTGGCCCACGCGCTCCTGGCCGACGTGCTCGTCGCGCTCCGGGCGTGGGAGGAGGCCGAGGTCCACGCCATCCTCGCCTGCGCGCTCGCTCCCGACGACCCCTCGAACCGCGTCCGGTTGGGGCTCCTCCTCTCCGAGGCCTACGGGGGGCGGCGTGACCGCGAAGCCGTCCTCGAGCTGCGCGAGGCCGCCGTCCTCCGCCCCGGCGACACGGAGGTGCAGCTCGTCCTGGGGCGGCTGGAGCAGGCGCTCGGGAGCGCGGACCCGGAGGGCTACGTCCGGGCGCAGGCCGCCTACGAGCGAGCCCTCGCCAACGGCGCATCCGGCGCCACCGCCGCGGAGATCGCCGCGCGTCTGGACGCCCTCCGGCACACGCCCCCGTCCCCGCCCGACGTGCCCCCCTCGCGCGCGCCCCACCTCCCCGCCGAGGCCCTGGATCACTACCGCATCGCGAGCGTGTACGGTCGGCGCGGCCGCACCGCGGAGGCCGTCGTCGAGCTCGACGCCGCCCTGGCCATCTCGCCCGACGCGCCCGTCCTCCTCAACAAGCGCGCCCAGCTCGCGGGCCTCTCGGGGGCGGCCGTCGAGCCCTGGCTGATCCGGAGCCTCGAGGCGGACCCCGACCAGCCCTCGGTGCTGCTCGACCTCGCAGCCATCGCGCACAAGCGCGGAGACGCCGCCGGCGCGGAGCAGCGCTACGCCCAGGCCGCGCGGCTCGGGTCCGCCGACGCCCACTACGAGCTCGCCGCGCTCGCCGAGGCGCGGGACGACTGGGCCGTCGTGCGCGAGCAGCTCGCCGCCTACGAGGCCGCCGCCCCGGGGCGGGCCTCCCAGAAGGCGCCCGCGGCAACGCGCCTCCGCGAACGCGCCGACGCGCGCTTGTGGGCGCTCCGAGCCGGGTTCGGCGGCGGCTTCGCCCTGGTGGTCGGCCTCCCGCTCCTGTTCTGGGCCCGCTACCGCACCGCGCGGACCCTACGCGACCTCCTCGACACTGCCCCGGAGTGCTGGCACGACGCCGCGCGGCTCCTCGCGGCGCTGCGCCACGAGGTGCTCAAGCACAACACGACCGTCCTCCCCGCCGTGGCCGAGGCGCTCGCTCGCGGCGACACCGCGCCGTGGGAGGCCTTCTCGGCGCGCGCGCCGACGCTCCTCGCGCACTTCCGCAGCTACCTCGCGCAGCTCGAAGCCCTGGGACGTCGCCACGGCAAGCGGCTCGACCTGCGCCGGCGAGACCCCATCCTCGGCCCCATGCACACCGCCCTCGCCCGCCTCGCGCGCACGCGCCGCCCCCCGCGCGCGGACGATCTGCACGCGCTGTCCGCGCTCATCAACGGGGACGGCTACCAGGCCATCGGCCGTCTCGTCCGCGAGATCTGCGTGCTCCCGGTCACGCCCGAGCGCGCCCAGGACGTGTACAAGCGCATCGTGACGGAGCCGGGGTTCGCCGGGGCGCCCGTGCCAGCGCTGGGCGTGGTCGAGCGCGAGCAGGGCCTCGCCGTCCGCATGTTCCGGGCCGATTTCGAGGACATCCTCGCCAACGTGCTCCGCAACGCCCTCGCGGCCGGCGCGCAGCGGCTCGACGTCGAGCTCGGCGCCTTCGACGACCCCGTGACCGGCCACGCGTGGGTGGAGGTCGCGGTGGTCGACGACGCCCCCGGCTCGCTCACCAACGCGATGATCCGGGGCCGCTACATCGGCCGCGGGCTGGGCCTCGCGGTGGACCTCATCAACCGGCACGGCGGCTCGATCCGTGTAGATGCGCGTCCCGACGGGCGCAAGGCCGTGGTCGTGCAACTTCCGAGCGTCGAAGCGGCGCCGGTGGAGGTCGAGGAATGGACCGTCTCGTGAGGGTGGCGTCGTGAGCGCGCTCGTCAACGTCCTCGTGGTGGAGGACGGCGAGGAGTACACCGAGAACCTCTCCCGCTTCTGCACGGACGGGTTCGCGTTCACCCGCGCGGGGGATGGCGGCGCCGCGCTGGGGCTCCTCGCGGAGGGGACCTACGACCTCGCGTTCCTGGACATGCGCTTCGACCGGGTGCAGCCGGGCGTGCTCCTCGGCGACCTCGCCGAGACCGCCGAGCGCTTCAACGGAGACCCCGTGCGCGCTCGGCAATTCCTCGAGGAGCACCAGGGCGCCTACATCCTCGCGGCGATCCGCGCGGCCGGGCACACGCTCCCGGCGGTGTTCTCGCACGACTTCGACGGCGAGCCGCGCCGCTGGGCGAACCTCGTCCGCCTCTACGCGCCGGTGTCGTACCTCCCGGACAACGCGGCGCCGTCGGACATCCGGGAGACCTTCCTGCGGGCCCGGCGGCACGTCCGGTCAGCGTGAGCGCGTCCGCACGTCAGGGATTGTCGTCTTTCTGAACGAGCCGCGGGGAGGGCCCCGCCGCGGCTAGTTCGACGGCGCGTCCGGCAGCGGGCGGTCGAGCGCGAGCCGCATGAGCATGTACTCGTGGCCGTTCCCGAACTCGTTCTCGAGCACGGCCACGTTCTCGAAGCCGAACTTGGTGCGGTACACCGTGATCGCGCGGCCGTTGGTCGCGGCCACGACGAGCGACACGGAGCGGGTGCCGGCGGCCTGGAGCTTCTCCAGGATCCGGTAGAGAAACCGGGTTCCGAGGCCGTGCCCGCGCCAACCGGGGCGCAGCGCCATGTTGAAGATGACGACCTCGCCGGGGTCGTCGAAGCTGCGCATGCAGTGGGTGGCGCCGATCACGAGGCCGTCGGCGGTGATGGTGAACACGCGTCCGAAGCGCAGGAACGCGCCGAGGGTGAAACGGGAGAAAGTCGGCTCGGAGTAGGTGAGGAGGTCGAGCTCGGTCAGGAGCGCGATCTGGCGCGAGTCGTGGTGGTCGAGCTCGTGCACTTCGAGGGTGTAGCCCTCGCTGTCCAACGAGCGGGTCAGGTGGTATCGCTCCATCGTCCTCTGCTGCGGCGGGGACGCGGATGGTACCACCGCGACCGGGCGGTCGGCGCGCCGCACGTGGGCGCGCACGGCGGCACGCGTCGCGGGATCGCGCATGGCGGGACGCGTCGCGGGATGCGGGGGGCCGTCGTCCTGGCCGCAGTCGCTGCCCGTACGGTCGTCCCGAGGGGCGGCGAGCGTGAGGGTGACATTCGGGGTCCGCATCTTCCACTCCTGACACGCGGATGCGTAGGCACGGCCTCGCGAGAGGCAACCGGTTAGGTCCTGGGCCCCATGTCGACCGAACCCCGCGATGACGCCCGCGCAACGTTCCAAGCGCGCCGCACGCGCGTCGTCACCGCGCTCGGTGGGGATGCCATGCTCGTCTTCGGGGCGCACCACCAGAGCCGCAACGGTGACTCCGAGTACCGCTACCGCCAGAGCTCCGACCTCTGGTACCTGTCCGGCTGGGAGGATCCCGAGTCCGCGGTCCTCCTCCGCCCGGGGGCCGACCACCCCTTCGTCATGTTCGTCCAGCCGAAGGATCGCTCCCGCGAGGTCTGGACCGGCTTCCGCGCCGGGCTCGAGGGGGCCCGGGAGCGCTTCGGGGCCGACGCCGCCTTCCCCTGGTCCGAGCTCGGTGCCCGCCTCCCCGAGCTCCTCGCGGGCTGGGGCACGCTGCACTACGCCTGGGGAGAGGACGGGGACCGCGATCGCACCGTGTTCCGCGCCCTGTCGGGCCTGGGGCGCGTGGCCCCGCGAAACGGCCTCGCGACTCCGCACCAGCTCGTGGACGCCCGGCGCCTCCTGGGCGAGCTGCGCCTCCAGAAGGACGCCGCGGAGGTGGCGCTGCTCCGCCGCGCTGCCGACATCACCGCCGAGGCCCACGTCGCCGCGATGCGCCTGGGGCGCCCGGGTGTCGCCGAGTACGAGGTGGAGGCCGAGATCGACGGCCTCTTCCGCCGCCGCGGCGGCAACGGCCCCGGCTACACCACCATCGTCGGGGGCGGCACCAACGCGTGCGTGCTCCACTACATCACCAACCGCGAGCCCCTGCGCGCGGGGGACCTCTGCCTGGTGGACGCCGGGTGCGAGTACGCGAACTACACGGCGGACGTGACGCGCACCTGGCCCGTATCCGGCCGCTTCTCCGCGCCACAGCGCCGCCTCTACGAGATCGTGCTCGCCTCGCAGATCGCGGCCATCGACGCCGCGCGCGCCGGCCGCCCGTACAAGGCGATGCACGACGCCGCCGTGCGCGTCCTGACCGAAGGCATGGTCGACGTGGGCCTCCTCGACGGTGACGTGGAGACCCTCATCCTGGAGGAGGGCTTCCGCCGCTACTACATGCACGGCACGGGCCACTGGCTCGGGCTGGACGTGCACGATCCGGGCGCCTACCACGTCGGCGGCGCCTCGCGCGCCCTGCAACCGGGCATGGTGGTCACGGTCGAGCCGGGCCTCTACGTCGCCCCGGATGACGAGCGCGCCCCCGCCGCCTTCCGTGGCATCGGCATCCGCATCGAGGACGACATCCTCGTCACCGAGGGCGAGCCCGACGTGTTGACGGCCGCGTGCCCCAAGTCCGTCGCCGATGTCGAGGCGGCCTGCGGCGGGTAGGGCTTTGCAGTCGGGCGCGGAGCGCTTAGCCGAGCAAGGCCAGGAGGTAGCTGCCGTATTCGTTTGGAGACGCCGCAGCGAGCGCGCGGACCTGGGCGTCGTCGATGTAGCCCTTGCGCCACGCGACCTCCTCCAGGCACGCGATCTTCCAGCCCTGGCGGTTCTGCACGGCCTCCACGAAGTGCCCGGCCTGGAGGAGGGCGTCCGGGGTGCCCGTGTCGAGCCATGCCACGCCGCGCCCGAACTGCTGGGCCCGGAGCTGCCCCTGCGCGAGGTAGCGGCGGTTCACGTCGGTGATCTCCAGCTCTCCGCGCCCCGAGGGGGTGAGGGAGCGCGCGATGTCGACCACCTGCCGATCGTAGAAGTAGAGGCCCGTGACGGCGAAGGTGGAGCGTGGCTTCGCCGGCTTCTCCTCGATGGACCGCACGCGGCCTTCGGCGTCGATCTCGGCGACCCCGTACGCGGTCGGGTCGCGCACCGGGTAGGTGAAGATCGTGGCGCCGTCGGGCTCGCCCGCGGCGACCCGGAGCATGGCCTCCAGGCCCTGCCCGTAGAAGAGGTTGTCCCCGAGGATGAGGGCGACGTCGTCGCCGTCGATGAACCGCTCGCCGACGAGGAAGGCGTCCGCGAGGCCCCGGGGGGAGGGTTGGACGGCGTACCGGATCGACACACCCAACTGGGAGCCGTCGCCGAGGAGCCGCACGAAGCTCTCGGCGTCGTGAGGCGTCGTCACCACGAGGATGTCGCGGATGCCCGCCAGGAGCAGCAGGGAGAGCGGGTAGTAGATCATGGGCTTGTCGTAGACGGGCAGGAGCTGCTTGCTCACCGCCCGGGTCATCGGGTGGAGCCGCATGCCGCTCCCGCCGGCGAGCACGATGCCCTTGGACGTGGGGCGCCTACCCAACGGAACTGCCCAGTCCGAGCCGCTCGCGCCGGTAGTCGCCGGAGCTGACGCGCTCGACCCAATCGGGGTGGTCGAGGTACCAACGGACGGTACGCTCGAGGCCCTCGCGGAGGTCGACGGCGGGCGCCCAACCGAGCTCCCGGCGGGCGCGCGAGGCGTCGACGGCGTAGCGGCGGTCGTGCCCCGGACGATCCGCCACGAAGCGGACGAGGCCGCGGCTGGGCGGGCGGCCGGGGACGAGGCGGTCGACCGTGTCACAAATCGAGTGGACGAGGTCGAGGTTGGTCCGGGGTGTGTCCCCGCCGAGGGGGTAGACGGCGCCGGGGGCCCCGGCCGTCAACGCGCCGAGCAAGGCGCGCACGTGATCGTCGACGTGGAGCCAGTCGCGGATCTGCCCGCCGTCCCCGTAGAGGGGAAGGGGGCGCCCGTCGAGCGCGTTGAGGATCATGAGCGGGACGAGCTTCTCGGGGAACTGACACGGCCCGTAGGTGTTCGAGCCGTTGGTCGTGATCGTGGGCAGCCCGTAGGTGTGGTGGAAGGCGCGGACGAAGTGGTCCGCGGCCGCCTTCGACGCGGCGTACGGGGAGCTCGGCGCGTGGGGCGAGCGCTCGTCGAAGGCGCCGTCCTCCACGGAGCCGTACACCTCGTCGGTCGAGACGGCGAGGAGCCGGAATCGGTCGCGCGCGGGGCCCTCGAGCGCGCGCCAATACTCCAGCGTGGCGGTCAGGAGCTCGACCGTGCCGAGCACGTTGGTGGCGGCGAACGCCGCGGGGCCGTCGATCGATCGGTCCACGTGGGTCTCGGCCGCGAGGTGCACGACCGCGACCGGGCGGTGGGCGGCGTAGAGCTCGCGTAGGAGCGGGCGGTCGCCGATGTCCCCCTCGACGAAGGTGTGGCGCGGGCTCGCGAGGGCGGCGGGGATCGAGTCGAGGTTGCCGGCGTAGGTGAGGCGGTCGAGGTTCACGACGCGCAGGTCGGTCTGGGCCAGCACGTGCTCGACGAAGCGCCCGCCGATGAAGCCCGCGCCGCCAGTGACCAGGAGGGTGCCCGCGTGGGGTCCGGGGGTGGGCTGGGGCATCGCTCCGATCTTAGCCGCTCAGAGCCGGCGCCGTGGAGACCTCCCGGTCATCGATGTGTACGCGTGGTAGCCCATCCAGCGCATCGGATCGGGCGGGATCCAGAGGAGGCGCTGCTGGTAGAAGGGCAGATCGCGCCACCCGACGTCGTCCCCGCTGTAGATGTCGGTCAGCACGCGGCCCGCGAGGTTGGCCAACGTGACACCGTGCCCGCTGTAACCCAACGCGAAGTAGACGTTCCGGTGCTCGCCGCGGACCCCCATCGTGCACACGCGCGAGAGCGTCACGGCGACCGGGCCGGTCCACCGGGAGGTGACCCGGATGTCCGCCGCGCCCGGGAGATACCGCCGCATCCGGGCCTCGACCGCCGCGAATCCGGTGTCCGCCGGGCCGGCCCAGGTGGTCTTCCCGCCGTATTGGTACCCGTAGGAGGCGTTGCTCCCGCCGCCGAACACGAGCCGGCCCGCCCCATCCGGACCGCTGCGGGTCAGGCTTGCATACGCGATGCGGTCGAGATCGTCGGAGAACCCGGCGACGCCCCTCCAGCCGACCTCCGCCCAGCGCGCGGCGGAGACGGGCTCCGTCGCGATGACGTGGGAGTGGAGGGGGAGGATCCCCCCGGTGAAGTAGCCGAGGCGCGGCGTGTAGGCGTTGGTCGCCAGCACGATGGCCTTGGCGCGCACCTCGCCGCCCGGCGTGGCGAGGCGGCACTCGGCACCCTCGCGCACCGAGAGCACCGGGGTGTCCTCGTAGACAGTCACGCCGAGGGCCTGG
Source organism: Pseudomonadota bacterium (assembly GCA_030684355.1). Taxonomy (GTDB): domain Bacteria; phylum Myxococcota_A; class UBA796; order UBA796; family SXON01; genus CAJBVW01. The sequence goes on from JAUXTN010000002.1 coordinate 234,386, forward strand.
AGCACGGGCCGGAGGGCGCGCAGGTACGCTACGCCGTCGAGCTGCGCCGCGTGCGGGTCGAACAGGGCCCCGGCGGCGCCCTCGATCCGGAGCGTCGCCGCGAGCTCCGCGCTGTCGAGGAACCGGATGGGGATGCCCGCGGCCTGGAGCCACTCCGCCTGCGTGGCCGCGGCTGCCGCGCGCGCGGGGTCGGTGAACACCTCCAGGCAGCCGTCCCTCCGGAAGCCCGCCGCGAGGTGGTACCGGGCGATGGTGTCCTCGATGAGGTCGATCCCGCTCCGCGTGACGTCGTAGATGCGCCGTGCGCGCGCGGGGTCGTCGTGCTCGACGCCGTTGACCCAGTTGAGCACCATCCCGCCGTTGCGCCCGCTGGCCCCGTTGGCGAGCTGGCGCGCCTCCAGCAGCGCGACGCGACGCTCGGGAAAGCGCCGGGCGAGGTGGAGCGCCGTAGACACGCCGGTGAACCCGCCGCCGACGATCGCGACGTCGGCCTCGATGGCGCTGGCCAGCGCGGGCTCGGGGCGGTAGTGAGGTTTGTCGTCGGTCCACGCCGACCGGCATTCATCAATGTCGACCGTGAACGCTGCCAACGTCGAACCCCACCACCCGCACTTACATGTGCACCCCGGGCCGGGCAAGCGCCCGGGCGCCACCCGGGAGGATTCTTGAGCGCCCGTGTCCGCCTGTGCATGAAGGATCTCTTCCACCAGGACGTGGTGGAGATGATCGAGCGCGAGACTCGGAAGTACCAGATCTGGGAGATCACCACTCCCGACGACCCCGACTTCGCCCGCGCCTACGCCCTGCTCTGGAGCGCGTTCGGCTCCCACGGCGAGATGGAGCGCGAAGAGGCCATCCGCAGCTTCCTGCTGGACGATCCCTACGAGCCCACTCGGGACGGCACGTACATCCTCTACTTCCTCCTCGTGGCGCGCGACGAGCAGGGAAACCTGCGTGGCGTCCGCGACGGCTCCGTGCTCGTGAACCCCGCCTACGCCGCCGATCTCTGCGTGGTGTACCTCTCGCACATCTACATGCTCCCCGAGGCCCGCGGGTCGGTGCTCTCCTACTGGTTGCGCATCGCGCCGGTCGAGCTCGCCATGCGCTACCTCGCCGAGCTGCACGCCCTCGGGAAGATCGTGCTCCCGCTCCCCGAACAGCCGGCGAAGTACTTCGGCATGCGCGTCGATCTCGCCGCGGAGATGGAGTACTTCGCGCCCGAGGATCGCATCTCGTGGCAGCGGATCCTGTTCTACGGCCGCGGCGGGTTCGACGCGATCAACCCCCAGCACTTCCCGTACCGCCAGCCCGACTTCCGCGATCCCGAGGTCATCCGGCAGACGGGGAACAACCCCATGCCGTTCATGGTGCTCGTGCGGCGCATGGGGCGCGAGCGCCAGGCCACGCTGCCCATCGACGAGGCGCGCGCGCTGATGAACCTGCTCTACGACGACTTCGAGAGTCACTGTGCGCCGGAGTTCCTGGAGAACAGCCTCGATCTCGTGCTCGAACGGCTGGAGGCCCGGGCGAAGCGCAAGGACTTCGTCGAGCTCTTCCCGCTCCCGACGGGCCCCAAGGACCTCCACCGCTTGAAGCGCTTGTGGCGCTACAACGCGCTGCGCCGCTACTACCCGCACGACGAGGCGACCCGCCAGTACCTCGAGAGCGGCATCCGCGAGCAGCTCGCGACCGAGCCCAAGTGGCTCGACAAGCAGCTCGCGGGCATCGCGGCCGAGCTCCAGAAGCGCCCGGCCCACGTGTACGGCAACCGCGACAAGGACCTCACCTGGGAGGGGCAGCCCATCGTGAGTCGGAAGGCGCTCTCCGGCCCGGCGTGACGCGCCGCTCGCCGCGGTGAGGCTGCCTGCTGGGACAGGCGCCTACCGGAACACGTCTACCGCCGCGCGCGCGGTGTTGAGGTGCACCTCCACGACCTTGGACGTGTCCTTGGTGTAGCCGCCCGCCAGCACCCACATGACCGGGGTGCCGAGCCGCTTCGCCGTCTCGAAGACGTAGGTGTCACGGGCGCGGAGCGCGGCGTGGTCGAGGTCCAAGGGCGAGTAGGGATCCTCCTTGTAGGGGTCCGCGCCGGCCTGGTACAGGAGGACGTCGGGGCGCGCACGGTCGATCGCGGGGCCGAGCGTCTCCGCGAGGATCCCGAGGTACTCCTCGCGCCCGGCGCCGTTGGCCACGGGCACCGACCACGCGTTTTTGGTGTCCGGCGTGCGCTCGGCGGCGACGTCGCGGTACGCGAGGTTCTGCTTGTACCAGTTCCCGTAGATCGAGAGCTGGTGGAACGACGGCCGGGTCGCCAGGAGCGAGGCGGTGCCGTTGCCGTAGTGGAGGTCCATGTCGAGGATCAGCGCCCGGGCGAGCCGCCCCTCGGCCTGCGCGCGATCCAACGCCACGACGAGGCCGTTGAACGTGCAGTAGCCCTGCCCGTGGTCCGCGTGGCTGTGGTGGAAGCCGCTCGCGAGGTTGCCCGCGACGCCGTCCTCCAGCGCCGCGAAGAGCGCCGCGATGCACCCGCCGTTGGTCCAGCGCACGGCCTCCGCCAGCTCGGGCGACCACGGGAACTTCTGGGATTGGGCGAGCGCGCGGGGCTCGCCGGTGGCGATGGCGCGGACGTACTCGGGCGTGTGGACGCGCAACAGGTCCGTGTCGGTCACCGGCGTCGGCGCGATGATCTCGATGGGGAGCCCCTCGGCCTCGATCGCGCGCCGCACCATCCCGAACTTGCGGATCGGCATGACGTGCTCGCCGATGTCCGCCTCGTAGCGGGGCGAGTGGTAGACCCGGATCGGGCGCGCCGCCTGGCTCACGCGAGCTCCGCGGCCACCGCGGCCATGTGCGCGAGCGCCTCGTCGACATGGCCCTCGGTCAACGTGAGCGCGGGGCGGAACCGGATGGAGCGATCCCCGGAGCCGCCCATCTCGACGCCGCGCTGCCGGATGGTCTGGATGAAGCGGTCCCGCGTGGCGGTGTCCCGAACGTCGATGGCGGCGAAGGTCCCCGCCGTGCGGGCCTGCGACAGGACGCCGGGGAACTTCGCCTGGAGGGCCTGCAGCCCCGCGAGGAGGTGGGCGCCCGTCGTCCGGACGCGGTCGAGGAGGCCGTCGCGGTCCATGACCTCGCACACGACCTCGAGCTGCGCGGCCCGCAGCGGATCGCCGAGCCACGTGTTGAAGATGCGGTAGGCCTCGGCCGGCGCGTAGGCTTCGCGCAGGTAGAAGCCGCCGACCTGCATCTTCTTGGAGAAGGTGACCATGTCGGGCGGCTCCTCGAGCCCCCAGGCGTCGTGCGCCCAGAAGGTGCCGGTGGCGCCGCCGCCGGTCTGCACCTCGTCCACGATGAAGGCGGCGCCGAAGCGCGTGCACAGCGCCCGGAGCGCGCGGAAGTACGCGGGGCTCGCGTGGCGGTCGCCGCCCTCGCCCTGGATGGGCTCTACGATCACGGCGGCAACGTCCCCCGCGGCGAGGTGGGCCTCGACGGCGGTGAGCGAGCGGGCCTCGGCGGCGCGGTTGGTCTCCTCGAAGTCCTCGAGCGGGAACCGGTTGGCCGGGAACGGCGCGACGGGCCACGCGAACGCGGGGATGTCGATCTTGTGGATGGGCTTGCTGCGGGTCGCGGAGAGCGCGCCGAGGCTCCGCCCGTGGAACCCGCCCTCGAAGGAGAGCACCTTCATCCCGTTGATGCCGGGCTGATCGTTGCGCATGCTCGCCGCGAGGTCGTCGGCGCCGAGCGCCGCGCCGCCCCGCTTGTTGGTCGCGAACCGGATGAACGCGGCCTTCATCGCGTTCTCGACGGCCTCGGAGCCGGTCGTGACGGTGACGACGCGGTCCATGCCCTTCGGCGCGATCCGCATGAGCGTGCCCTCGACGAGGCCCACCCACTCCGCCGGCGGCGCGATGCCGAGCGCGGGGCGGTACCCGGCGCACCAGTCGAACCGGCCGCCCTTCCAGGCGCCCACGAGGTCCGGGTGGTTGTAGCCGAGCGGGAGGGCCGCGATGTGCCCGTAGAGGTCGAGCAGCGCGTTGCCGTCGACATCCACGAGGTAGCTGCCGCGGCTCGCGGTGGCGTCCTGGTAGACGTGCACCGTGCGGGCGTCCTGGTAGCGTTGGTGGCGCGCGCGCAGGGCCTCCGACTTGGGACCGGGCACGGCAGTCACGACGCGGGCGGCTTCGGGCTCGCCGGGGATGCGGAACATGGGGGCTCCTTCGGGCCAGGTCGCGCGCAGGATGGCGCGCTCGCGGGCCGGGGTGTCGGGGGTGTAGGGGGCGCACCAGGCGGGGGGGTAGAGCGGCAGGACCACGCTCTGGAGCAGCACGTCGAGCCCGGGAACGTCGTCCCGGCGGGGGCGGAGCAGCGGAATGGGGTGGTCTCCCCACGCCCGGAGCCCGGCGAACGCGTGGTCCCGGATCGGCGCGATGTCCTCGGCGCGGCAATGGCACCGGTGCACGGCCTGGAGATGGTGGACGACCGCGGCGGCGCGCGCCGCCGCGATCGCCTCGAGGTGCTCCTCGCCGACCTGCCGCACGAGCGCCACGAACGGGAGCGGCAGGGCCGGGAGCCGCTGCCCATCGGGCAGATCGAGGTCGCGGAAGTCGGGCTGCGCGTAGGGCAGGGTTGTCGGCGGGATGACCCCGAAGCCGGCCTTCGAGTAGGCGAGGAGCCGGATGACGGAGCTGCGCTCGCGCGGCGCGATGAGCTCCATCTCCGCGACGAGCATCACCTCGCCGCCTTCGATCCCCGCGTCGGCGAGGGCGCGGCGGGCGAGCGTGGCCGGCACGGTGCGCAGCAGCGCGGCGAGGCCCGAGCGGCGGTACTCGGGGAGGACGAAGCTGTGGGAGAGGAGCACCACGGCGCGGCGCGCCGCGGGGTCGACCGTGACGAAGCAGTCCCGCACGGCGGCGAGGTGCCCATCGGTGTCTCGCGCGAGCACGAGGTGGTAGGTCGCGCGGATGGGCGCGTCCGGCGCGGACAACGAGCCCGCGGCGAACCAGGCGCGGAGGGTCTCGGGGCGCTCGATCTCGCCGGTGGGGCCGAAGTTGTCGGAGAGGACGCCGTGGCCGAGGGCGAAGTCGGAGTCGCCCGTGGCCTCGGCGAGGCGGAAGCGGGCGGCGGCGCCGGTGGCCTTCTCGGGGCCTTCACCCGCGTAGAGATCGGCGGGGTCGTAGAGGGTCCGCATGATCAGCTCATCTCCGCCGCGACCTCGGCAAAGACCCCGATCGCCTCGTCGACGTGCACGCGCGTCGTGATGAGGTGGGGCCGCAGGCGCACGGAGCGCATGCCGGTGTAGCTCGAGAAGACGCCGCGTCGCAAGGCGCGTGCATTGAAGTCGTCCCGCGCGGCGGGGGAGGGGAGGTCGAAGGCGAGGAGGAAGCCGCGGCCGCGGGGCTCCGTGAGGAGCGCGGGGAAGCGCGCCGCGAGCTCGCCGAGCCGCGCCAGGAAGTACGCACCCGTGTCGCGGACGTTCTGGAGGAGGCCCTCCTTCTCGATGGTCTGGAGCGTCGCGAGGCCGAGGAGCGCGCGGGCGCGGTCTCCGTTGCGGGTCTGGTACATGCGGCCGAACTGCGCGATGTCGTACTCCGACGTCGCGAAGAAGCCGCCCATCTGCATCTTCTTGCCGAAGCACACGAGGTCCGGGGGCGTCGGGAGGCCGAGCTGCTCGTGCGCCCAGAGCGTGCCGGTGATCCCCATGCCGGTCTGCACCTCGTCCAACACGAACGCGGCGCCCGCCTGACCCGCGAGGGCCTGCACGCCCCGGAAGAACGCGGGGCTCGCGTGGCGGTCCCCGCCCTCCGATTGGATGGGCTCGACGAGCACGGCCGCGACGCGCCCGGCGTAGCGCTCGAGGATCCGCTCCAGGCCGGCGAGGGCCTCGGCCTCGGCCTTCGCGTTCTCCTCGGCGTGCTCCTCGAGGGGGAAGCGGTTCGCCGGGAAGATCGCCGTCGGCCAGTGGAACGCGGGGAGGTCCGCCTTGTGGATGAGTTTTGAGTGCGTGGCCGACATCGGCCCCAGGCCGCGGCCGTGGAACGCGCCGGCGAAGCTCACCACCACGGCGTCCGTGCCCGTGTTGTCGAGGATCGCGCACTGCTCTTCGGGGGTGAGCTCCAGCGGGTTGGCCGGGCGCCCCGCCGCGACGCGCCGCCGCTCGCCGTGCCGGATGAAGGCGGCCTTCAGCGCGCTCTCCACGCCCTCGCCGCCGCCGTCCACACAGAAGATGCGGGCCATGCCGGGGGGCGCGTAGCGCCGGACCGACTCCAGGAACGTGAACCACGACGGGCTGGTCACGAACGGCGTGGAGGAGGGGTTCGCCGCGGCCGCCACGAAGGCCGGGCTGCGCGCGGTCGCCAGGAGCGCCGGGTGGTTGTACCCGAGCGCCCCGAGCGCGAAGTTGGCGAAGAGGTCGAGGAACACGTTCCCGTCGACATCGTGGAGCCACACGCCGTCGCTCGCCTGGTCGTCCATCACCACCGACCGGTATCGGTGCTGCATGTCGAACGTGCCCCGCCCCATCTCGGAGCGGGCGTTGGGGCCGGGGATCTCGGTGGTGACGGAGCGGGGGGAGAGCATTCCTCCCCCTTATTCCCCCGCCCGCCTCCTGGCTTCAGCCGTGGCTACTCGCCGCCGAAGGCGATCGAGTACCAGGCCCCGGCGTAGATGTAGGTCGGATCGAAGCCGGTGATAGGGATGCCGACGCCCACGGCGAAGTAGTGGGTCTCGGCGACGGAGGTGCTCACGCCGGGCACGACCTCCAGGTAGAAGCGGTCCACCGGGGCGCCGCCGTAATCGACGAGATCGACCTCCGGGTTCACCTCGAGGAAGAGCGAGCTCGCCTCGGTGAAGTACCACTCGGGCGCGATGAGCGCGTAGGCCGACCCGGCGCTGAACCCGCTCCCACCGACGTACGGCGCCCAGCCCACGTTGGTCGTGAGCTCGATGGGGCCGAGGCTGTAGATGCCGTGGTACTCCGGCGCGAGGGTGAGGCCGTCGTCCCCGGGGAGCCAGGTCGCGTGGAGCGCGATGCCCGAGCTCTCCGAGAAGAAGTAACGGGGCATCAGCTCGATCGAGTCGAACGAGAACCCCGGCACCACGGTGGCGCCCACGCCGCCCAGGATCTCGAACTTGTCGCTCACGCCGTACTGCCCGTACAGGAGCGGGTAGACGCCCGGCGTCTGGTCGACGAACACGAACGGCGTGAGCGCGAACACGCCCTTGCCGACGTGGGCGCCCCAGGGGTTGAGCGGGCTGGCCGCCGCGGGGGCGGACCAACCGAGGGCGAGGACGAGGGCGGCGAGGGGCAACGAGCGGCGCATGGGTCTCCGGACGGACGGTCGGGCGTGTGCGGCGGAGGATACGACAGACTCGCCGCGAACGGGGGGCCGCGCGTCGGCGAGGGCGACGAAAGCACGGGTTCCGGGGGGCGTTACGGGGGGGCACCCCCCGTCCCAAGCCAGGCAGGCCGAACGACTACGCGTCGAGCCAGGCCTTCCACTCCTTCTGCTCCGCCTCGGTCGGCGCACCCAGCTTCTCGAGCGCGTACCGGATGCGGGTGCGGAAGATGTCCTTCCCGAGGATCAACGCCACGTCGAACAACGGGAGGGCAGCCTCGCGGCCGCTCGACGCCACGTAGAAGGGGCGCAGGAAGTCCCGGAGCTTGATGTCGAACTTCGCGGCGAGGTCGCGGAAGGCCGCCTCGACCTCTTCCTTGTTGTAGTCGCGCAGCTTGTCGATGCGCTGGAGCGCCGCCCAGAAGGCCTTGCGGACCACGGGGGCCTCGACCTTCTTGCTGGGGAGCAAGGCGACGTCGATGTCCGGCACGCCGGCGAGCACGTAGGCGGTCATCGGCGCGAGGTCCGTGAACACCTGCACGCGGCCCTTCACGAGCGGGACGATCGGCATGAGGTGGTCGCGGTTGAGCGCCCACTCGCTGACCCGATCCGCGAATTGGTCGTCCGAGAGCTCCTCGCGGATCCACGTGCCGTTGAGCCAGAAGAGCTTGGTGATGTCGAACACCGGCCCGCCGAGCGAGATGCGGGAGAGATCGAAGGCCTCGACCATCTCTTCCACGCGGAAGCGCTCGCGCCCGTCCGGCATCGACCACGCCATCTGGCCCAGGTAGTTGAGCAGGGCCTCGGGGAGGACGCCCATGCGCTGGTAGTAGAGGATGCTCGTCGGGTTCTTGCGCTTCGATAGCTTGCTCTTGTCGGGGTTGCGCAGGAGCGGCATGTGACAGAGCGTGGGGGCCTGCCAACCGAAGTACTCGTAGAGGAGCAGGTGCTTGGGCGCGGAGGTGAGCCACTCCTCGCCGCGCATCACGTGGGTGATCTCCATGAGGTGATCGTCCACCACGTTGGCGAGGTGGTAGGTCGGGAGGCCGTCGGACTTCAGGAGCACCTGGAAGTCGACCTGCGTCCAGTCCAGCGCGATCGGCCCGCGGAGCATGTCCTGGACCGTGCACGTGCCCTCGCGCGGCACCTTCATGCGCACGACGTGGGGCACGCCGGCGTCGAGGTGCTTCCGGATCTCGACCGGCGAGAGGTGCATGCACCGCCCGTCATAGCCGAGGTAGGACTGGCCCTTCTGCGAGAGGCGGAGGGCGTCGAGGGTCTCGGCGGTGCAGAAGCAGCGGAAGGCGTGGCCGGTCTCCAGCAGCTGCTCGGCGTGCGCCCGGTAGATCTCGGAGCGCTCGCTCTGGCGGTAGGGGCCGTGCGGGCCGCCGACGTCCGGACCCTCGTCCCACCGGAGGCCCGTCCACCGGAGGGCCTTCAGGATGGCGGCCTCGGCGGACGCGGTGCTGCGCGCCTGGTCGGTGTCCTCGATGCGGAGCAGGAACTCGCCGCCGTGCTTCTTGGCGAAGCAATAGTTGAACAGCGCCATGTAGGCGGTGCCGACGTGGGGGTCGCCGGTGGGGGAGGGGGCGACGCGGGTGCGGACGGACATCAGGGCTCCGGAGGCGGGCGCCCACCTAACTGGATGTTGCGGGGGCGGGCCGGCCCTAACTGGATGGCACCGCCCACGACCCGAGGTGCCCCGGGCTAGATTCGGCTCATGCCCGACCTCTGGATCGACAACGCCCCCCGCCCCGCCGCCTCCGGCGCGACCTTCTTCACGCCGAACCCCGCCACCGGCGAGACCCTCGCCGAGCTCGCCCGCGGCGATCGGGTCGACGTCGACCTCGCCGTGGCCTCCGCCCGCCGCGCGTTCCCCGCGTGGGCGCGCACCGATCCCAACGAGCGGCAGCGCATCCTCTGGAAGTGCGGGGAGGGGATCCTCGCCAACCTGGAGGCCCTCGCCCGCCTGGAGACCCTCGACACGGGCAAGCCCATCTCCAACGCCCGCGCGATCGACGTGCCGCGCACGGCGGACACCTTCTTCTACTTCTCGGGCTGGGCGACCAAGCTCCACGGCGAGACCATCCCGGTGCGCGGGCCGTTCCTCACCTACACGGTCCGGGAGCCGCTCGGCGTGATCGGCGCGATCATCCCGTGGAACTTCCCGTTGCTCCTCGCGGCGCGCAAGATCGCCCCGGCTCTGGCCGCAGGCAACACGGTGGTGCTCAAGCCGCCCGAGGAGGCGTCGCTCTCCTGCCTCGAGCTCGCGCGCATCCTCGCCGAGGCGGGCCTGCCCCCCGGCGTGCTCAACGTGGTGACCGGGCACGGGGACGAGGCCGGCGCCGCGCTCGTGGCGCACCCCGACGTGGCGAAGATCAGCTTCACCGGCGGCACCGACACCGGGCGCCTCATCATGCGCAACGCCGCGGCCACGCTGAAGCGGGTGTCCCTCGAGCTCGGCGGCAAGAGCCCCAACATCGTGTTCGCCGACGCCGACGTGAAGACCGCCGCGAAGAACGCCGTGGGCGCGGCCTTCTACAACCAGGGGGAGCTCTGCACCGCGGGGACCCGCCTGCTCGTCCAGCGCGCCATCCACGACGAGGTCCTCGACATCGTGGTCAACGGCGCCCGGGCGCTCGTGCCCGGCGATCCGCTCGATCCCGCCACGCAGATGGGGCCGCTCGTCTCCGAGGCGCAGCACCGCCGCGTGCTCGGCTACCTCGACACCGGGGACAAGGAGGGCGCGCGCCGCGAGGTGGGTGGGCGCCACGGGGATCGGGGTTGGTTCGTGTCGCCGACCGTCTACTCGGGTGTCACCTCCGAGATGACCATCGCGCGGGAGGAGATCTTCGGGCCCGTGCTCTCCGTCATCCCGTTCGACGACGTGGAGGACGCCGCGCGCATCGCGAACGCGAGCGAGTTCGGGCTCGCCGCCGGCATCTGGACCCGCGACATCACCCGCGCGCATTCGCTGGCCGCGCGGCTCCAATCGGGGACGGTGTGGATCAACACCTACAACCGCTTCGACGCCGCGGCTCCCTACGGCGGGGTGAAGCAGTCGGGCTTCGGGCGGGAGAACGGGCGCGCCGTGCTCGACGAGCTGACCCAAGTGAAGACCGTCTGGGTGGCAACCGGCTGACGCGCGTCCGCGCGCGAGCGCGGCGGGATCGTGGCATCATCGCCGGATGCTCCTCGCGCTGCTGGCCTGCATCACCGAACCCGTCGTGCTCGACGATCCGCGGGACACCGCCGACACCGCCCCGGTCGAGCCCGAGGACACGGGCACCACCGAGGTCCTCGACGACAGGTGCGACCCCGGCGCCGCCCCCGTCTACGGGGTCGAGGGGGCGCCGCTCTCGTTCACCGTGCGGTGTACCGGCGTGGACACGGCCACGTCGTTCCTGGTCTTGGGGCTCCCAGAGGGCGCGAGCTTCGACGCCGCCTCCGCCACCGTGACATGGACCCCCGGCCCCGCCGACGCCGGCCACTACCCGCTCAGCGTCACGTCCTCGGGCCCTGGGAGCGACGCCGGCGTGGTGGACGTCTGGGTCGCGGACGGGTGGGACGCCGTGGACAACGAGCGCGTCGACCCGCGCACCTACACCAAGGAGTACGGCCTCCCCGTGCTCCACCTCGAGCGCCCCCGCGACACGAACGACGACGACGATGTCGCCACGACCATGGTCTACAAGGGAAAGCCCTGGGCGATCGACCTGAAGTACCGCGGCGCGGCGTCTTCGTACTACCCCAAGCGCAGCTACACCGTGTCGTTCGCGTCGGACGACGAGTTCGACGACGAGGACGAGGGCTTCGAGAACCGCCACAAGATCGTCCTGACCACCCTCTTCGACGACAACAGCTACCTGCGCCAGCTCCTCTGCTACGAATTGTGGTCGGCGCTCGACGACACGCGGCACGACATCCAGACCTTCCTCGCCGTGCTCTACGTCAACGGCGCGTACGAGGGCCTCTTCCTCGTGAGCGACCACATCGACGGCGAGTACTGGGAGGACCACGGCTACGACGAGGACGGGAGCCTCTACAAGTCGGTGACGCATGAGGGCAACTTCTACGACAACTACAGCGGCACGCCCAAGGCGAGCTGGCACGCCGGATACGAAAAGCAGGAGGGGGCGGAGGACGACTGGAGCGACCTCGACGCGCTGGTCCACTTCGTCGCGACCGCGTCGGACGCCGATTTTGCCGCCCACATCGAGGAGTGGGTCGTCATCGACGAGATCGCCGACTGGTGGATCCTCGTGCGCTTCACCGAGGCGGACGACTCCGGCGGCAAGAACGCGTACCTCTACGTCGACGCCTCCACCGGCCTGTTCCACCACGCCCCGTGGGACTTCAACCACGCGTTCGGCCAGACCTGGCAGACCGAGCGCCAGGCCTCCTCCACCGACTACGACTTCTTCTGGTCCAACAACCTCTTCAAGCGCCTCCTGGCAGACCCCGTCTACGGCCCCCGCATGGAGGCCCGGATGCGGGAGAAGCTCGCCACCGTGCTCGCCGCCGACGCCGTCAACGCGCGGATCGACGGGTGGCTCGCGCGGATCGAGCCCTCGGCCGAGCGGGACTGGGCCAAGTGGGAGGACAGCTACCGGAGCTACGGCGGCTGGTATTGGCGCACGGATTGGACCTCCCACGACGGGGAGATCGACTACCTCCGCACGTGGACCGACGAACGCGCGGCGTACATGGCGGGTTGGTACCCGTAGGCCGGCCTCTGCCTACCGCGGTTGCGGTACTATCCATCGATGTCTACCCCCGCCGCCACGCCGCTCCCGATCCTCTGGTCCGCGTTCGTACCGACCCACCTGATGTTCCTGATCATCGGGAACTTCGTGCCGGCCGAGCCCATCGCCCAGGCGGACCTCGTGCCGCTCCTCGCGCTTCCGGCGGTGGTGGCCGCGGGGATCGCCGCGGAGGGGTCGCTCCTGGCGCGGGTCGCGCCGAAGGCCCAGAGCTGGTTCGTGATGCGCTTCGCGCTGGCCGAGGTGGCCGCCCTCGTCGGGTTCCTCTCGTACTTCCTGACGGGCACGCACCTCGTCCAATTCCTGTGCGCCGGGGTCGGGTTCATGGCGCACGTTCTCTCGCTCCCCACCGCGGGGGCGCTGACGCGCCACGCGGCGCTCCAGCAGCGCTGATCACTCGTCCCAGCGGGAGCCGTTGTGGAGCTCCCCGTGGCACGTGCCCGTGCACGTCTGGGCGCCCCGCAGCATGTCGCCCTGCATCAGCACGTCGGCCTCGCCGTCGACGTGCTCCTCGACGTGCACGATGGCGCCGGCGCCGTTGACGACCTCGCCGTGGCACTCGTTGCACGAGATCGGCTCCCCGTCGTCGAAGCGCAGGTGCTCGCGGTGCTCGCCGCTCATCTCGCTCCACCCGGCCTCTCCGCTCTCCGTCACGGCGTGGCAGTCCCCGCAGCTCACCGAGCCCGTCGCCACCATCGTGCCGTTGTCGCCCTGTCCGTCCCCGTGGCAGTAGAGGTTGGAGCAGGTGCCGTTGGTGCCGTTCCAGTAGGCGGCGGTGGAGAGGCCCGCGGCGAACATGACGTCCGCGACCCCGGGCGAGGTGTCGCCGACGAAGACGTGCCCCTCGGAGAGGATGTCCGTCGGCTTCACGTGGCACTGGGTGCAGTCGAAGGCGACCTTCAGCTCGGTGGCCGCGACGTGCGTGGCGTGCGGAGGGAAGCGGAGCTCCGCGGCGTCCACCTGGTCGGCGATGCCCTCCGGAGGCGCGCCCGTGGGGCTCGTGTCGGGGTCACCGTGGCAGAACGTGCAGTCCTCGCGCCAGCCCGCGGTGTGACACGTGTCACACGACACGTCGACGTTTCCGCCCTCCAACGTCGGCCCGTGACAGTCGGTGCAGACATCGGCATCCTGGAGCTTCGCCGCCAGGCCGTGCGCGGTCGGGGCCTCCCAGCCCTCGGGGTGGTAGTCGCCGGTGGCGGTGTCCACCGAGCTGCACACGTCGCTCGCGCCGTCCGCGATCCACGCGCGGATGACCTCGAGATCCTCCGCCGCGAGCGCGGAGCCGGAGGGCATGGGGCCGCCCTCGCCGGCGGCCTGGGCGCCGGCGACCTTGTTGTAGAGCAGCGAGGCGTCGGGATCGCCCTCCACGACGAGCGTGCGGCCCGCGTAGAGCGAGCTGGCGATGCCGACGGTGGCGGCGTGGGCATCGAGCTCGAGGTCGAGGCCGCCGGCCGGCGCCGCGCCCTGGTGGCAGACCACGCACTCGCTCGCGAAGATCGCCTGTACGCCGCAGTAGCCATCCGCGCCGCCCGCCCCGCCGCGGCTCACGGCGGGGAAGATCGTGTCGTCGCAGCCGGAGAGCGCAAGGATCGTCAACAACAGCACGGGGCCCCCTGGCACGCGCGGCGAGTGTACCTCGACCGGGAGCCCGGCCGCCATCCTCGGCTGCGACACCCTGCGACATCGCGCGCCCGTGGTGCGACAGGGACCGGAGCATCTTGGCAGGGCCCCCACCGGAGCCGTGATGTGGTTTCTCTCCCTCCTCCTCGCCTGTGCCACCCAAGCCGCGTCGTCCCCGGCGCCCGGCGACTGGTTCTACGCCGATCGGGGCGACGCGATCGATTGGTCGTCGATCCGCTTCGACGGCGCGGACGTGGTGTTCCGTACCATCGGCGAGGGCCTGGAGTCCGGCCCCGTCCAAGGCGCCGCGCTGCTGGCATGCGGCACGGCGACCCGCGCCACGCTCGCCTTCGCGGAGGGGGTCCTGGTGGACGTGGTGACCGTGCCGGCCTTGCCGTGCGTGGAGGCGGCGGCCCAGGCCATCGACTGGGCGGAGCTGCAGCTCGACGGGGAGCCCCTCGGCGAACGGGTCCACGCGCTCGTGGTGTACGACGTCCCGGCGGAGGCCTCGTGTTCCTCGTGCTCCTGATGGCATGTGACAGCGACGACGCGGTCGGGGTGGCCCGGAAGCGCGCGCGCGCGTTCCTGGACGACCACCCCCGCGGGACGGCGATCGTGCAGGTCGGAGTCGGGGCCGGCGCGTCGGGCGAGCCGCCCGCGCTCGTCGGCCAGGTCGGCGCGCGCTGGAGCGACACGGACCTCGAGGCGTGGCTCGCGCCGTGCGGGCAGGCGGCGGAGCTCCGGCTTGACGCGGAGCTGGTGGTCGAGCCGGGGGCATCGCCCTGGGAGGTCGACGGGGAGGGCCTCCACCCGTGCCTCGCGGAGCGCCTCGCGGCGTTTCCGTTCGAGGAGCCCTCCCAGCGCGGCGCGCGCGATCTCGTGCGGGTCCGGTGGCGCCCCGGGGAGATCACCGAGCCGGTCGCGCTCGTCGAGGGCCCCGGGGAGGACGACGAGGCCCCGCCGCACGGGCTGTGGTCCGAGGCGCCGCCGTACTGGCGCGTCGCGACGGCGGGCGCGCCCCACTGGGAGCGGCTGCTCCACCGGGAGGGCCGGCTCCTCCTCCGGCCGACGCACGACACGCACGTGGTCGAGGGCCCGCTCGAAGACGCCGACGCGTGGGCGCGGCAACTGACGTGCCCGGCGGAGACGTTGGGGCTCGTGCGCGTGGTCCTTGCCTTCACCGACGGGGCGCTCGACGCGCGCAAGACGGTGCCGGAGAGCGAGTGCGTGGAGGAGCGCATCGCGGAGAGCAAGCGGTGGATGCGCGACCGGCCGCTCGGAGCCACCGTGCTGCGTGACGCCCGGCACGCCCTCGTCGTCCTCGACGTGCCGGTGGGGGCGTGGTGAGCCGCGCCGTCCGGGTCGTCGTGATCCTCGCGCTGTTCGGATGGGCGGTGGCCGGGGTGCCCGATCGCGTCCAGGCGCAGCGGGACGCCGTGGCCGATCTCGCCTCGGAGCGCGGCGCCGCGTCGGCGGGCGGCGAGCTCCTCGCGCGCATCGCGGACCTCCGCGGGGTGGCGGACGGCGAGTTGCCCGACGTGTGGCAGGTGGAGGCGGGCGACGTGTGCGCGCCCGCGGCTCCAGAGGGATCGAGCTACGACGACGTGGTCGCGGCCGTGCGGCGCAAGCGCGCATGCGACGCCGCGCGCCAGGTGACCCCGGGGCGGACGGCCGCGATGCTCGTCGAGGTGGACGGGGATCCGTTCCTCGTCGTCCCGGGGCCCGCCGGCCGGCCCGGCGCGGACGCGCTGCGCCTCGCGAACCTCGATGGCGAGGCCCTCGCGGAGCTCGATCTCGCGGGCGCGTCGGCGGCGGCGGCGGTCATGGTGGTGCCTGCCGAGCCTGTAGGGCCCGCGGCGCCGGTGGTGCCCGAGGTGCCCGAGGTGCCCGAGGTGCCCGGGGACGAGGACGCCCTCGTCGCCATCCACGCGCTCCAGGCGCTCCAGGCGCTGGGGCTCCTCCAGGACGTCGACATCCCGGCGCTGCTGCGCGGAAAGCTGCCGAGCCCCGACCCGGGGCCCTCCACCGCCGCCGCCACCGTCGCGTGGTGGCCGCCGTTGCAGGCCCGGATCGAGGCTCGCACCGGCATTCCGCTGCAGGTGGGCGGCGAGCCGCCGCGCGCCCGGGCCATCCTCCCCGCGCACCGCCTCGCCGGCGTGCCGGTGTGGAGCCTCCCGACGCCCGCGACCGAGGCCACCATCGATCTGCTCGACGGCGGCACGTTCTTCTGGCTCCTGCTCCTGGGCGCGCTGCTCGCCCGGGAGGCCTGGTCGTTCCGGCGCGCCGACGTGCTCGAACAGGAACGCCAGACGACGCGTGACGCCATCCTCCAGCGCATCTCCCACGAGCTCCGCACCCCCGCCGCCTCGGTCCGCTCCCTCGTCGACGCCCTCGCGCTCCCCGACGTCTCCGAGGCCGAGCGCGCCCAGTTCCGCGAGCTCGCGCGGAGCGAGGCCGAGCGCCTCGCCACCGGCATCGATCGGCTCCTCCAGGCCGCGCGGGGCGAGACGCGCGTCTCCATCGACCCCGTGCCGCTCGACCTCGCCGCCTGGGCCGACGCCGTCCGCGCCCGCTGGGCCACCCGGCTCCCGAGCCTCGTCGTGCAGGCCCACCACCCCTCTCCGGCGGTCGCCGATCCCGAGCGCCTCGACGAGGCCGTCGACGCCCTGCTCGACAACGCCGTCAAGTACGGCGGCCCCAACGTCACGCTCACCGTGACGCCCGACCGCGTGGTCGTGGAGGACGACGGCGAGGGCATCCCGCCCGCGGACCAGTCCCGCGTCGTCCAGAAGTTCGAGCGTCGGGAGGGGCGCGTGAACGATCCGGGGGGCCACGGGCTCGGCCTCTGGGCGGTCGCCGAGGTGGCCCGCGCCCATCGCGGGCGCCTCACGATAGAGGGCCGGAGCCGGTTCGTCCTCACCCTGGGTCCGGCCAACGGAGCCTCCCGGTGAAGCCGCGCATCCTGCTCGTCGAGGACACCTTCGCCCTGCGCGTCGCCGTGTCCGCCTCGCTCCGCGCCGCCGGGTACGACGTGACCGCCGTGGGCTCCGCGGAGGAGGCCCGTGAAGAAGCCGAGCGTGCGTCGCCCGCCCTCGTCGTCCTCGACTGGATGCTCCCCGGCGAGCAGGGCATCGACCTCCTGCGCGGCTGGCGCGCCGCGGGGCTGCGCGTCCCGGTGATCCTGCTGACCGCGCGGGACGCCGTGCCCGACCGTGTCGCCGGCCTCGGCGCCGGCGCGAACGACTACGTCGTGAAGCCCTTCGCCACGGAGGAGCTCCTCGCGCGCGTCGCCGTCCAGCTCCGCGATCGCGCCGCCCTGGGCGCCCGGCTCCGCCTCTCCGACCGCGACGTCGACCTCGCCCGGGAGGTCGTCCACCTCGGCGCCGAGGAGATCTCGCTCACGACGCAGGAGGCCCGCTGCCTCGCCTACCTCGCCGAGCGCGCGGGCCGGAACGTCGACCGCGAGGATCTCCTCCGCGACGTGTGGGGCTACCGCGGCGGCGTGGTGACGCGGTCCGTCGACAACACCGTGCTGCGGCTCCGCGCGAAGATCGAGCCCGATCCCGCGCGGCCGCGCCACGTCCTCACGGTGCAGGGCGTGGGCTACCGGTTCGAGCCGTAGCCAGGCCGGCTCGCGCACGGCCGGCTCGGTCGGCGGAGCTCCGTTTGCGCGCCGGTCACACCGGCTCGGTCTTCTTCCCCGAGCCGTACGCCGGCGGATCGCTGCCGGGGAAGGACTCCTTCGACGCCTCGTCGACGCTCCCGAGCGACTCCTGGCCGGGGCGCGTCTGGGGCGCGCCGGAGAGGCCGCCGCGGATGGGCTCGTCCATCCCGGTCAGGAGGTGGCGCACCGCGAACGGGAGGATGCCGCCGTGGCGGAAGTAGGCGACCTCGCGCGGGGTGTCGATGCGCACGAGCGCCTGGATGGTGCGCGTCCCGCCGGGCGACGTGACGCGCACGGTGACCTCGGAGCCGGCCGGGAGCCCGCGCCGCACGCCGTCGGCGAGCCCGATCACGTCGTACATCTCCTCGCCGGTGAGCCCGTGCGACGCCGCGCTCTCGCCCGCGCGGAACTGGAGCGGCGCGATGCCCATGCCGACGAGGTTGCTACGGTGGATGCGCTCGTAGCCCTCCGCGAGCACCGCGCGGACGCCCTGGAGCACCGGCCCCTTCGCGGCCCAGTCGCGGCTCGATCCGGAGCCGTACTCCTTGCCGGCGAGGACCACGAGCGGGGTCCCCTCGGCCTGGTAGCGCACGGCGGCCTCGTAGATGGGGAGGACCTCGCCGGTCGGCAGGAACCGCGTGTAGCCGCCCTCCACGCCGGGCACCAACGCGTTGCGGATCCGCACGTTCGCGAAGGTGCCGCGCACCATCACCTCGTGGTTGCCGCGCCGGGCGCCGTAGCTGTTGAACTCGGCCGCGGGCACGCCGAGGCCGAGGAGGTACTGGCCCGCCGCGGACGACACCGCGATGTTGCCGGCGGGCGAGATGTGGTCCGTGGTCACGCTGTCTCCGAGGAGCGCGAGACACCGCGCCCCCTGGATGTCGGTCGTCGTCTCCGGGGCCTCGCGGGCCATCCCCTCGAAGTACGGCGGGCTGCGGACGTAGGAGGATCCCGGCTCCCACGCGTACCGGAGGCCGGAGGGCACGGGCAGCGCCTGCCAGCGGGCGTCCCCCGTCAGGATGTCGGCATAGGCGGCGGCGTACATCTCCGCCGCGATGCTGCCTTCCACCACCTTGGCGACCTCCGCCTCCGTGGGCCAGATGTCCGCGAGGTAGACCGGGGCGCCGTCCGTCCCCACGCCGATCGGCTCGGTCTCCAGGTCGATGTCGATGCGGCCGGCGAGGGCGAAGGCCACGACGAGGGGAGGGGACATCAGGTAGTTCGCGCGCACTTCGGGCTGGATGCGCCCCTCGAAGTTGCGGTTGCCCGAGAGCACCGACGCGACGACGAGCTTTCCCTCGGCCACCGCCGTGGAGACCGCGTGCGGGAGGGGCCCGGAGTTGCCGATGCAGGTGGTGCACCCGTAGCCCACGACGTGGAAGCCGAGCGTCTCGAGCGCGGGGAGGAGCCCGGCGCGCTCGTAGTAGGCGGTCACGACGCGGCTGCCGGGCGCGAGCGAGGTCTTGACCCAGGGCTGCGATGCGAGCCCCTTGGCGACCGCCTTCTGGGCGAGGAGGCCGGCCGCGACCATCACCGACGGGTTGGACGTGTTCGTGCAGCTCGTGATCGCCGCGATGACGACCGAGCCGTGCTGGATCTCGCTCCCACCGACGGGCTGCCCGCCACCGGTGACGTCCCCGCCGGCGGGGAGGAGCGTCGGCAGCGCGTCGCGGAAGCTCTTGGGCGCGAGCCCCAGGGGCACGCGATCCTGGGGGCGCCGTGGCCCGGCGATGGACGGCACGATGTCGGCGAGATCGAGGGACAGGACCTCCGTGTAGGTCGGCTCGGGCGCGGCGAAGTCGTGGAAGAGCCCCTGGGTGCGGGCGTAGGCCTCCACGAGCGCGACCCGCGACGCCGGGCGCCCCGTGAAGCGCAGGTAGTCGAGCGTGCGCGTGTCGATGGGCCACATCGCGCAGGTGGCGCCGTACTCGGGGGACATGTTGGAGATGGTGGCGCGGTCGGCGATGGTGAGCCGGCTGATCCCGGGCCCGAAGAACTCGACGAACTTGCCGACCACGCCGTGCTTCCGGAGCCGCTCGGTCACCGTGAGCACGAGATCCGTCGCGGTGGCCCCCTCGCGGAGGCGGCCATCGAGCCGCACGCCCACGACCTGCGGCACCAGGAGCGAGATGGGCTGGCCGAGCATCGCCGCCTCGGCCTCGATGCCGCCCACGCCCCACCCGAGCACGCCGAGGCCGTTGACCATGGGCGTGTGCGAATCGGTGCCGACGAGGGTGTCCGGGTAGGCGAGCACGTCGTCGGGCCGGAGCTCGTCGGACGAGAACACCACGCGGGCGAGGCGCTCCAGGTTGACCTGGTGACAGATCCCGGCGTTGGGCGGGTAGACGGTGACGTTCTTGAAGGCGCGCTGCCCCCACCGCAGGAACCGGTAGCGCTCGGCGTTGCGCGCGTAGTCGTGGTCGACGTTGATGCGCAGGGCGTCGCGGGTGGCGTATTCGTCGACCTGCACGGAGTGGTCGATGACGAGCTCGACGGGCACGCGCGGGTCGACCGCCGAGGGGTCCCCGCCGAGCTCGGCGAGGGCGTCCCGCATGGCGGCGAGATCGACGATGGTCGGGACGCCGGTGAAGTCCTGGAGGAGCACCCGCGCGGGTCGGAACGCCACCTCGCGGTCGGGGACGCGGGTGGGGCTCCACCGCGCGAGGGAGACGATGTCCTCTCGGGTGACGCTGGCGCCGTCCTCGTGGCGGAGGAGGTTCTCCAGGAGCACGCGGATGGCGTAGGGGAGCCGCGAGAGGTCGGCCAGCGGCGCGAGGACGTCGAGGCGGTAGAGGCCGTAGGCGCGGTCGCCGACGGGGAGGGTGGCGCGCGCGCCGAAGCTGTCACCGGAGAGGTCCACGGGCCACCTGGGAGAAGGCTTGGGTATACGCGGCGCGACCAAAGGGAAGCCAGCAGGCCGAACTCGACCGTGAAAGCAGGCCCGCTCAGCCGACGGAGAGCTCCGCGGCCATGCGCTCGAGCAGCGTCGTGAGCCGGCCGCCGCTCGCAAACCCGACGGGCATCGCCCCGCAGAGCTCGACGCCGTGCGGGTGGCCGGTGAGGGCGAGGAACAGGGGCGTGCCCGGGTTGCCCGGCGGGATCCAGTAGAGGCGCTCCCCACGGAAGCCCGCCCCGTCGAGCACGCGGGGGTCGAGTCGGCCGAGGTTGGAGACGGTGGCGGAGGTCGCCGCGCGTCCGGTGCGCAGCGTGGCGCGCGCGGCACGCCGGCCGGCGGCCGCCATCGCCCACAGGGGGACCGTTCGGAGCCCATGTGCGGTGCGGACGACGCCGCCCTCGGCGCGGGCGTCGAGCGCGGATGCGAGGGCGGGGCCCGCCGGGAGCCGCGGATCGACGCGCACGAAGCCGGTGAGGTTGGCGGCGGCGCGCAGTCCGGGGTGGTGGCGACGGAGGTCGACGGGCACGGAGACGCGGAGGGGGCCCTCGACGAAGTCGGCCGCAGCCGAGGCGAAGGCGGCCAGCGCGCGCGGGAGGACGCGCCCTCTGGTCACCGACGGCACGGTGATCCGGGCCCACGTGCACGCCTCCTCGTGGGTCGTGGCGGGCCCGGTCGGGGCCATCGCGTCCGCCTCGGGCTCGGGGGCGGGCGGAACGTCGCCGACGTAGGCGAGGTCGGAGAGATCCGCGAACGCGGCCCCGCGCACCGGCTCCCCGCGGAGCGCCGCGCCGAGGTCCTCCGCGAGCGCCCAGGCGGCGCGGCCGTCGAAGGCGGCGTGGTGGGTCCGGAGGATCACGCGCGGGGTGGCCCCGGACACGAGCAGCACCTCTACGATCGGCCCGGCGTGTGGATCGAGGGGGCGTGCCGTGAAGGGCGCGGGCCCACGGGCGTCCCACCCCGCGCCGTCGACCTCGACGACCGCCGGCGGGGCGCCATCCGCGACCCAACGGGTCCACCCGAGGGCGCCCCGGAGCCGCGCGCGCGCGCCGGGCCACGCGGGGAGCACGGTGTCGACCGCGGCGCGCCACCGGGCAGGGTCGAGGCGGGCAGGGTCGAGGCCGGTGGGGTCGAGGCCGGTGGGGTCGAGGCCGCCGGCGCCCTCCACGACGAGCTGGTTCACGAAGGGCGGCCAGAGGCCGTCCGCCACCAGCCACACCCGCTCCAGGCCCGTGAGGGGCCGCGAGACGGTCACGCGAGCTCCAGCCACGGCGGGCTCGGGAACTGGGAGAGGAGGTGCTCCTGGAAGGCGCGCACGCGCTCGGGGACGTGCCGGCGGTCGGGGCGCACGAGCCAGAACTTGTAGGCGGGACCCAGCCAGTCGGGGAGGATGCGCACGAGCGCGCCGTCGCGGACGGCCTTGTAGAGGGCCCAGTCCGGAAGGAACACCACCCCCGCCCCCCCGATGCTCGTGGCGACGAGGGCGGCCGCCGAGTTGCACACCACCGGCCCGTCGACGGTCACCGCCACGCGGTCCTCGCCGGACGCGAAGAGCCAGGTGCGCGGCTCGGCGCTGCCCCCGTAGGTGAGGCATGCATGTCGGGTGAGGTCCGAGGGGTGCGCCGGCGTGCCGTGCCGCGCGAGGTAGGCGGGGCTCGCCGCCGGGAGGATGCGGAACGGCCACAAGGCGCGGGCGACGAGGTGCCCGTCCGCGATCTCGCCGCCACGCACGGCGAGATCGATCCCCTCCGCCAACAAGTCGACCTTCCGCTCGTCGAATTGGGTGACGAGGCGCACCTCCGGGTGCAGCGCTTGGAAGCTCACGAGCGGCTCGACGAGGTGGTCGATGCCGAACGAGCTGGGGACGGACACCCGCAGCGTTCCCATCGCGGCGCGGGACTCCGCGCGTACCCGCGCTTCCGCCGCCTCGATCCCGTCCAACAACGGCGCGGAAGCATCGTAGAACGCCTGTCCCGTCGCGGTGACGGCCACCTTTCGTGTCGTACGGTGCAACAGTCGGACCTGGAGGCGCGCCTCCAGCCCGGCCACCGCGCGGCTCGCGTGGGAGCGCGAGATCCCCAGAGCGGCCGCGGCACGCGAGAAGCTGGAGGTCTCCACCACCGTGACGAACACCTTTACGTCGGCGAGTCGATCCATTGTTGCTCTGTATGCAACAGACTGGCCCAGATCCAGCCCATGCAGGTGCCGGCAGCTCCGCGGTACATCGCCGGCCCCCGCGGACCCTTCGGTCTGCACGGAGAATTCATGCGCACACTCACGATGCTGTCCCTGCTCTGCCTCGCTGCCTGCACCGGCACCAAGGCGGATGACACCGGCGAAGCCGCCGACACCGATACGGACACCGACACGGACACCGACACGGACACCGACACGGACACGGACACCGATACGGACATCGCCCCCGTCTCGTTCGTGAACGACGTCTGGCCGGTGATCGAGGCCTCCTGCACGAGCTGCCACACGACGGACACGTACCAGCCCGGCTTCGTGCTCGACACGGCGGCGAACGCCTACAACACGCTCCTCAACGACGCGCCCAACGACCTCACCAAGGGCTTCACCGCCTACGTGGTCCCGGGTGACGCCGCGGCGTCCCTGTGCATCGACAAGCTCCAGGCCGCGCCGCTCTACGGTGGCCTGCAGATGCCCCTCGACACCGACCGCATGACCCCGCTGCCCCTGACCGCCGCGCAGATCCAGGTCGTGACGGACTGGGTGAACCAGGGCGCCGCGAACAACTAGCCATCAGCGCGGCGGGGCGGAGCGCCATGGGCCAACGCGCCGGATAGGCTCCGGTCCCATGGCCAACCACCCCGTCCGCTCGAAGGTCAACCCCGGTCGTGCCGCCGCGCTCAACGCCTTGCTGGCGGTCGAGCGCGGCGAGCACGCCGAGGACGCCCTCGCGCGTCTCGCCCCCCGCGATCCCGCCGATCGTGGCCTCGCCTGGCACCTCGTGCTCGGCATCCTCCGCAACCGCCCCGCGATCGACGCGATCGTGCAGCAGGCGGCCAAGCGCACGACCAAGAACCTCGACCCCGAGGTGCTCGCCGCCTTGCGGATGGGCGTGTTCGAGCTGCGGCGCTCCCGGGTGCCGCCCCACGCCGCGGTCGACCAGGCGGTCGAGGCCTGCCGAGCCCTCGGGGCCCCGCACGCCGCGGGCTTCGTGAACGCCGTGCTCCGCAACCAGGGCGCGTGCGAGCCCGACGCCGACGCCCGCCTCGGCCACCCCGCGTGGCTCGTGCACCGGTGGCGCCGCCGCTACGGCGCCGGCGCCGACGTGTGGATGGAGGCGAACAACGAGCCCGCCGCGGTCTACATCGTCGCCAAGGAGGACCCCGCGGGGGTCTCCCGCGAGTTCCAGCACCGCGGCATCGCGCTCGCCGCCGTCGGGAACGGCCTGTTCCGCCTGCCCGAGGGCGCCGGCGCCATCGAGGACCTCCCCGGCTACGCCGAGGGCCGCTGGTGGGTGATGGACCCCGCGGCCGCCGCCATCGCCGACCTCGTGGGGGAGTTCCCCGAGGGCGCCGAGATCCTCGACGCGTGCGCGGCGCCCGGCGGCAAGAGCTTCCGCCTCGCGAGCCGCGGCGCGCGCGTCCACGCGACCGACGTCGACGCCGCGCGGCTCGAGCGCGTCCAGGAGGGCGCGGAGCGGCTCGATCTCCCGGTCTGGGGGCAGGTCCACGACTGGACCGCGGGCCCGCTCGACCGCGTCTTCCCGCTCGTCCTCGTGGACGCCCCGTGCACCGGCCTCGGCACCCTGCGGCGCCACCCGGACATCCGGTGGCGCCGCCGGCAGGAGGACATCGCCGCCGCGGCCACCAAGCAGTGGACCATCCTCCAGAACGCCGCGCGCTGCGTCGCCCCGGGCGGTGCCATCGTCTATGCGGTGTGCTCGCCGGAGCCGGAGGAGGGCGTGGACATCGCCAAGAAGCTCGGGTGGCGCATCGAGGCCACCTTCGACAACGCCCCCGCCCTCGGCGGCGAGGACGTGTTCTGGGGCTGCCGGATGCGGCGCCCGGACACCGGAGGCGACGCGGCGCCCGCCGACGCCGGGCCCCGCGAACCGTGAGCTTCGACGCCGCCGACACCCCCATGTTCCGGCAGTACCGGGAGCTGAAGGCCCAGTACCCCGACGCCCTGCTGTTCTTCCGCATGGGCGACTTCTACGAGCTCTTCGGGCCCGACGCCGTCTGGACCGCGGGCGCGTTGGAGCTCACCCTCACGGCGCGCAACAAGGAGTCCGCGGACCCCGTGCCGATGTGCGGCGTGCCCCACCACGCCGCGGACGGGTACATCCGCCGCGTCGTGGAGATGGGCCGCAAGGTCGCCATCGCGGACCAGGTGGAGGACCCCCGTCAGGCCAAGGGCATCGTGCGCCGCGAGGTCGTGCGCGTCGTGACGCCGGGCCTCTCCGGCGAGAACGCGGATGCCCACGAGTCCGCCTTCCTCGTCGCCGTGGGCCGGGGCGCGGGGGGGACGTGGGGGCTCGCGCTGCTCGACGCCTCCACCGGCGATCTGCGCGTCACCGAGCCGCGCGACATCGAGGAACTGGTCGCCGAGCTCGGCCGCATCGAGCCCCGCGAGGCCCTCCTCGCCGAGGGGGTCGACGATCCCGCCATCCGCGTCGCCCTCGGCGCCGCGCCGGTCACCGTGCTCCCGGCGTTCCCGGTCGACGCCCCGGGCCTCGCCGCCCGCTTCGGCGCCGATCACGGCGTGGGGGACGCCGGCCTGGGCGCTGTCGGCGCGCTGCTCGACTACGCGTCGGCCTACCTCCGCTCGGGCCTCGCGAACGTCGTCACGCTGAAGCCCTACGTGCTCGGCGGCGCCCTCGGCATCGACGAGGCGACGCGTCGCAACCTGGAGCTGTTCCGACCGCTCCGGGGCGCCGGCCGCAAGGGCACGCTCCTTGGGCTCCTCGACACCGCGCGCACCGCGATGGGCGGGCGCCTCGTGCGCGAGTGGCTCGGCGCGCCGCTCCTCGACATCGACGCCATCACCGCGCGGCAAGCCGCCGTGGCCGCGTTCGTGGCCGAGCCCGCGGGCCGCCGCCTCGTCATCGCCGCGCTCGCCGAGGTGGCCGACCTGGAGCGCATCGCCGCCCGTGTCTCCCTCGGGAGCGCCACCCCGCGCGATCTCGGGGCGCTGCGCACCTCCCTCGCGCGCCTCCCCGAGATCGCCTCCACGCTCGCGGTCCTCGATGGGCATCGCCACGACGGCGCCTCGCTCGGCTCCCGGCTCCCCGCCGACCTGACCGCGGATGTCGCCGCGGACCTCGACCGTTGGCTCGTCGACGAGCCGCCGCCCACCCAGGCGGAGGGCGGCATCGTCCGGCCGGGGGTGAACACCGAGCTGGACACGCTCCGGGGGCTCTCGCTCGACGCGAAGGGGGCCATCGCGGCGATGGAGGGCGCGCTCCGCGACGAGACCGGCGTGTCGAGCCTGAAGATCCGCCACAACGGGGTGTTCGGCTACTACATCGAGGTCACGAAGGCGAACCTTCACAAGGTCCCGCCCGCGTGGCACCGTAAGCAGACGATCGCGGGCGGCGAGCGGTACATCACGCCCGCCCTGAAGGAGTACGAGGAGGCGGTGTCGGGGGCCGACGGGCGCCGCATCGAACTCGAGGCGGAGCTCTTCGGCGCGCTCCGGGCGCGCGTGGCCGCGGAGGTCGCGCGCCTCCAGGTCGTGGCGCGTGGTGTGGCGGAGCTCGACGTGCTCGCGTCCTTCGCGGAGATGGCCGTGCGCAGCCGCTGGGTCCGGCCGAGCGTCGACACGAGCGGCACCCTCGACATCCAGGCCGGGCGCCACCCCGTCGTCGAGGCGACGCTCCAGGGCGAGCGCTTCGTCCCGAACGACGTGCGGCTCGACGATCGCGGCCGGCTCGTGCTCCTCACGGGCCCCAACATGGCGGGCAAGAGCACGCTCATGCGGCAGATCGCGCAGATCGTGCTGCTGGCGCAGGTTGGATCGTTCGTTCCGGCGTCCGCGGCGCGCATCGGCGTGTGCGACAAGATCTTCGTGCGCGTGGGTGCCAGCGACGACGTCGCGCACGGCCAATCGACCTTCATGGTCGAGATGAGCGAGACCGCCAACATCCTCGTCGGCGCCACGGGCCGCTCGCTGGTCCTGCTCGATGAGATCGGCCGTGGCACGTCGACCTACGACGGCCTCGCCATCGCCTGGGCCGTCGCGGAGGATCTCCACGATCGCATCCAGTGCCGCGGCGTGTTCGCGACGCACTACCACGAGCTGGCCGCGCTCCCCGAGACCTGCCCGCACGTGCGCAACCTGCACGTCGCGGTCACCGAGCACGGCGAGAAGATCGTGTTCCTCCGCAAGCTGAAGGAGGGCGCCGCGAGCGGCTCCTACGGCATCCAGTGCGCGCGCCTTGCCGGGCTCCCCGGGCCGGTGGTCAAGCGCGCCAAGGCGTTGCTCCAACAATTGGAGAAGCGGCGGCCCAAGCCGGAGGCCACCCAACTCTCGCTCTTCGGAGGAGGGGGCGGCCACGGGGGTGACACAAGCGGGCTCGATGGCGTGCACCTCGTGGAGATCCCCATGGCGCCGGCGCCGGCGCCGCTCACCGACCCCATCCGCGAGGCCATGGCGGCCCTGGATCCCGACACGATGAGCCCGCGGGACGCCCTGGTCGCGCTCTACCGGCTGCGAGACCTCCTCGGGTGAGCTTCGATCCCGCGATCGAGGGCTTCTGCCAGTGGGCCCGCGTCGAGCGGGCGCTCGCGAAGAACACGCTGCTCGCCTACCACGCCGACCTCTTGCGGCTCAGCGCGTGGATGGAGACGCAGGGGGTGGAGGCCCCCGCCGACGTGCGGCACGAGCACCTCACCGCGTACGTGGCCGCGCTCGTGGACGGCGGCCTCGACCTCCGCAGCGTCGCCCGCCACCGGAGCACGTTCCGCCAGCTCTTCAAGTTCCTGATTCGTGAAGGCGTCTTGCAGGCCGATCCTTCGAGCCGTGTCGAGGGGCGGACGCCGCCGCGGAAGCTCCCGACGGTGCTCTCCGAGGGGCAGGTGGAGGCCCTGCTCGCGGCGCCCGATCGCGACGATCCGCTCGGCGTCCGCGACGCCGCCATGATCGAGCTCATGTACAGCTCCGGGCTGCGCGTCACCGAGCTCGTGACGCTCCCCCGGGCCGGGGTCCACCTCGAGGGCGGCTTCCTGCGCGTGCGCGGCAAGGGAGGCAAGGAGCGCCTCATCCCGATGGGCGACGAGGCCGGCGCGCGGGTCGCCGAGTACGTCGGCGGGGTGCGGAAGGCGCAGGATCCCCACCTGCGCGAGCCCGCGCTCTTCCTGTCACGCCTCGGCGGCGCGATGACCCGGCAGAACTTCTGGGAGCGGCTCCGCGACTACGCGGTCCGCGCGGGCGTACACGCGCGCGTCACGCCGCACCAGCTCCGCCACGCCTTCGCGACCCACCTCCTCGAGCACGGCGCCGATCTGCGCCACGTCCAGGCGATGTTGGGCCACGCGGACATCAGCACGACCCAGATCTACACGCACGTGGCCCGCGAGCGGTTGAAGCGCGTGCACGCGGAGTTCCATCCGCGGGGAAAGTGAGTCGAGCGCGGGAGCTCTCGGGCCACCCAACTCCGGGGGGCGTTGCGGGGGGCTCGCCCCCCGCCCCAGGAGGCCTCAAGGCAGCTCCCACCACGTCACCTTGCCCTGGGAGGTCCCCGGCCCGAACGCCCCGCGGAGACACGCGGCTTCGACGGGATCGAGGTTGCAGTTGCGGTGGCCGTGCGCGACGACGGCCGTGAAGCCCGCGGCGCGGATGGCGGCGAGCACGGCGGGGTCGCAGGCGTGGAGGCCCGCTTCGACCTGGCGCGCGAAGTCGCGGTCGGCGGCGACCCCGGTACCGGCGGCGGGCCACGCCTCCCAGGATGGGCGCAACACGACGGGGATGGGCCGTCCGTGCGCGGTGGCTTCGAGGAGGTAGTGGGTCGCGCCCTCCTTGCACCGGGGGCCGGGCACGGGGAGGTCGAGCACCGGGCCGGTCCCCGTCGCGAGGGCGGCGTTGGAGGGGTCCACGGTGACGGCGCTGGCCGCGAGGGGGAGCGCGCGGGGATCGCCGGTCCAGGCGTCGGCCCAGAGGAGCGCGACGAGGGCGAGGGCGCCGCGCGGACCCCACGGGACGGCGGCGGCGGACGCGGCGAGGCCGACGAGCGCGCCGACGAGGAAGCGGTAGGGGGTGCCGCTCGCGGCGATGGTCGGGGAGAGGGCCTCGAGCGCGGCGTACGGGAGGGGGACGGTCGTGCCGGCACCGAAGGCGAGCACGAGGCAGGCGAGGCCGGCCACGAGCGGGGCGCGCTGCCACCGGAGGCCCGCGAGGGCCGCGAGGACGAGCGGCACGCCGAGGTAGCCGGAGTGGACCACGCCGTTGGCGAGGCGCGGCGGGAGCGCGGGGGCGGCGTAGAGGTCGGAGAGGAGCACGGCGCGCTTGACCTGGGCGCCGACGGGCGCGGCGTCCACGCTGCCGAAGGGCGCGAAGAGGCGCACGACCGTGTCGAAGTTGGGCGCGTGGTAGCGGGCGGCGGCGAACGCGCCCACAGCGGCCGCGCCGACGACGAAGACCCAGCGACCGGCGAGGAGCACGGTGGCGCGCCGATCCTGGCCCCGTCGCTCCGCCAGGATGGCGACGCCCCCCCACACCGGGAGCGCGGCACACGCCGCGAGCGCGACGTGCGGCGCGGCGGTCCCGACGGCGAGGGTGGTGACGGTCAGCAGCGGGACGCCGACGTAGGGCATCCGGACGGCGAGGAGCGCGACCGCCCAGATGAGCGCGGCGCCGCCGAGCACGGCCTGCTCGAGCTGCCCGTTGGCGAGCGTGGTGTGGACCCAGGGGTTGAACGCGAGCGCGGCTCCGAGCACGAACCGGCTCCAGCCGCCGAACCCGAGCGCCGCCCCGAGGAGCCAGCCGCAGACGGCGTTGAACGCCGGGATGAGGAGGAAGACGAGGTTGAGGGCGAGCACGGACCCCACCGCTGCCGCGAGGAGATCCGCGGGCCAGAGCAGCGGCCGGAAGTCGGCGCCCCCGGCGATGTCCAGGGTGCGCGCCCCGAGCGTGCCGTCGGCGAACCCGAGCGCGATGCGGTGGCCCTCGGTGAAGGTGGTGTCGGGGACGAGCGCGCCGGCGGCCAGCGGCACCGGCCAGATCGCCGCCGCCCCGACGGCGACCGACGCGACGAGGAGGAGCGGGAGCGTGAGCGCGGTGCGCGTTCTCGACATGGGCGGCGACACAGGCCGCGGCGCGCTCATCGGAGGTCCCACCAGGTGACGCCGCCCGCGGTGGTGCCGGGGCCGAGCGCGGCGCCGAGGCACGCGGCCATCCGGGGCGAGGCGGGGCAGTCGCGGTCGTGCTGGTGGAGCACGATCGTCGTGAACGGCATGGCCGCCAGGAGGGTCGCGAGCTGGTCGGGGCAGTCGGCGCGGTTCCACGCGCGCGTCGTACCCCCGACGAGCCCGGCCACCGCGGCGTAGCCGGCGCGGGGGTTGGTGAGCTGCAGCGGCACGGGGCGCCCGGTGGCGGCGGCCTCGTGGAGGTAGTGCGCGGTGCCGAGCGGGCAGGTGGGGCCGGCGAGGGGGAGGTCGAGGACGGGGCCGGTGCCGGCGGCGAGCGCGGCGCGGGAGGGGTCGGCCGGCGCGGGCTGGGCGGGGAGGGGGAGGGGGCGGGTGGAGGTGGCGTACGCCTCGCCGAGCGCAAGCGCGATGACGACGAGGGAGACGACCACGCGCCGGGGCCCAGCCGAGGCGACGACCGCGAGGGCGAGCACCGCGCCCATCACGAGCCGGTAGGCGCTCATGCTGCGGGCGACCGTCGGAGCGAGCGCCGCGAGCGCGGCCCAGGGGAGGGGGAGGGTGCTGGTACCGCCGAGCTCCAGGACGGGGCCGAGCGAGAACGTCGTGACGACGGCGGCCACGAGCAGCCCGCCTCGGGCGGACCGGTCCCGCGCCGCGCCGACCGCCGCGCCGAGGAGCAGGACGGCACCGAGCCAGTTGGGGTGGAACACCGGCGGCACGCCCTTGACCGTGGGTGGCAGCAGCAGGCTCCGCAGGGTGGTCGCCTCGGGGAGATCGACGAGCCCGGTGGGGCGGCCGTCGCTGCCCTTCGGGGCGAAGACGTGGACGCCCGGCGCGAACGACGGCGCGTGGTACGCCTGCACGGCGAACGCCCCCGCCGCGACGACGGCCAGGACGAGCAGCCAGCGCACGCGGGGCCCGCCGCGGGCCATCTCCACGAGCGCCCAGAGCCCCGTGACGACACACCCGGCGAGGGCCACGTGGGGCGCGGCCCAGCCGAGGAGCGCGGTGACGACGCCGGGGAGGAGGAGCGCGGCTCGGGAGGGCGACCGCGCGGCCCACAACGACGCCGCGAGCTGGAGCGCGGCCCCACCGAGGATGGCCTGCTCGACCTGCCCGTTGGCGAGGGTCTCCACGACCCACGGGTGGAACGCGAGCAGCCCGCCGAGGAGCGCGCGCCCCGCGATCTCGCGGCCGAGCACCGCCCCGAGGACCCAGCCCGACGCGAGGTTGAACGCGGGTACGGCGGCGAAGGTGAGCGCCAGGGCGAGCGGGGTGCCGACGATCGCCCCGAGCAGCGTGCTCGGCCAGAGCAGCGGCCGGAGATCCGCGCCGGTCGGCCACGCGACGATGGGGGTGTGGAAGCCGGGGAGCTGGCCGTTCCCGAGCGGGCCCGCCCAGAGCGCGATGCCGAGCAGGTGCCCGTCCGTGAAGCGCGTCTGCGGCGCGAGCGTGGTCGGCGCCGCCCAGACGGGCGCGACGATCAGGGCGCCCACGACGAGCGCGAGCAGCAGCAGCGCGGGGAGGAGGAGGGGGCGGCGCACCGTGCGCACCGTAGCCGGAGGCGGCCCGAGAAGCGACGGAAGGGCCGCGCTACCCGGCCCGTGGCCCCCGCCGAAGCGGCGTGGCGATGACGGCGGGACGGAACATCGTGAATCTGGAGCGGGGCCCTTGTCTAGCGAGTGTCAAGTCCGCGATACTCACCGCGTGATCCTCGTGTTGTCGGGCTGCCTCTCGGCGCCCACCGAACCCGAAGCCCCCCTCTCCGCCGCCGTTGGTGGCCCCGCGCCCCATGCGAGCGTCGCGACCGACACGGCCGACGCGCTCGCCGCGGGTGCCGTCGAGCTGCCCATCCGCTGGAGCGACGTGCCCATCGTCGTCGGCGCGGGTCCGTCGGGCCTCGCCGCGGCGATGGACCTCGGCGACGCCCTCGTCCTGGAGTCGGCGGACGCCGTGGGCGGCCGCGCGCGCTGGGCGGGCGGGTTCCTCTTCATGGTCGGCACCGAGGAGCAGGCTTCGTTCGGCTCGATGGACACGCCGGAGCTCGCCGCCGCCGATTGGGAGGCCCTGACCGGCGCTCCCCCGACGGACGCCACGCGGACCTTCCTCGCCGCCACCGACGGCATCCGCGACCGGCTCGCCGGCATGGGGCTCGCGTTCCGGCTCGACCGCCCCGAGCCGGTGACCCGCCTCCTCCGCGAGCACGCGCCGACCGGCGGCGGGCCGGGCCTCATCGCGGCGCTGGTCGACCACCTCCCCGAGGGCGTCGAGGTCCGCCTCTCCACCCCGGTCCGCGGCCTCGTCTTCGTCGACGGCGTGGCCGCCGGCGTGCGCACGGACGAGGGGTGGATCGGCGCGGACACGGTGGTCATCGCGTCGGGCGGCTTCGTCGACCGCGCGGATCTCGTGGAGCTCCACACCGGCTGGGCGGACGGGGCCTGGCGCCTGGGCTCGGACTATGGGGCGGACGGCGCCGCGATCGACTGGGCCGCGGAGTCGGGCCTCGGCACGAGCACGCTCGAGGCCCTCGGGGTCTACCGCGACGTCATCGGGGTTCCCGGCGCCGACGGCGATGCCATGCGCTTCGACAGCGCCATGGTCTACCCCTGGGTGTGGGTGGACAGCACCGGCACCCGCTTCGTGGACGAGTCCGCGACCTGGAGCGTGCTGCTCTCGGGCCTGGCGAACTCCCGTCCGAACGTATGGGCGGTGACGACGAAGGAGTCCGTCGCCGCGCACGTCGCCGACGAGGACATCCCGCTCCTCGTGGAGGGCGAGTCCTGGCGCTGCGCGAGCGACTGGACCGCGCTGGCGGACGACATCGGGGTGGACCCCACCGCGCTCACCGACACGATGATGGGGGTGTTCAGCATCGGGGCGCGTTCGATGGCGGATCCGTTCGGGCGTGGCCCGTCCACCTTCGCCGTGGCCGACGGCGGCACGCCCTGCGCCTTCCGCCCCGGGAGCATCGCCGCCAAGAACTTCGGCGGCCTCGCCGTCGACGCCGACGGGCGCGTGCTCGACGCCGCCGGCGGCGTGGTCCCCGGGCTCTGGGCCGTGGGCGAAGCCGCCGGCATGGGCGTTCCCGGCATGGGCGGCGCCTGGGGCTTCGACGGCAGCCTGTCCGCCGTTCTCTGGAGCGGCTGGCGCACGGCCGCGGCAATCCGCGCGGAGCGCTGAGGCCGCCCCGCTCACCCTGCGGACGATCCCCTTGCTCGGCTCGCCCCCTTACTTGGATCGCGCCTCGCGATCCGTGACCTCGCGCATCGTCCGCGCGACATCGTCCGGATCGTCGACCTGCTGCGCGATGTCGGAGAGGCTGATCACGCCGACCAGCTTGCCGTTCGCCTCGGTCACGAGGATCCGGGACTTCCGCGCCTGGCCCATGAGCTGCTCGGCCTTGTGGATGTCGTCCTCGGGGCGGCACGCCACCACCTGGGTCGTCATCACCTGGTCGCACGGCAGGTCGAAGGGCTTGCCGTCCGCGGCCACGCGGATGGCGATGTCGCGATCCGTGATGACCCCGACGACCTTCCCCGCGTCGCAGATGGGGAGGAAGCCGATGTTGAGGTCCCGCATGCGGCGGGCCGCCTGTTGCACGGTCTGGCCGCGGCCCAGACATTCGGGGTTGGACTTCATCACTTCGTCACAACGCATCTTCGACCCCCACGAGGGCCTAGCGTAGTCACACCCCGATGGCCGGCGACCCGGATTCCGTGAACCGGAAGCGGACGGTGTCGCGCACGCGGGCAACCGCGGCGGGGTCCGGACGCGGGGCGTCCAACCAGCACACCATCACGTCGGGCTCCCACTTGTACGCCTGCCCGTCGAGCAGGACCCGGCCCTCTTCGAGCGCGGCGTCGATGACCGGGAGGGAGCGGCCCTTGGCGTCGCGCAGGAGGCCCTCGAAGCGGGCCTGCCGACCGGGATCGACGAAGTAGAAGTCGTGCCGCGCCGTGAACGCCGAGTGCAGGTGCATGGGACGGAAGGCGACGCCCTGGAGCCCCAGCCGTGCGGCGATGCGGCCCAACATCTCGCCGGCCTCGCGCGCCATGCCGAGCCCCGGGACCTCCTGGCCGCGCAGCCGCGGGCGGGTGGCCGAGAACAGCGCGCGCGGGTTGCGCAGGGTCATCCAGTGGATGAGCAGGACCGGCTTCCCGTCGACCCGGTCGCGGGTCAGGACGGTCTCCCCGAGGAGGTGCTCCAGCCCGCCGGCGGTGCCGAACATCCGGAGGCGGTCGCCGATCTCGCCGCGATCGATCGCGATCCGCACGTTGTGGTACCCGAGCCGCTGGAGCTGGGTGAGCACGCCGTAGCGGTACATCGCGTACTCGATGCCGGTCGCCGTGTAGTGCCCGAGGAGCCGAGGCTCGGTCTCCCGGCCGCCGAGCGAGCCCTCGATGTCGGCCGCGGTGATCCAGTCCTCGTCTCCGAGCTTCTTCGCGTCGAGCCCCGCCGCGATGCCCGCGAACTGCCCGCGCAGCGGATCCGGGCCCTTCGGCACGGTCTCCTTGCGGCCCGTCGCGAGGAGGCTGGCGGTGCCGGCGAAGACGCGCCAAGCGTCGCCATGGTAGCCCCCGGCCGGGAGCCACACGCTCGGCGTCCGCCCCAGCGCGGCGAGCACGCGTGCGTCGCGCTCGAGCGCCCCCCCGAGGGTGAGCCCCAGGCGGCCCATCCGGTCGCCCTTCAGCACGTCACCCCCCGCGAGCACGAACGCGAGGCCCGCGTCGGGGCGGCGCGCGAGCAGGGCGTCGAGGGTCTCGAGGTAGATGCCGTCGCCGCAGCCGGGGGGCAGGACGGTCTCGTCCACGCCGGGGAGCGCGATCCAGTCCGAGCCGGAGATGGAGCCGATCCACGCCGCGCGGTCCCGTGCGAGGCACGCGGCCGTGCCGTCCGGCGGGTGGGCGTCCAGATCGATGACGACGACGCGCTCGTCGAACCCGGACTCTCGGAGCGCCGCCACGGCCACCGCGATGTCGTTCACGGCGCACGAGCCGCCCGCGCGGTCCGGATGCGCGTGGTGGAAGCCCCCGAGCAGGTTGATCGTGGGCCGCCCCTCGGCGAGGGCGGTGCGGGCGGCCTCGAGCGTGCCGCCGCAGGCGAGCCGCACGGTGCGCAGCACCTCGTCGACCATGATCTCGGAGGGGTCCGTGCCGTAGATGCGCGCGAGCGTCACGGGATCGTTGAGCGAGCGGAGGAGCGAGTCCTCGTGCGCGCGCGACAGATCCTGCCAGCTCACCAGCGGCGGGCACTTCAGGTCCCGCGGGCGCAGGGCGCCCGAGGCCACGAGATGCCACGCGACGTAGTCGGCGCGCCTCGGCTCGGCGCCCGTGCGCGCCTCGATGGAGGCCAGCGGCCACCGGTAGTCGGGGTGGTGCCAGGTGGGGAGCGGTCCGCGGACCCACCGGGCGATGCGATTTCGTACGTTGGGCAGCATGGGTTCGCGCTTATTAGTCCCCGATCCCAAAGGGGCAAGCGCTCTTTTCACGGGCGCACGGAGGGGCGCCGAGGACGCTACGCGTTGACCGCCTTGCGCTCGCCCACCACGTCGATGACGCTCAAGACCGCCTTGTACGACCCGAACGGCGGGTAGACGTACGTGCCGGAGACGCGCGGGTGGTTCATCATCTCGCGCAGGGCCTCGCGCGCCACCTCGATGCCGACCTGGCGCTGGGCCTCCTTGTCGCCGGCGTCCCGAAGCCGCCTGCGGATCGACTCCGGCACCTGCATGCCGGGCACCTCGTTGTGCAGGAACTCCGCGTTCTTCAGCGACACGAGCGGCATGATCCCGACGAGGAACGGCACCGGCGGGAGGTCCTTCGTGCGCTCGAAGAAGCGCCAGAGCACCTCGGAGTCGAACACCGGCTGCGAGAAGAAGTACTCGGCCCCCGCCTCGATCTTGCGCCCGAAGCGGGACACCTCCAGGTCGAGGTCCATGTGGCCGGGGTTGCACCCGGCGCCGACGAGGAGGTCGGTCTTGCCGCCGATGGGCTGGCCCGAGAAGTCGAGCCCGCGGTTCATCATCTGGATGAACGTGATGAGGCCGATGGCGTCGATGTCGAAGACGGCCGTGGCGTTCGGGTAGGTGCCCATCTTCGGGGGATCGCCCGTGATCGCCAGGATGTTGCGCAGCCCCAGCGCGTTGGCACCGAGCAGATCCATCTGCATGCCGAGCAGGTTGCGGTCGCGACAGCAGTAGTGGACCACGGACTCCATGCCGCAGTGCTGGCGCACGAGCTGCGCGAGCGACGAGGGGCCCATGCGCGCGACGGCGCGGGGCCCGTCCGCGATGTTGACGACGTCGACCCCGGCGGCCTGGAGCATCGCCGCGCCCTCGACGGCCTTGTTCGCATCGACGCCGCGCGGCGGATCGAGCTCCACGCTCACGCAGAACTTGCCGCTGTAGAGCCGCTTCCCGAACTCCGACTTCTCGGAGGGGTGGCTGACCTGGACCTGGGGCGCCGCCAGGGGCTTCTCGACGGCCTCGGTCACGACCGGCCGCCGCTCGGCCGCGACGGAGCGGATGAAGCCGCGCATCTGCTTGATCATGTCCGGCGTGGTGCCGCAGCACCCGCCGATGACGCTGGCGCCGAGCTGCACGAAGCGGCGGGCGTGCTCCGCCATGTACTCGGGGGCCGCGAGGTAGAGCGTACGGCCCTCGATGACCTGCGGGAGCCCGGCGTTCGGCATCGCCGCGAGCTTCATGTCCGTGGCGCCGACCATGCGCTCGAGCACGTGCTGGACACCGCGCGGGCCGTTCGAGCAGTTCGTCCCGAACACGTCGATGGGCCACTTCGCGACGGTGCGCGCGGCCATCTCGGGGGTCTCGCCCTCGATCTGGGCCTGCCCGGGGCCGACGAGGTTGAAGGACATGCACGCGACGATCGGGAGGTCGCACACGGCGCGCACGGCGCGCACGGCCTGCCAGAGCTCCGGCATGCGCGTGAAGGTCTCCAGCACGAAGAGGTCGGCGCCGGCGTTCGCCAGCACCTCCGCCTGCTCGCGGAACACCTGGAAGGCCTCGCCCGGGGTGAGCTTGCCGACCGGGGCGAGGAGCGAGCCCGTCGGCCCGATCGACGCCGCCACCCACGCCTGGCCCTGGGCCTGCTCGCGCGCGAGGCGCACGCCGGTGGCGTTGATGTCCACGAGGCGGTCCTCGAGGCCGTGCGCCGAGAGCCGGGTGCGGTTCGCGCCGAACGTGTTCGTCGTGAGCACGTCGGCACCGGCCTTCCGGTAGGCGGTGTGGATCTCCCGCACGGTGTCGGGCTGGGAGAGGTTCAGCTCGTCGTAGCAGCGGTTGATGAAGACGCCGCGCGCGTAGATCTCGGTGCCCATGGCACCGTCGAAGAGGACTACGCGCGACTGGAGCGCATCACGGAAGGAGGACAGGGCGGACTCCGCAGGCTGTGGAGCCTATCCCAGCAGGCACCCTCTGCTGCGCCGCGCTGGGGCTGGCCCCGTCGCGTCTTCTCGGTCGGGCCCGGCCTCGACGTGCGTCAGCACGCCTTCGGCCGGGCCCGACCTGCGAGGCCGCAACGGGACTCAGCCCCAGCGCCGGCTCGCGACGAGGCTGCCTGCTGGGATAGGCTCCTATGACTGTACCGACCCGTCGTGCGGCGTGGCACCGTACTCAGACGAGAGTGTGAGGGCGAGTACGGTCACGTTGTCGCCGCCGCCGCCGCGATTCGCCGCGTCGACGAGCGCGCGGCAGACCTCCATGGCTTGGGCCGCCACGGTGGCGCCACGGGCCTCCTTCACGGCGTTGCCGATGAGGAGCGCGACCGCGGCCTCCTCGGGGCCGCCGTAGTCCGACAGGCCGTCCGAGCAGAGGATCAGCCACTCGCCGGGGAGGAGCGACACGAGGCGCGTGTAGAGCGGCGCGGGGGCGGGCGTGCCGTCGGGATCGAAGTGGCCGCAGTACCCGACGAGCGGCGAGCCGGTGTCCGCCCACGAGACCTTCCGGCCGGCCGCGTGATCGCGCATCCGGATGGACTGGAGGTTCTGGTCGTACGTGAGGAGCGAGACGCCGTGCCGCCCCACGAGGTAGGCGCGGGAGTCCCCGAGGGCGGCGAGGTGGACGCGGTTGCCGCGCGTCAGCGCGACGACGACGGTCGTGCCCATCGGGATGAAGTTGTCGGTGTCCGGCCCGGCGAGCCGGAGCGCGCCGTCGCAGACGATCTCGTTCGCACGTGCGAGCGCCTGGGCCAGCGACGCGTGGACGCGGGGCGGCTCGGCATCCTTCAGGACGTCGGCCTGCTCGGCCCACCAGAGGCGGAGCGTGCGCACGGTGAGGCCGGACGCGAGGTCACCCGAGCCCGCGTTGCACTGGCTGATGCCGTCCGCCACGCAGAGCAGGGAGAACGTGGGGTCCCCGGCGAGCAGGAAGGCGTCCTGGTTCACCTGGGTCTGGAGGCACTTGAGCACGCCCACGTGGGTGTTGAAGCCCGCGCACGCGCCCGCCTGGTGGGCCCATGGCGCGGACGTGCGCATCGTGTGGACCGCCTCGGCCATGTGGAGCCGCTCCCACAACGCGAAGCCGTCCGCGGGGCGGAGGCCGGGGTCCGCCGCGAGGCCGTCCATCACCACCGCGAGGAGCTCCAGCGGCAAGGGGACGCCGAGCGCGCCGAGCTGCGGCGCCAGGTCGGACTCGGGGAGGTCACCGGGGGCGGGGAGGGGACCGAGGACCTGCTCCAGCAAGAGGCGGAGCACGAACCGCACGTCGTCCCGGCGCCCGTGCGGCGTCGGTGCGCCGCGGGTGCGGAAGTGGATCGTGTCCCCGGTGATCGCGACGGTCGTGGGGTCGGGGACGATGCCGAACCCGCCGAGGTGCACGTCCGCCAGGGCGCGGGCGAGCCGGAGCGCGAAGCCGAACGCCGCGGAGGGCGGGAGGCTGCCGTGCGCGGGGAGGGGACGGGCGCGGGCGTGGAGGACGTCGTGCCGATCGACGTCGTCGCGCAGGGCGACGCTGTCCCGCGTGAGGGCGAAGCGCTCGTCGGCTTCGAGGAGGGGGCGCACGGCGTCCCACCACGCGTCGAACCGCGCGGCGGAGGACAGGCGGCGTGCGAGGAACCAGTCCCGTACGTCCGCGGGGGTCAGCGGGCCGTCGACCTCGACGAGGAGCATCGCGAGCCCCGCGAGCGGCTCCGCCTCGACGAAGGCGCGGGCGCCGTCGGGATCGCGCACGCTGCGCGCCAGGAGCCCGTCGGGAAGGCAGCGGCGGTAGGCCGTCGCGAGCGCCCCGTGGCGCACGTGGATCGGGTGGCTCGATCCCTGGCGCTCCCACCGCAGCGTGGCGCTCGCGGGATCGCAGTCCTCGACCGTCGCGAACCCGAAGGCGGGGTGGTGCAGGACGTCACCAACCTGTACGGGTGCATCGGGGAGGATCGGTAGCATGGATCGGCCTCCTATCACCCCCGGTCCGCCTCCGCGGTTCAAGACGTGGCCCGCGGCGGGCTTGCACGAGCCGCGGCCGGTTAGGACGGCGCCCCCTGGGAGTCCACCGTGGAAGTTCGCGATCCCCTCCATGGCGCCATCGCGGTCGCACCCGAGGAGGTGCCGGTCGTCGACCATCCGTTCGTGCAGCGCCTGCGCGGCATCCGCCAGATGGGCTTCTCCGAACTGCCGTTCCCGAGCGCCATCCACAGTCGCTACGCGCATTCGCTCGGCGCGATGGAGCTCGCCGGCCGTGCCTTCGACCTGTGCTTCCGGCGCGACCCGTTCGTGGCGCCCGGGCGGCGCGCGCTGTACCGTCAGCTCGTGCGCATGGCGGCGCTCTGCCACGACCTCGGCCACGCCCCGTTCTCGCACTGCACCGAGTTCGCGATGCCCCCGCTGCGCGCGCTCGGGCTCGATGCCTACTCCCCGGAGCGCGTCGCGAAGCGGCTCGACCGCACCGCCAGCCACGAGGACTACACGATCGCGATCCTGACGCGCTCGTCGCTCTCCGACACGATCCGCGCCAACTTCCCGTTCGACGGCCGGCACGTCGCCGC
This sequence comes from Pseudomonadota bacterium, assembly GCA_030684355.1. Classification (GTDB taxonomy): domain Bacteria; phylum Myxococcota_A; class UBA796; order UBA796; family SXON01; genus CAJBVW01. The sequence goes on from JAUXTN010000002.1 coordinate 273,987, forward strand.
GCTCGTGAGCCGCGAGGTCGCGCCCCCGGACGACCTCTTCCTCGACGGCGGCCAGGACTACCGCCGCATCCTCTCCCAGCTCATCTCGAGCGAGCTCGACGTCGACCGCCTCGACTACCTCGTGCGCGACTCGTACTTCTCGGGCGCGCGCTACGGCGAGATCGACGTCAACTGGATCCTGTCGAACCTCGAGTGGCACCTCGACGCCGCCGGGGATGTCTCGCTCGCCCTCGATCGGCGCGCCATCTACGCCTTCGACGACTTCATGATCGCCCGGTACCACATGTTCGTGATGGTGTACTTCCACCACAAGTCCGTCGTGTACGAGGAGATGTTGAAGCGCCACTTCACGAGCCCGGCGTGCGAGTTCCAGTTCCCGAGCGGCACGGACGACTACCTCGCGATGGACGACGTGTACCTCCACGGCTGGCTGCGCGCCTCGGGGGACGACTGGGCGCGGCGCATCGTGGAGCGGCGGCCGTACCGTCGCGCGCTGGAGGTGCACGGCTCCGCCGAGGAGGTCGTGGTGACCGACATCCTCGCGCGGCTCGACGCCGCGGGCATCGACCGCCTCGCGGCCGGGAGCACCGGGAAGCTCTCGCGCTACAACGTCATCGGCCAGAAGCGCGAGGGCGCGCCGCCGATCTACGTCATCGACCGCGCTCCGGGCCGCCCCGAGCGCGCCACCGCCCTGGAGGACGCCACGCGCGTCTTCGAGCGGTACCAGGACGAGCGCCACATCGCGCGCATCTACGTCCCGGAGGACCGCGTCGAGGAGGCCCAGGCGATCATCCGGGCGTCGTAGCCGGCGTTCCGGAGGCGGCTCCGTTTCGAGTGCCTGCATGTTTGCGCTGGGCGCAGACATGTAGCGCGAAGCAAACGGAGCTTCGGCGACCCGAGGACGACAGACAGGCCGTGCGCGAGCCGGCGTGGCTCCCGGGCGGCCCGGCGGCCGAGGACGGCCGCCGTCGGTCCCCTCCCGGCTTCGGCGCGAAGCGCCTCGGTCCGCCCGGCGCGGCGCCGGTCGGGACCGGCCGCGAGGCGCGGCCGCCGTCCGGGCACCTGCCGCGGGTGACGGTCAGGCTCTCAGGCCCACATCGTGACGCTGGCCGCGGCGCCGGCGAGCACGAAGAGCACGATCCCGGCGCCGCAGCCCATGCACCCCGACTTCGCGGGTGTCGCCGAGGCGGCGACCTCCATCTCGGCCGTGCGCGTGACCTTGATCGGCGCGGTCTTCAGCGACGCGGCGTCCTCGGGCTTGTCGAGCGAGTAGTCCTCGCGCTGGCGGCTCGCCTCGCGCATGGCGATCTCCGCCGCGATGCCGGCCGCGCGGGCCTCTTCCTTCCGCTGTTCGAGCTCCAGGCGCGCCTTCTCGGCCTCCTGGCGCTCGCGCTCGGCCACCGCGGCGAGGCGCACGCGCTCGGCCTCCGCGGCCGCTTCCTGGCGCTTGCGCTCGGCGGCGGCGGCCTCCTCCTTCCGACGGCGCTCGGCCTCGGCCTCGATCCGGGCGTTCTCGGCCTCGGCCTCGGCGAGCCGGCGGGCGGCCTCGGCGGCCTCCAGCTCGACGGCGACCTGCGCGCGCACGTCCGCGAGCGCCTTCGCGAGGCACACCTCCGCGACGAGCGCGGCCCCGAGCGCGCGGTAGGCGGACAAGGCGTCCACGCCGGTGGCGGCGACGCCCGTGACCTTGTCGGCGGTCCCGAGGAGGCCCGGGAGCGAGTCCTTGGCGTAGTCGGAGAGCGGCTGGGCGAAGCTCGCGGCCTGGCCGGCGAAGCTCTTCAGGGTGCCGCCGAGCCGATCGAGCATCCCGGCGGCCTCGGCCACCTCGGGGCCCGCGATGACCGCGAGCCGCGCGACGTTCGCCGCGGCCTGCTTGTCGATGAGGTCGGTGATGAGCTCCGTGCCGCCGCTGACGAGGTTGTCGGCGAAGGGGAGCACCACGTCGGTCGCGACGTACCAGGTGAGGAGCGCGCGGCCGGACTGCGTCCCGAGCAGCGCGTTGGCCTTCTCGTCGAGCGTGCCTTCGAAGAGCTTCCACGTGATGTAGGAGAGGCCTGCCGCCTTCAGGCCGGCGTCGGCGGCCTGCTGCGGGTCCGTCTCGAGCGCGCTCGCGGCGTCGCCCCGCACGATCTTGACCGCGCCGCGGAGCCCGGAGAACAGGGCGATGCCGGCATCCCCCTTGTCGAGGAAGTCGAAGGCGGCGAGGGCGCCCTGCGGGCCCGGCTCACGCGCGAGGACGTCGGCGCGCGCCATCACCCGCGCGGCGATCGCGGGATCGAGGGACTCGGCGGCGGCGCCGAGGGTGCCCGGGTAGGTCCAGCTCGCGGCGAACGGGAGCACGGAGAAGAAGCCGTTGACGACGCGGACCGTGACGTCGCCGGGCTGATGGGCGGCGAGCGCCTCGGAGAGGGAGCGGTTCATCGACGGGCGGCCTCCTGTAGGCAGACTTCGGCGGCGAGACGCGCGCCGAGCAGACGGTAGATGGGCAGGGCGTCCGCGGCGGTTGCGACGGCCCCGGCGACGGTCCCGGCGGTGGCGATGGCGGGGGGGAGCCACTGCTGGGCGGCGGCGGCGATGGTCTGCGCGTGGGCGGAGAGGGAGCGCGCCATGTCGTCGACGGGCCCGACGAGCTCGCTGACCATGCCGTTGGCGAGGGCCTCGGCGCCGGCGCCCATCGCGCTGTCGAGCCGCGCCTTGGTGGCGGGGCCGTAGCGCTCCAGGAGCCGCGACAAGAGGCCGCCGGTGCCCGTCAGGATGTCGTCGGTGAAGGGGAGCGCGAGCTCGACGGCGGCGTAGTACGTCAGGAGCGCCTCGCCGCTCGGGAGGGCGCGCAAGCGTGCCACTTTCTCGGTCACCGGGCCCGGGATGAGGGTGTGCGCCATCCACGCGATGGCGACCATCTTCAGCGCGGCGTCGGCGCCTTGCTGCGCGTCCGTGTCGAGGGCCTTGGCGCGGTCCCCGAAGAAGAACGTGAGCGCCGAGCGCACGCCGGTGAACACGCTGATCCCCACGTCGCCGGTGTCGATCGCGTCGGCCACGGTGAGCGCCTTCTGCGTGGAGGGCTGCGCGGCGAGCGCGTGCGCGCGGACCATCGCGGCGTCGTCCAACTCGGGGAAGACGAGCATCCGCGCTTCGTCGAGCGACCGGTAGAAGGAGACCGGCGGCGCGCCGGGAATCGCGCCGAACAGCGCCCACAGGAGGCGCACGGTGGCGTCGTCCTCGGTGAAGGCGTCCAGCGCGGAGTCGAGGGTGCGAGGAGGGGACGAGGCGGCGGCGTTCATGCAGACTCCGCCGCGCAGTCTACCGATCCTGGCGCTCCGCGTCGATCTGGCCCTCTTCCTTCAGCTTGTCGTACAGGTCGCGCTTCGGGGCGGCGAACTTGTTGGGGGCGTCGGAGGAGGTGTCGGCGAGGTTCGACACGAGCCTCTCGCCGTAGTTCTTCATGAGCTTGTCCTTGATGCCTTTCAACAGGCTGCGCGCGACGCCCATGTTGCCCTCCGCTGTCACCCTACAGTGCGCCTGCACGCACCGCAAGCGCTCAGCGGGCGGGATCCGGGCCGCGTCCCTTCGCCGGCTCGATCCGAAGCAGGCCGGCGGGGTATCTTGTGCGCGGGAGAGCCGCGCGGATGGCCGATGACTGACGCAACGCACACCGGCGCCCGGTTCCAGCTCTGGATCCGGCGGCGGCTCGAGCCCGAGGCGCCGTACTCGATTCGCTTCGAAGTGACCGACGGCAAGGGGATCCTGCGCGTGTCCCGGCCGGACGTCCTGATCGACCCCCCGGCGCGGCTCTCGGGGTTCGAGGACCGGCTGACCGCGCCGCAGGTCGCCACCACGCGCTTCCTCCTCACCTGGGACGGCGGGCGCCAGCGCCAGGCCCACTCCCTGGCGCGGCTCGAAGAGGGGCAGCTCGAGCAACTGCCGGAAGATCGCTGGATCCGCCTCGCGGCGGTGACGGACGGCGCGACCCGCTCGCTGGTCCTCCCCACCGAGATCGAGCGCGATCCCGCGCGGGTGGACGACGAGCCGACCTGGCCGCGCCCGCAGGTGGTGCTCGCCGAGCTCCAGCACGAGCTGCGCCAGCTCGACGCGCGCCCCCCGGACGACGACCGCACCGAGCTCCGGCGGATGCCCGTCCCGCTGACCTCCGAGCCGATCGAGGCCTACGGCCTCCCTACCGATGCGCGGGTGCGCCGTGCCGAACGGGTGGATATCGTCCCGCGGAGCACCCCGCCGGCTCCTCCGCGCCCCGTCGCCGCGCCGCCGGCCGCCGGCGCGTTCGCCACGCTGGACGCGCTGCTCAACGCGTCCCTGCTCACGGGCGCCGTCGACGACGATCAGACCGTGCTCATGGGGGGCTCGGCCCTCGCGATCGACCGCTCCGGGGCCGCCGTGACCCCCTCCCGGCCGGTGTTGCCGCGCCTCGACCCGTTCCCGTCGCCGCCGCTCCCCACGCCCGAGGAGCTCATGGCCATCGAGGCCGGCGAGGCCTCCGGCGAGGACGCAGACGACGAGTTCGACCTGGTCGGCATCGAGAGCGGGCAGGTCCTGCTGGAGGCTCTCGAGGCCCCCGGCGACGACGACGACGACGATGAGCGCGAGTACACGGACCCGAACGCGCGCGCGCAGCCCGAGGTGACGGACATCGGGCGCTCGGCCGCGCCGGAGATCCTCCAGGGCAGCCAGATCACCGAGCCCGTGACGGTGTTCCCGTACTCGCCCGAGGAGGTCGCCTCGGCGGCCCGGGCGGCGGCGCCCGTCGAGCAGGGCTGGGTCGAGGTCGTGGACGTCCTGGAGGCCCACGCGGCCGACGCCGCCGAGCTCGCGCCCAGGCATGACTTCCATGAGCGCAACACGACGCTCGTGCGGTTCCTCCGCCGCCGCATGGCCGCGGACCGCACCCGCATCGCCGCGCTGGAGCGCCGGGTCGCCGACCTCGAGGCCGAGCTGGACCGCCGCCCAGCGCGCTGAACGCTGCATTCCCGGCGCATCGCGGGGGCCCGGATGAGCGCGACGCGTTAACCGCCGGGTCTTTCCGGCCTGGAGGTCCTCCCGATGTCATCCCGACGCGCCGAGCGCATCGGCTCCGTCATGCATGCGGAGCTCGCACGCCTCCTCCGCGAAGAGGTCAAGGACCCCCGCGTGGGCACCATCAGCATCACCGAGGTGCTGGTCCGGCCCGACCTGTCCCAGGCGCGCGTCCGCTACCTGCCCCTCGGTGGCCAGGGCGACCGGATCCAGGTCCAGGCGGGCCTGGAGGCCGCGGCGCGGTTCCTCCGCGGTCCCATCGGGCGCGCGCTGGGCATCCGGCACGCGCCGGAGCTCCGCTTCGAGCTCGATCCCAACGTAGAGTACGCGGCGCGGATGGAGGCCCTCCTGCGCTCGATCCCGCCGGCGGCGGTCGATCCGGTCGAGACGACGGCCGCGGAAACGGACGGAGGTGAGGAATGAGCTACGACGGGTTCCTGGTCGTCGACAAGCCGCCCGGCGTCACCTCCCATGACGTCGTGGCCGTCGTGCGTGCGGTCACCGGGCTGAAGAAGGTCGGGCACACGGGCACGCTCGATCCGTTCGCGACGGGCGTGCTCCCGCTCGCGCTCGGCAGCGCGACGCGCCTCATCCAGTACCTCGACGAGAACCAGAAGGTCTACGACGCCGTGGTGCGCCTCGGGAGCGCGACGGACACCGGGGATCCCACCGGCCAGGTCATCGAGGAGCAGCCGGTCCCGGCCTTCACCCAGAAGGACCTCCTCGCGGTGCTCGAGACGTTCCTGGGCCAGCGGATGCAGACGCCGCCGCGCTACTCGGCGGTCAAGGTCGCCGGGCGCCCGCTCTACGACTACGCCCGCAAGGGGCAGACCGTCGAGGTCAAGGCGCGCCCCGTCCGCATCGACGCGATGGAGCTCATCGACATGGATGGGCCGCGCGTGCACGTGCTCATCAAGTGCAGCCGCGGCACGTACGCGCGGGTGCTCGCCGAGGAGATCGGCGTGGCGCTCGGCACCGTGGGCCACCTGGAGGAGCTCCGCCGCCTCGGCAGCGGGCCGTTCCAGATCGAGCACGCCGTGTCGTTCTCGCGCATCTCGGAGATCGTCGCCGGGGATCCCGGTTGGGACCGCGTCCTCCGCCCCTCGCGCGGCGAGGAGCGCGTCCCCTGGCGCACGCGTGACGAGGTGTTCGCCGGCCTCGCGCCGTGGGTCACGACCCCGCGGGACGGCCTCCGCCACCTCCCGGCGCTCACTCTCTCGCCCATCGAGGCCCGTCGCTTCCAGCAGACGGGCGCGGTGCCGGCTCCGCCCCCGGGCTGTACCGGCCCCTACGTCCTCCTCTCGGGGGACGAAGTCCTCGGCGTCGGCACGCCGGGTAGTGGGAGTGCAGTGCCGCTCGACGCGCCGAAAGAGCGCGATCGTGGTGCAGGTGGCGATCAGCGCGCACGTAGGCGTTGACGCCGAGCCCTTGGTCAAATAACTTCGCCCGACTTCGAGTGTACCGTCATGAACATGATCGACCAGATCGACTCCGAGACCATCCAGGGCAGCGCCCCCAAGTACATCGTTGGGGATGACGTGCGCGTGCACGTGAAGATCAAGGATGGCGACAAGGTTCGCATCCAGGTCTTCGAAGGCACCGTCATCGCCATCAAGGGCTCGGGCGCCAGCGCGACCTTCACCGTGCGCAAGACCAGCTTCGGCGTCGGCGTCGAGCGCATCTTCCCGGTGCACTCGCCCATCCTCGACAAGGTCGAGGTCAAGGTCCGCCACAGCGTGCGCCGCGCCAAGCTCTACTACCTGCGCGATCGCTCGGGCAAGTCGGCCCGTCTGAAGGACGCGCCGTACAGCCCGAAGGGAACTTCGGTATAAAAACCAGGGCACGCCCGGCGGAGTCCCGCCGGGAGGCCTTGTTGCGCGGTGCCCAGGCCGAGAGCCTGGTCGCTGAGCGTCTCGCTGCGCGCGGTTGGACGATCCACGCGCGTAATTGGCGAGGAGGGGGAGGGGAGCTCGACGTGGTCGTTGGCCACGACGGAAAGCTCCGCTTCGTCGAGGTGAAGGTGCGCGAGCCGTCGGACCCCCTCGGGGACGACGCCGTATCGCCACACAAGCGCCGGCGGCTCCGGAGCGCCGCGGAGGCGTGGCTCGCCGCCCTGCCGGAGGCCCCGTTGGAGGCTTGCTTCCTCGTCGCGTACGTCGACGTCGCGGTGGATCCGTGGGCGGTCCGCTGGATTGACGACGCGTTCTGACGCGGGAAGCGACAGGCGAACAGGACGGATGCTGCCGCGCGGCGCTGCCGTCGGGCCGCCTTCATGCATGCGGCCGCGACGGCGCCGCTGCCGCGCGGAATGGCCGCCTGCGGCCGCGACTGCCCGGCCGCCGCCGGCTACCGGAAGCGCACGCCCAGGGTCGTCCCGGCGGCGAAGCGGATGGTGTCGCCACCCGTGTACACCGGGTACGGGTACTCGATCCGCTGCGGCATGTGGTAGGCGAGGTCGGCGTTGACGCCGATCTGCAGGTTCTGGAACGGTCGCCAGTGCAGGCCGATACCGCCGCCCGCTTCGAGCTGCTCGGCCTGCTGGACCAGTCCGCCCGCGCTCGCGTCGAGCGTGTTCGGCAGGTAGAACCCGCTCGGGAGGAGCGCGTAGGCGTCGTAGGACACGTCGAGGTGCATGTCGAACACGAACTGGGAGCCGCTCGCCGGGTTCTGGCCGGTGAGGACCTCCATGCCGATCCGCATGTCGCCGTGGTTGGCGGGATCGACCTCGACCTGGGCGTGCGTGGTGCCGTCGGGCGTCACGACGTCCACCGTCTGCTTGCCCTCGCCGACGTAGGTGCCGGCGACGTAGGGAGACGTGTTGCCGAAGGTCGTGGAGAAGGCGGTGTGGAGGCGCGCGGCCGTGCCGCCGGGGCCCGCGCCGCGCTTGCCGTCCTCGTCCGCCGTCCAGAAGCTCGTCTTGTCGCCGGTGCGGAAGGCGCCCTCGATCAGCCACGTGGTGCTGCTGTTGCGCTTCTGGAACGCCTCGGAGAACGGCGTGCCGCGCACGCCCATCCAGAGCCCGCCGAGGCCGGCGCCGTCGACGTAGGTGCCCGGCGTACCCTCGGTGGTGCCGACGTAGGTACCGCTGCCGGTGCCGGGGTCGTAGACCATGTCCGAGAGCGCGCCGTAGGAGACGCGGCTCGAGACGTAGTGCGGGAGGTCCGCGAACACGGCGACACCGGGTGCTACCGAGAACACGAGCCCGTACTGCAACCGGTGATCGGAGAGCGTGCGCTGACCGACCTCCAGCTCCTCGTCACCGCGCTCCTGGAGCTTGCCCGAGAGCTGCTCGTAGGAGTAGGCGATCTGGATGTCGCCACGGAGGAAGGGCGGGATCTCCGTGACGATGGCGGCCGAGGCGAGGGTCAGCATGGGGCCGAGCAACAGCATCCGCGAGGGTACTCCGCGCCGAAGGTACGCCGAGGCGACGGGCACCGTCAACACGGGCCGGGTCCGCGCCGTCCGAATGCGCGCGCGGCGGCGACCGAGCGCGGTTAGACGGCCCCGTGGCCAGCCGCCCTCCCATCTCTCGCGTCCGCGCGTCCGCGTTCATCCAGACGCTCGGCGTCATGGTTCCCGAACCGAGGTGCGAACTCGATTATCGCAACCCGTTCGAGCTCCTGATCGCCACGCAGCTCTCGGCGCAGTCGACCGATGCGATGGTGAACCGGGTGACGCCGACCTTGTTCGAGCGCTGGCCCGACGCCCGCACGATGGCAGAGGCCGATCCCACCGAGATGGAGGCCATCCTCCGGCCCACGGGGTTCTTCCGGCAGAAGTCGAAGAACGCGATCGCTACGTCAAAGATCCTCGTGGAGCGCTTTGACGGGGCGGTTCCGCCGCGCATGGAGGATCTGGTGACGCTCCCGGGCGTGGCGCGAAAGACGGCCAACGTGGTGCTCGGCACCGTGTTCGGCATCCAGAGCGGCGTCACGGTCGACACCCACGTGTTCCGGGTCACGCGGCGCTGGGGCTGGCACAAGGAGAAGACGCCGGAGAAGGTCGAGGCGCACCTGATGAAGCTCGTGCCGCAGGCGCTGTGGAGCGACTTCGGGCACCGGGCCGTGCTCTTCGGCCGGTACCACTGCACGGCGCGGAGCCCCAGGTGCGAGGGCTGTGGCCAGCGGGAGCGCTGTCCGGTGGGGCTCGGCGAGGCCGAACCGTAGTCAGGCCGGCTCGCGCACAGCCTTGTCTAACGTTTTCGAGTCGGCCGCACGGCGTGAGCCCCGCCGACGCGCGCCGGGAGGGGGAGGGGACCCCTGCCCCGCCCGCCCGCCCGCTGTCGTTCGGAGCGAGCTGCCCTGGTCGGCCGACCCGGCGCCCTGCGTGGTACCATGCTGCCTTCCGGAGCGCGCCGATGCCCGTCAAGACCCAGCTCACCACCGGCACCGCGACGCCCGCGTCCACCACGGGCGGCCCGGCCACGGCGCCTGCGGTCGCGCAGACGGGCGGCAACGCGGCGGCCCAGGACAAGCTGAAGAAGGTCTCCGGGCCCATCGGCCGCGTCTGGAACCACATCCTGGGCCAGCCCGACGGCAGCACGAACACGGGCGCCGCGAGCGTGGACCAGGCGATGGTCCGCGCGTACCTGGACAAGCGGCTCGGGCTCGCCGAGGGCGAGATGTTCCGCGGCAAGAAGCTCGACGGCGTGGCCGAGAAGCTCGTGACCCAGTTCGACAAGGACGGCGACGGGCGGGTCAACTGGACCGAGTTCCAGGAGTTCGAGGGCCAGATCTTCGCGATGCTCGCGCCGGGCGCCGAGAAGCCCGGGGCCAACACGGGCGCGCTCGCGGGGGCGCAGTTCGGCAAGGTGGACGGCGCGGGCGACCAGAGCGCCGACCTCGACGAGATCCAGTCCGCGAACAAGGCCTCCCTGCCGCGGGGCACCGAGTACGCCGACCTCGTGGCGCAGCTCGGCGCGCGCGTGACGATCGACGCCGCGGACAAGGACGAGGCCGGCAAGCCGATCGGCGACCGCACGCTGTCGCGCGAGGAATGGACGGGCGCGGCGGCGGAGACGGCGAACCGGCGGAAGTAGGTGCTGGCGGGCGCGCCGGTTGGCCGAGTGCCCTCGCACCGTTTGCTGGTGTGCTTACTTTACATAATATCGCTTATCAGAAGTTGTGCGTGCGCTCGGGGGGAGCCCCCTCCGAGCGAAGCCTGGGTTCAGAGCCCCGCGTCCACGAGGTTCCCGTCGGCGTCTGCGAACCACGTGGTTCCCGCCACCCGGCAGCGTGAAGTCCCGTCCGGTCTCGGCGAACCACGTGGTCCCCGCCATCCCGCCGCGCTCCACCTGGCGCGCGCCGCTCGCCCGAGGTTCCCGTCGGCTTGCGCGCACCACGCGCCGCCGATGTCGAGGCCGCGCTCCGAACCTACTTCCGCTCGCTCTCCGCCTCGGCGCCCGGCTCCCAGCGGCTCCGGAGATCCGCCTTCACGCAGACCGGCTCCCAGGTGCTGCCGTCCGGGCGCGACAGGCAGTCCCAGACCGCGCCGTCCTCGTCGGTGAGCAGGTAGTGCCCGCTCTCCACCCCCGGCAGGACCTGGACATGGAGGATCGCGGGCGTACAGGCCGAAAACAGCAGGCTCAGCAACATGGCCGGGAGCCTACCGGATCCCCGCACCGACGCCAATCGTGCGCCGGCCGCCCATGGGCCCGCACCTCGCACGGAGCGCGGCCTCCGCTATACTCCGCGCCATGTGGCCTCCGATGCTCCTGCTGCTCGCTGCGTGCGGCCCCGACGCCGTGGCGTGGCGCGCGGACGGCATCGCGCTGACGGTGGGCGCCGAGACGCTCACGTTCCCAGCCACGGCCGTGGGCGCGACGAGCCTGGTGCCTCTGACCGTCACCAATGGCGGTTCGCGGGCCGCGACCGTGGTGGTCGACGTGGGCACCCCGTTCAGCGTCGACCGCGCCACGGTCGAGCTCGGCGCGGGCGCGGTGGTGACGCTCTCGGTCGGCTTCACGCCCACCGAGTGGGCTGACGCGGCGGGCGTCCTGGCGCTCGGCGGCGACGCCCAGGCCGACGTCTCGCTCGTCGGCCCGCTCCTGACCGACGCCGACGGCGACGGCGCCGCCGCCCTCGAGGCCGGCGGCATGGACTGCGACGACACCGACGCCACCGTGTTTCCCGGCGCCGAGGACCCGTGCGGCGACGACGTGGACGCCAACTGCGACCCCGTCGGCGACGATGACTGCGATCAGGACGGCTACGCGGTCGGCGTCGACTGCGATGACGCCGATCCCGGCGTGTCTCCCGGCGCCACCGAGACCGCCCCCGACGGCCGCGACGAGGACTGCGACGGGCGCATCGACGAGGTCCTGGCGACCCCCGGCGAGCTCGTCCTGACCGAGCTGGCTCCGCAGGAGCCGCAGTGGGTCGAGGTCTGCAACCGCTCCACCCGGTCCGTGGCGCTCGACGGGTTCACCCTCGAGACCACCTCCGGGGTGAACGCGTTGCCGACCGGCAGCGTGGCATCCGGGGCGTGCGCCGTCATCTGCGCGTCCGAGCTCCAGAACTGCGCCTTCCCGGCTCCCCTCGCCTTCGACCCCGCGGCCGACACCATCACCCTGGCGGTCGAGGAGCGCGTGCTCGACGCCGTCACCATCGACGCCGCCTGGGCCTGGGAGCCGGGGTGGGTCTGGTCGCTCGATCCGCGCGCGGCGACGGTCGGGGCGAACGACGCGGCGACGGCGTGGTGCCTGGGCGAGGGGACGCCGGCGGTCGTGAACCCCGCGTGCCCCTGAAGCCCGGGGTCCTTCTGAACCCCGCGTGCCCCTGAACCCGCGTGCTTCAGACTACCGAGGCGGAGGCGACACCCAGTCGACGGCCTCGGCGGGGCGGCTCCCCTCCCCTCCCCTCAAGGCGTACAAGATGCCGCCGTTGCTCACGGCGTAGATCATCGAGCCGTCCACCGCCGGCGCGCCGGAGATGCCCGTGAGCAGGTAGCCCGGATCGAACGCCCAGCGGGTCGTGCCGGACTCCGGATCCACGAGGTACATGCTGCCTTCGCTGCTCGCGACCAGCAGGCCCTGGGCGGTCGGGATCGGCGTGGTGATGGAGCCGCCGGTGCCGGAGTCCCATGTCCACACGATGTTGCCCGTGCGCGCGTCGATCCGGTGGAGGAGCCCGTCCGGGCTGCCGTGCCAGAGGGTCTCGCCCTGCAGCGTGAAGGGCGTCGCGCTCGCGAGATCCAGGCGCCACTGCACGGAGCGCGAGGCCGGGTCGAGGCTCACGAGCGGCTCCGAGTAGCCGCCCACGACGACGCTGTTCCCGACGGGCTGCGGAGGGGCGATGAGATCGGGGTAGATCCCCTCCCCGATCGAGGCCGACCAGCGCGGCGATCCGTCCGCCGCGCCCAGCCCGACGAGGAAGCCGTCGGAGAAGCCCACCAGCACGGTGTCTCCGGCGACCACCGGCGCGGGAGCGCCGAAGAGCTCGAGCTCGGCCACGCGGACCGCCTCGAGCTTGTGCGCGTGGCGCCACTTCAGCTCGCCCGTGCCGGCGTCGAGGGCGTAGACGAGGTCGTCTACGTTGGTCACGTAGACCACGCCGTTCACCACCGTGGGAGACGACAGGATCGGCGCGCCCGAGAAGTGGGTCCACGCGGGCAGGCCCTGGCCGAGCCGATCGCGCAGGAAGGCGGAGGTGTAGCCCGCGGCGTCCGTCACGTAGAGCATCGTCTCCGTGAGGACGGGCGCCGACACGACGGGCGCCTGGGTCGCGAGCTCGTGGACCACGGCGCCGTCGCGCCGATCGAGCACGAGCAGCCCGCTGACCCCGGAGTAGCCGACGTAGATGTACTTCGCGTCCACCACCGGCGCGGCGGTCTCGGTGCGGGTCGCGGTGTTCGGGGGATCCCCGGGGAGCGGGCGCTGCCAGAGAAGCAGCGGCGCGGCCTCCAAGGTGGTCCCCGGCGTGGGGAACGCCGGCGAGGGCGCCTCGTAGGCCAACCCGGACGCCAGGAAGGCGGCGGCGAACGCCCCGCCCGCGAGGTTGGTGCTCAACCCGCGCTCCCAGCGCGGGCTTCGAGCGCGGCCACCTCGGAGGCGCGTGGCGACTGCGGGAACCGCTGGCGGAACTCGGCGATGACGAGCTTCGCGTCCGCCTGCCGACCGGCGGCGATCTGCGCATCCGCGAGGAGCAGCAGCGAACGTTCGGCGAAGAACCCTTCGAGCCGACCGGCCATCTCCCGGTAGACCCCGAGGGCCTCGTCGGTCTTGCCCGCGTCGAGCAGCGCGGCGGCGTACGCGGCGCTCGCGGTGTAGCCGGGGAGGTCCTTCACGTGCTCGTCCGACGCCTTCTTCAGGACCGCCAGCACCTCGTCCGGCTTGCCGACGCGCTCCCAGGCATCCGCGGCCTTGAGGTACGCGTAGACGGCGGCGGCGCCGTGCGCGTCGTCCCCGAGCGCGGTGTAGCGCTTCGCCCCTTCCTCGACGTTCGCCATGCGCGCGGTGTCGGTCTTGTCGTCCATCGGCGCGAGACCGAAGCGGGCGAGGTCCTCGACCTTCGGCATCTTCCGATCGATGCGCGCGATCTCGGCGAACTCTTCGGCCTCTCGCGACGCGAGCCACGACGTGACCGTGCCGTAGACGAGCGTGCCGAGCAGCACGATCCCGACGAGGTAGCCGAGGTACTTGGCGTTCCCGATGATGAAGTCGCTAGCCGCCATCTGGAGGCGGAACAGGGTGTCCTGTTCGACGGGGGCGGCTTCTTCTGCGGGGCGGGCGTCGCCCGGCTCGTCTTTCGTGGTGTCGGCCAAACGAGGACTCCGATGGGCCGCGGATTATGCGGTGGGCGCGCCCGCGTCAACGTCCGTGCGGGCTCGCTCCAACGCGGCGTACCACGCGTTCACGGCGTCCAGGCCGAGGGGATCCACGTCGAGGAACACGCTGGCGGCGACCGCGGCGTGCGTCGCGAGGAACATGGCCGCCCCGAGCGAGCGTGCATCGACCCCGGGCAGCCGGACGCGGAGGTGCGGGATGTTCTCGCGATCGAGCAACGCCTGCACCGCGCGGACCTGCGCGACGGCCTCGTCCGCGCCGAGCCCGACGGCGCCGTCGGTGCCGTCCCAGAGGACGATGTACTTGTCGCGCGGGCCGAGGAGCAGGACCTGCAGGAGCTCCTCGTCCCCCACCACGCCCGCGACGCCGGCGGCTCCGGTGTGCCGCATCACCCCCTCGACGGGGACGGAGTCGGCCAGGACGGCACCCTGCATGCGCACGAGCCAGCCCGCGAACGCCTCGAGGCGGCCCGTGCTGACGAGGTGCGTCGGGACGGACAACGCGAGGTCCCGCTCGATGTTGATCGACGTGAGCGCCATCGTGTAGGCCGGGTTCTCGAAGAGCGCGGGGCGCTCGCACGCCGTCGCCATGTCGCGCGCGCCGAGGTGCACGGCCTCGATGTCGACCCCCGCCCACGCCGCGCAGAGCGCCGCCGCGATGCCGAGCCCGCCGAACCGCCCATCCCCCGCGACGGGGTCCGTGATCCACCACCCATCGGGCGGCGCCTCGTGGCTGCCCGCGCCCGCGACCGCCACGGCCCGGCCCTGCCCGACCGCCCACTCGGCGACCTGGTCCGCCCACATCGGGCCTTCGAGGACGAGCCACGCGACGTCCGGTGAGTCCAGCGCGGCGAGGACCACGCCGTCGGGGCTCGTGACCCAGCGCGGCGACTCGACGCCAAGCGCCTCGGTGACGGCACGGAGCGCCGCGATCGCGCCCGGCTGGCCCACCACCGCGAGGCGGGAGGCGCGGCCGCGGAGCTCGCCCGCGATGCGCCGGACCTCCGCGAGCTGGGCATCGTCCGGGAGCTGGAGGTGCGGCCAGCGGCCCGCATCGGCGCCCTTGCGCACGGCCTCGTGGACCTCGCGCAGGCGGCCGAGGCCCGCGAGCAGGCGCCTGCGACTGATCCCGCCCGCTTCCTTGCGGAGGAGCTGGGAGATCTCGACCACCACGTTGCGATTCACCGCGTCGCCTCCAGGCATCCGGCTGCTGTTTCGAAAGAGGGACCGGGCTCGATCGGCCGAGCCCGGCCGCCCCGCGTCAGGGGCAGGCGAGCGTGATCGTCTCGGGACGCCCGGCCGCCTTGAACTTGATCTCTTTCGGCAGGTTGCACGCGCTGCCGTCGGACCCGACGAGCTTGAACTGGCGCACGCCCTCGCTCACCTGCACCGTCACGGGCATCGGGCCCATGTCGTGCCCGTCGACCACGACGCGGAAGCCGTCGGGGCCGTACACGTTGACCTGCCCGGTCACCATGTCCGGCTTCAGGTTGAACGGCACGGTCAGCTCGCGCACGCGGATGTTCACGTCGCGCGTCTCGGTCTTGTAGCCGGCGCGCACGACCCGCACCTGGTGGGCGCCGTAAGGCAGCTCGACCGTCACGGGGGTCTTGCCCTTGGCGGTGTCGTTCACGTAGACGGTGGCGCCCTCGGGGTCGGTCACGACGCGGAGGAAGCCCGACGTGGGCGCCGTCGGCGTGCCCCACACGCTGTCAGAGGTGACGTTCGCGGTGCCGGCGTCCGCAGTGGCCGGGATCGTGCCGGTGCGCGAGCCGCTCGGGGTGGTGGAGGTCGTGCCGCGCGGGGTCGTCGAGGCGTTCGCGCCGCTCGTGGAGGGGGGCGCCTTGGCGGTCGTGGCCGGCGGAGGCTTGCTCACGGCGGCGGTGGTCGCCACTGGCGGGGGCGCGACCGCGACGGCCGCGGGGGGCGTCTCGACCGGCGGCACGACGGGCTCGACGACGGGCGGGGGCTCGACCGGCGGCGGCGCCGCGGCGGGGAGCACCTTCGGGGCCTCGACGGGCGTGATCTCCCGGCCGGCCTGGGACTCGTCCTGGTCCCCGCGCGACATCGTCCACCAGATGCCCACGACAGCGAGCAACGCGAACGCGCCGAGGCCGAGGACCCCGAGCAACACGACGCCGATGCCCGCGGCGGACTTGCGGCTGGTCGGCTCCTCGTCCAGCACCGACGGCGCGGCGCGCACCGGCGCGACGGGCTCCTCCGGGAACGGCATGACCATGGGGATGGTCGCCTTGCCGTCCTCGCTCTCCGCGAGGGACGGCAGGTGGGGCACGAGCGTGGGGGCGCTCTGGGAGTAGATCCCGGCGGCGGGGGCGCCGGTCGCCGGGGCGCCGGTGGGGCCCTGCATCGCGGACGCGATGTCACTCAAGGCGTCCACGTCGAGGTCGGCCGGCGGGGCGACTGGCGCGGGGACCGCGACCGGAGGCGCCTCGAAGGGCTCCGCGGCCACGGCGGCAGGCGGCGCGGACGCGACGACCTCTTCCGCGGGGGTGGGCGCCGCGACGGCGACGGGCTCGGCGAGCGGCGCGGCGATCTCGG
>JAUXTN010000003.1 GCA_030684355.1 Pseudomonadota bacterium
GCCTATGCGATCGCGGCCTTGGGGTGGTCCCTAGTTCGCGCTTGGGTGGTCCCTTGTTCGTGGCCGGCGGCCACCTCGGCGGGGCGGGGGTGGTCCCTAGATCGTGGCCGGAGGGTGGTCCCTTGGGAGTGGCCCTTGACACCCGGCCACTTGACATCACCCTTTCGGTGCATATAGAGCGCCGTCGCACGTCGCGACAGGAGATTATATGGCTTGGTATAAGGACTCTAAGTACATCAGCGTGAACCACCATGCGAACTTCGACAAGCTCCACTCTCCTGGGGATAGCCCTCCCGACTCTGGGATCTTCCGGTGCGAGGGCTGCGGCAAGGAAATCTCGCACACCAAGAGTTCGACCCTTCCCCCACAGAACCACCACCAGCACACAGCCACTCAGGGCAAGATTCAATGGCGCATGGTCGTGTGCGCGGAGAACGACGCGTAGAGCGCCCTCCCTACGTGCACAGCGCGGGTGCCACGTGTCAACGTCGAGAATAGACCGGCCGAAGCGCACCATGGCTCGCCTTCTCGAACACCGAGAAGCGAACAACCGAAAGAGTCCTCTCCCGCAACCCGTGGTGAGGGCTCTTTTCGTTACCACGATGGCACGTCGCGCGCGGCTACCTGCACTGCCCCACCGCCGGGATGGGGGCCAGCGGATCGATGAAGCCGTAGTCCGGCGTGTAGCCGTAGTGCGTGCCGGCGCCGCTCGGATTCTCGAGGACGGGGGCGTCCTTGCGTTCGAAGTGAAGGTGCTTCGGCCAGTAGTCGGTACACCCGTACGCGCTCCCGCCCATGACACCGATCACGTCCCCTTCCTCCAAGCAGTCGCCGAGCGCTACGTCGATACGGTCGAGGTGGGAGTATTGGGTGTGCGTGGTGCTGCCATCCTCCAAGATGTGCTCCACGATCACGGTGTTCCCGAGGCCGTGGTCGGAGCAGCCGTGACCGGGCCCGGCGCACACCTCGCTGCATCCCTCCCCATCGTTCGGCTGCACGCAAGGTGATCCACCGCTGGTTCGGCCAAGGTGATCCACAGAACCGCGTAGACCCGCCTCCGTGACCCGGAGGTCTCGGTGAGCGCGAAGAGGACGGACATGCATCGACTTCAGGAACTGGTGCGTCTGCACCGGCAGGGGACGAGTGCGCGCGAAGCGGCTCGGCTCCTTGGAATGAGCAGGAACACCGCGCGGGAGTATTGAGAGGTGCTCGGTGCGGCCGGGCTTCTCGATGGGCTCGTCGAGGTGCTCCCTGAACTGGAGGTGCTGAAGGCCGCGCTCCCGCCGCGGGCGGGCCCCCAGGAGACATCGTCCGTCGAGGCCTGGGTACCGCGCATCCGGCCGCTCCTGACGCGCCACGCGGGCCCCAGGGCGATCTACGACTGCCTCCGGTCCACGGACCCGGACTTCAAGGGGAGCCTCTCCGCGGTGAAGCGCCTGTGCCTGCGCCTAGGGCGCGAGCTGGGCGCGCAGCCCGACGACGTCGCGATCCCCGTGGACACCGACGCTGGCGAGACCGCCCAGGTGGACTTCGGGTACGTCGGGCTGGTGTTCGACGCCGTCACGCAGACCCGTCGGAAGGGCTGGGTGTTCGTCATGGTGCTCGGACACAGCCGGCATCAGCTTGCCAAGGTGGTGTTCGACCAGCGCGCGGAGACCTGGCAGCAGCTCCACGTCGAGGCGTTCACGTTCTTCGGCGGCGTGCCGAAGTCAATCGTGCCCGACAATCTCAAGGCGGCGGTCACCGTGCCGTACGCCGCGGTCCGAGAGGTCCTGTTCATCACCGCTCCTAAGCTGTTCCACGAGCTGCAGTCCGGGCGAGGCGACGGCAGCTACGACAAGCGGCTCGCCCGCTTCGGCACAGTCGGCGTGCTGATCATCGAGGACCTTGGGCTCCTGCCCCTGCGCGGCGACGAGCCCTCTGGGCTTCCAGGTTGGCGAGCCCAGATGCCCGCGACGACTGGCCCCTTCGGAGCGCGCTCTCCACCTTTGAGCCTGAGTCAACCCGGACAGCGGGCCTGAAAAGCAAGCCCGTTGAAAGAACAGCGAGGCGCTCACGAGCAGCAATAATACAGGTAATAGGCCGCTACTATGGACCGTGTGCAGGCTTGACGCCCCGTGATGGGCGAGGTAGACTTTCAGAGTGTGCACGGAGGCTCACTTGGGACACGAAGCTCTATACGAGCATACGATGCTCGTGACAGGGGGGCTTTTGATCGGCGTTTTCGTCGGGTACGTGCTTGCGCATCTCGCGAACCATCGCTGGAGTTCGCCGCAGTAGCTGAGAAGCAGCAACGAATGTTGAACGGTAGGTCGTCTGCCGTTCATTTATTTTAGACACGTAGCATCGCTACTTTCGGCGCGTCTCTCGAATATGCGCGTAGATTCCGGGCGAGATGTCGAAGATGCCCGCCCAACGTGACGAGTCGGGGCAGATGCCCAAGCGTTTGGTGTGCTGAAGCACCCCATTCCAACCGAGTATCGCATACTTCATGGGCCTCTTCGGCCTCACGAACAATACCTTAGCCATGAGCGGTTCGCGAAGAGTTCCTAGCCATAGACGCAAGGTTGCGACGTTACCTGTCAGTTCGCTTCCACCGAACCCGCCGACAGTGCGCCGCTCGCCTGTCAAGTTCGCGTTCGCGTACGGCCACCAACGCTCATCGATGACCGTGCTCACTGCCCCTGTATCCAGGAGCGCAGGAATTGTTTGGGCGGAGGGTTCCCCATTGGCGTCCAACCTCAGCGCCAGGAATGGACGCGTGGCAAAGACCCCTGCGTATCCCCGGTCCGTCGCTGCATCAATGGCTTCGATTGCCTCGTACTCAGGGCCAGTTACCCGAAGAAGCGGAAGTTTGTGACTAAACGGCAGTATGGGCACCTCTATAGTCCCATGTCGTCGTATGCAGATATATCCATGGACGAAACGAACGTAATAACGACCTGCCTACCAGCCAGGCGGATCATCAGCGCATCTAGCGAACGGTCCTTGTCGACCTCTCTACCGTGTCGTCTGGCAATCCAGAATCCGTCGTCTGATGATGAGGACAACTGATTGGTCCCCGACTGCTTCGGGAAGCAGGTATCCTCTGCCTCTGCAGAGTCAATTCTCGATCTGAGGCTTGGCCGGTTCAACGGAAACGAGCCTCGTACTATCGCCCGTCGTCGGGGCATTCCTTTGTCCACTTCCATGCTGGGGTTGGCGCGGGATGGAACCGCATGCCCCAACATCGACCCGGCCGCGGCCGGAGCAAAGTGGTAGTTACCGAAACTAGCGCTTTGAGACAAAAACTTCATCCCCTCAGAGACGCGTCCCAGCTCGCGCTCAGAGACTCGCCCAAGCTCGGTACCGAGCAGCGAGATACCAAAGCCGACCTTCGCACAAAGATCGACAGCATGCAGCGTTGCCATGGACTGCGGGCCCAGGGGGAGGAAGTACACCCACTGCTCAATAATCAGGGCAATGGCGGAAAACCAGAGAATGGCCCAATGCCCGCCACTGCCAGCAGGCCGTAAGTTTCGAACCACGGCGAGCACGCCCACGGACGAGTAGAGCGCGTCAAGTATTCCGAACCAAGCGATGCGCGCGTCCCAGTACGGCTCTGGAGAGGAGGCGCCGAATGCTAGCGGAATGCCAAAGTACAGGGCCACGGTGCCCGCCACCACCAGCCCCGGTGCCAGCAGCCCTTCCCTCAACTTTCCAACGGCGAGACGGGCACCTTGAATTAGGAAGTAGGTATTCGATGAGGAGAAAAGCACTGCCAGTATCAGGGAGCGCCGATCCGAGAACGTGTGGCTCTGGTAGACAACTAGGTGCACAAGGGCCGCAACGGCCCACACTGCCAATGCAGCCGCGAACCAAGCGTGGTGCCTCCCGCTGCCATCTTCGCGTGTTCGACGACTCTCGTTGAAAAACACGAATGCGAGAAATATCGACCCCCAGATCTTTGCCACTAGTGGCATGGCAAGAGAATCGGGCAAGGCTCCAGGATCCAAGAAACCTCCATAAAAGAGCCCCTCCACCAGGCGGCGGGCAGAGTTCGGCGAGTTCGGATGGCCCTTGTACCACGAAGAGAGCCCAGCGCGCAGACAGCAACGAGCTGCAAACTGTAGTCGCAATTACAGCATCAGGAACCTTTTCCGTCGCGTTGCGCTCATGCGAGGCTTCGTGATAGTGTTCCAGCTTGCTGGAAGGACGCCTCATGGTGGACCGGATTGACGTGATCGAGTGGCCGGAGGATATTCCTGGTTCAACCGAGGACGTTGTCCGAGAGCGATACCGAGCCTACCGAACGGACGCCAGATTCGCTCGAGCGGTCTACTACGCG
This sequence comes from Pseudomonadota bacterium, assembly GCA_030684355.1. Lineage (GTDB taxonomy): Bacteria > Myxococcota_A > UBA796 > UBA796 > SXON01 > CAJBVW01. The sequence continues at coordinate 4,328 of JAUXTN010000003.1, forward strand.
ACGAGATTATGCGCAGGGATGTCCTCTATCTTCATGATGGCATTCGCTGCGAGCTACCCTGCGGCGTCCGTCTATGTGGGCATCGCAACTGCCCTGGCTCTTGTTGGCGACCAGGTCTGGGATCCGCGGAGACGCTGGCAGCGCGCGGCGATGGCTGCGAGCAACCTCGCGCTTGAGGCGCTTGTCACCACGAATGATGCAAGGCGCCTTAAGCGGCAACTCGACATCATCATGTCGACTGAGCGTGAGTTCTTTGCCACGCTTTTCGCCATCGACGCGATGGTGAACGGCCTCCCTAAGCGCAATGCCGCTGAGATAGTGCGGTAGTCGGTTTTCAACCTCGACTTTGGCTTCGGCTCGCGCATTCTGCATGTAGGAGGCTTGTTAAGCAGGTCGTGGGGACGGTAATGGGGGCGCATGTCCTCTCCTTCCCCATCACCTCTCGAGTCCGCGCTCGTCGCAACCTACAGCGCGCTCCCCGACCAGCTGGCCCGCACCATCCGCGATCGGATCGACCCCGCATGGATTGAACAGGCCCTCCAGAAGGGGGAAGGGATCAGGGTCCGCCGTCGCAAGATGCCCGCGGATGTCGTCGTATGGATGGTACTCGGCGCCTGCCTCTTTGCGGGCATGAGCATCGTGGAGGTGCTGAAGAGCTTTGGGTTGGTGCCCCTGACGAAGCGCGGGAACCCCCAGTCGCTCCCGACCTCCGGTGCGATCACACGCGCACGCGAACGCGTCCGGGGCGAGACGCTTGCCGCTCTGTTCCGCATCGCGACGGGCGCATGGTTAAAGCGCCCGGAGTCCCAGCACCTTGTCTTCCACGGGCTGCGTGCTTCACCGCTCCCCGGATCTGGTCCGGGTCTGCTCTCCAAAACTGGGCCACCCCCACCCGCCTGACCTGATCCATCCCATCCCCACCTGATCTGCCCTGACCGGGCGACAGGAGAGGCTCCCGACGAGTAGCCGATGGCGACGACCCGACCCTGTGCGATCTGCCGGCGCTGGTTCGAGGTGGACCCCCGCGTGGGGAAGCGCCATCGAGTGTGCGGCCGGGAGGCCTGCCAGGCGTCGAGGAACCAGCGGGCGTGCGCGAAGTGGCGGGCCGAGCACCCCGACGAGGTGAAGGCGACGCGGATCCGCAAGAAGCTCCCGAAGCAGGAGCCGGACCCGCCGGAGGTGGTGCTGCTGGACCCCATGCGGCACTTCGACCCCTCCGTGGTGCGACACGTGATCGGTCTGGAAGCCAAGGTAGTTATTGAGGAAGTCGCAAAAGTAATCATCGCGCTCGCTCGCGCGACACGAGAGGCCCCCGAAACCCAGGCTTCAACGCCCCGAGATTCCGAAAGTTCCCCCTGTCGGCCACCAGCGTCCCCAGGCGGGCCTCCGCTTCGCCGAAGTGCGGGCTGGACGCCCCTGCCTTCGAGCGGAAGTCGGCCACATGGTCGAGCATCGCCTGGATGCAGGTGGCCAACTCGGCAGGAACTTCAAGCGCGACGGTGGGGGGCTTCTCGGGCATGCGGCTCCTGGACGAGAGCCGACAGCAGAGCGCATTTGCAACGGCGGAGGAACCCTCCCTCCCGTAGCTGCCGGTTGGCCGATCCCTTCTGCTCGAACGCCGACCGCGGTACGGTCACGACGCGTGGTGCGCAGGCTGGGATCCGCACCCGACCTCGGCACCAGAATCTCGATTTTTCATAAGATCGACTCGCACGCTCAACATACCGAGGTCCTGAAGCACTTCGATGACCAGTGGGCCCGTGCGGACAAGCTCTAGCTCAGCCGCTCGCACAATCGTGTCTTAATCGAAAACAGGTGGTCAACAGATGATCGGGCAACCGGTGGGCAAAAAGGCGCTGGGCGAGAACGAGCCACATAGGTAGAGCCGCTTGGTTCCTCGCCACACGCGACATCGTTACGAGCGAAAACTGGAAGACCCCGCCCTGATTCCAGGCGCATATGACGAACCGAATCCACGCTTAGCTGGAGGTTTCACATCGGGCCAGGGCTCAAAGTGCCGAGCCCGTCAGCCACGGAGTGCGCCGCACCTTCGCCGACTGTGCGACGGAGTAGGCCTGGGAGTCAGTCCAAGTCATCGCGATGCTCGGCAGCCCACAGTCGCCTCTTCCATTCATTGGCGTCGTCGTCCGGTCGCCTGTCGAGCCATCCATCGGGCGCCGTCTCAATGAGGTGAAGCAGAGTCCACGCCAGCCCAAAACAGTCATCCGGACCGAAGGACTCGACAAGCGAGCGCGCTTCCTCAGCCGTGATAGGAGGCGCAATCTTATTGAGCAGCTCCAACCTCCGGTCAAGGTCCTGCACGGTGGCATCTTTGTAGGCCGGCAAAGGGCCAAGGGCGACGAAATCTGCAACTTGCGGACGAATAGCCATACGCAGCTACCTCTGCATCAGACCTGGATAGTTAGTACGATAGTAAGCAATCACGTCCAGGAGACCTTGATTGTACTTGGTTCCCACAATGCCTCTAACATCGACAATGTCTCGTGCAAGAACAGCGCGGAACGACATCCCCGCCTCGGCTCTAGCCGTAGCGGCGCCTCGTCCCGCAAAGGTCCGCGTCAGCGCATGCTCAACATCCTGCATAACCAGCGCACCGCCGTCCGCGCGAGCTGTGAACTCCGCAGCCACCTGTGGCAGGTGATGGGGGGTCAGTGCGTCTCCCTTGACTCTTCGCGCGTCGAGAGCTGAAAATTTACCGCCTTCTCCAGCTACGACGGGCAGCTTAGGAGCTCGCGCCGCTCTCGCGGCAGCACCGGACACACCTCCGCCCGTTCCTGCCCCTCCAACTCCGCCAGCCTGAACTCCTGTTTTGATGGCCGCCAGCGACGCGGGGACACTAGCTTCACTTGTAGCCGTGATTGCCTCAAGTGTAAGTGTTCCTGGTGCGACGATTAGCGGCGACGAGAATTCTCCTGCGAGTAATACGTTTCCAGCCGTCCGAAAACTGGCACCAGCGATTTCGAGGTTTCCTTGAATACCCTCACGGATGAGAGCCTCGTTCCCAGAAGTTATCATTCCCAAGTTTTGGGAGAGCGCTGCCGGAGCTGTCATGCTCTTTCCAGCGTCGTCGGCAGCACCAGCGACCATCCCCACCACAGTGCCCAAGTAGGCCGAAGCCCCTTCAGTGAGGCTTCCCCCGGGCTTCTGCACCGCAGCACCAGCTTGATACTGAGGCAAGTGGCTGATGATTTCCAGGCTGAGATCGCCTGCATCGCCCGCCAACTCACTGGCAACGGTGCCCGGGTCGCTGTATATGCTGGCGGCGCCAGCTAACCAGTCGTAACCGAAGGAAACAGCCTCGTCTTCGACGACAGCAGCCAAGGCACCCGCGCGTTGTGTCAATTCATCAACCGGATTGGACCAATCGAAGAGGCCCGAGGGGTCTGAACTTCCGATCGGGTTTCCGTGGGTATAGGCGAATCGATTGCTTCCATCACCGAGCCCAATCGGATCTGGCCCCATCCACCGCCCCAACCAGGGGGCATAGTACCGCGCCGAATGGTACTGCAATCCCGTCTCCTCATCCCGCTCCATCCCCGTGTAACGGTACCGCTTCCCCGACACCCCCTTGCTGGCATCGAACGCGTGCCACGCCGTTGACCCGTAGGGGTGGTACTCTTCGTACGAGATCAGCGCCCCATCCGCCGTCACCTCCGACATAGCCGTTCCGAGATGGTTCACTAACTGGAACCGCAGCCGGGTCTCCGCAGGAGTGAGCTCCAGCTCGTCCCGACATGTCGTCGTCTCAATCATCGCGATACGAGACTTGCCGTCCATCACGTGGACGGTCTCCCTCGCCTCGTCGAGCGTGCCACCGACAGTGCGCGTCCAGGCCTCGAAGCCTCCGACATAGCGCCGGTCCTCAACATTCGCCCCCGTCCGCACTATTTTCCGGACGCGCTGCCCCGACGCGTCGTAGAGGTAGACCGCGTCGTCTCCGCTCGACGCGAGTAGCACCTGGCGCATCTGGTCACGGAAGTCGACGAGCACATTGTCCACGCTCGCGCGCAGGTGCGGCAACCGCACGATGTTCCCTCGCGAATCGTGCGTGTACGCGTCCGTGATCGTCCCGTCGGCCACGGTAGTGCGCCGCATCTCGATCAGGCGGTTGCTCGCCGTCTCGTACTCGTATTCCCGGCTCCAGTTCTCGTTTGCGATCGTTGGGACCGAGTGATCCATGCCGAGGATGTTCCCGGCCTTGTCGTAGTCGTACGACTCGGTGTACTCCCACACCGCGTTGCTCGCGTCCGGGATGGCACCGTAGGCCGACGAGGTCCATGCGCCCGTGCTCGAGCCCGGCGGCCCTTGGCTCACGCGCTCTCGTCCCTCGGCGGTCACGAGCCGATATACCGCGTCATAGCTGTATAGTCCAACGGGCCGTACCGCGGTGTTGTTGAAGTACAGGTCGTCTTGCGACGCGTCCTCCACGCGAACGATGTTTCCGACAGGGTCGTACGTGTACGAAAGGTCCTGGAGTTTCGGGTCGGTAGACTCTGGCGAGACGAGCGGCCGGGTGGTGATGAGGCCCATCAGCCGGTAGGTCAGCGGGTCGTACGTGTACTGGGTGACGAGCCCTTCGCCCATCACGATCGAGAGCCGCTGGCCCTTCGCGTCGTACGTCACCGTGGTCACGAAGGAAGTAGCCGTCGAGCTCCCGCGGATCTTCACGTCCACGGTTTCGAGAAGGCCGGCCCGGTTGTAGCCGGGTAGCGTCTCTGACGCGTCCGGCGTCGTCTGGCTCGTCACGCGCCCGAGCGCATCGTAGAGCGTCGTCGTCGTGTACGTCGTGCCTTCGAGTACTGTCATCGCCGTGACGGCAGTCTCGATGTCTGCCGGGTCCTCTGGATCTGTTGCGTCGTCGAGGTCGGTCCAGTCCACCGTCGCGTCGACGTCGTCCCAGAACACGCGTTCCTGGCTCGCCGGGCGCCCCTCGTAGTCGTAGGCGGCGGTCACGGCGCCGGCGGTGTCGTACACGACATACACGCGCCCGAGGAGATTCGTGTCGGCAGCGTCCGCGACCCGCTCGCCGTAGACGGCCCGCTCGACGAGACGCTCGTCCGCGACGCCCTCGGTCACCCAGTGCCGCGTCCGGCGCCGCATCGCGTCGTAGCCGAAGCGCAGCATGAGATCGCCTGACTTCCAGACCCGCACCGGCTGCCCGGCGAGGTCCAGCAGCGTCCACACGTCCCCGCCATCCGGGCTCTCCGTGAGCATCGGCCGGCCGAGGAGGTCGAATTGCTGCTCCTGGACGGTCACCTGGCGCGCGTCGATGACCTCCCGCGGGGTTCCCTGCACGTAGAGGACCACTCGCGTCTCGAATGCGTCGTCATCGGTCGTAGGGTCTGCGTTGCCGCTGTAGGCCACCTCCGTGAGGTATTCCCGCGTGCGCACTGGGCGCCCCATGGCATCCACCAGGGTCACGGTCGGCGTGTCGGCGTGCGCAGCCGCGAGTGTCGCTGCCCGGTACTCGGGCTCCGTAGACGCGAGCGCGATCCGCTCGTCGTACCAAGTGCTCTCGAGGACCGTGTCGTTCTCGTCCCAACTCTCCTGCCGCCAAGGGTCTAGGACGATGCGCCGAAGCGTACCGTTCGGCATGTCCACTCGGATGTTCCGACCAAGGGGATCGTACCGGAAGGTGGGGCTCACGCCCCACTCCACGACCGCGTCTTCGTACTCGTACTCATGGGTCGCAGAGAAGAACGGCTCGTATTGCCGGATGACGTTGCCCTTGTTGTCGACCACGGTTCGGCCGGTGCCGATCCACCGCGGATTCACGTCGGCCCACTGGAGTTCATCACCGATGAACACGAGATTGCCGTCGAGGTCACGCTCGGGGGCCTCGCCGGGCGCGGCGTTCCCCTTCTCCTGGACCACGTTTCCGCCGCCATCGCTGTACGTGTAGCGGTCCTGGTAGAGACGGTCGTCCTCCAGGGCGGCAGAGCTGTCCCAGTGCGTCTCGTAGGCGCGGGCGTGGACACGCACAGGGAGGCCCTCGTCCAGCCATCGATCGAGCTCGTAGGTGACTTCGGCCGTTGAATTCGCCTCGGTGTCCCCCAGACTCCCCCGCGCGACCCACGTCTTCACGACCCGACCGAGCGCGTCGAAGGCCGCGCTCTGGGTCGTCCCATTCGGCTCCGTCACCGTGGAGGGCGCGAGGATGCGGTAGTCACTGGTGACGCTGACCGTCAGAAAGTGGTCCGTCGGCGTCGAGTCGGTCCATACTAGCTGACGTGCTTCCGTCACAAGCTGGGTGGCGTCATCCCAGTCGATCTCGGTGCGGCCGCCGAACGGGCCCTCGAAGGCCTCGGGCTGGTAGAAGCGCGCCGCAACGGGCGTGGCCTTGCCGGAGGGAATCCACCACGCACCGTCGGCCTCGTACTCAACGTACCCAGCCTCCTCGAGCATCGGGTCCGTGACCCGCGTGCCGTACGCCGAGGTGAGGAGGTCCGCGGGGAAGGCAAGCTGGTAGCGCTCGTACACGAGGGGCTTGGCGGGCGCTGAGGTTGCCGCTTCGGCAGCAGTGAGCGCCCCGTTCCAGTAGCGCGTACGCACATCGGAGAGCTTCCGACGCTCGAGGAACGATGTAGGTGTCTCCGTGTAGTCGATTCCTGCGGCGCCCGCGAACGCAGCAGCAAGGAGTTCGGCGGAGAGTGGTCGGTCGGTAGCCGTGTCCTCGGCCTCACCCAGAAGCACCTGGTCCGGGCCGGCGTCGTAGGTGCCGGTGAGCTGCCAGACCTTCTCGTGGGTCGGCATGGCGAGGTGGAGACGATCCGCGGTGTCGTCGTGGAGCACCGTACGCTCGGTAACGAGCACGGTGGTGACTTCCTGCTCGGGGATGACCTCCACCCCCGGGTCGCTGTTCGGTCGGCGGCGGTAGCTCACCGCGGCCTCCAACAGCACGGTGCCGTATTCGTCCAGCGTGAGGGGGAACTTCGCCACCGTCCGCGGATCTGGCGGATCGAGCCGTTCGTAGCTCCGGCTGACGGACTCTCGCGGGATTGGCAGAAACACGGCTGGAGTCTCATCCACCCGATCCTGCAGCTTCGTGACGCGGTAGCGCGTCTCGGTCACCGCATAGGGCCGCGCCTGTGCGCCGGTACCATCCTCGGCGTAGACCTCTTGCCGGAGCATCTGCCCCTTGAATCCACGGGCGGCATCGCGTGCCTCCCGCGGCGTCAACGTCCCAAGCGCGTCGCACGCCGCGAGCCGAAGTGCTTCGCTGTCTCCGTTCCAATACTCGGTTTCGAAGGCTGACTCGAGCGTGGGCTCGTCCCGCCAGGCCCCGGTGTGGAACCAGGTGCGCGTGAGCACGGGGTCCGCATGGGTCGTGGCGTTTGCGTTCGTGACTTCATGGTCCTCAAAGTCGCCGAGCGCCTCCGTGTCGCGCTGGTCCACTCGACCGAAGCCCCGAAACTCTCGTTCAACGCCGTCGAAGTAGCCATGGTGGTAGGTGTAGGTCGAGACAAACTTCCAGCCCGTGACGTGGTCGCGCATCTCCACACGCGAGAGGCAGTGCACGGGGAAGGGCAGCCGGGTTGCCCACGGCGTCCCCGCCTGGCGGTCGGCCGTGTAGAACTGCGTCGAAGGCGCGTATTCCAGGCGGGTGACACGGCCAAGGTTGTTCGTGATGGTCGTGAGGAGGTAGGGCTTTCCCCCGCTCATGAGCTTCACGTACCGGAGGGGTTGCCACGCGTCCTTCAAGAGCGGTGTCGACCACACGAGACACGCGGTGCCGTCTCCGAGGAGGTCGGAAACGCTGACCGCCGCGGGGTCGGCCACAGACGGAAACCGGATGATGCGCGGGGAGCTCGACCAGCTGTTCCCGGCCTCGTTCAGCCAAAGACGGACGCCGTCCGCCCGCAGGTACAGAAGATCCGCAGGGCCGGTGCCGTCCACATCCGCCAGCCGGATTCGCTTGGGGTCGAAACGGTCGGGTGCGTCGAACCAGGGGCTGTTCGCGAGCTGGACCTTCGCCCCAAAGCGGCCGTACCCGAGGTTGGGCCAATAGCAGGTGGAGCCGTTCCGAATGCGGACGATGTCGGTGAGCCCGTCGCCGTTAAGATCCGCAAGGAAGATGGTCTCTTCCCCGTTCTGGAACGCCAGTGCCGGGCCCTCGTTTTCGTCGAGCGCGCGCGCTACACGCCGACGGCCCTCGTAGCCGCCCTCGCCGTCCGAGCGGTACCAGGCGAGCGCGTGGTCCTCGGTCACGAGCACGTCCGCGAAGCCATCGCCGTCGAGATCGAGGATGCGTGCGTTCGGGTCGTTCCAGTCGAGATCGCTCGGCGCCTGCGTGAAGTGACGGAACCGCTCCCAGCCGTCGCCAGAGCGAGCGATATAGCCCCGCAGGCCAGGGGTCATCGACACGAGGTCGAGCCGTCCGTCCCCCTGCACATCCACGAGCCGCGTGCCAGCGTCCCCGAGTGGGAGCGACGGCCGGGAGCCGAGCGCCCGGGCCGGGGCGAAGCGCCCATCGCCTTCGTTGCGCTTATAGAACCAGGTGCTGCCCTGGGCCGTCAGGAGCCCTGTCAGTCCCTCTCCGTCAAGGTCGACGAACTGCCACGTACCCGTGTCGAGCCCGTTCGGGAGGTCCTCGAGCCCGTCGACGAAACGGACCGCCTCGTCGATCTCCGCCACCTGGTAGCCGTAGGTAACCGGCGGGGTCGTTGCGTGGGTCCAGGTCCCGCCATCCTTCAACCAGCCTCTGACCTGCACCGAGGTCAGGGTCGTGGCGACGGCGTTCGCGTCGTAGGTGAACTCCGTCGACCGCACGAGCGTCGTCGCGCCGCCCTCCAGAGCGTCGAAGGTGTGGAACATCAGGATCCGCTGGCACAGCCGGAAACACCGCTGGTCGAAGCCGGGTCGAAAGTTTGACCATGGATCGGCCCGGACCGTCCAGGTGCCCGCAGGACTCGTCGCCTCGGGGTCCGTCGCGTCGTGCTCCCCGTAGTCGAACACGACGCGGAAGTGGAAGTCCGCGGCGACATCCGGGGCGTCGTTCCCGTACTCGACTGCCTTGAGGTAGGTGTACGTCGGGCTCCGCCGCATCTCGTAGATGGCCGCGGGAACGCTCGCGCCATCCTCGGTCACATACGTGTAGCGGGTGATGTTCCCCAGTTCGTCGCGCTCCTCTTCGAGGAACCACTCGAAGACGCGCCGGGTGTCGCCTGGGTCGGCGAGGCGTGCGGACTCGGACTGGCCGTAGATGCGCACCGTGTTGTCGCGGGTGCGCGTGCGCCAGTGAAGGTCGCCCGTCGCGGTGTCGATCCAGCGCTCGATGCGAGCGAACGCCCCCTCAATGCGCGGCCGGTATCGAAGGGCTCGGTAGGTCGTGCTCCCTTCGGTCACCGTTCGCGACGGGTCGGCGCCCGTCCACGGGACGAGGTCTTCCATGTCCGAGACCAGGAAGGTGTCCACGTCGTCGGCGGCGGCGGTCCCCCCGTCGCGGTAAGTCGGGAGCCCCTTGTCGGTCTTGCGGCGCACGGACGGCAGCGCGAGCTGCCAGCCCAGGCCGAAGGGACCGTTCCCGCTCCCCGAGTTGTAGGAGAGCGAGAGCGACACCGGCGCCCCCGCCCGCCCCGGGGTCACCGCGAGCGGGATCGAGACAGACGAGGTCCCGGTAACGGGGTTGGCCTGGAACTTCTCGCCCATTCCCTTGATGGCCCCTCCGCCCTTTGGGAGCGACACTGCGGGGGGCTGGAGTAGGAAGTCCTTGGTCTTCGCCGCCGAGTCGATCGGTGCGGGCGCGCCCGCACCGGGGCGCGTCCGCCTGGGGGCCTGGGGCGGCCCACCGTCCTGCCCGGGAGGCGTACCACCGGGGGCACCCCGCCCCCCACCGGACCGCGGATCACTCATGGCGTGCTCACCGTCACGCCGTACCGGAGCACGACGACGAGGTCGGAGAACTTGTCCGGATCGAGCCGGTACGGATCTTCCGTGGTGCCCGTCCCGTCGAGGAGATCCCCAGCGATGCCTGTCGTGTAGGGATCCCCCTCCGCCGGCGTGTCCGTCGAGAGCACGGGGGTCACCGTCAACGCCAGCGATCCCAGCGGGGAGGTCGTCGCCGTCAAGGTGGACGTACCCGTGATCGGGTGCACGGTCCCGACGGGCAGGCTCGGCGCGACCGCGGAGTACCCGATGACACCATCCTCCGTCACCGTGGAGCCCACCGTGTTCCCAAGCGTGACTCCATCCAGCGTGCCTTCGGTCGCGAGCGAGCCGACCTTCAGGCTGTCCGTGCGCTCGGTCGGAACCAGGTACACGAGGAGCTGGTCCACCTGGGGCGTGGATTCACCGAGCGCTCGGGGCAACATGTCCTCGTCGAGCGCGAGCGTGAGGGTCTGCCCCGCGGTCGTGCCCGTCGGGTTCAGGAACTGGTGCCAGGCGTCCGGGAAGTCCCTGGCAGCCGAGAAGGCCGCGTAGAGACCCGTACCGTTGGCCACCCCGCCCACCGACTCCTCGTCGTTGAGTGCCGTCTGGAGCGCATCGAGCGCGGCGGTACGCACGGCGTCACCGCCATTGCGTGCGGTGTACCGAACGTGGAGGATGACGTCGGTGACCGTCGACCAATCGAACTGACGCGGCCACCCGGTGAACCGAAGCGTCCACGTCGAGACGACCCCCTTGCGCTGGAACGGCAGATACCGCGGATCGGAGTAGTCGAGCCGGAACAGCCCCGAATCGTCGTTGCCTCCCGAGATCGCGATGGTCTCCAGTGTCCGCGCGTCGTACCGGAACCGGGAGTCGCCTTCGGTGACCGACTCCGCGTAGGCTGATCCCACGGTGGTCGAGATGCGCACCTTGCTGCTGTCGAGGCGCAGCTCCGCGTTGACGCTGCCGTGCCTCCCCGCTGCGGCCGCGATGGTCACGGACGCCGACTGGAGTCGGCGGAAGTAGTGGCCCGCGAAGTCCATGTCGAACTGCGCCTCGTCGAGCGTGAACGAGCACTCCCCCGTCTCCTGGAGGAGCAGCAACGCGGCCGGGTCGAGCTGCGCGAGCGACACGTGCTTGGTCACCTCGAATTCGCGCTTGTCCCCGTCGAGGTAGGCGGCGTCCATCCGCTCGAGCTCGAACGCCAGTCGCTCACCGGCGAGCAGGCCCTTCCGCGCGTTGTCCCAGTGCCCGAACTGGATGTAACTGACGGACGGCTGCCCGAGCTCAAAGCGGAAACAGGCCTCCGCCTTGCGAGCAACCTCGTAGGCGAGCTGGTAGCTGCTGAAGTAGAGCGCGGACACCTGGCCCGCCATCCAGTCGTAGAGCTCCTGGTTGCTGTACTTGCTCCGCATCCACTCGTCGACCGCGCGGGTGTTCTCGATCTGCCGGGCGTGGTTCTTCAGCTCCAGCTCCGCGATCGCGACCCGGATCTCGCTCGCGATCTGCTGCTTCTTCAGGTGCTCGAGGTCCTTCTTCGCGAGCTCGAGTTGGTGGTTCCAGTCTTCCTTGCGTCGGTCGCGCGAGGCGTTGAGGCCGTGCAGTTCGCTGTTGAATCGCCGGCGGGCCCCATACGCAATAACGGCTGAGCCCGTGCCAGAGACCAGGCGCTCGACGTGCTGGCCCCCGAAGTCCGTCCCAGCGCAGACCCCGACCTGGATCTGCGGGATGGCCGCGAGAATCGAGCCGAGAAGCATGAGCCCCTGCCCGATGTCCTGGTAGTTCTGCCCGGCGTTCATCTCCGCTTCCTGCTTCTTCTCCGCGGAGATGAGATCCTTGTCGATCAACTTCTGGTAGTGACGCTTGCGCGCATCCGCGTTCGCGAGCGCCTTCTCTGCCACCACGAGCCCGGCCCGCGCCTCCTCCAACTGTTGCGTCCGCACCTCGCTCACCCGATCGAGCATGTCTAGCTCGTGCGTCGAGCGCAGCAGGGAGAGCGCCTCCGCATCCCGCTTCTCGAGCGCCGAGAGCAGGGACTGGCCGAGCCCGCGTACGGACGCGGCGAACCCCTGCGCCTTCTGGAGCAGGACGCTGAAGCGGTAAACGGGCACGCCCGCCTGGGTCCCGGACAGGACCGCGCCGATGCTGAGGCCCGCGGCCGCCGCCTTCACGAGCAGCGCCGGATCGATCGGCGGCTCGAACAGCGGAAGCTGGCGGAACACACCCTCGATGTTCATGCAGTGCCGGATCTTGAACAGCCGGTCGTCGACGGTGTCCCAATACTTCATCAGGCGGTCGTTCGGCACGATGCAGAAGTAGGTAGACAGGCCCACGTTCGGCATCGGCTCGCCGCTCCCGGTGCCGTACGACGTCCCCGTGGGCTCGAACAGATCGTTCTCCGTCGTCACCAACGCGTTGGAGAACGCGTCCAAGCCGAGGACGCGGAGGTCATCGAAGCTCTGCGCCGTGGGGGCCTCCCGCGCCGCCAGGACCTCCGGGCGATCCCCGAGCACCTGCTTCGCGTAGATGTACAGTTGGGTCGCTTCGTTGATGCTCTCGATGGTGTCACGCATGAAGAGCTGGTCCCCCCACGCGATCAGGGTGTCGAGGTACTTGAGCGCGATGACCTTCTGATAGGTACCAGGACGAAGGCGCGCGATGAGGTGCGGGTTGAAGGGATCCTCTCGCCACTCCGCCACCTGCTTCTCGAAGGCGGCCGCAGCCCCGCTGTCCCCCGAAGCGCCGGTGAACTCCACCCACCTGTCGACCGGCGCGGAGGGCTCCTCCTCGTAGAAGGGCCGGATTTTCCAATAGCTTTTCCAGCGATCCTCGGCAGCGAGCGCCACGTCGGTCCGGCGCGGGTCGAACACCGCGTGGAACCAATCGAGCGCGAGCGCGAACTGTTGGTCCGCCGCGAGGCGGTCGGCCACCAGGAACGGGACGTGGAAGAAGATCTCCCAGTTGTACTGGGAGTAGGGCGTCCCGTACTCGAAGTCCACGTCGTCGATCGGGTAGGGGGTGACCACATTCTCCGTCGGCAGGAGCTCGGGCTCGAAGTAGGTCTCGTTCTTGATGTCCTGGTGGACGAGCTCGTATGCGGGTCCGGTTGAATCGGGGAGGTACAGACCGAACGGCCCGCTGCGGCGCACCTCCTTGATGAAGGTGCAGACGTACGGGTGATGGAACGTGTAGAAGCGGTACTTCCCGGTGGGCTGGCTGATCGCCGCGTCGCCGGCCGTGTCCGCGGCCTCGGCGAGCGCCTCGTCGGCGAGCGCGAGGTCCGTCTCGGTGTCCCCACCGGTGTATTGCACGCCGTCCCCAGCATTGGGCTCCGGCTCCGTTGGCTCCGGTTGAGAGAGGTCCTGCTCGCCGATCTGCTCGAAGGTCTCGGGGTCGTCGATGGCCGCCTCGTCTTCGGCACCCTCAGGGACCACGAACCAGGCACGCTCTCCGAGCTCGACGAAGAACGGCAGCTGGGAGACGTAGTCGTGGAACTGGTTCGACACCGCGAACATCAGCTTCCGATTTGTGATATCGAGAATCCGGACGTACTCGGAGGAGCCGACAAGCTCGTAGGTCGTCGGGTCAACCTCGCCCAGGGCCACGTCGATCCCGGTGAACGGCGACGCCGCGCCGGGGCTCGGGTGCAACGCCGTCCCGAACGAGCCCGCATAGGCGATGTGCACGCGCGGATCTTCGACCTGGGAGACAGTCGGCGTCATCTCCATCGTGCAGGCGTTCAGGGTGAAGTAGCCGAGCCGGCTGCTGCTCTGGCGGACGCTGACCACCAAGTTGTCGTCCTCATCACGCGAGGACGTCAGCGTGTAGTTCACGACGTCCTGGAAGCCCATGGCGCCGCCGTTGCTGTAGCGCGCCGTCTGGAGGGAGAGCGGGGCTTCACCCACCCTCTTCGACGACCACTTGCCGCCTCGGTACTCCGCCCAGGAAAGGTGGACGTTCCACCACTGCGAGGGGGACGCGTTCTCGTTCGTGTCCCCATCCTGAAGGAAGGCGACCCAGAAGAGCATCAGCCGGCGATTGTGGACGACGGGGAGCAGGTGGTCGCCCTCGACCCCGCACTCCACCTTCTCCCAGGGCGTCCACCGGCCGCGGTCCTCCCAGCGGCGGTAGTAGTACGCTGCCGGCAGACCGCGGGTCCTCGCGAACACGTGGAGCACGTCGATGTCTCCCGTGGTGTCTGACTCGCTCTGCCAGTGGTAGCCCACTAGGTGGAGCCGGCTCACGTCGAGGAGCTTGTCCAGGTACTGCAGGAGCGCGTCCTCCACGCGCTCCGTCGTGAGCTGGCCCTGGGACACGTCACTTTCGAACGCCTTGAACAGTGGGGTCTTGTCGTCGCGCAGCTCGGGCTCGATCCAGTTCTCCGGGTAGAGGAACACCTTCCGGGCCGCCTCCCAGACCCGGTAGTTCTTCATCCACTCCCACTCTTCGCGGTCGTCGTCGTTCAACGCGAACTCGGTCTCGAGGCCCATCAGGTTGCGCTGGACGTAGAGCTGGACGGAGCACGCGGCCTGTTTGACACGGGACGTGAGCGCGCACGGGGACATCTCCACGTCAATCAGGTACTTGCCGTAGAGATACGAGGCGTCGCGCGCGTCGCTGCTGGTCTCGTTCGCGAGGAGATACCCGACGAGCGCCTGGCGCTGCTGCTCCCGGAGCTCGTCGCGGAGCGGCCGAGCGACCGCCGACCACGCCTCGGGCGAGGCATAGCGGGCGCGCGCAGCGACGGTGATGGAGTCGGCGGTCGCGCGGGTGGGCAGCAGGGTACTGCTCACGGTCCCGAGCGTCCACCACCCGTCCGCCTCGATGGTGGCGGGGCTCACGCCCGCCCGTCGCGCCATCAACAGCGCGTCGACGAGCCGCTCGAACACCGCCACGTCGAGGATCGACACCGCGCCGCTCGAGATCTCTAGGATCTCCAGGGCGCTGTTGATGTCGGACTCGGACCAGCCGGTCCGCGTCGCGAGCGAGACGGGGAAGTCGACCTCCGGATTCGCTACCGGGTCCACGAGCCAGGCGCGCCACGCCACGGCATCCTCGAGCAGCTCCGCGAACGTCGGGCTCGTGCCGGGGAGGCGGCGGCGCAGCCGGAACAGGTCGACCGCCCGCTTGATGCCGGTGTAGTTCACGAGGGCATCGGTGTCGCCCGAGGCCGAGAGGGGCATCTTGTACAGACTGACGAGGGCGAACCCCGTCGTCTCGCCCGAGGCGAGCCACCACGCCTGCTCCTCCTCGTCCACAGCGAGACGATTAAGGAGTAAGGCCGTCTTGTAAAGGACCTCGATGGCCGCCCAAGGTCCGGCCTGCGACGTCTGGTCGATGTCGTCCCACGGGCCGTCGGCCGCGACGGGGGCCTGGATGAGCTCGTCCGCGATGAGCAGGTCGGTGAAGTCGATGGTGGTCACGCTCGCGTCCACGACCGTGGGTCGTAGGTCGGCCAGGGCTGAGAAGCTGACCTCGCGCAGGGCCTCCATGCTGCCGCGTGACCGCCCCAGCAGGGCGGATGTCCCCTCCACCACCAGCGCGCGCGCACGCGCGCGGGCTTGGTAGCGGCGCACCACCCACAACGCGTAACTGTACCGATCGCCGATGGAGCTCAGATACGCGAGGGGAAAGTCGGCGACGGCCGACGCGGTGGGCGCGAGCCGGTCGAGGAGGAAGTCCCCGTTCTCGACGAGATCGCCGAGCCAATCCGACAGCGCGTCCTGCATCGTGGACGTGTAGGGGTTCGTCGTGTCGGCCACCAGCGCCAGCACGTCCATGAGCGCGGTGATGACGGCCGTGCGCGGCTCGCCCGCATCGTCACGGAGCACTTCGGCGAGCCCGGCGCGGACCTTGGCGCCATCCGCATCACCCTCGCGGTCCCGGAGCGCCTGAAACCGGCGGACGAGCCAGAACACGAGGCTGAACCGATCCTCGGTCGTCTGGAGCCAGAGGGGGTCGGTGCTGCTCTCGGGCGCCAGCCGGGAGACGAGCGCGTCCGAATCGACGCCGAAGTCCGCGAGGTTCGTCGTGATGACCAGCCGATCGGCCGCGTCGTACGGGCCCACCTCGTCTTCCAGGAGGTCGAGCACCGCGGCGATCGTCGCGGTGTCGACGCGTCCGTCGGCGTCGAACAGGACCTCCTGCAGGGCCGCGTCCGTCAGAGCGCGCTGATCCGCCACTGCCGAGGGCATCGTCCGCGTGTCGTCCGTACGCGGCAGCCCCGTGTACAGCGGACGCGCCGCGTCACGGAGCGCGCCGAGCGCGGCCTGCTTCCACGTGTCGGACGGGCTCACCCGGTCACGCGCGAGCTCGTTCTCCAGGTCCGGCTCGGTCGCCCAGACGTAGTCGTGGGTGTGCGCGGCGAGGTAATCCAGCTCGTCGGCGTCGAAGCCGACGGCTTGCAGCTCCTTCACCTGCTCGATGAAGTCAAGCGCCGACGTGGGGCCGTCGAACGGATCGATCCCGGTCAATGTGGATAGGCGCCGGGCGTGCCGTACCGAGAGGCCGAGCGCGCGTGACAGGCTCACGCGCGCGTAGAGACTTCCGAGGTCAGCATGAGAAATGGCCCAGCTCGCGCCCAACCACTTGCTCGCGTACGTGAAGTCCTCGTCCTCGACGCCGAGCGCGGCCTTCAACTTGTCGCTGTACGTCGCCACGGGTTCTGGGTTTCCAACGAGCAGTCCCGTCGTGAGGAACCGGAAAGGAAAGGTGTACTCGGACCCGACGATCGCGTCGATCTCCGCCTTGGGGAACAGCGACGGATTGAGCCAAGTACGCTCCCAGAGCGAGGGGATGGGATCCTCCTTGCCGGCGCGGTCCTCGTAGGCGTCCATGCTGCCGAACCACGTGGCGAGCTCGATTGGCTCGACCTTCACGAGCCCGAGGATCCGCTTCATCGCGGCGAGGTCGCGCAACGCCCCGGCGTTCAGCGTTGTCGACGTCCAACCCATGCTGTTCGCGACCTTGTCCGTGTCGAGCAGGGACCAGCCGGTGACACGCGACAGGCGGAGGAAGCGCGAGATCGTGTTCCAGTCGGCGTCCGCGGTGACGCCGAGAGTGAAGCTCCCCAGGTCGCACTCGTCGCCCACCGTGAGGGTGAGCGCGCTCGTGAATCGACAATGCAGGAGGTCGAGGAGCGCCTCGTGGGTGAGCTCGGCTCGAAGCAGGAACGTTCGAGCGCTCGTGAGCAGCGTCAGATCGCCGCTGCCGGTCACGTAGCCCCATAGCTGCTCGGTGGACCTGGTGGTCGTGCCCGCGAGGATCGCATGCGTCGCCTCGTTGATCCGGAGATCCTCCATCGCGATGTGATCCGCGTCCGGGAAGTCGGCCGAGGTGTTCTCATAGGCGCGCATCAGGTCCGCGCGCTTCACCCCGAGGTGCGCGAGGTAGTGGCGTGAGAGCAGCAACCAGAGGTCGAACGGCAGCCGCTGCGGGAACACCGCCGCGGCGAGCGCGGTGTACGCCCCCTCGTTGACGTACTGGGGCGTCGCCAGGAGCTCCGGCGTCTTCGCATCCGTGCTGATCGGCGCGGTCCCCGGGGTCGGAGACACGGCGTTCTCGAGAATCTCGATCACCAGATCGACATAGGGCAGCGCGCGATGCGTGTTCTCGCACGTGAGCAGGAGGGTCCCCAGGTCCGCCCGCCTTTCGGACAGGCTCGTCCCGGTCGGGGTCGTCGCGGCGGCCCACCCGCCACGATCGTCCACCCACTGGAGGAGATCCACCAGGTAGGCCGCGGGGCTTAGCACCGAGCGGCAATGTTCGCAGGCGCAGTAGCTCACTGACCCGAACAGCGACTCGTAGTTCGTCGGATTGGTCGAGGCCGTCGCGTCCGGTGTGCCGCCGAGGAACGAAACGGGAGGACCAATCAAGTTCGGGTGGTTGGCGGTGTACATCGCCGTTGCGGCCGCGGTGATGATTCGCGACTTCTGGTACACCTCCCGCGCCGTGACCGCATCCACACCGAGGGCGTCGACCGCCTCGCGAAAGCGCGTGGCCCCCATGCGGCTGACCTGCAGACCCGAGGACACACCGGCCCAACCCGTGGCGGCGTCCGCCGCGTAGAGCTTCTCCATCACTTCTGCCTTGCCGGCGCTGGGCGCGATCCGGTACAGGCGTTGCGCCGATTGCAGCTCCTTCTTCAGGTCCGGGTCGGGGGCAAGCGCGTCGGTGATGGGCGTCGTGCCCAGCTCGAACGTCGGGTTGGAGGTGAAGAAGGTCTTGAGGGCCGTCGAGAAGACAGTGGTAGTGCTCGCCGCCAGCCGGGTCGTGGCCGTCCGGCTAGGAAACGCGGACTCGGCGTTCTCCAGCAGGAGCAGCACATACGTGTCCTCCTGCGCGGTGCCCGTGCCTGGGACTCCCGCCGGGACGCCCGCTCCCGCCGTGATGAGGGCGTGCCAGTCCGTGTCGGAGAAGGTCGCCACCAGGCTCGCGTCATCCATCCAACTCGCGTGGTTGAACACAGCCTCGACCATGGGCGCGTGGTTGCAGGTGATCATCGCGAGCGTGATCATCGTGCGGAGGGTGGCTTCGGATCCCAAGGGCAAGGACATTGAGTCGGCGATGTCCGACCAGAAGGCCTCGTTCGATCCTCCGTTCGTTAGGTACAAGTTCACGATCTCGGTACGATCGGCAAGGTCACTGAACCCCGCGGCTTCGAGCAGGGCTCCGAGCGAGCCGGTCCGGCTGAGATCCATCGTCCAGGCGAAGATCTTGTCCTTGAACGCCTGCACGACGACCGCGTAGGCGTTGGCGGCCGTCCGGGAGATGACGTTCGCGTCCGCCGCATGGGAGAGGGACCCGGCAACGAGGGACCGCCGCTGCAGGAGGAGCCGCGGCACGGACCTCGGCCAGCCGTTACGCAACAGTCCGTAGAGCTGCTCCGCGATTTGGGGCGTCGGCCCCGCCGGGAAGAACTCGAGATCCAACCGGTGCGCGACGACGAAGTCCACCACCTTCGAGACCGACCAACTGTTGGCAGCGGCGAGGAAGAGGATATTGTCGGCGGTGAGCGTGGCAAACGTGGCACGAGTCGGCACCATCGCCCCCACGGATCCCAGGAGCTGCGCGAACTCCGACTTCCCGCGGTAGCCCTCCACGCAAAGCTCCACATCGATCGTGGTGGTCGTCCCCGCCCCGTACTGAACCGAGGAGGTGGCGATCAGCGACACGCCCGTCGAGTCGTAAACCCGAACGAAGACGTGGAACTTCGGTCCGAGCGGGGTGACCTGGATGGCGTAGTAGCCTCGCGCGTCGGGGGTTGCCCCCCCGGTGGTGGGCGAGACGGCAGCGTGCTGATGAGGCGCGCTGAGCTGGGCCTCACACGTCCTGACCTGCAGCCCGACGAGCGGCGTCCCGTCCTTATGGCGCACTCGCCCCCGGACGAGGTGTGTTCCCCCGCCGCTCGGGCCCGGATACTGCGGTTCGGGGGAGTACTCGCACCCGGCGGCGCGCTTGACGCAGATGACGAGGTCCCCGACCTCTTCATCTGCATGCCAGAACCAAGGGCTCCCGTCCTCCACTTCCAGCCGCTGGTCATCCTCGAAAAAGTGCAACTCATACTTACCCGAGCCCGGATCGGGGCTCAGCAGTGCCGCCTCCCCGAGGTCGAGAACGAACGCTCCCGACGTGGAGATCGTCTTTTGAAGGGGCACGAAGCGCCCGGCCGCAAAGACACCCACGTCCACACGAATGCCGGAGAGCGGGAGATGCGTCACGCTGTCGATGACATATCCGCGGACAAAGGCGCAATTGTCAGGCATAGAAGCTCGCTCGTGCTGGGGGACCGGAGGAGGCGACGCGAATGGCCAACGAATCGTCGCAGCCGTCGAGCGCGACCGCAATCAAAGTACTCAAAGTACTCCAACTCCCCGCCTTGTACGCCCGTCGGGAGCGTGCCCTGACACGCGTGTGTGCCGCCGCCGCCGTGGAGCGCGAAGGCGCGTGGTTCGCGACGCGATCCTGGGGCACGGGAAGGGTGGCGGGCGGCCTGCCCGTCCCGACGCTATTCCCCCGGTCCGCCGAGGAAGAGGTAGGCCGCGCCGGCGTCGGTCCCGCCGGCGTCATTCCGGGCGCCGCCGACGAGGAGGTCGCCATCGCCGTCGAGATCGACGTCGGAGAACGCGAGGGTGAGGCCGAGGTAGTCCCCGGCCACCTCGCCGTAGACCGATGCGTCGGCCGCGGAGAGGACCATCGTCCCCGAGAGCGGCCCGAACAGCACGTAGACGGCCCCCGCACCCTCGCCCGCAGTCCCCTCGCCGAACGCGCCGACGGCGAGGTCGTCCCCACCGTCGCCGTCGTAGTCGGCGACCCCGAAGGCGCTGCCGGCCTCGTCGCCGAGGTCTACACCCCGCAGGTAGGCGTCCGCCGTCGACAGGTCGCGCGTGCCCGTCAACGGCGAGTAGAGGACGTAGGCGGCCCCCGCGGTGGTGCCCCCGTCGTCCCGCTCGCGGGCGCCGACCACCACGTCCAACGTGCCGTCATGGTCGAGGTCACCGATGGCCACGGCGCTTCCCACGGCGTCGGAGCGATCCTCTCCCTGGAGCTTCGCGTCGGCGGTGGAGAGGTCCACCGTGCCCGACGGCGCGTCCAGGAGCACGTACACCGCCCCCGCGCTGAGGGCCCCGGTGTCGTCGCCGGGAGCGGAGACCACGAGGTCCTCGTCGCCATCGCCGTCGAGGTCTCCCGCGACGAGCCGGTACCCGGCGTAGTCGTTCGTGAGCTCGCCGATGATCTTCGCGTCGGCGCCGGACAGGTCGAGGGATCCTGTCATCGGTCCGTACACCACATAGGCGGCGCCCGCGTTCGAGCCCCCCGAGTCGTCCTGATAGGCGCCCACGAGCATGTCATCGAGGCCGTCCCCATCGACGTCCCCTGCGGCGATCCCGAGGCCGGCGTAGTCGCTCGCGTCCTCCCCGTAGACCTTGGCGTCGGCCGCGGCCAGGTCTCCCCCGGTGGCGACGGGCCCCGACAGCAGGTAGACGGCCCCGGCCGCGCTGCCGCCGGTGTCCTCGGCATGCGCGCCCACCATCAGGTCGCTCGCGCCGTCCCCGTCGAAGTCCCCCACGTCGAGCGTGCGGACGGAGTCATCCGCCTGCTCTCCAATCCACTTGGCGCCGGCCAGCGACGCGTCCGTGTCGGTGAACGTCGGCCCGAAGAAGAAGTAGACCGCGCCAGCGTCGGTCCCGCCGTCATCCTCGGCATCCGCCGAGACGATGAGGTCGGGCCAGCCGTCGTCGTTCACGTCCCCCACGGCGACGCCTTCGCCGAACCAGTCCTCGGCGTCCTCTCCGACGAGCTTCGCAGGCGCGTCGACCGCGGCGATGCCGCCGGTCCCGCCGCAGTCGAGCGCGCCCGTGGCGCAGTCCTGGTCGATACCGTCCCCGCAGGTCTCGGGGGCGTCGGTGTAGACGGTGGCGTCGGTGTCGTCACAGTCGTATACACCGGTACACGCGGCGTCCGCGAAGGCGCCGTCCCCGTCCAGGTCGAGATCCTCGTCGACGCGACCGTCGCAGTCGTCGTCGACGCCGTCACACGTGCCCGTCGGCAGCTCGTCGGCCGCGGGGTTGATCGTCGCGTCGGCATCGTCACAGTCCTCGCCACCCCAGGCCGTCGCGTCGTAGCCGTCGCCATCGGCGTCCGCGTCGAGCGTGATGGAGAGGGTGGTGGTCGCCGTGTCCCCCGCGATGTTGGTGGCGGTGGCGCCGAGCACGTACGTTCCCGTGGAGACGCCCAAGCTGCTCCAGGACGTCCCGGAGTACGCTAGGGTGTCACACTCCCCGCCTCGGAGGCCGCCGCTGCCAGAGGCGTCCGTCACCGTGTCGATCACGGTCCCGTCGAGGTCGAACACCACGCTCACCACTTCCTCGTCGTCCAGGACGTACGCCGTGGGCGTCGACTCCGGGTCGTTCTCGACCTCTCCGAGCTCCACGCTCAAGGCCTGGTCCTTGTCGACGGTGACGGATGCGGTGGAGACGTTCCCGCTCGCGTCCATCGCCTCGGCCGACAGCGTGTGGGTGGCGGGCAGCAGATCGCACGTGTCCCACGCGAAGGTGAAGGGGGCGCGCGGCGTGTCGCTGAACAGCGCGCCGTCCAGGTAGACCCGGACCCCCGAGAGAGCCTCGTCGTCACTCGCGGTCAGGTCGACCACGACGACGCCGGACACGGTGTCCCCGTCGACGGGGGAGTCGAAGCGCACGGCCGGGGGGTTGTCCACCGTGACGTCGATCGTGTCGAACACGGTGTTCCCGGCGCGGTCGACCGCCACGACCGAGAGGGTGTGTTCCCCCCACGCGACGAGGGTGGTGTCCAGGTCCCACGCGAACGGAGGCTCCGTGCGCGTCTCCACGTCCACCCCGTCCACCATGAGGGTGACCCCCGCGAGCCCGGTCTCGTCCTCGGCCTCCGCCGTGACCGTGACGGTGCCCGAGAGCGCGTCCCCATCGGCGGGGCCGATGAGCGCGACGGTCGGGGGGGTCCGGTCGACGGTGAAGGTGAGCCGGGTCTCGACGGCCTGCTCGGTGGTGTCGTACGCGATCGCCGCGAGCGTGTGCGGGCCCTCGGCGAAGTCGTCCGTGTTCCACGTCACGCCATGGGGCACGGAGGTGTCCTCGGCGAGCAGAGCGCTGTCGACGAAGAACAAGACGCGGAGCACGCCCCCGTCGTCCGCTGCGACCGCGGCCACGTCCACCATCCCGGCGCCGTACCCCGAGGGTTGGGGAGCCGTGAACTGGATCGAGGGCAGGCTGTTACAATCCGCGCTGGTGTTCGCGACCTCCACGACGATGCTCTGTTGCGCGCTGCGCCCGTCCGCCGCGGTGGCCGTCGCGCGGAGCGTGTGGCTCCCGTTGGTCGATTCCGTCGTGTCCCAGTCCCAGGTGTAGGGCTCGGAAGGATCGGTCCCCATCGCCACGCCGTCGAGGGTGAACGCTACCTCTTCGACGGCGAGGTCGAGCGCGGCCTCGACTGTGAACGCACCGCAAAGCGTGGCCCCGTCGGCTGGGGTGAGGATGGTGATCGAGGCGGGATCCAGGCCGGCTTCGTGCTCGATCGTCACGCTGGCCGTCGCGCTCGCCTCGTTGCCGGCGGCGTCCGATGCGACCGCCGAGACCACGTAGGGGCCGTTGGCGATCCCTGTCGGATCCCAATCGAGGGACCACGGCTCTGACGTCGCCTCGCCGACGGCGACCCCATCCACCACGAACGTGACCGAGGCCACGGCCACATCGTCCGACGCGGTCGCGGCAAACGAGACGGGATCCCCCACCGTCGCCCCCTCGGCCGGGGCGGTGAGGCTCACCGTCGGCGGAATAGTGTCCACGGGGTCGGGATCCGTGTCCTTCTCCGTGCCCGTATCGAGTGAGACTTTCGCGCCGTCGCAGGCGGCAAGGAGCAGGAGGAGGCCGAAGGGCCGCGTGGACATCGTCGCCTCAGAAGAAGGCACGACCCTATCAGAACGCGCCGGCGAACGCCATGCGATGCGGCAACGGGCGGGGAAGGCGCCGATGACAGCATCGGATGACAGCGGGCGGGCTACGATAAACCTAGGCCCCTCATTCCCGCCCTAAACGGTCAACGAGGTGGATCGTGGGCTGACGTGGGCGACCACTCGAATGCGTTGAGCGGGTTCTCCTTAGTGCCCTACGAGCGCCCGTATCAGCAGGGGCGTCACGGCTTACCAGGCTCCGACCCCGTCGTCGGGGTCCAGCTCTGAGGGCTCCTTCATCGCAGCGCCCCGGCGCAGCTCGTCCATCGCCTTCTCCCTCGCGTCTCGGTTGGGGTCCTCGCCCTCTTCGGGCCGCACCTCGGCAGGACGCACGCCGACGTCGTCGACGTACCACCCGTCGTCCTCGCGTGAGTAGGTGGCGACAACATGCGGTCGACAGCTCCCGGACACCAGGCGCCCAGGCCCCGTCGTCGCCGAGAGCTCGAGGCGCCCGGCGCACGCGGTGTCTTGGCTCACGGTGTCGAAGAGGGAGGTCGCCGCCGCGCAGGAGGCGCGGTCCCTCCTTCCGGGCGTCGCACACCAGGCCACGAGGCCATCCCGTGCCGCGGTGTATTCGGGCGACCCTTCCGCGTACGTGCCCGCGGGGAGCGCGAGCACGG
Organism: Pseudomonadota bacterium; assembly: GCA_030684355.1. Classification (GTDB taxonomy): domain Bacteria; phylum Myxococcota_A; class UBA796; order UBA796; family SXON01; genus CAJBVW01. The sequence goes on from JAUXTN010000003.1 coordinate 28,322, forward strand.
GCCCACGCGGTTTCACACGGAAGATCGTGAGATACGTCCCCGCCGCATGCCCCCGTTCGATGACGTACACGCCCTCATCAAGCGTACTGCGCACGAGGCGCAGGTCTTCGCGCACCTCCTCGGTCTTGAGCGGTTCCGCCACAGTGCGCCGCACGAGCCACGCGACTTCAGGGGCACCACCCCTCTCCTGGTTCCCTGCATGTCAACATTAGTGAGACACTGGCACCCCCCAGAACTACTGACCAGGGCATCGGACGAACGCACCATGTCGAAGACCGCCGCCACCGCCCCCACCCCCCTTGACCCTGTCGCCGCCCTGCCGCGTAGGAGGACCTTCACTGGCGAATACCGGGCCGCCATTCTCGCGGAGTGCGACGTCACGAGCGAGCCCGGCGCCATCGGAGCCATTCTGCGCCGCGAGGGGCTGTACTCGTCGCATCTGGTCGATTGGCGACGCCGTCGTGCCGAGGGTGGGCTCAACGGGCTCGCCCCGACGAAGACGGGCCGTCCGTCGAAGGACCCGGCCGATGTGGGCGTGGAGAAGGAGATCGAGCGGCTTCGCCGTGCAAACGCCGCGCTCGAGGAGAAGCTCCGACGCTCGCAGATCATCGTACAGGCCCAAAAAAAACTGGCGGAGGTGCTGGTCTCCCTGGCTCCCCCGTCGAACGAGACCAGCGGATGAGCGCCGCGGTGGAGATCTCGCGCGAGGTCGGCGTGAAGCCTGCGTGCGACGCGCTGAGCGTGTCGAGGGCGACGTTGTACCGCAGACGCCGGCCACAGCTCGTCCGCTCCAGCCGCCGGAGCTGGCGGGCGCTGTCGGCCGCCGAGCGGGCGACCGTGCTGCACCTCCTCTACGACCCACGCTTCGTCGACGCGAGCCCCGGCGAGGTGTACGCCACCCTCCTCGACGAGGGCGTCCACATCGCGTCCGAGTCGACGATGTACCGCATCCTTCGAGGAGAGCGCGCGGTGCGGGAGCGCCGCGCGGTGCGTCGCCACCCCGTATACGCTCGGCCCGAGCTCGTCGCCACAGGCCCCAACCAGCTTTGGTCCTGGGACATCACGAAGATTCGCGGCCCAGATCGGCGCGTCTGGCTTCACCTCTACGTCATCCTCGACGTCTACAGTCGCAAGGTCGTCGGCTGGTTGCTGGCCACCACCGAGACCGCCGCGCTCGCCGAGCGATTCATCAGGGAGACCCACGAGAACGAGAGTGTCCTGCCCGGTAGCCTGACCCTGCACAGCGATCGCGGCACGTCGATGCGGAGCAAGACGGTCGCGGAGCTCCTCGACGACCTGGGCGTCGTCAAGTCGCACAGCCGGCCGCGCACCTCCAACGTGGCCGGTCAACCACGCCCGGAGGCCCGTTCATAGCCGCCGGGTGATCTTCGTGCGCTCGGAGATCGCGTCATGGAACCCCGGAAGATTCGCAATGAAAACGATGCGCGGCGCTGCCTGGCCGCGGCCGAGAC
>JAUXTN010000007.1 GCA_030684355.1 Pseudomonadota bacterium
CGCCGCCGTACCCGTCGCGGCCACCGAGGCCGTCGCCGCCCCCCTCTCCGCGGAGCCGCGCGCCGGCTGCAAGGTCGCCGGCTGCGGGGACACCGTGCGGTCGAAGGGCTTCTGCTCGCCGCACTACCAGCAGTGGCGCCGCGGCACGCTGAAGGGCTTCGTGAACGCCGACGGCACCGCGCTCGTCGACGGGCGCGTGGTCCACCTCGCGACGGACGCCATCGGCGCTGCGGTCACCAGCCAGGACGGCCGCCTCTATGTCGACGGGCAGGTCACCAAGGAAGTCACGGCGTCGTAGCCGCTACTTCAGCTCCTGCCAGCCGTAGTCCCCGCCGCCGCCCGACGCTTCGGGTGGCCGCGCGGCGAGGGTGTAGGAGGCGCGGCGGTTGCGGGCCTCGTCGATCTCGTCCGCCGTGTCGACGGCGAGGCTGCCCTCGCCGTAGCCCTGGTAGTAGATCTGGCCGGGGAAGCCGTTCTTCTTGAACCACCCGGCGATCGAGCGCGCGCGCGCCATCGACAGCTTCTGGTTCGAGCTCGCGTCCCCCACCGTGTCCGTGTGGCCGCCCACGTAGAGCTTGATCACCACGTCGGCGCCGTACTTCTCGATGACCCCGCGGGCGTCCGCCATGGCGGTGCCGAGCTTGGGCTCCTCGGCGCCGCCGATGTCCGCGGAGTTCGTCGCGAACACGACGTCCTCGTGGGGGATGCTGTAGCTCCACGGCACGAGCTCCAGCTCCGACCAGAAGCCGTCGGCGTCGAACCCCCGGATCTTCAGCTTGATGACCTCGCCGGCGTCCTGCTTCCACTCGACGTTCACCGGGGTGTTCGCCGCGGCGCCGATGGGGGCGAGCCCGTAGCCGACCTGTACCCCCTTCGGACCTAAGGCCGTGACCTCGACCTTGCTCGTGGCGCGGTCCATCACGACATCGAGGCTCCGCTTCTGGAGGTCGAGCGAGCCGCCGCGCAGCGACATCGCCATCGGCCGGTGCACGGTGACCGTGAAGGAGAGCGGCATCTCGCCCTCGTTCCCGTCCGCGAAGCTGCCGAAGAGCGTGCCCTTGCACGCGTGGGTGCCCGCGGGCGCGTCGATCCGCAGCTCGATGCGGTCGCCCGAGCGCGCGGGGCCGTCCCGGCCCACCCGGGTGCCGCCACAGTCGAGCTTGACCGTGAGCACCGAGGCGTCCTGGTTCATCTTCAGGACGAGGCCCGGGGCCGAAGTGCCGACCTGGCCGGCCTTGATGACCTCCAGCGTGACGGCATCCTGCGCATGAGCCAGGCCGGAGGCGAATGTAAGGAGCTGCAAGATACCGTGCATCTCTCCCTCCTATCCCTTAAGCCGGGGCCCCACCTCCTCCGGAGCGCCCATGACCGACCTCCTGTCCCGCCTCGGCCTCACCTCCTCGAACTCCGGCGCCTGGGCCGGCGGCGCCCTGCCGGACGCGGGGCACGGCACCATCGCGAGCCGCAACCCGGCGAACGGCGACATCCTGGGCGAGATCCAGCTCGCCGACGTCGCCCAGTACGAGCAGGTCGTCGCGACGGCCGTGCGCGTGCAGAAGGCGTGGCAGCTCTACCCGGCGCCGAAGCGCGGCGAAGTCATCCGGCAGATGGCGGATGCCCTGCGCGCGAAGCGCGATGACCTCGGGGCGCTCGTGTCCCTGGAGGTCGGCAAGATCCGCGGCGAGGGCGTCGGCGAGGTGCAGGAGGCGATCGACATCGCCGACTTCTGCGTCGGCCTGTCCCGCCAGCTCTACGGCCTCTCGATGCAGTCCGAGCGCGCCAACCACCGCATGTACGAGCAGTGGCACCCGCTCGGCTCCATCGCGGTGATCACCGCGTTCAACTTCCCGTGCGCCGTCTGGGCGTGGAACGCCATGGTCGCCGCGATCTGCGGGGACGCCGTGGTGTGGAAGCCCTCGCTGAAGGCCCCGCTCGTCGCGATCGCGACGCACCGCATCTGCGAGGAAGTGCTCGCGAAGAACGGGTTCAGCGGCCTCTTCGGGCTCGTCATCGGGGCCGACAAGGACGTCGGCGAGACCATGATCCGCGACCACCGGCTCCCGCTGGTGAGCGCCACCGGCTCGGTGCGCATGGGCCGCTACGTCGGCACCGTCGTGGCCGAGCGCCTCGGCCGCACCCTCCTGGAGCTCGGCGGCAACAACGCGATCATCGTCGACAAGGACGCCGATCTCGACCTCGCGCTGCGCGGCATCCTGTTCGGCGCGGTCGGCACCGCGGGCCAGCGCTGCACGACCACGCGCCGCCTCTTCCTGCACCGGGACATCTCCGCGCGCTTCACCGAGCGCCTGGTGAAGCTCTACGAGCAGGTCCGCATCGGCGATCCGCTGCAGGACGGCGTGCTCATGGGCCCCCTCATCGACGAGGACGCCGTCACCCAGTTCGAGACCGCCGTCCTTGAGGCCACCCGCGAGGGCGGCACCGTGCTGACCGGCGGCAAGCGGATCGCCGGGCCGGGCCACTTCGTCCAGCCCACCCTGATCTCGGCCGACCCGAAGATGGCCATCGTGAAGCACGAGACCTTCGCGCCCATCCTCTACGTGATGGAGTTCTTCGACCTCGACGAGGCCATCCGCATGCAGAACGACGTGCCGCAGGGCCTCTCGAGCTCGATCTTCACCACGTCGTTCATCTCCGCCGAGACCTTCCTCTCGGCCCGCGGGAGCGACTGTGGCATCGCCAACGTGAACATCGGCACCTCCGGCGCGGAGATCGGTGGGGCGTTCGGCGGCGAGAAGGAGACCGGCGGCGGGCGCGAGTCGGGCAGCGACTCCTGGAAGGCGTACATGCGCCGCCAGACCTGCACGCTCAACTACGGCAAGGACCTCCCGCTCGCCCAGAACCTCCGCTTCGACCTGTAGTCGGTGGCCCCGGTGGCCGAGCTCCGGTGCCCGTGACCCGGAGCGCGACCGCCGATCCCCACCGCGACCGCGGCGCCCCACCCCCGGCGGGCGCCGATGTCCCAGGGCCCGGTGGCGACGCCGGGCCGCGGCCGATCGTCCGCGTGCGGAGGGTTGGCACGCAGGTTGCTCTTACCCGACACGAACCCCCAGGAGCCTCCCATGATCCGCGCGCTCATCCACGACGAAGAAGGGCAGTCCACGGTCGAGTACATGCTGCTCATCAGCGTGATCGTCATCGCCATGGTGGCCGCGGCCTACGCGTTCATCCCGACCTTCAAGGAAGGCGTCGAGGATCTCGCGAAGGACATCAAGAAGATCCTGTCCGACGGCAAGATCGGCGGCATCGGGACCTCGCGGTAATACCGCGTCGGACCTCGGGTCGGGCCGCGCCTCCCCATCGGGAGCGCGGCCCTTCGCCGTTTTGCGCCTGCTACAGCTCGACGACCTTCAGCGCGTTGGCCACCGCCGCCGCGGGCGTCGAGCCCTTCCACTCCTTGTTGTACCCGAGGGGGCTGACCACCGCGCGCATGCGACCAATCCGCAGGTCGCTGCCGAGGTGGGTGTGGCCCGCGATGGCGAGGACCACCCGCGGATCGGCGCGGATGACGTCCCCCATCGGCAGCGAGCCCATGAACGCGTTCACGAAGCGCCAGCCGGGATGCTCCTTCCGGTGGATCTGGTCGAGGAACGGGAGCGTGTGGGTCGCGACCACGATGCGGCGGGTGGTCAGCGCGCGGAGGTGGGCGGCGAGCCGCTCCCGGAGCACCTCGGCGACCGCCTCCATCGACATCGGCGTGCCGTCGGGCCCGTTCCAAATGGCGTAGGTGTGGTCGGTCCACCGCAGACCGCCCCAGACGCCCTCCCGGTAGGCCTCCATCGGCGCGTCCAAGATGTGCTCGCGGGTGGTGAGATCGTACCACCCAAGCGATCCCGCGAACCCGATGCCGTCGATCTCGACGGGCCCGGCATCGAGCAGCTCGGCCCCCGCCTCGGTACACAAGGCAGGCAGGAGCTTGTCGAGCCGCACCCAGGAGTCCAGCCCCTTCTGGAGGGCCTCGGGCGAGGTCCACACGTCGTGATTGCCGGCAACCACGAGCAGCCGTGGGGCGGTCGTCTTCAGCGCGAGCAAGGTGCTCAGGTAGGTGGTGGCACCGGTGGCGATGTCACCCGAGATGATGAGCACATCCGGCGCGACCGCGCGGGCGCGCGCCACGAGGGCGTCGAGCACGGCTGGACCGTTGAGGTCGATGTGAATGTCGCTGGTGAACGCGACGCGCATGGTTCTCCTTCGGAAAACCGGCCTATCCCGGCTCGGGGACAGTCGGCTGTCACGTCTGCCTCCCCCCCAAACCGCTTGCGAGACAAATCTTGAACAGCTAATGTGCTCGGGCTCCGCGGCCTCCCCCCGGCACCGGAAACTTCAGGAGACGTTTGCCATGACCCTCTACGACAAGAGCCTCAAGCTCGCGCTGCTCGCCAGCGTGGCCCTGCTGACCGCGTGCCCGCCCGACAACAAGGACGACACCGGTACCCCCGCGGACGTGGACACGGACACGGACGCCGACACCGACACCGACACGGACACCGACACCGACGCCGACGTCGACACCGGCGTCGCCCAGCTCTACTGGCTGGTCGACTTCGCGACCCCGGCCGGCGAGTTCGAGTCCGCCCAGCTCGGCTTCGGCGTGTTCGGCTTCGTGGACCAGGACTGGGCCTGCCAGGTCCAGGGCGAGATGACCTACGAAGGCGAGGCCGCCGCCGGCTGCCCCAGCTGCGACTGGTCGTTCGACCTCTCCGCCGTCTCCGGCTCCGTGGCCGAAGGCCCCTACTGCGACCAGTTCTTCGCCGACGGCTACGTCGACACGTACTTCGACTGGAACTGGGGCTTCTCCGACGAGTACGTCTACTACGACTCGAAGGGCAACCCCTACGCGATCGAGCAGGCGCTCTTCATCAACAGCGGCACCGATTGGGGCATGTTCGCCTTCAACTACGGCGCCAACTTCCAGATGATCACGGGGGACGCCGAGTCCCTCCACGCCGAGTCCGCCGCGTCCGACGGGACCAGCTACCTCTACTACTACTACTACCGCTAGCGGTAGCGGAGCCCGCGCTGCTCGTCAGCGCGGGCCCCTCGCGAACACCCCGCCCCGGCCACGTGCCGAGGCGGGGTGTTCCGCTTTTGGCGGGCGCGCGCCGAACGCGGGCTGCCAGGCACCCCTGTCGCTGCGCCGGGCCGGCCTCTAGTCGGCCCGCGCGGTCCAGGGCACGAGCTGGTCCAGCTTGCGCAACGGGCTCGTGCGCGTGGCCTCGTACGCCACGCTCCAACGCTCGGCGTCGGCGGTGCGGCCCTCGCCGACGGCGAGGTACCACGCGCTCGCGACCAGCTCGGGCGCGTCGATGACGTCGTAGCCGTCAAGCACGGCGTGGGCCTCGGTGAAGTTCCGCTCGTCCACGAGGACGCGGACCCGCACTGAGTCGCTCTCCACGCCCTCGAGCACGCTCTGCGGGCGATCCGCGAGTTGGTCGGAGGCCTCCGCGGCGAACCCCATGCGCCGGGCGGCCTCGGCGCGGAGGTGCCGCACCTGCTGGCCGTTGCGCAGCCGCACGACGTTCTCGAGCGACGCGACGGCGGCGCGGGGGTTGTCCATGTCAAGCCACGCCTGCGCCTGGAGGCGGCGGAGATCGAGGCTGGCCCCGTCGTTCCGCTCCCAGGCCTCGACCACGAGGTCGAACGTGTCGAGATCGCCCTCGCGCAGCGCGAGCACGGCGCGCGCGTAGGCCGAGGCGTCCCGCTCGGGGCGGAGGAAGAGGAGCTCCTCGAGCGCCTCGTCGGCCCCGACGGTGTCCCCGGCGGCGGAGAGATCGAGGGCGAGGTTCGTCAGCGCCCGGGCGCTCGTGGGGTTGAGATCGATGGCGATGCGATCGAAGTAGATGGCGTCGTCCAACAGCCCGATCCGGTTGGAGCAGGTGGACGCCGCGAGCGCGGCGTCCGCGCCGAACGGGAGCGTCCCCACGTAGGGCCAGAGGTGCTCCAACGCCTCCTCGCACCGGCCGATCTTGGCGAGCGCCTTGCCGAGCCCGGTGTGGAGCGCCACGGAGTCGGGGTTCTTCTCGAGCTGCTTGCGGAAGGAGGCGACCGCCGCGCGGGTGCTTCCCTGGCGCAGGAACATGTTGCCGGCCGCCGCGCCGAGGAGCTTCTTGTTCGCGCCGGCGCCGGCCTTGCCGCTGGCCTTGCCCTTCTTGCCGACCCGGCCTTCGCCCTTCGCCCCGCCGGGCCCAAGCCGCGCGCCGCCCGGCCCGACGCCGCCCTCGGCCCGCTTCGCGCGCTGCCCACCGCCCGCCGGCGCCTCGCCCGTGGGGCTGCTCCCCATCAACACCAGCGCGCCGACCAGCGCGGCGACGTACCCGAACCGCCTCAACGGGCACCTCCCGCGGGCGCGCCGGCGGGCGGCGTGGGCGCCACCTTCGCCGGGGCCTTCCCCGCACCGGTGGTGCCGGCCGCCGTCGGGCTGCCTGCCGACTTGGGGGCGGACGGCTTCGCGCCGCTCTTCGCGGCCTCGGCCTTCTGCGCCTCGATCCGCTTCGCGTTCGCGGCGTTCGCGGCGGCGAGCACCTGGAGCCCCTCCTCGCGCTTGCCCTCCTTGGCGAGCAGGTTGGCGTGAAGCATCAGCACATCCGGATCCTCGGGCGCGAGGTCGAGGGCGACGTCGATGGTCGCGCGGGCGCCGAGGTAGTCGCCGAGGTTGAAGAGGCACTGGGAGAAGGCCCGCAATGCCAGGGGATCCTCGGGGTTGGCACGGGCGAGAAACCCGACATGGTCGCGCTGATCCAACCAACGTTGGTCCTCGGCGTACATCCTGGAGAGCATCTTTCGTGCCACCTGGTTGCCGGGGTAGTCCTTGACCTCGTCGTCGAGCAGGTTGTACGCGTCCGCCCGCGCGCCCGCCGCCAGGGCAAGGAGCGCGAGCTGCTGCCGCGCGGCCCGGCGAGGGTTGGGGCCGGTCACCGCGAGGCGGAGGTACTTCTCCGCGTTCGGGAGGTCCTTCATGCCGAGGTAGTAGCGGCCCAGGAGCGCGGCCACGCCGTAGTTCTTGGGGTCCGCCGTCATCGCGGCGACCGCCTCGGCCAGGCCCTCCTCCGGGCGCTTCAAGGTGAAGAGGGCCTCCACCACGGCCTCGCGGGCGGCGCCTTCGCCCGGCTCGGCCTCGACGGCCCGTCGCGCGTACGCGAGCGCCTGCTCGGAGTCCCGCTCCTGCATCGCCATCGTGGCCAGCATGAGCCAGACCCGCGCGCGCCCCGGGAAGAGCGTCGTGGTCTCCTCGGCGAACAGCTTCGCCTCGTCCCGACGCTCCAGCCGCGCGAGCAGCGTCAGCCGCCGCATGCGGAGCTCGAAGGCATCGGGCTTCAGGGCGAGGAGCCCGTCGATCTTCGCGAGGAGCTGCTCGGGGGTGAGGTCCCCCGGGCCACGCTCGAGGCTCTTCGCCGCGGTGATGATCGGCTGGAAGTCCTTCGAATCGGGGAGCGTGAGGGGATCCACGGTGTCCCCGCCGCCGGTGGTCATGTACCCGAGGGCCGCGAGCTGCGAGAGCGTGTCGGCGTCCATCGACGCACCGTTCGCGCTCGGGGGGGTCGCGTTCATCGCGGCGAGCGTGGCCGTCAAGCGCGCCACGTCGTCCGGGCGGGACGCGGCGAGGTTGGTGAGCTCGCCGGGGTCGGCGGCGAGGTCGTAGAGCTCGGGCTTGGGGGTCGCGATGAGCTTGAGCGTCCCCTCGACCACGGCGCGGTGGGGCGCGAGACGGAAGCGGTCGGAGAGGGTGTAGCTCTCGGCGTAGGGGGTGCCCCCGCCGCCGGGCTGCGGCTTCCCGTCGAGCCCCTCGGGCACCGGCAGGGACAAGAGGTGCAGGAGCGTCGGGGTGAGGTCCGCCGCGCTGACCGGCTCCTTCACGACGCCCGCGGGCACCCCCGCCCCGGAGAGGATCCACGGCACGTGCTGGGTCGCGTTGTACGTGAACAACCCGTGCGAGAGCTCGTCGTGCTCGCCCAGGCTCTCCCCGTGGTCCCCGATGAGGGCCCAGAGCACGTTGCGGCCCTCGAAGGCCTCGACCAGCCGCCCGATCTGGTCGTCCACGTAGGCGAGCTCGCCGTCGTACGGGCGATCCGGCGTCGACTCGGCGTAGGTGCCCTTCGGGACGAAGGGGTAATGCGCATCGTAGAGGTGCACCCAGAGGAAGACCGGCTGCTCCGCGGGCTGGCCGGCGAGCCAATTCAGGGCGTCGTCCACCACCAGCGCGCCCGGGCGCTCGTTGTGCCAGTAGTTGCGGTCGTTGTCGTCGGCCTCGGGCATCGAATCGAAGTACGCGCCGAAGCCCTGGGCGAACCCCCACTGCCGCGTGGTGACGAAGGCCGCGACGCTCGCCGCGGTCGACCAGCCCTCCTTGCGGAGGATCTCGGCCAGCGTCGTGAACTCGGGCGCGAGCACGTTGTCGCCGTTCCCACGGATGTGGTGGTGGAACGGGAGGAGCCCGGTGAACAGCGTGGCGTGCGCGGGGATCGTGAGCGGCAGCGGCGAGTAGGCGTTGTCGAAGCGGATGCCGTTGTCGGCGAGCCGGTCGATGGTGTCGGTCTGCGCCAGCTTGTACCCGTAGGCGCCGAGGCGATCCGCCCGCGTCGTGTCCAACGTGACGACGACCACGTCCGGCCGCGGGCCTTCGAGGACCGGCGGAGCCGTGATCTTCGCGTCTCCGCCGGAGCAGGCGAACAGGAGGTGCAGGAACAAGTCGGACCCCGAGCGGCGCGCACCGTAGCGCCACGGTAGGACCGGAGCAAGCAAAGGTCTGTCACGTGGCAGGGGTGCCGGTTAGTGCGCCCGGATGCTCCTCCTCGCCGCCGCTACCGCGCTCGCCGCGCCCCTCGCGCCGTCCGGTCTCCAGGCATTGGGCGTAGAGGTGTCGGCCTACACGGCGGGCCAGCGTGCGTGGCTCCGTGAAGCCGGCTGTACCGGCACCGCGTGTGACGCCTGGCGGGTCGACACCCTCCTCGGCGGGGAGGTCGGGCTCACCATCGTGCCCGCCTTCGGGCTCTACGCCCACGCCGCCCATGTCGCCGAGACGATGGACGCCGCCTTGTACGCCGAGAGCGGCTACGCGGCCGGCGGCGGCGCGCGGCTCACCCTCCCCATCGGGCGCCTCCTCGGCGTACACGCGTGGGCCGGCCTGGAGCACCAGCTCACCGCGAACGAGGACCTCTCCGAGCGGGCCACCTCCTGGGCGATCGATGCCGGCGCGACCCTGCGGGGCGGCCGCGCGGACGAGGGCGTGCAGGGTTGGGTCGGCCTCGGGGTGGTGCCGTGGTCGAAGAGCCCGGCGACCGTCCTCGGGGGTGACGTGACCGTGGCGCTCTCCGCGCGGCTGCCTGTCGAGGGGGTCGCCGGCGTGATGCTGATCTCCGAGCCGCTCTTCGGGCCCTGGAACGACCGCACGCGGCTCGGCGCCGGCGTCTCCGGCACGCTCGGCTACCGCACGGGCATCACCGGGTTCATCACCGTCCTGCACTGACGGCGCCGGCGTCGGCGGCTACGGCCAGCCGACCTCGACCGCGTAGCTCCATCCCGTGCCGGTCGCCTGGCCCGTCCACACCCCGGCGTCCGGGGGCAAGGTGGAGACCTCGTCGAGCAGGATGACCCACCCGGCGGTCTCGTCCGAGGCGCGCACCTGGCCGCCCGTCGGCACCTCGGCCGTCACCGGGTTGAACCCGAGGCCGTTGGCGGGCGCGACGCCCACGAGGGTCAAGGACGTGGTCAGCGAGGCCGTCGACCAGGTGCCGGTGCCCCCCACCACGACGCTCGGAATGTCCGTGTCGCAGTCCCGGATCTCGATGCCCGCGGTGAACTTCAGCCCGTCCGCGGTGTAGGTCACGGCGAGGTTGTCCTGGCTGGCGTCGGTGTCGACGAGCAGGGTGCCGTCCATCTCGTCGAGGCCGACGCCGGTGAAGGTCCAGGTCTGCGTGGTCTCGTCGCGGTCGACCGTGGCGGTCGAGGCGCGCATCGCCGCCGCCGAGCGGCTGGTGAACGTGTAGTCCTCGACGGAGGCCACGCCGCAGGTCTCGCCGAGGAGCCCCGCCAGCGCCGTCATGGAGCGGAGGGGGAGCTCGGCGTCGTCGACCGCGCGCTGGGCGAGCGCCGCGGAGACGGACTCCAGGGTTTCCGGCTCGGTGCACGCGAGCAGCGCGAGGAGGGTCAAGACGCCCCCTCGAGGAGCGCGAGGAGGGCGGTCTCGTCGAGGGTCTTCACGCCGAGCTCCACTGCCTTCTCCAGCTTGGTGCCGGCGTCCGCGCCGACGACCACGTAGTCGGTCTTCTTCGAGACGCTGCCTGTCACCTTGCCTCCTGACGCTTCGATCTTCGCCTTCGCGGCGTCGCGCGAGAGCGTCGGGAGGGTGCCGGTCAACACGAAGGTCTTGCCGGCGAACGTGGTTCCGTTGACGACGCGCGCGGTGGCGGGGAACTGGACGCCCTTCTCGCGCAGCCGCTGGATCTCCTCGACGTTGCCGGGCTCGTCGAAGAACGCGCGCACCGAGGTCGCGACGTTCTCGCCCACGCCGTACACGCCCGTGAGCTCCTCGATGCTCGCCGCCATGATCGCGTCGATGCTGCCGAAGTGGCGCCCGAGGTCCCGGGCCGTCGACTCCCCCACCATCGGGATGCCGAGCGCCATGAGCGCCTTGTCGAGCGGGCGCGCCTTCGACGCCTCGATGGCGGCGAGGAGGTTGCGCGCCGAGAGGTCCCCCATGCGCTCCAGGCCGACCAGGGCCTCCTTCGTGAGCCCGTAGAGATCCGACGGGCGGCGCACGAGGCCGTGGGTGACGAGCTGGTCGACGATCTTCTCGCCCACGTGCTCGATGTCCATCGCGTGGCGGGAGGCGAAGTGGCGGATCGCGCCGCGCGCCTGGGCGGGGCACGCGAGCTTGTCCGGGCAGCGAATGAGCACCTTGTCGGGGTCGTCCGGGTTGGGCTCGCGCACGAGGTGGGCGCCGCACTGCGGGCAGGCCTCCGGGTAGGTCACGAGCGGCCGTGCGTCACGACCGGGCTCGTCCACGGCGCGGAGCACCTCCGGGATGACGTCCCCGGCGCGGCGGATCTCGACGAGGTCCCCCTGGCGGAGGCCCAGGACGCGCGTCATCTGGTGCTCGTTGTGGAGCGTCGCGTTGCGCACCGTCACGCCACCCACCCGCACGGGCGCGAGGTTCGCGACGGGGGTGACCGCGCCGGTCCGGCCGACGCTGAAGAGCACGCTGTCGAGCCGCGTCCGCGCGGTCGGCGGCGGGTACTTGAACGCGATGGCCCACCGCGGCGACCGGGTCACGAACCCGAGGGCGTCCTGCAGCGCGAGGCTGTCCACCTTCACGACGGCGCCGTCGATCTCGTAGGGGAGGTCGACGCGGAGGCGCTCGAGGTCGGCGACCGCCGCGATGACCTCCTCGATGCCGTTGCAGAGCCGGTTGAGCGGGTTGACCTTGAAGCCCCACTCCGCCGCGCGCGTGAGCAGCTCGTGGTGGGAGGCCAACCGCAGGGGCAGGCCCCCCGCGGAGTGCGCGTAGAAGTGGAGGGGGCGGCCCGCCGCGCTGCGCGGGTCGAGCTGGCGCATCGTGCCCGCCGCGGAGTTCCGGGGGTTCTCGAAGCGCCGCTCCCCGGCGGCCTCCCGCGCCGCGTTCATCCGCTCGAAGCCCGGCAGATCGAAGAGCACCTCGCCGCGGATCGAGAGCCGCGCCGGCGCCGAGGGCGGGAGCTCCTTCGGGATCGACGCGATGGTCCGCAGGTTGTGGGTCACGTCCTCGCCGACGACGCCGTCCCCGCGGGTGCCGCCACGCACGAAGCGGCGGTCCTCGTACACGCACTCCATCGCGAGCCCGTCCAGCTTGGGCTCGACCACGTAGGCGATCGTCGCGGGGGCGTCCCCGCCGAGCACGCGCCGGACGCGGTCCTCGAAGTCGCGCAGGTCGATCCAGGGGTCGGTGTCGGGCTCCTCGCGCTTGAAGCCGTTCTGGAGCGAGAGCATGGGGATTTCGTGCACGAACGGCACGAGCTCCGCGATCGGGGCCCCGCCGACCCGCCGCGTGGGGCTGTCGGCGCGCGCAAGCTCGGGGTGCTCGGCCTCCAGGCCCTCGAGCTCGCGGAACAGCACGTCGTACTCCCAGTCCGAGATGACCGGAGCGTTCTGCTCGTAGTACAGCCGGTTGTGGCGATCGAGCTCCTCGACGAGCTGGTCCATGCGTGCCCGAATGTCCACGGCGCTCCTCCGGCCGCTGCCGCATAACTTCCGTCGAACGCCTCTCGCCATGAAAGCCCGCGCGCGCTACGCTCGCGCCCCATGGCAACCCGGGTGACGTCCTAAGATGGCAACCACGCGCGAGATCTTCGCGGCCTTCCCGAGCCGCTACATCCCGGGCAAGATCGCCCGCCCCGTGACCTACTACTTCTCCGTAGGGGACGACAAGTACACCGTCCGGCTCGACGCCGCGGCGTGCACCGTCACCCCCGGCAAGACCGAGAACGCCGACTGCGTGGTCAAGTCCGACCCCGCGGTGTTCGAGGCCCTCGTGCTCCGGGGCAAGTCCCCCGGCCCGATCGATATTGCCCGCGGCAAGTTCAAGACGAATGACCCCTCGCTCCTCCTGGCGCTGAAGGACTGCTTCCGCACGGCCTGAGCGCGCCTTCCCCCCGCGCCCGCACTCCCCCGCGGGCCCCTCCCCCGTCGCCTCCTCCCCGGGTCGACGCCCCCCCTCCCACCCCCACATCCCCCCATGCCGCTCGATCTCGGCTCGCTCCGGAGCCAGTCCATCGCCGAGCTGATCCAGACGGCGCGCACGTGCAACATCGAGAACGCGTCGAGCCTGAAGAAGCAGGACCTCGTCGCGGCGATCCTCCGTGAGACGGGGGGAGCCACCTCCGACGGCTCCGGCGTCCTCGAGATCCTGCCCGACGGGTTCGGGTTCCTCCGCGCCACCGAGTACAGCTTCCATCCCGGCTCGGACGACGTGTACGTCTCCCCGTCCCAGATCCGGCGGTTCAACCTCCGCACGGGCGATCTCGTGGGTGGCCAGGTCCGGGCCCCCAAGGAGAACGAGCGCTACTTCGCGCTCATCAAGGTCGAGCGCGTCAACGGGGAGCCCCCTGAGTCCGCCCGGGAGAAGGTGCTCTTCGAGAACCTCACCTCCGTCTGGCCGCGCCGCCGCCTCCACCTCGCCGATCCCCAGCTCCGCCTCCTCTCCGCGTGCGCGCCCTTCGGCTTCGGCCAGCGCGCGCTCGTGGTCGGCACGCCGCGCTCCGGGCGCTCCACCCTCCTCCAGCGGCTCGCGACGGACATCGCGAAGACCCGCCCCGACGTCGCCCTCTTCGTCGTGCTCATCGCCGAGCGCCCCGAGGAGGTCACGGAGGCCGAGCGCACCGTCCCCGGCACGGTCCTCGCCACGACGTTCGACGAGCCCGACACCCGCCACGTGCAGGTCGCCGAGATGGCGATCGAGCGCGCCAAGCGGCTGGTCGAGCACCGGCGGGATGTCGTGATGCTCTTCGACTCGCTGGATCGCTTCGCGGCGGCCGCCGGCGGCTCCGCGGGTGGGCTCGAGGCCAGCGCGCTCCTGCGGGTGCGGCGGGTCTTCGGCGCGGCGCGCGAGTGCGAGGAGGGCGGGTCCTTCAGCCTCTTCGCCACGGCCGACACCGACGGGCCGGTCGCCCACGCCCTGCGGGACGCCGCCACCAGCGAGATCCGGCTCGACACCGAGATCGCCCGGCGTGGCCTCTGGCCCGCGCTCGACCTTCGGGAGACCGGGACCCTGCGCGCCGATCGCCTCCAGACGACCGCGGAGGTCACGCGCGCCGCCCGGGTCCGGACCGCGGCCACCGCCGACGCCGCGCTCGCCTTGCTCGACGCCTCACTACACGACGCCTCACCTGACGCCGCCGCGCTTGACAGGGCCGCGCCGTCGGGTAAATAGCGCGCCCTTAGAAATCCCAGCGGCGCGCGGGACCTTCCCGCAGGAGATCAGATGAAGGACGGCATTCACCCCAAGCTCAACTGCGTGATCTTCGTCGACACCGGTGCCAACACCGAGTTCGTCACGAGGTCCACGCTCTCGTCGAAGAACACCCGCGACATCGACGGCGTGTCGCACTTCGTCGTCCCGGTCGACATCTCGTCGGCGTCGCACCCGTTCTACACCGGCAAGCAGCGCGCGCTGCAGGCCGAGGGCCGCGTCCAGCGGTTCAACAAGAAGTACAACATCGCGGCCACGCCGCAGGAGTAGCGACGCCGGTCCGCGCCAGGTGGCTGCGGGCTGCGTGATCGCAACCCCTTCCGGGCCTGGCGCCCCGTCCCCCCGCCGCATGTACGCGCGCGGGGGTTCGGCCGGTCGCGCCCGTTTTGTTCGGCGCAGGCCGGGCCATCCATCCGGCCGTGCCTGCTCGCCTGCGGGAGGCCGCGAACGCCCCCGTCCATGACGGGGGGCCCACCGCCAGGACCTCGCCATGTTCCTCCGCCTCGACGACATCGAAGCCCGCCACGCCGAGCTGGAACGCCAGCTCATGGACCCCGCGATCTCGGGGCAGCGGGACAAGTACCGCAAGGTCACGCGCGAGCACGCCGAGGTCGGTCGCATGGTCGAGCTCGCGCGCGAGATCCGCGCGCTCGAGGCCGAGCAGGCCGAGCTGGCGGACCTCCTCGCCGATCCCGACATGCGGGAGATGGCGCAGGCCGACCAGGAGCGCATCAACGCGCGCCTGCCCGTGCTGGAGCAGCAGCTACGCCTGCAGCTCCTCCCGAAGGACCCCTACGAGGGCCGCAACATCCTGCTCGAGATCCGCGCCGGCACCGGCGGGGACGAGGCCGCGCTCTTCGCCGGCGATCTGTTCCGTATGTACGCCCGCTACGTCGAGAAGATGGGCTGGAAGCTCGAGGTGATGGCCGCCTCCGAGATCACGGTGAGCGGCGCACAGCAGGGCTACAAGGAGATCGTGTCCCAGATCAGCGGGGAGAACGCCTACTCCCACCTGAAGTACGAGGCCGGTGTCCACCGCGTGCAGCGCGTGCCGGCCACCGAGTCGCAGGGCCGGATCCACACCTCCGCGGCCACCATCGCGGTCATGCCCGAGCCCGACGAGGTCGAGGTCAAGATCGTCGACAAGGACATCCGGATCGACGTCTTCCGCGCCGGCGGCCCCGGCGGCCAGAGCGTCAACACGACCGACTCCGCCGTGCGCATCACCCACCTGCCGACCGGCCTCGTCGTCATCTGCCAGGACGAGAAGTCCCAGACGAAGAACAAGGCCAAGGCGATGAAGGTGCTCTCGGCGCGCCTGCTCCAGAAGCAGGAGGACGAGCAGCATGCCCTCGAGGCCGCCGATCGCAAGGCCCAGGTCGGCAGCGGAGACCGCAGCGAGCGCATCCGCACCTACAACTACCCGCAGAACCGGGTGACCGATCACCGGGTGACCAACGCCGACGGCACGACGTTCACGCTCTACAAGCTGGAGCAGATCGTCGGGGGCGACATGGACGAGCTCATCACCGGCGTGACCAGCTACTTCCAGGCCGAGCTCTTGCGCGAGGTCGAGGGGCGGTGAAGCCGCTCGTCGAGGTCCTCACCACCACCGCGGCCTGGTTCAAGGAGCGCGGCATCCCGTCCGCGCGGCTCGACGCCGAGCTCCTCATCGGGCACGTGCTCGGCCTCGATCGCGTGAAGGTGTACCTAAGCTACGACCGTCCCCTCACGGACGACGAGCTCGAGCGCCTCCGCCCGCTGGTGCGCCGCCGCGGCAACCGCGAGCCGCTCGCGTGGATCCTTGGCGAGAAGGAGTTCTACGGGCACGACTTCATCGTCACGCCCGGCGTGCTCGTCCCGCGGCCGGACACCGAGACCCTCGTCGAGGCGGCGCTGGAGTGGCTGTCCGTCTCGCCGCCACCGGGGGACAAAGGCCCCCCTCACGGCGGCGTGAAGGCCTCGTTGCCCTGGTCGAGCGCCGACGCGGCGGAAGTGTCCGCGCCTACCGACGTGGCACCCGACGCGACGAGCCCCGACGTGACGGGCCCCGACGTGACGAGCCCTGGCGCGACGAGCCCCGGGGGCGTGGACGCGCCCGCGGAGCCGCCGATCTTCGTCGCCGACATCGGCAGCGGCACTGGGTGCATCGGGCTCACGCTCGCGTTGGAGCGGCCGGCGGTGCGGCTCTTCGCGGTGGATCGGAGCGAGGAGGCCCTCGCTGCCACGCGCGCCAACGTGGTGAAGCACGGGTTGGAGAAGCGGGTCGCGGTCCTCCGGGGGGACCTGCTCTCCGCGATCCCCGCCGCCCGCACGATCGACTGGATCGTGTCGAACCCGCCCTACATCCCTTCGCGCGACATCGACGGGCTCTTGCCCGAGGTGCGCGACCACGAGCCGCGCGGGGCGCTGGACGGGGGGCCCGACGGGCTGGACGTCTACCGGGCGCTGATCCCGGCGGCGGCGGCGCGCGCGCGGAAAGGCGTCCTCGTGGAGGTCGGCGCGGGCCAGGCGGCGGACGTCGCCGCGCTGCTGACGGCCGCGGGCCTGCCCGAGGTGCGGATCTGGAAGGATCTCGCGGGGGTCGAGCGCGTCGTGGGCGGTCGGCGCGCGTAGTCCCGATCTCCGTTAGGCGTTCCGGATGCCCTTCTCCCCCGCCCTGTTCACGTTCCTGACGGACCTCGCCGCCCACAACGACCGCGACTGGTTCACCGCCAACAAGGGCCGCTACGAGACCGACGTGAAGGCGCCGCTGCTCGCATTCGTGCGCGCGCTCGCGCCGCGGCTCGCGGAGATCGACCCCGCCGCCATCTGCGACGACAAGTCCGTGTTCCGCATCTACCGGGACACCCGCTTCTCGACGAACAAGGCCCCCTACAAGACCCACGCCTCCGCGCAGTTTCCACGCGGGCGCGAGAAGGGGCCCGCGGCCACCGGGTACTACCTCCACCTCGAGCCGGGCGGCTCCTTCCTCGTCGGCGGCCTCTGGCAGCCCGACCCCACCGTCGCGGGGCGGATCCGCGCCGCCATCGACACGCACGCCCCCACCTGGATCGCCGTGCGGGACGGCCTCGGCGGCCTCGACGCGGGCGCGTCGCTCGTGCGCATCCCCCGTGGGTACGCCGCGGATCACCCGCTCGCGGAGGACCTCCGACGCAAGAGCTTCACCGCGGCGACGCTCTTCACGGACGCCCAGGTGTGCGCGGACGACTTCGTGGACCGGGTCGCGGACGGGTGCCGGCGCGTCCTGCCGCTCGTCTCGTTCCTGGACCGCGCGACCACGTAGACAGGTAAACGCAGCGGCATTCGAAACGGAGCCGCCCCCGGGAACGCCGCCCCTACCCCCCGAGCACCGCCCGCCGGATCTGCTCCTCGCGCGACACGCTCTCGGCGGCGCCGAGGGGCGTGAAGCCGGGGAAGGCGCCGGTCCGGCGGCCCGCGGCGTCCACCTGGCCGGCGCGCACGTCGGCGGCGCGCGCAGGGGAGACCAGCGGATCGGGGGCGGTGGACGGGGCCACGATCGGGCGGCGGGCGGCGGCGGCGCGGGCCATCTCGCCCTGGACCTCGCGCTCGTGGCGCGAGGCGGTCGCGCTGGCATGCGGACGCTCGCCGCGCTCCATCCGCGCGGCGGCCTCCGCGGAGGCGGACGCGCTGGGGCCCGTCAGCCCGGTGGCGGCGGCGTACTGGTCGGCGGCGCGGTCGCCCGCGTCGGCGGTGTGCGCCGCGATGTTGGTCGCGGCCGCGGCAGGCAGCACCGCGGCGGTCGCGACACGGCCGGCCACCGGCGCGAGGCGTGGGTGGTTGCCCGCGAGCTGGGTCTCCAGGTCCCGGCCCGTGTCGGCCGCCCATCCGGAGCCACCGCGATCGCCGCCGAGCCAGCCGCGGCGCCGGGTCGCGACATCGTCCCCCGCGCCCTCGATCGCGAAGTTGCCGGCGGTCGCGACAGCGGCGCCGGCAGGTCCCGCGGCGGCGCCCAGCGTCCGCACGACGCCCTGCGCGGTGCGCACGGAGCCGGCCTGCATCTGGTCGGGGTCCGAGGTGTGCGTGGCGATCTGGTTGACCCCGCGTGCCACGTCGAGCCCGCCGCGCACGCCGTCGAGCACGCGCGCTCCGGTGGCGAGGCCGCCGGCGACCTGTCCGAGCCTGCCCGCGGCGCCGACGGTGTCGGCGGTGACCTCGGCGCCGCCGTTCGCGAGGGTGGCGGCGCGCGTGAGGACCGCGCCGCTGGCCGTC
>JAUXTN010000022.1 GCA_030684355.1 Pseudomonadota bacterium
CGGCGCGCTTGACCCCCCTCCCCGCACCCCGTAGCCTCCGGCGGACGTGACCGTGCCCGCTGGAACGCCCCCGAGCCCCACCCCGGCGGCGAGCCCCGCAGTGCGCGGCGTGTCTCCGCTCGGCGCGGCCGTGGCGCGGTACGCGGCGTGGACCGCGGCCTACACCCTCGGCGCCCTGGCCTTCTTGTGGCCCCTGCCGACGCGGTTCTCGACCCACATCTGGGGCGACCGCTTCGACGCGTGGACGACGCTCTGGCTCATCTGGCACCTCGCCGACCAGGTCGCCGCGGGCACGCTCACGGCGGTGACCGACCGCATCCTGTTCCCCATCGGCTACAACCTGTGGTCGTTCGGGCACGCGGCGCTCCAGGCCATCGGCGCGGGGCTCGTGCTGATCGGCGTGCCGCTCGTCCCCGCCTACAACGTGCTGCTCGTCGGCGCGATCGTGACCTCCGCGCTCGCGGCGCACGCGTTCGGGCGGGCGCTGGGGCGGACGGAGGCGGCGGGGGTGGTCGCGGCGGTGGTGTTCACGACGAGCCCGTACCTCTACGGTGAGGGCGCGGCCGGGTGCATCGAGCTGGTGGCGGCGGGGCTCCTGCCGCTCTTCGGCCTCACGCTGGTGAACCTCGCGCGGGAGCCCGGGTGGCGGCGCGCCCTGCCGGCGGCGCTGGTGCTCGCGCTGGTCGGGCCGTTCAACTGGTACTACACGCTGTTCGCCGGGATGTTCGGCCTCGCGTTCGCGGCGTGGCAGGCGGTGGAGGGGCGGACGCGGGCGGCGGTGTGGATGCTCGGGGCGTTCGTGCTCGCGGCCACCCTCAACGCGCCGCTCATCCCGCTCGTGCGCCGGGAGACGCCGGAGCGGCCGCCGCTCGGGACGGCGCTCTACACCGACCCCGACGCCTGGACGCGCGCGCGGGACCTCTCCGACGGGCGGCTCCCGCTCGCGTCGCTCGACGAGCCGACCCTCGAAGAGCACGACGCCATGCAGGTCATCCAGAACAGCACGCGCGTGCGGGCCGTGCTCGCAGCGCGCTTCGTGACCAACCCGCTGGACTCGACCCCCGGGGCGCTCGCGTGGGTGATCGGCGTGGCGGGGGCGGTCGCGGCGGGGCGGCGGGCGCGCGGCTGGCTGGTCATCGCGGCGGGCGCGACGGTGCTCACCCTCGGGCCGTTCCTGATGCTCGACGACACGCCGCCCCTGCCGCAGTGGTCGGCGGATGCGCCGCTGGCGTACGCGTGGGCCTACGAGCACGTGCCCTTCTTCTCGAAGGCCTACCGGCCCTACCGCATCGGCGTCATCACGTCGCTGGCGCTCGCCGGGGCGGCGGCCGCGGGCGCGGGCACGTTGCGGCTCTCGCTGCGGCGGTCTCCCGTGGCGGTGGCGGTCGGCGCGCTCGCGATCGTCGGCTTCACGCAGCCGCTCTGGGCAGGAGACCGTCCGGCGGCGCGCCCGCTGGAGGACGCGACCATCCCCGCGCTGTACGCGCGGCTCCACGACGCCGAGCCCGGCGGGGTGATCGAGCTCCCGCTCCAGTACCAGCCGCTCTCGATCGCGAACGCGCGGTTCCAATACAACCAGGTCGTGCACGGGCAGCCGCTGCTCAACTGCAACCAGCTCATCCGCCGCACGGACCTGCTCGCGTTCCGCGACTACGTCGGCGGCAACGCGCTCCTCGGCACGCTCCTCGACCTGGGCCGGCGGGCCCCGCCGCTGACGTGGACCGACGCCGACCTCGTGGCCCTGCTCGACGACGGCTTCCGGTGGGTGCTGATGCACCCCCAGGTCGACGCCGAGGCGGTGCACCTCGCCGGGGACGTCGGGAGCGCCGATCTCATCGGGCAGCCGGCCATCGGGATGTTGCGCGAGATGTTCGGCGCGCCGGCGCTCGCGGACGCGGAGACGTGGGCGTTCCGCCTGCCGCCGACGTGGGCCGACCAGGGGCGCACCTGGACGTGGGACGGCGCCGACGTGATCGACGTGGACACCCCCTACGACGCCCGTCGCTACGGGCTCTCCCTGCGCCTGCGCGCCGGAGACCCGCTGCCGCTCTGGACCGGCACGGGGCCGGCCACCCTGTCGTTCTGGGCGCGCCCGGTCTCCGGCGACGGGCTCGTCGTGACCACCGAGGCGTCCGGCGCGGCGCGCGGGGTGCCGACGGCGCTCGTGCCCGACCGCTGGACGTGGGTGGAGGTGCCGGTCGACTCCGACGGCGAGGCCACGTTCGGCCTCAGCGCGACCGCGCCGCTGATCGTGGACCTCACGCGCGTGCAGGTGGTGCGCCGTGCCCCGAGGGCGCCGTGAGGCGCGCGCTCGCGACGGTCCTGCTCGGCATCGCGTGGTTCGTGTGGGGCGCGCCCGCCGCGAACACGCGCCTCGACGCGTTCCGCACCGCGCCGCGGGGCCAACGCTCGGCCTCCGACCTGCGGCGCCTGGTCGCGGTGTCGAGCCTGCCCGCGGACGCGCGCGCGCTGGTGGAGGAGGCGGAGCTGGCGTCGGAGCGGGAGCGCGAGTGGAGCCTCATCGTGGCGTCGTTGTTGAGCCCGGCGGAGCGCGCCGACGGGCTCGCGCGCGCGGTCGAGGAGCCCGCCGTCGTCGGGTTCTCGGGGCACTCGCTGGAGCCGGAATTGCCCGTCCTGGTGGACGCGCTGCTGGCTCGCTACGGCCCCGAGACCGCCCCGGTGCCGCCCGCCCCTCCGCGGGACGACTGGCCGATGATCGACCGGCGGGCCCGCATCCGCGTGCTCCTCGCGCTCGTGCGCGGCCCCGGCCTGGACGACGAGCGCGCCGCCATCGTGCTCGCCGCCACGTTGGACCTCCTCGCGACGCAGGCGCGGCGCTCGGAGATCGAGGCCGCGCTGGCCGAGATCGAGGTGCCCGGATGACCGCCCCCGCTCCGTCCGGGCCCGCCGCCCGTCCCTCCACCGGTCGCGGCCCCGCCTGGTGTTTCCCTCCTCTCCCCCTCCTCCTCGGCGTGCTCGCCTGCGTGCACGGCCCCTCCCCCGCCCCGGAGGCCTCCGTGTCCACCGCCGACCTCCGCGTGACCGACCTCGCCGCTCGCCGGGATGGCGACGACCCCAACGTCGCCGGCGTCGCCGACCCCACCCTCCGCGCGCTCCTGCACGACCACTGGGAGGCCACGATGGCGCGGTGGCCGGTGTGGGCGACGCGCCTGGGCGATCACCGCTACGACGACCGCCTGGACGACAACTCCGCGGCCGCGCTCACCGCGGACATCGCCGCGCGCCGGGGCTTCCGCACCCGCGCCGAGGCCCTCGACCCGGCGGCCCTCTCGCCGGCGGACCAGACCACGCTCGAGCTCTTCCTGGGGGACCTCGTCACGAGCGAGGCCACGGACGCCTGCCGCATGGAGCAGTGGGGCCTCTCCGCCCGCAACAACGCGCTGCTCGTGCTGCTCGACCTCGGCGACGTGACGCCGATCCGGACGCCCGAGGACGGCGCCCGCTACCTCTCGCGGCTCGGGGCATGGCCCGCGCTCGTCGACGCCGAGATCGCCCACCTCCGCGACGGCATCGCGTCCGGGCGCACCCCCGACGGCGCGTCCGTCTCCATCGTGCTCGCGCAGCTCGACGAGGCCCTCCTCCGCCCCGTCGACGCCTGGCCCGCCGCCTCGCCCATCGCCCAGGACCACGCCGCCTGGCCGGCCGGGGAGGCCGACCGCTTCGCGGACGCCGTGCTCGCCACGCTCGGCGACGGCGCCCGCCCCGCGCTCCTGCGCTACCGCACGTTCCTCGCGACGACGGTGAAGCCCGCCGCCCGCGGCGAGGACCGCGCCGGGGTGTGGGCCCTGCCCGACGGCGCCGCCTGCTACGCCGCGCTCGCCCGGTCGCACACGAGCCTCGACCTCGCCCCCGCGGACATCCACGCCACCGGCCTCGCCGAGCTCGAAGGCATCCACGCCGAGATGCGGGTGCTGGGGGATCGGCTCTTCGGCACCGACGATCTCGTCGCGATCTTCGCCCACCTCCGCGACGACCCGGCGCTGCGGTTCACGACCGCCGAGGAGGTCGAGCAGAAGGCCGCGTCCGCGCTCGCCGCCGCCCACGCGCGCATCCCCACCTGGTTCGGGCGGCTGCCCGTCGCGAGCTGCGGCGTGCGCCGCGTGCCCGATCACGAGGCCCCCTACACGACGATCGCCTACTACCGGCAGCCCGTGCCCGGCGAGCAGGACGGCTACTACTACATCAACGTCCACGCCCCCGAGACCCGCCCGCGCTTCGAGGCCGAGGTGCTCGCCTTCCACGAGTCCATCCCCGGGCACCACCTCCAGATCGCGATCGCGCAGGAGCTGCCCGCGCTGCCGGCCTTCCGCCGCCACCTCGGCACCACCGCGTACGTCGAGGGGTGGGCGCTCTACACCGAGCGCCTCGCGGACGAGATGGGCCTCTACAGCGGCGACCTCGACCGCCTCGGCATGCTGTCCTTCGACAGTTGGCGCGCATCCCGGCTGGTGGTCGACACGGGCATCCACACGATGCGGTGGGACCGCGCCCGTGCCGAGCGCTTCCTCTTCGACAACACGCCGCTCGCGAAGAACAACATCGCGAACGAGGTCGACCGCTACATCACGTGGCCCGGCCAGGCGCTCGCCTACAAGCTCGGCCAGATCGAGCTCCGCGCCCTCCGCGCCGAGGCGGAGGCCGCGCTGGGGCCGCGGTTCTCGCTGCCGGCGTTCCACGACGTCGTGCTGGGCGGCGGCGCGGTGTCGCTGCCGGTCCTGCGCCGGCAGGTGCGCGCGTGGGTGGCGACCGGGGGGTGATCCCAGGGTTGCCCCAGGGTTGGGGCGCCCCGGGGGGCGCCCCGGGCGGACCCTACTCCACGCTGCCGACCTCGAATTCCAAGCCGCCGCTCATGCGCAGCGCGAGGTTGATGATCAGGCCGTAGAGCGCCCCGAACACGAACCCGAAGATGCCGTAGAAGATCGGCAGGAAGATGACGATCCCGAGCGCCATGACGATGCCCATGCCGAGGCTCGCGCCGCCGCCGAGGAGCGCGCTGTCACCGCCGGCCCCGAGCGCGCCCGCCATGCCGAGCACGGACATGGCGAGGATGATGAGCGCGTAGAAGATCGCGATCACGAACGACATCGCCGCCATCGACATGCCGAGGAGCTTGGCCAGGGAGAAGACGCCGATTCGCTTGAGCACGCGCATGGGGAGATTGCCCGGTGTGGGCCGGGTGTAACGTCGTGAGTGCCCACGATGAGGTCGCGCCGCCGGGTTTCCTGGCGCAGCTCCGCCGATTTCGTCCACGCGCCCGGCGGGGAGGCCGGATGGGCGCCGCTCCGTGGGGGCGGGCGGACCTACCCGGTCTGGCGCTGCTTGTCGGGCACGTCGGCCTCCGCCTTCTTCCGCGCGAGCCAGGGCTCGTAGTGGTCGCGGAGGAACTGCCCCTTGTGGTCGCGGTAGGAGCTGATCCCGCCGATCGCCGCGACGCTGCGGATGAACAGCCAGGGGAGGTCGAGCTGGTAGGGGAGGAAGCCCGACCGGGCGCCGTTCGGGTAGAGGTGGTGGTTGTTGTGCCACTCCCCCGCCACGTAGCCGGGCCAGGTCTGGTTGATCGACAGGTCCTCGCGGTTGAAGTCGATGCCGTCGACCCGCTTGTCCACGCCCTGCCCATGGCCGTCGTAGTTGTAGGTGCGAATCCCGATCGCCCACACCGCCGAGGCGCCGAAGATGGCGGTCGCCAGCGCGTGGCCGCCGATCGCGAAGAAGACGGCGTACCAGAATGCCCAATTCAGCGCGAAGTGCCCGACCGTGGCCAGCGGGTGGCAGATGGAGCCCCAGCGCTGGTATTGGGCGTAGCTGTTGATGCGGACGCCGGTGTGGGTCATCAGTTGGGTGACACGCTGGTACTGCTTCGCGTCGAGCGTGCGCGAGAGGAGCTGGTGGTTCACGTCCGCCAGGAAGCAGTAGAGGAACCCACCGTGGACGTTGTAGGGGTCCCCGGGCTGCTCGGAGATGTGGTGGTGGACGTGGTGGGAGACCACGTAGGCCTCCTCCGTCACGACCTTGATCACGAGGTTGCGCACGATGAAGCGGCTGAACGCGTTGGTGAACGTGAAGCCGCGATGGGTGGCGTAGCGGTGGAGCCACACCGTGCCGTGGCTGCCGAGGCCCACCATGCTGTACACGAACCCGACCAGCAGGAGCGGCCAGGAGAAGTACTGGGTGAAGAACACCACGAGCGGAATGGCGAGCAGGCTCGTGGTGAACCAACTCCAGGCGGGGAGCCAGTTCTTCGCCGTGGTGAACACGTTGAGCCGGGAGGCGAATTCGCGGACCAGCTCGGCCTTGGAGGGGACGTAGAGGGCGTCGCCACGGGTGTAGCCGTAGGAAGGGGGCTCGAGGACCTGATCGAGAAACGCCATGGTTCGGACCTCGCCCGGTCGGGGACGGTACGCCGTTTGTGGCCACGAGTCGCCGCCGACGGGAAAAAGGTGACGCCAAAGAGCCGGGAGAGACGCGGACCCTGGCGTTCGGCAAACCCGGTTGTAGGCTCCGGTCCTCGCGTGTCGGCCACCGCGACGGTCGGCCCGTACCGATGGCGCCGGAGGCGAGAATTGTGCGCGTCCTGACCATCTGGCAAGCTGGCGCCGGCGCTTTCAGGGCGGCGGAGTCGACCCTCGGCGCCCGCCGCCCGCGGACGCCCGGCGACCACCCCGCGTGGTTCCGAATTCCGAACGCCCGGTTCGGCCCAGGCCCCTGGTCCCGCCCGCCGACTCCGCGTAGAACGAAAGCCCACGCGGCACGCCCGCCGCTACCGAGGTTCCATGTCCGTGCTCACCGTTCCCGATGCCATCGAGGCCCGCCGTTCCGTCCGCAAGTACACCGCGGCGCCGGTGCCCGACGCCGATCTCACCCGGATCATCACGCTCGCCGGGCGCGCGCCGTCCGCCTGGAACGTACAGCCCTGGCGCTTCGTCGCGGTGCGGGACCCCGCGGTCCGCGCCCAGCTCCAGCAGGCCGCCTACGGTCAGCCCCAGGTAGGCGCGGCGCCCGTCGTGATCGTCGTCTACAGCGACATGCTCGGCGCGATGGAGATCCTCCCGGAGACCACGCACCCGGGCATGTCGGAGGACAGCCGCGCCGCCACCGTCGCCCAGGTGCGCGGCATCTTCGGCGCCCAGCCCGACGCCGCGCGCGAGGGCTGGGGCAACGCCCAGAGCTACCTCTCGGTCGGCTTCCTGCTGCTCGCCGCGCAGTCGCTCGGCTACGCGACCTCCCCGATGCTCGGGTTCGATGCCGCCGCGGTGAAGACGCTGCTGGGCATCCCCGCGCACGCCACGGTCCCGGCGCTCGTGGCGCTCGGCGTCGCGGCCGAGGACGGGTTCCCCACCCACCGGTTGCCCGTGGAGCGGACCCTGCGCGTGGTGTGACGCGATAATCCGGCGGGGCGAGACAATCGGATTCGGATCATCCGGATTCACTTCACACGGGCGGTCCGCGACAGTGGGTCACCCCTGGAGTGTTCCGATGCGTCTCGTCCCCGCGCTGTTTGCCGCCTGCTTGACCGCGAGCGCGTGCCTCCCCGCCGAGGACACGGGAGAGGCCGACACCTCTCCCGCCGAGGCGGCGGACACCGACACCGACACCGACACCGACGGGTCGTCGCTCTCCTACGTCGACGACGTCTACCTCCCCTTCTTGAAGGAGAACTGCGGCGAATGCCACGTCGAGGACAGCTACGTCCACCCGCCCATCACGGCGGATGCCAGCCACCTCGTCGGCGTGCCCGCGGGCCGGGATGGCATGGCATACGTGACGCCGGGATCGCTGGAGACGAGCTTCCTCTGGTTCAAGGTCAACGATCGCCAGGACGAGATCGTCGACGACGGCACGCGCATGCCGCCGCCGCCCGAGGTTCCCCTCCCCGACCCGGCATTGGCCGCGATCGAGGCGTGGATCGAAGACGGGGCCGCGCCATAGCTCCGGTAGAGCGCCCCACCGCTACCGCGCCCGCGCGACCTCGCGCCCGGACACCTTCCAGTGCCGGTCCTCGGTGATCATGTTCGTGACGAGGCTCGCCTCGACCGGGCGCGAGAACAGGAAGCCCTGGGCGCTGGTGCACTTCAGGAGGCGCAGCCGCCGTGCCTGCTGGTTGGTCTCGACGCCCTCGGCGATGACGTCCATCCCGAGGTTCGTCGCGAGCGCCGCGATGGTGCCGACGATGGCGTTCTCGCCGACGCCGCCCATGCGGCTGACGAAGCTCTTGTCGATCTTCAGGGTGTCGACCGGGAAGCGGTGCAGGTACGAGAGCGACGAGTAGCCGGTGCCGAAGTCGTCGAGGCTCACGCGCACGTCCATGCGGCGCAGCCGCCCGAGCATGTCCGCGGCCGCCTCGGGGTTCTCGATGAGCACGGTCTCGGTGATCTCGACGTGGAGGCAGCGCGGATCGAGGTCGTACGCGGCCAGCGCGGCGTCGACGTGCTCGATGAGGTCGGGCTGGGCGAACTGCCGGCCGGAGAGGTTGACGCTCACCGTGAACGGGCGGCCGTGCAGCACGGTGTCCCGCCACTCCCGCATCTGCCGGCACGTCTCCCGCAGCACGTGGTCCCCGATCGTGACGATGAGGCCCGTCTCCTCCGCGAAGGGCACGAACTCCGCGGGCGAGATGAGCCCCCGCAGCGGGTGCATCCACCGGACGAGGGACTCGACGCCGAGGATGGCGCCGGTCTCGAGGGAGACGACGGGCTGGTAGTAGACCTGGAACTCGTCGCGCTCCACGGCGCGCCGCAGGTCGCTCTCGAGCTGCAGGAGCGCCACCGCCCGCTCGTGCATGGCCGTGTCGAACACGACGTGGCGGGCCTTGCCGAGCGCCTTCGCCCGGTACATCGCGGTGTCGGCGTCGCGCAGCATGTCGGCGGGCTTGTCGTCCACGGAGTCCGACAGCGCGATGCCGATGCTCGCGGTGGGGAACACCTCGCGCTGAGACATCACGAACGGCTTGGAGAGCTCGAACTGGATCTTCGTCGCGACGCGGGTGGCCTCGCTCGGCTCGCGCAGGTCCTCCAGGAGCACCGCAAACTCGTCGCCGCCCATGCGCGCGACGGTGTCCCCGGGGCGGAGGCACGCGCCGAGCCGGCGCCCGATCTCGATGAGGAGCTGGTCGCCGGTGCCGTGGCCCAGGCTGTCGTTCACCACCTTGAAGCGGTCGAGGTCGATGAAGAGCACGGCCACGAAGCGGGCCGGGAGCCGCACGCGGCCGAGGGAGTGGCGGAGCCGGTCGAGGAAGAGGACGCGGTTGGGGAGCCCGGTGAGGGCGTCGTGGAGCGCGCCGTGGGCCAGCTGCTCCTCGATGTCCTTGTGCGGCGTGATGTCCGTCTGCGAGCCGGCGATCCGGGTGGCGTTGCCCTGCGCGTTGCGGACGGCCATGCCGCGCACGAGCATCCAGCGCCAGCCGCCGTCGCGGTGCCGCATCCGGTGCTCGCTCTCGAAGTGGGGGGTGTCGCCCTGCACGTGGAGGAGGAGCTCCGCCTCGACCCGCGTGCGGTCGTCGGGGTGGATGCGGTCGAGCCACTCGGTCGGCTTCGTGCCGACCTCGTCCTCGGCGTACCCGAGCATGCTCTTCCAGCGCGAGGACAGGTACATCTCGCCGCTGCCGAGGTCCCAGTCCCAGAGGCCGTCGCTCGCGCCGCGGGCGGCCAGCGCGTAGCGCTCCTCGCTCACCCGGAGGGCCTCCTCGGCGCGGATGCGCTCGGTCACGTCGCGCTGCACGGAGACGAAGTGGGTGAGCTTGCCCTGGCCGTCGCGCACCGGGGAGACGTGCCACTCCACGACGTGCTCGGCGCCGTCCTTCCGGCGCATCGTGCTCACGCCCTGGAAGACCTTGCGCCCGGTGGTGTCCTCGCGCAGCCGGGCGAGCCCCTCGGTGTCGACCCACGGGCCGCCGAACTGGGCGGCCGGGTTGCCGATGACCTCGCTCTCCTTGTCGTGGCCGCTCATCGCGCACCAGCCGTGGTTGACGTAGACCACGCGCGGCGTCTCGGCGTCCCCCGTGGCGATGAGGATGCCCTCGTTGAGGTTCTGGACGGCGGACTCGAGGACCCGCAGGTTCCCCTCGGCGTCGCGCCGCGCCTGGCGGTCCTCGGCCTCGCGCAGCGCGCGCGCCACCGCGGGCTCGATGCGGTTGAGGTGGTCCTTGCTGACGTAGTCGGCGGCCCCGGCGCGCATCGCCTGCACCGCGGCCTCCTCGCCGATGCGCCCGGACACGATGATGCAGGGGAGGTCGAGCCGACGCTCGCGCAGCACGCGCAGCACGCCGTCCGAGCTGAACTGGGGCATCGAGTGGTCGGAGAGGACCACGTCCCACCCGCCCTTCGCGAGGGCGCGGTCCAGATCCCGCTCGTTGTCCACCCGCTCCGCGTACACCTCGAACCCCGCGCGCCGGAGCTGCATCTGCACGAGGGTCGCGTCGTCGATGGAGTCCTCGACCAGGAGCGCGCGCACGGGCCGTCTCATCGGGGCCCCCTCATCGCGCCTTCACGTCGCGATTGGGCGACTCGGAGAGGAGGAGCCAGAATCGCCCGAGCTCGGCGACCGCCGCGGCGAACTGGTCGAAGTCGACGGGCTTGCGGACATAGCTGTTCGCGCCCGCGCGGTAGCACTCGAGCACGTCTTCGTCCTCGTTGGAGGAGGTCAGCACCACCACGGGGAGGATGACGGTGCGGGGGTCCGCGCGCAGGCGACGCAGCACGTCGAGCCCCGAGAGCTTCGGCAGCTTCAGGTCGAGGAGGACCACTTCGGGCAGTCGGCCTTCGTGCGCCGGAGAACCCGTGCCCACGCGCTCCAGCGCTTCGGCGCCGTCCCGCGCGACCACCACGTCAGCGGCGAGCGAGCAACGACCCAGCGCTCGGAGCGCGAGCGCCTCGTCATCCGGATTGTCCTCCACCAGGAGGATGTACTTCCTTGGCACGGCTCCCCATGTCGCCGAGGACGGACCCCGCGCCGACGACAGAGAAGCTAAACGCCGGAGCCCTTCCCGATCCTCCCCACGGATAGATTCTCGGCGTTCGCCGTCCCGCTCAGCAAGGGAATCGTACCCGCGGAGTCAGCGCTCGGGAATGACGGTCGGCCACGAGAGGTCGTAGTAGTCGAACCCCTCGCGGAGCTTCAACATCACCGCCTGGCTCTCGTCCGAATGCATCGTGCGCGTCTCGACCGCGCCGGCGATCGACTCCTGGGTCGGGAGCACGTCCATCGGGTTGGTTCCGTGCTTGCGGGCGGCGCGATCGAGCAGATCGGTCATCCGGTCGAAGAATTCCTTCATCTCCTCACGAGGGTCCCCTTTCTGGACGAGGGTGTCGCCCTCGGCGAAGGGATCCACGCCGTCGACGGCAGCGGGCTCGGCGACCACGAACACGGCCAGCGCGTAGAGCACGGCGGCGTTCACCGCGACGAGCGCGACGTTGATCCCCAGGGTGATCTTCAGGAGCCGCACGAGGCGCGGCAGATCTTCAAGTGTTACGGGCGTCGCCATCCTTTCCCCCTATCTCGCCCTCCCTCGGAGTCTACCGATGTGGATCGTCCTCACGGCCCTTGCCCTCCAAACGTTCGTTTCCCCCGGCCACGCGGCCGCCGCGTGCGACGTGAAGGGTCTCACCAAGGCCGTGGTCGACGCCGCCCCCAACCAGACGGGCAAGGCCTTCGCCGACCTCGCCGCGTGTGACCCCGCGGCCGCCAAGGTCGCGGCGCCCGAGGCCTTCAAGAAGGTGCTCGCGGGCGACGCTGGGGACGCCGCCGTGCTCGTGGCCGTGGGCCTCGGCGCCGGGGATGTCGTGCGCACCTGGATCGAGGCCCAGGAGCCGGACGACCAGTCGCGCACCATCAGCAAGCTCGGCGAGAAGTGTGACACCAAGGGAGTCCCCGAGTTCTGGCTGGAGTCCCACACGGCGCTCGGCGACAAGTTCTGGTCCAAGCGTTGGTACCGCGGCATCGACGACTGCCGTGCGCCCGCCGTGCAGGAGCTCCTCCGCACGCGCGTCGCGATGACCACCGGGGACCGCGCCATCTACAAGGGCATCCTCGAGGTCTTCGCGCGCAACCTCGGGAAGGACGCCGTGCCCGTGCTGAAGGCCGCCGCCCAGACCGAGAAGGACCCCGAGCTCTCCGGCTTCCTGGTGGACGCCTTCGCCAACGCCGCGGGCGTCGGGCGTGAGGGCGGCGCGGACCAGGAGACCGTGAAGCTCGCCGTCGCCGCCATCAACGACGTGGCCCCGCTCCTCCCCGAGAAGGCGATCGAGCAGGCGCGCACCACGCTCCTCTCCCTCGGCGCCGAGGCCGACTCCGATCGCCTCGCCGGGATCCGCTACAAGAACGCGCTCCAGCCCTCGGGCGGGCTCCTCTACGGCGTGGTCACCACCGAGACCGCCACCTGCAAGAAGGGTGACGTGCGGGTGATCATCCACCACGCCCCCATCAACGAGGCGGGCCGCACCTGGCCGAACCAGGTCAACGAGCGCATCCAGGCCGCGGTCAACGGCACGTTCGACCTCAAGCTCGCGACCTCCTGCAAGGGCACGGGCGCCAACGAGACCCTCACCCCGGCCGCCCCGTTCACGGACGCCGCCGGCTACCAGGCCTGGGTGGACGAGATGATCAAGGAGTTCCAGAAGAAGAACCCCACGGTCAAGGCCAAGATCGAGCCCGAGGCAGCCCTCACCCTCTGATCCGTCCCCGCGAGACGCGTCCCGCGCGCGAATCGTCCTGCGCTGGCGTACGATGGGCCCCTCTCCGAGTCCAAGGAGGAGGGGCCCATGTTCGTTTTCTGGCTGGCGGTGACGGGGTGTGACGGCGGGACGGTGAAGCTCGCGGACACGGGCGACACGTCCGCGTTCGGCGACACCGCGGCGGACACCGACACCGACACCGACACCGACACCGACACCGACACCGACACCGACCTCGAGCTCACGGCGCTGACCTTCGTGCTCGAGGGCGACTACGACGCCACCGGCCTCAACCTCCTCTGGCTCGAGGAGGACTTCACCGCGGGCGAGACGCTCGCGGGCGAGGGCGTGACCGCCGCGAGCGTGACCGTCCAGGTCGCCGCGCCCGACGAGTCCGAGCTCCTCCCGCTGGAAGGGTACGAGGGCGTCTACTTCCGCTACGCGCTCCCCTTCGTGTTCCTCGACGACGACGGCGACCTCGCGCACGACAACGACGAGATCGTCGAGGGCGTCGGCAGCGTGTGGCCGGTGTACATCACGGGCGATCTCCCCGTCGAGTTCGGTGCCATGGGCATCGTGGACGGGTGGAACGCGCTCGACATCACGTCGGGCGGCACCCCGAGCCCCGGCTCGATCGACGCCATCCCGCTGCCGGTCAACCTCCGCGCCGACCTCACCGCCAGCGTGGGCGGCACCCTCGTCGGCGACGCCGCGAGCCGCACCGACCTCGACCTCGCGCTCATCCCGTCCGTGGCGTTCGAGGGCGGGGGCATCACGTCGCTCCTCTACAACCAGGGGCTCGCGAGCCCGTGGACACTCGGGGTCAGCAGCGCGCCACCGGCGGATCACGTCGTCGCGCTCGACGCCGCCGGCATCTACGGCTCCTTCCAGGTGCCGATGGCCTACGCCGACACCGACGCCAACGGCATCCCGGGCGCCACCGAGCTCCTCTGGCCGGCGTGCTCCGGCGCCGACGCGGCGCTCCTGTTCTGGATCGAGCCACCGACCGACCCCCGCATCGGCTACTCGCTCATCCAGGCCGAGCTCCCGCCGGGCTGGCACACGGTGCGCGCCGACCCGACCGAGGAGCTCGTCCACCTGACCGAGGAGGAGGCCCTGGCGCTCGAGATCGGCGGGAGCTGCAGCCTGTAGCGGGCGCTCCCCTGGACACGCCCGGGGGCCGCCCCCTCGCGGCCGAGCGGACTAGTCCCGCGGCGAGACGAACGTGTAGAGGTCGTCGATGAACTCGCCGCGGCCGAGCAGGTGCGTGCCGTCGAAGTCGAGGTGCCACAGCACCTCGCCGTCGGGGCCGACCTCGTAGAGGTTGCCCGAGCTGCCGACGACGTGGAGGGTGTTGCCGTTGTCGAGGCGCCAGGCGTCCCCGTTGGTGTCCGCGTGGACCCCCGGGTCGAACGTCCAGATGTTCGTCAACGTGCCGGCGGCCTCGTCGACGATGTACTCGCGCGCGGCGGTGGTGCCCCGCCCGCCGCCGTCGGCGTAGAACGTCGACACGAGCAGCGTCCCCGCGTCGGTCCAGCTCACGCCGTGCTGCCAGGAGAACTGCGTGTCCTCGGGCACGAAGCTGAAGCCGCCGGGCACCTCGCCCGCCCACCACAAGCTCGCGCCGGTCTGGTGGTCGACCTCCACCAGCGAGTTGTTGGTGTAGAAGCTGTAGAGGAACGAGTCGCGCTCGGGCGAGTAGAAGATGCCGTTGGACTCGCAGTCGGTCGACCCCGGCCAGTCCTCGCGGCAGGTCCAGAGGATGCGCTCGTCGTCGTCGGTGGGGCCGCGCTCGACCAGGGCCTCCTCGCCGCCGTGGTCCTGGCTGCCCCACACGAGCACGTCCCCCGGGAGCTGCACCCAGGCGTGGTGGAGGCCGGGGGTGTCGATGACCTCGATCTCCTCGTCCAGGTAGCCGCGGTGCACGGTCGAGCCCGCGCCGTCATCCCAGCTGTTCCAGTACGTGGCCTCGTCCCACATGATGTGGTCGCCCGACTGGGCCACCTGCGAGTACAGCGTCCAGTTCTGGTCCGGCGTGAGCCGCGCCCACACGATCCGGCCCTGCCGATCCACGATGAACGTGTAGTAGTTGCCGCCGGTCCACCCGCCGACCCGCGAGTTGATGCTCGAGAGCAGGTAGTTGCCCCCGGTGATCCACTTGGTGGCGTCCCCGATCTCGGCGATCGGCTGGGGAAACCCGCGCGGGAGGGGGTCGGTGGAGATGGTCTCGCCGTCGAGCGTCTCGCCCGCGGCCGTCATGACGCGCCAGGTGGCGTCGGTCTCGTAGGGGATGCCGACGAGGAGCTGCTCGTTGACGCCGGCCACGCCGTCGAACTCGGGCGACGCGCGCCACTCGCCCGGGTCGAAGCTGAACTCGACGTGCACCGGGCCGGGGTCGCGCTGGGTCCACGTCACGTAGACGAGGCTCTCGAACTCGTCGTGCAGGCGCCAGGAGAGGTCGGAGAGGGGCCCGGCGGGGGCGGTGTCCGTGTCCGTGTCCGTGTCGGTATCGGCGTCGGTGTCCGTGTCGGCGTCCCCGGCGGGGGTGCCCGTGTCGTCGTTTCCCCCGACCTTGATGGACCCGGCACCGTCACACCCGGCGAGGAGGACCCAGGGCAACCAACCAACCGACCACATGCGACGGGACATCCAGAGCTCCGCGGGACGCAGGAGGATAGCCCGCGTTCCGGCTCTCGGCGCCCGAGGTCGGGGTCCGCCGCGCCACATTCCGTGCTCGGCCGGTCACGGCTCCCCGGTGGCGGTGATGGTCGCGTAGGTGGCCCCGATCGGGCGCAACGTCCGCGCCTTCGTGACGGTGTCCACCTCGTAGAGCCCGAACCGCATCCCCATGCCGTGGTTCCACTCGTAGTTGTCCAGCAACGACCAGTAGAAGTATCCGCGCACGTCCATCCCGTCGGAGATGGCGCGCAACAGCGCCGCGAGGTGGGGCCGCAGGAACACCTCCCCGCTCTCGTCGGTCGGCTGCGTGCCGTTCTCCGTGATCATCATCGGGAGCCCGTAGTCGGCGCCCACCGCGACCACGTCGTAGAGGCCGTCGGGGTACTCCTCCCAGAACACGGTCGGGAAGAAGTCGAACCGCGCGTACCCGGCGTAGAGCGGCCCCGCGAGGCCCTGCACGGTGAGCCGCGTGTAGTAGTTGATGCCGAGCCAGTCCATGCGGCCGGCGAGGTCGGCGCGGGTCTCCTCGGCGACGCCGTCCATGTCGCGGTCGATCTCCCCACGCACCGTGCCGTTGAGGAAGAGCCGGTTGTAGACGTAGTCGGCGTGCTCGACCGCAACGAGGTCGGCCTCTTCCCCGGCGTCCACCGGCGCGAGCGCCACGAGGTTGTGGACCACGCCGATCGACGAGGCGACGCCGTCGCCGTCGGCATCCACGAGGTCGTG
The DNA here is from genome assembly GCA_030684355.1 of Pseudomonadota bacterium. Classification (GTDB taxonomy): domain Bacteria; phylum Myxococcota_A; class UBA796; order UBA796; family SXON01; genus CAJBVW01. The sequence goes on from JAUXTN010000022.1 coordinate 16,092, forward strand.
CGCCTTCACGGCGTCGTACATGGCCGCGTGGCCCTCGACGAGGTTCCAGAAGACGTCGAACGCCACGTCGGCGTCCTTGATGCCGGGCGGGTTCGTGCGGTCGGGGCTCGGGAGGAGGTAGCCGGCGAGCACGACGGCCAGGGGCTCGTTCAGCGTGGCCCAGGTGTCGACGCGACCGCCGAACTCCTCGGCGCAGAACGCGCTGTAGAGCGAGAGCGCGGGGCGCAGGCGCGCCATGTCCACCCAGCCGCGGTCCGCGCAGGTGTCGAGGTCGGCGTGGCAGGCCTTGCCGTCGTGCAGCCACAGCGGGAGCGTGTAGTGGTTCAGCGTCACGACGGGGGTGAGCCCGGCGGCAGCGATGGCGTCGAAGTAGGCGCGGTAGAACGCCAGCCCGTCGGCGCTCACGTGCGCGCGCAGCTCGTCGACCGTGGTGGCGGACTCCGCGGCGCCGTCCGGGAACAGGCGCGACCACTCGATGCTCGTGCGGAAGGCGTCGGTGCCGAGCTCGTCGCGGGCGCGGGCGAGGTCCTCCGCGTAGAGCTCGTAGTGGCCCGGAGCGAGCGCGAGCGGGTCCCCCGAGAGGTAGGTGTCGGTCTCCCCGATGAGCTCGGGGTCGGTCACCCACTGGTACCAGTCGCTGGCGCGGTCCTCGCAGCGCTCCGCGGGGAGGGTCGGGCAGCCGGCATCCACCTGGAAGCCCGCCACGGCGGTGCCCCACTGGAAGCCCTCCGGAAAGGCGGTGAGCGGCACGGCGGTGAGCGGGGGCACCGGGCCGGTGTCCTCCCGCGGGCCGGTGCATGCGACGAGCAGGAACGTGATTACCATGCATACCGTCCGGTTCGAGGTGCGTGGGTGTCGGTCTCCGGTTCTATCCGTCAGAGCTTCCTCGCGGGCCTGCTCGCGCTCGCCCCGCTGTACATCACGTGGAAGATCCTCGCGATCGTCTTCAGCCTGGTGGACGGCCCGCTCGGCGGCCGCATCAACCAGCTCATCAGCTACGCATCGGGCACGGCGGTGCAGATCCCGGGGCTCGGCCTCCTGGTGACCGGCGTCATCGTCGTCGGCATCGGTTGGCTGACGCGCATGGTCTTCTTCAAGCGCATCCTCGAGATCATCGAGCTCGGCATCGAGCGGGTGCCCATCGTGCGCTCGCTCTACAACGCGAGCCGCCAGATCGTCGTGCCCTTCACGGACAAGCAGAAGCTGCCGTTCTCGGAGGTGGTGCTCGTCGAGTACCCGATGGTCGGCCGCCACACGCTCGGCCTCGTCGCGAAGCGCCACATCACGACCGACCCCGACGATCCCCGCGTGGTCGTGTTCTTCCCCTCGAACCACCTCCACCTCGGCTACCCCGTGGTGCTCCACAAGGATGACCTCACCCACATCGACATGTCGGTGGAGGAAGCGGTGAAGTTCTTCGTGAGCTGCGGGGTCATCGGGGACGACAAGCTCATCCGCAGCAACGGCGAGCTCATCGAGATCGAGCCCGCGCCTACCGCGGGCCCCGCACGCCCCGCCGCCAAGCCGCTGCCGCGAGCAGGCTGAGCCCCAGCAGGGTGGGCGTCACCGCCGCCCCCGGGCCCGCCGCGCCGGGAAGGGCCGCGCAGCCGACGTCCTGGACGTACACCTCCTCGGTGACCGCGCCCGTGTCGACGTAGGGGTCGGTGTCGCGATCGCCGGCCTCGGCGGTGTCGTGGCCGCCGGTCTCCTCGGCGGTCTCGCCCGCGCCGGTCTCCTCGGCGGTGTCGCCCGCTCCGGTGTCGCCCGCGGTGTCCCCCGTCTCCGCGCCGGTCTCGGCCCGCGCCGCGCCGCCCAGGGCGCCGACGATGAACAGAGGCGCCAGGAACGCGCCCACGAAGCTGCTCTTCCGCATGACCATCTCCTATGCCACCGCGAACTGGCGCTCGACCAGCCGACGATACACCCCGTCGCGCGCGACGAGCTCGTCGTGCGTCCCCATCTCCGCGACCTTGCCTCCCTCGATGACGACGACGCGGTCGGCGTCGCGCACCGTGGAGAGGCGGTGCGCGATGACCAGCACGGTGCGGCCGCGCATGAGGCGCTCGAGGGCCTCCTGCACGAGGTGCTCGCTCTCGGAGTCGAGCGCGCTCGTGGCCTCGTCCAGCACGAGGATGCGGGGGTCCTTCAGGAGCGCGCGGGCGATGGCGATCCGCTGCTTCTGGCCCCCGGAGAGCCGCACGCCGCGCTCGCCCACGAGGGTGTCGTAGCCCTCGGGGAAGGCGCGCACGAAGGTGTCGGCGTTGGCGGCGCGGGCGGCGGCCTCGATCTCGGCCTGGGTGGCGTCGAGCCGGCCGTAGCGGATGTTGTCGGCGATGCTCGACGCGAAGAGCACGGGCTCCTGCGCCACCGCGCCGATCTGCTCGCGCAGCCAGCGCGTGTCGAGGTCGCGGAGGTCCACCCCGTCGAGCCGGATACGCCCGGCGTCGGGGTCGTACAGCCGCGCGATGAGCGCCGCGACCGTGCTCTTGCCGCCGCCCGAGGCCCCGACGAGCGCCAGGACGCGACCGGGCTCCAGCTCGAGGTCCACCGCGCGCAGCACCGGGGCGTCCGGCCGGGTGGGGTAGGAGAAGTCCACCGCTTCGAAGGTGACGTGCCCGCGCAGGTTCTCGGGCCGCTTCCCCCCGTTCGTCACGACGCCCGGCGCCCGATCGAGCAGGTCGAACACGCGCTCGCTCGCGCCGATCGCGCGGTTGAAGTCCCCGAGGAGCCCCGACACGCCGGCGAGCCCCATCGCGAGGAACACGGTGTAGAGCATGAAGCTGATGAGCTCGGCGTCCTTCATCACGCCGTCGATGACGAGCCCGCCGCCGTACCAGAGCACGATCGCGATGGCGGAGAACGCCGCGAACCCCATCGCGCCCTGGAAGGTCCCGTAGGTCAGCGCGAGCCGCCGCCCGAGCGCGAAGGACTCGTCCACCCGGGCGCCGTAGCGCTCGACCTCGAGCTCCTCGCGCGCGAAGCTGCGCACGGTGCGGATGTTCCCGAGCGTCTCCTCGGCCACGGTGGTGGCGGCGGCGAGGGCGTCCTGGGTCTGCTTGGAGATCGTGCGCACGACGCGCATGAACACGACGGCGCCGATGGCCACGAACGGCACCACCGCGAGCATGAGCGCGGTGAGGCGCCAGCTCGAGTAGAACAGCAGGACGAGGCTGCCGAGCGCCTGCAGGCTGAAGCGCAGGGCCATCGAGACGTTGACGGTGACGCTGTTCTGGAGGAGCCCGGTGTCGGCCGAGAGCCGGTTGAGCAATTCGCCGGTGCGCTGGGCGTCGAAGAAGCCGACCTCCTGGCGGATGACGTTCGCGTAGAGCTGACGGCGGAGCCGCGCCACGACCCGCTCGCCCGCGAGCGTGAAGAGCCACGCGCGCAGGAAGCCCGCGATGCCGATGAACAGGAACAGCGCCATCGCCGCGAGGATCGACTCGTCGAGCACGTCGCGACCGTCCGGCCGCTGGATCGCCTCGACGAAGATCTCGATGCCCTTCGGGAACACGAGCGTGCCGGCGCTGCCCGCGGCGAGGGCGAGGGTCGCCACGACCAGGGTGGGGACCTCGGGGCGCGCGAGCCCCAGGAGGCGCTTCCAATCGGCGCGAGGCTTCGGCTCGCTGGACTTCACGGGGTCGGACATGGGCCCTCTTACTCCGGCAGCCGACCCCACGACGGCGGTGGGGGGCAAGGCTAGAGCGGCTGCGCCGCGTCCATCTCCTGGCCGCGGAGCGCCTCGAAGGCGGTCTTCTGGATGCGCAGGCCCGGATCGACGCCGATGGGGAGGTTGCCGCCCTCCAACGTCACGCCCCACCCGAGGTACACCCGCGCCGCCGGCGCGAGCGCGTGGAGCACCGCGACGAGATCGCCCACCGTCGCGTCGATCTGGCCGCGCAGCACGACGTCGCGCCCCGCGATGTCCGTCAATTCGCTCACGGGCAGCACGTCCCCGCCGTCGTCCACGAAGCGGTCGGCGAGCGCGATGAGGACGCGCGGGGCGTCGAGCGCGGTGGTGACGCGCAGCTCGAGCGGGAACGCGGCGCAGCGGCCGGTGGCGAGCAGCGGATCCCGGCGGATGTCCTGGAGGAGCGCGGGCGCGGCGGTCGGGCAGCCCACGATCGCGATCCGGCCGGCGTCCGACTGGAAGAGCGCCAGGTAGAGGTCTTCCAGCGAGACGGTCGGGGGGAGCAGGAGCCCGTCGTTCCGGAGCAGCGCGGGGCCGATGATGTCGAGGCCGCCGGAGAACGGGAGGATCTCGACGCCGCCGCGATCCCGCTGCATCAGCCACCGCGGCGAGATGACGGGGCCGATGAGCACGCGCGACGGGATGGGGACGCGCGCGGGCACGTCGTACCCGGCGGCGTTGTCGAGCACCGCCGCGCCGTAGCCGCCCGCGTAGTGGGAGAGCACCCGCTCGCGCGCGCCCGCCCACACGCCGGCCATCAGCCCGAGGAGCGCGAGCGCGCCGCACACGAGCGCGTCGGTGCCGATGCGGGCGTCGACCCGCCGCCAGTCCCGCACCAGGAGCGCCGGCAGGAGCGAGGCCACGAACCCGGCCGCGCCGAAGGTGGCGATGCGGGTCACGAACCACACCTCGCGCGTGCGCGCGGCCACCTCGCCGACCGCCGCGAACGGCGCCGAGAAGTCGCCCAGGGCCACCGCCGCGGAGGACGCCGCGAGGGCCGACGCCGCCGTGCCCAGGCCGACGCTCGCGATGCCGAGCGCGCCGTAGCCGATGACCACGCCCTCCAGCCCCTTCCGCTTCGACGGGAGCATCGCGAGCGCGCCCGCGACGGCGAACGGGACCATGCCGAGCGCGGGGACCCAGAGCGTCCACGCACCGCTCCCCACCGCGCCCGCCACGGCCTCGCCCATCGCGATGACGGCGGCGACGGCGAGCCCCAGGCCCGGCAGCGCCCATCGCCGCGCCTGGGCGGCTTGTAGCGTCATCCCGGCGGGGGTCGGGAGGGCCCCGGCGCGCAGGTTCACCCAGGCGGCGCCGAGCGCGGGCGGGAGCGCGAGGAGCGCGGCGCCGCCGCCGCCGAGGGCGGCCGGGATCATGGCGCGGGCGCGGTCGTCCAGCGCGAACCACGGCACCCACGCGGGGTCGGCGGCCTGGGTGAGCGAGGCGACGGCGGTGTCGAGCCCCGCGATCGTGCCGACGAAGCCGAGCAGGACGAGCAGGAGCGGCACGAGCAGCGCGGCCGCCGCCGGGATGGTCCGCCCGAGCGCGACGAGCCCGCCCACGGCCACCTGGAGCGGTAGCCCCAGGGCGAGGATCAACAGGAGGGCCATGCCCCACGACCCGGACGCGTTCAGCAACACCGCGGAGCACTATCCCGCTGTGAGCCGGGTTCGCGCAGTGGCGGGACGACTCGTCGTCGATCGGCGCACAACCCCCACCCGACGGGGTTAAGCGTGCAGCCCTCTCCGCCCCCGAGGTTCTCATGAAGGCTTCTCAGAAAGCACCGCTGCACGTCTGCGTCACCGGCGCCGCCGGCAACATCGGCTACGCGCTCGTCTTCCGCCTCGCCTCCGGCGATTGCTACGGCAAGGACCAGCCGATCGTCCTCCACATGCTGGAGATCCCCACCGGCATGAAGGCCCTCGAGGGCGTGGCGATGGAGCTATCCGACTGCGCCTTCCCGCTCCTGCACGGCATGGTGCTCACCGATGACCTGAACACCGGCTTCGACGGTGTGAACCAGGCTTTCCTCGTCGGGAGCCGCCCCCGCACGAAGGACATGAACCGCGCCGACCTCATCAAGGCGAACGGCCCGATCTTCGTCGGCCAGGGCAAGGCCATCGCGGCCCGCGCCGCGTCGGACGTGCGCGTCATCGTCGTCGGCAACCCCTGCAACACGAACGCGCTCATCGCGATGCACGCCGCCAAGGGCGTCTCTCCGGACCGCTTCCACGCCATGACCCGCCTCGACGAGAACCGCGCCAAGGCGCAGATCGCCACCAAGGCCGGCGTGCTCCCCGGCGACGTGACGAACGTCGGCATCTGGGGCAACCACTCCGACACGATGTACCCGGACTACGTCCACGCGAAGATCGGCGGCCGCCCGGCGACCGAGATCATCCCCGAGGAGTCCTGGTTCCAGGGCGACTTCCTGAAGACCGTCGCCACCCGCGGCAAGGCCATCATCGAGGCCCGCGGCGCCTCCTCCGCGGCCTCCGCGGCCTCCGCGGCGATCGACCACATGGCGGCGCTCTCCAACGGCACCCCCGAGGGCCAGTTCACCTCGATGGGCGTGTGCTCCGACGGCCAGTACGGCGTGCCGAAGGGCCTCATCTTCAGCTACCCGGTCGCCGCCTGCAACGGCGAGTGGAAGATCGTCGAGGGCCTCGAGCACGGCGCGTTCGCCCAGCAGAAGATCGCCGCGACGACCGCCGAGCTCGTGAGCGAGCGCGAGACGGTCGCGGATCTGCTCGGCTAGATCGGGTCGAGGGCGGGCCCGGGCGCGTTGCGCCCGGCCCCTTGTGCGAGGGCTCCGCCCCCGCAACGCCCCCGGGATCGCGTGGTTGACCGCCCTGGCGTGTCGCGGGTGAAGCGCGGCCCGCCCCATCGGATCTGGGGCGCCAGGATCCCGCCGCCGGTGGGGCATGCCCACCCCACTCCGGTCCGCGATCTTCAAGGGTACAGGCCCTCCTTCCGGCACAGCAATTGCTGTACCATGGCCAAGCCGGAGGCCACCGTGACCCGTTCCGCACTCTACGCCGTGCTCCTTCCCCTGCTCGCCGCCTGTGTCCAGGACCAGGGGTTCGGCAAGACCGGCGATGCCTACGGCGCCGAGGGGCCGGACATCGAGGTCACCCCGATGCAGCTCGACTTCGGCTCGCTCGGCGCCGGCGACGCCGCGACGCAGACGTTCACGGTGTCGAACGTCGGGCCCGAGGAGTCCGTCCTCGAGGTCAGCGAAGTGACGATCGGCGGGGCTGCGGGCGGCTTCACGATCCTCACCCCGGTCGAGGCGCTCACGTTCTCGCTCCCCGGCGGCACGTCCACCGACATCGAGGTCGCGTTCACCCCCGAAGGCGCCAACGAGCAGATCGCGGAGGCCATCGTGGCCTCGGACGACGAGGACGAGAAGCGCGTCACGGTCGACCTCCTCGGCGAAGGCCGCGTGCCCGAGCTGGAGATCAGCCCCGACCCGCTGGACCTCGGCACCGCCTACGTCGGCTGCGACAAGGACCACGACATCACGCTCACGAACGTCGGCACCGACGACCTCGTCATCTCCGCCATCGGGCACACCGGCGGCGACTTCGCGCTCACGGACCTCAACGTCCTGCCGCTGACCCTCGCGCCCGCCGAGGCCACCACGGTGAACGTGCGGTTCGTCCCCCTCACCGAGGGCGAGCAGGTCGGCGAGCTCTCGGTCACCTCGAACGAGCCCGTCGGCACGCGCGTCTCCGAGCAGACCGCCGAGGGCCGCTACGCCGGCGAGTACGAGGACACCTTCGAGGTGCCGGTCAACCCGCCCGCGGACATCCTCTTCTTCGTCGACCAGTCCTGCTCGATGGACGACGACGCCCGCTCCCTCGCGAGCAACTTCTCCGCGTTCATCACCAACCTCTCCGTGTACACCACGAACTGGCACATCATGGTCGTCAACGATGACGACGGGTGCAACAACAGCGGCGTCCTCACGAGCGCCTCGGCCAACTACGAGGACCGCTTCACCGAGGCCGTGAGCCGCGGCGGCGGCAACTACACCGAGGCGGGCCTCATCGTGACGAGCACCGCGGTGGACCAGACCGACTCGGGCGACTGCAACGACAACTTCCTCCGGTCGACCGCCATCCTCCACATCGTGATGGTCAGCGACGAGCCGGAGCAGTCCCCGCGCGGCTGGAACACGTACGTCAACCAGGTCATCGCCAAGAAGGGCGACGCCTCGCTCGTGAAGTTCTCGGCCGTCGCCGGCCCCGACCCCGGCGGCTGCACCAGCGGCGGCAACAGCGCCGCGGCGGGCACCGGCTACTCCGAGGCCGTGGCGTACACCGCCGGCGAGTTCCTCTCGATCTGCTCGAATTGGTCGACCTCCGTGGAGGCCCTCGCGACGGCGTCGGTCGCGATGTCGACCTTCGAACTCACCCGGACGCCCGTGCCGGAGACCATCGCGGTGACCGTGAACGGCGCCTCCCGCACGGGGTGGACCTACGACGCGACGACGAACAGCATCGAGTTCGACGAGGCGGCGCAGCCGGAGGAAGGCGACACGATCGTGGTGAGCTACGCGGGGCTCGCCTCCTGCGATTAGCGCACAACTGACGCGGGCCCGGTCGGAGACCGGGCCCGCGTCAGTTGTGCCGGTGCTTCCCGACACGCGCGCAGACGCGCGCGTCGGGGAAGCTTTCGACATCCGCCGTCGCCTTCGGCGATGGCGGATGTCGGACCCTGCGCTCCCCCTCGACCGACCGACCCGGTACCTACCCCCCCTCGTCCGAGATCAGCTCGGACAAGTCGATCAGGTCCTCCAGCGAGGGGTTCAGCTCCGGCGCCGCCGTCTTCGCCACGAGCCTGGCGCGGCGCAGCCGCTCGACGACACGCTCCTCCCCCTTGCTCATCTTGCGAGCCTCGACGAACTCGCTCTCCGTCTCGACGCGATCCCGTTCCAGTTCAGTGGTGTTTCCCATGCGAGGAACCTACGCACGCGGGTCCGACGGGGTCAACGTGAGGCTGGAGGGGGCGCCTACTCCGGGAAGAGGGCGCGAACGTCGAGGGTGAAGCCGGGGAGGAGCGGCGACGTGAGGTGGTCGCCGACCAGGTCGGTGCCTTCGAGGCCCGGCCCCTGCCAGCGCTCCATTGCCCCGTTGAGGTGGACCACCCAGTACTCGCGCACGCCGGCCTCGGCGTAGACGAGCCGCTTGGTGACACGGTCGTAGCCGTGGTCGTTCGGGGAGCGGACCTCGATGCACAGGTCAGGGACGCGGTCGAGCGGCCCTCGATGGCGGAAGTTCACCTTGTCGAGGATGACGAAGGCGTCGGGCTGGAGGATGCGGTCGGGGGCGAAGCGGATGTCGAGCGGGTTCTGGCCCACGGTGACCGGCGTGGGCTGGCGGTCCGCCCACTCGGAGAGCCGCTGCACGAGCCGACGGAGGATCTCCTGGTGCAAAAATGAAGGCGCCGGCGCCATGATGACCTCCCCGTCGAGCAGCTCCACGTGATCCATCGACTCGGGCAGCGCGAGGAACTCCTCCTCGCTCACGGTGACGGGGCGGTGCGCGTACATCAGCCCTCCCTTCCTGCGAAACGTTAATCCCGCACGGCTCCGAACGCCCCGATCGCGTACGCCACCTGCGCATCGTCGATCTCGAGGTGCGTGACGAGGCGCACCTGGTCCGCCGCGAGCGCGATGCAGCGCACGCCGCGCTCGCCGAGGCGGGCGGCCAGCGCGTGGGCGTCGGTCGTAGTGACATAGATCATGTTCGTGTCGGGGCGGCGCGCGGTGTAGCCGAGCGCGGTGAGGCCCTCCCAGAGCCGCAGCGCGCGGGCGTGGTCGTCCGCCAGCCGCGCGAGGTGGTGGTCGAGCGCGTGGAGGCACGCCGCCGCGAGGATGCCGGCCTGGCGCATGCCGCCGCCGAGCATCTTCCGCACCCGCCGCGCCTTCGGCATCAGCGCCTTCGGGCCCGCGAGCACCGAGCCGACGGGCGCGCCGAGGCCCTTGGAGAAGCAGACGTTCACGATGTCGAAGGGCCCCGCGAACGCCGCCAACGAGTCTCCGGTCGCGACGTGGGCGTTCCACAGGCGGGCGCCGTCGAGGTGGGTGTTCATGCCGGCCGCGCGGGCGACGTCGGCGAGCGCCACGCACCGGGCCACGGACGTGACCGTGCCGCCGCCGCGGTTGGCGGTGTTCTCCACGGAGAGGAGCCTCGGCACGGTGTGATGGACGTTCGGCGGGCGCACCGCCGCGCGCACGGCCGCGGGGTCGAGGACACCGTTGTCGCCGGGGACGAGCCGCAGGGTCACCCCGCTGATCACCGCGGGCCCGCCGGCCTCGTAGAGGAACGGGTGCGCGCTCTGCTCGAGGATCACCTCGTCACCGGGCTCGGTCAGGCAGCGGATGGCGATCTGGTTCGCCTGGGTGCCGCTCGGCACGAACAGCGCCGCCTCCTTGCCGAGCCGCTCCGCGACCACGGCTTCCAGGCGGTTGATGGTAGGGTCCTCGCCGAACACGTCGTCGCCGACCTCGGCGTCGGCCATGGCGCGGCGCATCGCGGCGGTGGGCTTGGTGACGGTGTCGGAGCGGAGGTCGACGATCATCGGTGTACCAGGGGCGAGAGGTAGTCGGTGGGCAGGGGCACGCCGAAGAGGGCGAGCAGGGTGCCGCCGATCTGGGCGATGCCCGGCTTGATCGTGCCGGCGGCGAGCGGCGGGCAGTCGAGCTTCCAGGTGCCCGTGGGGTCCATCAGGATGAAGGGCACGGGGTTGAGCGAGTGGCTGGTGCGCGGCTTCCGCTCGCCGTCGACGAGGAGGGGAGCGCCCGTCTTGTCGAGCTCGTACATCTCGTCCGCGTTCCCGTGGTCCGCCGTCACGAGCAGGATGGCGCCGACCTCCCGGCACGCGGCCACGAGCGTCCCGAGGCAGCGGTCGACGGCCTCCATGGCCAGCACCGTCGCCGCGAAATTCCCGGTGTGGCCCACCATGTCGCCGTTCGCGAGGTTGAGCCGCACGTGGTCGAAGTTGCCGGAGCGGAGCGCCAGGTTCGCGACCCGGACGATCGCCGCGCACTGCATCTCCGGCTTCTGGTCGAACGGCACGTTGTCCGACGGCACCTCGTCGTAGACCTCCAGGTCCGTCGAGATCCGGCCGGAGCGGTTGCCGTTGAAGAAGTAGGTGACGTGGCCGAACTTCTGCGTCTCGCTCACCGCGTACGTGCGGACCCCGGCGTCCACCAGGAGCTCGCCCACCGTGTGGCCGATGACCGGCGGATCCACGAGGTAGCGCTTGGGGATCTGGAGGTCGCCGTCGTAGCGCATCATCCCGGCGAAGGTCACGTTCGGGCGCTCCCCCCGGTCGAACGGGAGGAAGTGCTCATCCTCGAAGGCGCGGCTGATCTCGATGGCGCGGTCCCCGCGGAAGTTGAAGAGGACCACGGCGTCCCCGTCCTTCATGCGGCCGACGGGCTCGCCGCGCTCGTCCGTGATGACGAAGGGCTCCAGCCACTGGTCGGTCACGGTCGGGTCGTCCTCGTAGAGCCGCCGGATGGCCTCGGTGGCGCTCCGGAACGGCCGGCCGACGCCGTGCACGTGGCACTCCCAGCCGAGCTTGACCATGCGCCAGTCGGCCTCGTAGCGGTCCATCGTGATGCGCATGCGCCCGCCACCCGACGCGACCTTGGCGTCCGGCAGCGCCGCCAGCTTCTCCTCGAGCGGCCGCACCCACGTCAGCGCGCTCCGCTCGGAGACATCGCGGCCGTCCGTCAGCACGTGCACCCGGATGCGCTTCCCCTCGGCCGCCGCGCGGTCCACGAGCGCGTGGAGGTGTTTCACGTGGGAGTGCACGTTCCCGTCGCTCACGAGGCCGATGAAGTGCACCGTCGGGCACGCCATCATCTCCCGCCACGCCTGCGTCGCGAAGATGGCGCCGCTCGCGATCGCGGCGTCCACCAGCGAGGCGCCTTGCTCGATGACCCGGCCCGCGCCCATCGCGTTGTGGCCGACCTCGGAGTTCCCCATGTCGGCGTCCGACGGGAGGCCCACCGCCAGCCCGTGCGCGCGCAGCAGGCAGTGGGGCGAGGTGGCGAGCAGCGCGTCGAGGTGCGGGGTGTGGGCGATGTAGACGGCGTCGGTGTCGTCCCGGCGGCCCCAGCCCACCCCGTCGAGGATGCAGAGGACGACCGGCGTGTGCTTCGACATCAAGGATTCCTTGGCCGCGCGAGGCGGCCGGTACGAACGGCGATGGTGACACTAAGCACGCCGGCCACCGCGGAGCACGGGACGAAGATCCACCAGTAGGTGCTCCAGAACACGCCACCCCACTTCAACGCGTCCATCCGGGAGTTCTGCATGTCATTGGGCCAGAGGAACAACAGCGCGAAGGTGGCCGTGGCCCCGACGAGCTGCCCCACCATCACCCCCTGGATCCCGCGCCACAACCAGCGCGTCGGGCGCTCGACCGCGAGCCCGGCGGCGCGGTGGGCGAGCGCGCTCGCGCGTCCCGGGAGCATCCCCGCGCACAGCACCGGCGCCCACACGATGCCCGAGAGCGCCCCCACGACCGGCGCCCGGACGGCGTAGTAGCGGGTCAGCGCATCGGCGAAGTCGTACTTCTGCGCCACGACGCCCCAGAACGCCGTCGTGAGCCACGCGAGCACGGCCCACAGACACCCGAGGAGGACGAGCTGGCGCGGGGAAGGCACAGGCGCGAGCGTAGCGCGGATCCGCCTGGGCGGGCGGCTGTCGCCATGACGCACGGGAGCGCGGCTTGCCGGGAGCGCGCTGGGCTCGACGTCGGTTAGAGCCGCACATGGCGCGCCGTGCAGTCATCATCGGGGCCGGGATCACCGGATCGCTCGTGGCCTGGCGGCTCGCCCGGGCCGGCTGGAACGTCACCGTCGTGGAGGCGCGGCACGTCGGCGCCGGCTCGTCGAGCCGCACCGCCGCGGGCATCCGCCAGCAGTTCTCCACCCCGGAGACCGTCCTCGGCATGCGGTTCGCGGTCGACTTCTACCGGCGCTTCCGGGAAGAGGTCGGCGGCGACACCGTCCCCATCGTGCAGAACGGCTACCTGTTCCTCTACGCGCTGCAGGAGGACTGGGACGCCGCGAAGTACCGCGTGCAGATGCAGCAGGCGTGCGGCCTCGACGATGTCGCGGCGCTCGAGGTCCAGGCCCTCGTCGAGCGCTTCCCGTGGGTCGACCGCCACGCCGTCCTCGGCGGCACCTTCTGCCCGACGGACGGCTTCCTCCGCCCGGAGACCGTCTACAACGAGGCCATCGCCGCCGCGCGCCGGCTCGGCGCCGACATCGTCCAGAACGCGCCGGTCACCGGGGTCGAGGCCAGCGGCGGCCGCATCGACGCCGTGCTCACCCCGAAGGGCCGCTTCCCGGCGGACCTCGTCTTCGACTGCACGAACGCGTGGTCGCCGCGCCTCGCCCAGGTGCTCGGGGCCACCCCCCTGCCGATCGCGCCGCGCAAGCGCTACCTCTGGATGGTCGAGCGCGCCGGCTCGATGACCGGGCCCGAGCTCGCCGCGATGCCGCTCACGGTCTCCCCCTCCGGCGCCTATTGCCGCCCGGAGAACGAGGACTCCCTGCTGATGGGCTGGGCGCACGACGCCCCCGAGGAGCCCGCCTTCACCTACGAGGACCAGGACCGCATCGAGGAGGCCTTCTTCCACCGCTCCGGGCCGGACTCCTACGGCTACGCCACGTGGATGTCGCTGGCCGAGGTGCTGCCGCCCATCGGCGAATTCGCGGGGATCACCGCCACGACCGGCGGGTACTACGCGGTCACGCCCGACCACAACCCGTTTTTAGGGTACGACCCCGCGGTGGCCAACCTCGTGCGGCTCGTGGGCTTCTCCGGCCACGGCGCGATGTTCGGGCCGTTCACGGCGCGGGTGGCGGAGGCCCTCGCGGAGGCCGGCCGGGACGTCGCGACCATCGATCTGCTCGGCCACGCCGCTGAGCTGGAGACGTTCCGCATCGGGCGGCGCTACGGACACGGGGAGAAGCTGGTCATCTGACCGTGTGGGCGGGTGGTGACCGGGGCGACACCCGGGCGACCTCGCCGCGCGCGCACGGGGCCCGGCGGGCTACGGTAGCGGGCCGGAGCGCCCGATGGACCTACGTGATCGCACCCATTGGATCTTCGACATGGACGGCACGCTCACCGTCCCCATGCACGACTTCGCGTGGCTCCACCGCGCGCTCGAGGTGCCTGAGGGCGAGGACATCCTCGCCACCATCGACCGTCGCCCCGCCGAGCGCGCGGCCGCCGACCGCGAGGTCATCCGTGCCTGGGAGGACGAGATCGCCGGCCGCGCGCGTGCCCAGGACGACGCCCTGGCGCTCCTCGACGCCCTCGTGCGCCGCGGCCGCATCCTCGGCGTGCTGACCCGCAACACGTTGGAAGGCGCGCGCCTTACCCTCGAGTCCGCTGGCCTGGCCCGCTACTTCGACCCCGCGGCCATCGTGAGCCGCGACTGTGCGCCCCCCAAGCCCCACCCGGGCGGCGGGCAGCGGCTGCTGCGCCACTGGGGGGTCGAGGCGGGGGCCGCGGTGGTCGTCGGCGACTGGGTCTACGACGCGCAGGCCGGCCGCGCGGCGGGCACGGCCACGGTGCTCGTGATGCGCCACGGGCCGCAGCCCTGGGCCGACGAGGCCGACCTCCTCGTGGACGACCTCTGGGGGCTCGCGGGGCGGGTGTGAAGGGCGCGGGGGGCGCCTCCGGCTCCATCGAGGCCCCGCCCTACGGCGTCCCGTCCCCGAGGGTCACTGCCCGCTCCGAGAACCCGAAGCCGGCGCCGAGCGTGGAGTTGACCCGCCATGCCAGCTCGCCCTCCGGGGTCACCTCGTCGATCTGGCCCGCGGTCGTGAACGTCACGAGCTGGTTTCCGTTCGGGAGGCGGTGCGCCGAGCCCAGGAACGTGACGAGCAGGCAGACCTCGGACGTGTAGCCGTCCACGCGCTCGGCGGTGCCGAGCTCCGCGTCGAGCGCGATGGTCGTGGCCTCGGAGCAGCTCGCCGGGTCGCCCGGGTCGCCGCGGTTGAAGACGAGCACCCCGCCGTCCACGGGCTGCACGCTGTGCGGCGAGTTCACGAGCCGCCCGTCCCCCACCCGGGCGAAGTCGCCCCCCTCGTCGGTCAGGGTCCACACGAGATCCCCGGTGCCGCGATCGATCCGCGCCACGCCGTCGTTCCACGTCATCGTGACGTAGTAGTCGTCGGTCCCCGCGTCGTAGCTGATGCCGTTGACGTGGCTCCAGTCCTCGGCGTCGAGGTCGCCCGGGTACCAGTGCGGCCAGCTCACCGACAGGTCGGGGGTGTAGTCGTCGAAGACGGACCAGATGACGTGCGTGGCGCCGTCGAGCCCCACCTCGAGGATGGTCTCCCCGACGATCGTGCGCCCGTCGAGCTCGCGGACATCCCACCCGAGCGCCGCGTAGCCGCCGGTGGGGAGCTCCACGAAGTCGGTGTGGATGCCGGTCACGGGGAGGACAGTGGCCGCGGACCCGTCGAGCGGGAGGCGCACGATGGCACCGGTGGCGTCTACGCCCTCGGCCATGCCGTTGTAGACGATGGCGTTGCCGTCGAGCGAGAGGCGGGCGCGGGTGATGAAGCCGACGGAGCCGACGTCGAGGTCGACGCGGGCCTGGGCCCACACGGGCCGACCGAGGCTGTCGAACACGACGATCCCGCCGTTCTCCAGGTCGATCAGCGGGGTGATCGTGTACCCGCCGGTCGAGGCCTCGGGGACCTCCGCCCGGTACTTCACGTCCGGCACCCACGACGGGAGCGCGCCCGTGGTGATCGTGGCCTCGGTGGGGAGCATGTCGGGCACGTCGAGCCGCACGGCCACGGTCACGTCGGTGAGCGCGGGGAGCCCCGCGAGGAGCACGGCGTGATCCGTCGCGAGCTCGGCCTCCTCGACCACCACCGCGCCCTCCTCGAAGGTCGCCGTGACCGTGGCCCGCGTCGGCTCGGTCGTGTGCCAACGGGCCCACACCACGGTCGGCATGGTCGCCAGCTCCGCGGTCAAGTCCTCGACGCGGAGGTCGCCGACGGGCTCCTCCACGGGGGGCTCGTCCGTCGTGGGCGGGTCCGAAGGCTGGACACACCCCAGGAACATCAACAACATCGGGCCCTCGCAGCGATCCGGCGCCGCGCTGGATCACGCAGTCACGGTAGCCGTAGCCCACGCCGGCAATTGCCAAGAACTCGCGGCCCCACCCGCACCGCGTGCCGCCCCGTCAAAAGGGTGCGGCGAAGCGCCGAACGCGCGCGCCACGGGCCGGCTTTCTCGCGGCTTACGTAGCCGGACCTGGCGAACGCAAGACTAGTACGAACGCATGAGCCGGCACCCGAGCCGCCCGTACCGGTCGGTGGCGGGCCCGTAGGACCGACCCGCCGTGCGGATCCCCCGCACGTTGTCGAGCCAGGAGCCGCCGCGCCAGACGCGGTGGGCCCCCGGGTGGTCCTCGGCGTCGCCGAGCGCGTGCGGGGGCGACACGCGGCCGTCGGGGGTGGGCGGCCCGTCCGGGCGCCAGAGATCGCCGCAGTAGACGCGCGCGTTGCCCGCCACGTTGCGCACGCCGAAGGGGCTCTCGTCGGTCGGGAAGGTGTAGATCGACTGCGGCATCGGGCGCCCTGGCTGGCTCTCCGCCATGAGGCACCACGACGGATCGAGCACGTCTCCCCACGGGAGGAACCGGCCGTCGACGCCGCGCGCGGCCTTCTCCCACTCGAGCTCGCCGGGGAGCCGCCAGGCCTGGCCATCGTGGGCGGCGTACCAGCGCGCATAGGCCGCGCAGTCGTGCCAATCGACCATGAGCACGGAGTAGTCGGCCTCCCAGCGGTCCCCGTCGGCGTCGGGTTGGAGCACGAAGCGGCCCTCGGCGTCACGGGCGTAGATCATCGCGCCGGGGGCGCCCGCGGCGCCGCGCTCCCGGGGGGCGTGGCGGAGGGCCTCCTCCTCGCGGCCCTCGGCGACGAGCGCGTCGAGGAACGTGATCCACTCGGCGTTGGTGACCTGGAACCGGCGGAACACGAGGGCGTCCACCCAGAGGCGGCGGCGCGCCACGGAGGGGGCCTCGGGATCGCCGCCGGCCCAGTACCAGCCGGGCGGAATGTAGACGTCGAGCGGGCTGAGGTCGCGCTCGGCGGGGAGCGGCACGGGCGCGGGGTCGGTGCCGCCGGGCGGGACGCCGTCCCAATGCTCGTTCCGGCCGATGGACACGGGGTAGCGCACCACCCCGCGGCCCGGGGCGTGGATGGTGAGGAGCCAGCTCCCCATCGAGAGCGGCACCTCGACGAGCGGGGTGGGCCCCAGCGCCCGTACGTGGACCGGCACGAGGCGGCGGTCCTCCAGCACGTAGCGGTAGAGCTCTACCTCCGCCCCGGGCGGATCGGTGTGGAGCGTGACGGCGCCGTCGCCCCGGAGCCACGAGGCCCAGCGGCCGCGGTCGTGGGCGCGCAAGAGCGCCTCGCTCTCGAGCGCCTTCGCATGGTCGCGGACGAGCTCGGCGGCCGCGTGGCGCGCCTGGTAGTAGTCGGCGAGCCGTTCGAGCGCCTCGGGGATCTCCGGCGACTGGTTGAGCGCGGCGCGCAGGGCCTGGAGCCGGTCGACCTCGGCGCGGCGCGCCTCCTGCTCCCGCTGGGCGGCGGTGTCGTCGAGGGCCCAGGCCTCCCGCTTGTCCGCGGCGGGCTGCCAGGGCCGGATGGCCTTCATCGTCTCGGCGGCCTCGGCCTTCAGGCGCTTCGCCTCGGCCCGAAGGCCCTCGATCCGCGGGGTCAGGGCGTCGGCCTCCGCCACGAGCGCGAGGGCCTGCTCGCGCCTCCGCGCCCCGTCGAGCCACTCGCCGATCCCGGCCGCGAGGCGCCCGGCGTCGGGGTACCGGGCCTCGGGGTCGCGCGCCATGGCGGTCTCGACCAGCTGCACGAGCTCTGGCGGGGCGGTCGGCCCGCGCGCCGCGGCGAGCACCGCCCCGATGGGCTCCGGCGGGTGCGTGTTCAGCTGCATCATGACGGCCCAGGAGCTCTTGCCCCGGTACGGCGGCTGCCCCGAGAGCACCTCGTACAGCGTGGCGCCGAGCGAGTAGACGTCGCTCGCCGGCTGCACGCGCCGCGTGTCCGCCCGCGCCTGCTCCGGCGGCATGTAGGCGACCGTCCCCCGCACGCCGCTGGGGCCCGTCCGCGTCGAACGGCGGGTGTCCTCCAGGTCCGGCTCGCGCGGCTTCGCGTCCACCAGCGCCGCGAGCCCCCAGTCCAGCACCAGCACCTCGCCGAACGCGCCGAGCATCACGTTGTCGGGCTTCAGGTCGCGGTGGAGCACGCCGCACGCGTGCGCGTAGGCCATCGCCTCGCACGCCCGGTGGCACGCCTCGATGAGCCGCCGAAGCGTCCACCCGCCCGCGGCCTCGCCCCACACCCCGTCGCGAGACGCCGCATGCACGTCCCGCAGCACCTGCCGCAACGTGCGCCCCTGGACCTCCTTCATCGTGTAGTAGAGCCGCCCGTCCGCCAGCCGCCCCGTCTCGTGGATGGGGATGAGCCCCGGGTGCTGCAGGCGCGCGATGATCCGGGTCTCCGCCTCGAACGCGGCTTCGGCGATCGCGTTGCCGCCGTACTCCGCGCGCAGGATCTTCATCGCGACGGTGCGCCCGAGCGTCGCGTCCCACACGCGGCGCACCTGGGCCATCCCGCCCTCGCCGAGCAGGCCCCGATCCTCGTAGCGGCCGTAACGGTTGGCGGCGTCAGTCATGCGGTTCCGAGACGGCGCGGATGATAGCGCGGGGCGGGGTTGGGGTTGGGGTGTGAGGGTGGGGGGGCACCGTCGCGGACCCCGGCCGCGGTCCGACGGTACGGAGCGCATCTGGGCGAGCGGGTTGCCGCAGGGGCGCCGGGGGGGGGGGCGCCTTCACCGCTCGCCAGAATTGACCCAGGTGTGCTCGTGAGAAGTGGACCACCTGCTCCGGCCCCTTGCTCCTCACGTGGTAGAATCGCTTCCACGTGGTCTAGGTGGTGAGATGACCCCCGTTGGCGCGCGCCAACGAGAATAACCCAGGTTCGAGCGTCCGGTGCGGTGGGCTGCGCGGGGGCCGGGCGCGGGGCGCCCTGCTGTGAGGCCCCCGCGCACCCCACCGCACCGGACGGGTCGAGATCTGGGGGTGGGTCAGTTTTCGCGAGCACAAGTGGTCCTCTTCTGGCGAGCGCCGAAGGGGGGGCGCCGTGGCCCGAGCGGGGAGGGCGCGGGGGGGGGGCGCCGGGGGGGGCGCCGCCGCGACCGCCGTGGCCCGAGCGGGGAGGGCCCGTCCCCTGCTGCGTCGCAAGCGCAGTCCACTCGAAAGACCATTCCCTGAGGCGCAGCCCTGTCCAACGACCGTCCCGGCACTGATCTTGCCTCCGGCCCCAGGATGGCGACCCGCGCTCCGGGCGCTTCACCAGAAAACAGGCTTTTGCTCGTTGGGTCGTGCGATGCAGGGGCCATCCGCCGCGGCGGCCTCGCCGACCGCGGTCTTTCGAGGGGGGCTGCGCAGCACCAAGCGGTTTCTCGACTCGACTCCGCAGGACCGGGCGTCGGCGTGCCTGCCGCCGAATGGGCCCTGTTCAACCCGGATTTGACGATGCGGAGCCCGTGGGATGCCCCTCCGCGTCCGACGGACCGTCCGAAGTCGAGGGATGACCGACTACCCCCCGAGTTCGGACGCCTATACCGTCCGAAGTCGAGGGATGACCGACTACCCCCCGAGTTCGGACGCCTATACCGTCCGAAGTCGAGGGATGACCGACT
>JAUXTN010000028.1 GCA_030684355.1 Pseudomonadota bacterium
GGCCGCGCCGCTCGCCGCGCCCGCGAAGCCGCCCGCCGCCGCAGCCGCGAAGGCCGCGCCGCCCGCCGCCTCCACCCCCGCGGCGAAGCCCGTCGTCAAGCCGGTGCGCACGCCCCCGCCCGCGTCCCCCCTCCCGCCCGAGAAGACGGCGGACGGCTACCGCGCCGTCGCCCTCTCGACGCAGGTCACCGACCTGAAGGCCGGCACGTTCCCGCTCGATCCGACCACCATCGTCGCGGTGTTCCGCCACGAGGGGAAGCTCTGGGTCATCGACAACGCCTGCGCCCACGAGGACGGGCCGGTCGGCGAGGGTGCCGTCACCGGCAAGTGCGTCAAGTGCCCCTACCACGACTGGGAATACGACTACACGACGGGTGCCTGCCGGACGGATCCGGAGCGCTCGCTCGCCACCTTCGCGGTGCGCGAGGGCGACGGCCTCATCTGGGTGGGGCCCCGCCTCACCGAGGGCACGAAGGCGCGCGGCGGTGACCACAACGACGGCCTGGAGACCATCACGCGATGAGCAAGACCATCGAGGGCGCGCTGCGCCAGGGTGCCACGTTCGACGAGCTGCTCACGAGCCTCGCCGGCCTCTCGGAGAGCGGCAAGAAGCTGAGCGTGCAGATCGAGGCACGCTGCGTGCCCTACATGAAGCACACGGTCGTGGGCTGGGTCGACGGCCCCCCCTCGTCCACCGTCACGTTCGTGCTCTCCGGCGCGGACCCGAGGGGCGAAGCGTGGCGCCGCTTCACCCTGTCCCGCAAGGATGACGGGCACTACGAGCTCGCCTGCTTCCCGACGCCCTTCCACAACTCGAAGGACCCCCTCTCCCCCGGCATCCCGCCGAGCTCGAGCCGTCGGGCGTCGTAGCGCTCACCGCCCCGGCCGCACGTCCCGCTCGATCCACAGCGGCGCGCTCACCGCCCACGCGGGGGCGGGCGTCCCGGGCGTCGCGTGGTCCCCGAGCGCGATGGCGACCACCCACGTCGCGTCCGCCGGCACCGTCCACTTCCACCGGCCCCCGCCCTCCACGTCGTGGGAGGCCGTGCTGGTCGACGTGACGATCTGCACGCGCTGCATCCCCATCCAGCCGGGGGCGTCGAGGGTCACGTCGATCCCCCATGCGCCGTTCACGCGGCCCCGGGAGGTCACGGCGAGCCGCGGCCCCGTGCCGGCGGTCGTCCGTCCGTCCACGATGCCGGCCTCGTAGGCGGGCACGTTCCGGTCGGCGTCCACCCCGATCCAGGTGCGCGGGCCGAGCGGCGCGATGTCCACCCAGTCGTCGAGGAGCGCGAGGTAGAGCGGGATGTCCTCGGTGCCGTCGAGCCAGATGGCGTCAGGGCGGGGGTCCCAGGCGTACGGCGCGGCCTCCGTACGCGCGCGGTCCACCCACAACGGGTCGACGACCGTGAGCCGGGCGCTCGACTCCCCGCCCTCGCTCGCCGCGAGGAGGTCGAGGGCGCTCAGGCCATCCGCGGGCACCGCGCCGTGGCCCGGCTCCCGGCTGTTCGGGCTCCACGGCCAGGACCACACCACCCCGGCCGCGCGCGAGCCGGCGACCCCGAGGATCGCGTCGTGCTCGTCCACCGAGACGGTCGGCACCTCGGCCTCCGCGAGGAAGACGGCGAAGTCGACGCCCTCCGCGGCGAGCTCGACGGCGGCCGCCTCCGGCGTGACCCCCGAGGAGGGGTCGGGCGCGACGACCACCGAGGGCGCGGCGAGCACGACGTCGTCGGGGCTCCACTCGCGGAACAGCGTGACGCCGGCCTCCGTGTCGACCCCCGGCCACGCCAGCACCGCGGCGGTGTAGGTCGGCCCCGCCCACACCCACAGGTTCTTCGGCTCGGGCCCCAGCGGCACCCGCCCGCCGCCGCGTGGCACCGGCCACGAGCGCCGCCCGTCCGTGACGGTGGAGACGAGGTCGGTGCCCGCCTCGTCCGCGACGCGCAGCTGGAGCCACCCGCACCCGATCGGCGTGGCGCCGTCGTACGCGCAGCCCTCCCGCTCCCCGACGAGGAACGCTCCCCTGGGCATCCGCCCCGTCGCCGCGCCGTCGAGGACCGGCACCCGCGCCACCGCCGCGCCGCCGCTCTCCAGCACCACGAAGTCGGCGTCGAGGAGCGCGCCGGCCATGTCGGAGCCGTCGGGCCAGAGCCCCTCCCGCGACAGCGCCGCGCGCGTCACCCCGGTCACCTCCGCGACCCCGCCGAGGTCGACCGGCGCGCCGTCCACCCCCACGAACCCCTCGTCGTCCAGGATCGTGGCGCCCGTGCGCGTGGCGGTGGGCTTCCCCTGGAACACGCCGGCGCCCGCGGCGTCGATGTAGAGCACGTCGTCGTCCGTACCGAGGCGGTAGGTCACGCCGGGGAGGACGAGGCGGGCCTCGTCCGGATCGTTCTGGGCCTCGATGGCGCTGCGATCGCCGTCGGGCAGGTACTCGAGCAGCAGGTCGATCCCACCGGGCGCCGCGGCGTCCACGAGCGTGCCGCCTTCCTCACCGATGCGGGTCAGCGACGCGTAGGTCCCGCGCACGACGTAGCGTGCGTGCGCGTTCTCCAGGAGCCAGTCCCCGGTGCGGCCCTCGCCGCCGTCCACCAGCTCGTCCCCGCACGGGATCTGCCGGGCCCGCACCTCCCCGTCGGCCAGCGTGCGCGGATCGCACGCGGCGGGATCGACGCCGCCCGTCACCGGGGCGGCGCACGCCGCGAGGAGGAGGAGCAAGCGGGATCCCTACTGGGCGCCCTTCGCGAGGCTGCCGTTGAAGCGGAGCGAGGTCGGGACGAGCCGGACCTGCTTCGACCAGCCCTCGGGGACCTCCCCGGTGCTGTACGCCCACACGCGCTTGTCGCCCGGCTTCAGCGGCTTGGTGTACTCCTCGGGGAGCGACATGCCGCCGGGGCCGGTCGTGCCGGCGAGGGGGTAGCTCTTCGCGGCGAGCTTGGCGCCCGTCGCGTCGAGGAGCTGGATCTCCATCGTCAGGAAGTCGAGGGTCTTGTCACCCGTGTTGGTGACCTCCGCGGAGAACCCCCAGCCGTCCTTCGGGCCCCGGGGATCCTCGGCGAGGTTGACCTCCTCGACCTTCACCTCGCCGATGGCGAGGCTGTCCTTGTACCCGGCGACCTCGACGCGGGCCTGGGCCTTCTTCCGCATCGTGGCGTCGGCCGTGGGGTTCTCGGCGAGGAACTTCTTCCAGGCGTCGGGAGTGTCCTCGGTCTCGGCGGCGCCGAAGTGGGCCATCGCGCGACCGGCGTTGATCTTGGCGAGCTGGCGCGACTTGGGGAAGCGCTTGATGACAACGTCGTAGTCTTCGAGCTTGCTGCTCTTCAGGGCGCGGTCGACGAGCATCTGCTCGAGTCGGGTCTCCGCGGTGATCCGGTCGGAGCCGGAGGGCTCGGTGGCCAGGAAGGCCTCCCAACCCTCGACGGAGTCCACCTTCTGGGCGTCCCCGAGGGGGTCGGCGCACGCGGCCAGGAACAGGAACAGGACGAGGGTACGCATGGTGGGCTCTCCGAGGACCCGATCCTACCACGTTCCTTGACAGGAAATTCGTATTTGCTCCGCAACTCCGGACGAGCTCGAGCCCCGACGAAGGCGGCGATTCAGCCCCCCTCGGACTGCTTCTTCACCCACGTGACGGCGTTCGTGAGGCCCTGCTTGGCGATCATGTCCTGCGCAAATCCGGGGATCCACCCCTTGAACCGGATGTCCACCGAGTACTCGAGGCGCGAGCGCGGCGGATCCGTCGTGAGCGGGGTGATGCGCCAGTAGCCGACCGACTCGTCCAGATCCGAGAGCCGGCCGTAGTCGAGCGTCCACGTGAGCCAGCCTGCCGTCGGGTTGTAGGTGTGCTTGATGAAGTACTCGACGCTCATGCCCATGGGGTCGAGCACGAAGCGGGTGTAGATGCTCGCGCCATCCTTCCGGTACACCTCGCACGCGGCGACGTTGTCGACCCACGTGGGGTACATCGCGTAGTTCACGATACGGTTCCAGATGGTCGTCGGGGTGGCGTTGATGTCCATGAACACGACGCCATGCCCGCCGTTTCCCGTCTTCACCTGCTTCAACACCATTTCTCCGGACGTGAGCTTGGCCGCCTCTTCCGCCGCGAGGGGGACCGCGGGCGGGGCGCCCTTGTAGGCGGCCACGACACCCTGGTGCTCGTGGGGGACAGCGGGATCGGCGGCGAAGGCGGCGAGGGTGAGGACGAGCGCGGCGAGCATGGGGGCCTCCGAGGGGGTGGATGCATGCCTGAAACCCGCAAGGGGCGGCCTGTGTCCAGATGGTCAAAGCTCTTTCGGATCGGGAGTGGCCGATGTATCTTCCCGGTCTCTTCGCGAGGTCGGTCATGCGCTTGCTTCTTCCCCTGGTGCTCTTGTTGGGTTGCCCCGCCCCCGGTGACGACGGGGAGGTCAAGGAAGACCCCAACGCCGACTCCGACGGCGACGGCCTGACGAACACCGAAGAGGCCGAGCTCGGCACCGACCCCGACGCCGCGGACTCCGACGGCGACGGTTTCGACGACAAGGCGGAGGTCGACGTCGGCCTCAACCCGAACTTCGAGTGGTCGCACCCCTACGAGTTCGGCGACTACCTCGTCGGCGCGTGCCCGAACCTCCCGGACACCGAGAACGCCGGCCCCACGGGCATCGGCTCCTACAACGACGGCAGCCAGACCTACGAGTGGGAGGCCTACCAGGTCGGCGACACCGTGAACCCCTGGTCCGGCTACGACTCCTTCGAGCAGGAAGCCGGCTTCTACACCTTCTGCGGCAACTACGTCCTCGTGACCGTGTCCGCCGGCTGGTGCGGCCCCTGCCAGGACCTCGCCGCCGAGCTCGCCCAGGTGCAGACCGCCGTGCGTCGCGACTACCCGAACTTCGTCGCGTTCGAGCTCCTCTACCAGAACGTGCGCGGCACCACGCCGAACACCGACACCCTCGTCGACTGGAAGACCACCTACGGGCTCGACGGCGTTCCCGTCGTCGGCCCCGAGGACGCCGCGGAGACCGAGCTGACCTACATGGAGGTCGACGGCTACATCCCGACGTCCTTCATCCTGTCGCCGGACATGCGCGTCATCTCGATGGACGAGTACATCACGGAAGCTCGCGACCTCAAGGAGCTCATCGCCGCGGACATGGAAGCGAACCCGACCGAGTGATCGGCCGCGGTTAGCCGACGGGGCGGGTCCGCGAGGATCCGCCCTTCGTCGTTTTCGGACCGGCGGTGGGCGCGGGTGAACGACGCGGGCCGCGGTCTCCCGCGCGGGAGGCGGGGCCGGCCCGCCGCTCGCACTTCAGCCCCCTGCGCCGCTTCCGCCCGGCCGGGTCATCGCCGCGGGGTCGAGGCGCGCGTCGAGCTCGGCGTCGGGGAGCGCGCCACGCGCCACCTCCCGCACCGTCCGGTTGGTCCGCGCGGCCTCCTTGGCGATGTCGGCGGCGCGGTCGTAGCCGAGCGTGGGCGCCAGGGCCGTCGCGAGCGCGAGGTTGCGCTCCAAGGTGGCGGCGCAGCGCTCGCGGTCCGCCTCGATGCCGTCGATGCAGCGCGCCGCGAAGGTCCGCGACCCGTTCGCGAGCAGCGCCACCGAGCGCAGGACGTTGTCCGCCAGGAGCGGGAGCGCGGTGTTGAGCTCCAGCGCGCCGCCCTGGGCGCCCAGCGCCACCACGGTGTCGTTGCCGATCACCTGCCACCCCACCATGACGAGCATCTCGCACATCACGGGGTTCACCTTGCCGGGCATGATCGAGCTGCCCGGCTGGGTCGCGGGGAGCTTCAGCTCGGCGAGGCCCGCGCGGGGCCCGCTCGCGAGCAGGCGCACGTCGTTCGCGATCTTGATGAGCGAGACGGCCACGGCGCGCAGGAGCCCGCTCGCCTCTACGACGGCGTCGGCTGCGCCCTGGGCCTCGAAGTGGTCCGCGGCCTCCACGAAGGGGAGCCCGGTGTCGACGGCGATGCGCGCGATCGCGAGGCGGGGGAACGTGTCGGGGCGGTTCAGCCCGGTGCCGACGGCCGTGCCGCCGAGGGCGAGCTCCAGGAGCGCGGTGCGCGCGCGGGTCGCCCGGCCGATGCCGAGCTCCACCTGCCGCGCCCACCCGGCGAATTCCTGGCCGAGGCGCACGGGGGTGGCGTCCATCAGGTGGGTGCGGCCGGTCTTCACGATGTCGTCGAACGCCGCGGCCTTCGTCGCGAGCGAGCCGCGCAGGTAGCGGAGCGCCGGCAGGAGGTCCTCTTCGACGGCGACCGCCGCGGCGACGTGCAGCGCCGTGGGAATGACGTCGTTCGAGGACTGGCTCATGTTGACGTGATCGTTGGGGTGCACGGGCGTCTTCGTGCCGATCGTGCCGCCCATGAGCTCGATCGCGCGGTTCGCGATCACCTCGTTGGCGTTCATGTTCGTCGAGGTGCCCGAGCCGGTCTGGAACACGTCCACGGGGAACTGGGCGTCCCACTCGCCGTCGGCCACCTCCTGCGCGGCGGCGCCGACCCACTCCGCGACGTCCACGGGGAGGAGCCCGAGCTCCTCGTTCGTGAACGCGCACGCGCGCTTCACGATGCCGAGCGCCTGGATGAAGCGCCGGGGGAGCCGCTGCCCGGAGATGGGGAAGTTCTCGATCGCGCGCTGCGTCTGCGCGCCCCAATAGGCGTCCGCGGGGACCCGCACGTCGCCGAGCGAGTCCTTCTCGATGCGATGGCGCACCCTACCTCCGTGAGCGTCCCGCCCCCTTATCGGCCTCGGGGCCGGCCGGCGGGTTAAGGACGCTCGCTCGCGGTGGAGGGCCCTCTGGAGTCCGTGGTGGCAAACGCAGCGCGGTTGGAGGCGCGGGTCATCGAGGTGTACACGTCCGTGCAGGGCGAGAGCACCTGGGTCGGCCTCCCGTGCGTGTTCGTGCGTTTCGCCGGCTGCAACCTGCGGTGCACCTGGTGCGACTCGGTGTTCACCTTCACCGGCGGCACCCGGCGCCCGATCGAGTCCGTCGTCGACGAGGTCGTCGCGACCGGCATCCCCTTGGTGGAGGTCACCGGCGGCGAGCCGCTCGTGCACAAGGCGGCCAACCCGCTCATGCAGGCGCTCGTCGACCGCGGGCTCACCGTGCTCCTGGAGACCAGCGGGAGCCGCGACATCGCCGCGGTGCCCGACGCCGTGCACATCATCCTCGATCTGAAGCCGCCCGACAGCGGCGAGGTCGCCGCGAACCTCTGGTCCAACCTCCCGCTCCTGCGCAAGAAGGACGAGGTGAAGTTCGTGATCGCCTCGCGCCGCGACTACGAGTGGTCGCGGGACGTGCTGCGGGAGCATCGCCTCGACGAGAAGGTGGGCGCCGTCCTCTTCTCCCCCGCCTGGGCCCTCGTGGATCCCCGGGAGCTCGTCGCGTGGATCCTGGCGGATCGTCTGCCGGTCCGGTTCCAGGTGCAGATGCACAAGTACGTGTGGCCGCCGCACGAGCGAGGAGTGTGAGATGGAGACGTTCAAGCTTGGGATCGACGGGATGAGCTGCGGGGGTTGCGTGATCTCCGTCGAGAAGGCCCTCGGCCGCGTGCCGGGCGTCAAGCGGGTCGAGGTCTCGCTCGAGAAGAAGGAGGCCGTCGTCGAAGGAGATGGCCTCGAACGGGAGCAGCTCGCGGAGGCCATCACCGATGCCGGGTACGACGTCCGGTAGTTGACGGGTTCTTTACACGGGGCGCATTCGTCGGTATCGTTCCCGGCGAATGTCGATCCTCACGTTCCTCGCCGCGTGTGTGCCGCATCCGGTGACCGAGCCGGACGCGCCCGACGTCGTCGATGCGCCCGCTCCCGACACCCTCCCGGAGCTCCTGACCGGCCGCGCGGGCCCCGACCCGCGGCTCGGGGCGGACGCCTCGCCCACGGCGGGGCCGGCGCGCGTGGACGTGCTCATCATCGGCGCGGGGCCGGCGGGGCTCGCCGCGGCGCTCGAGGCGTGGACCGCCGGCGCGACCGTCCAGGTGCTGGAGCGGGAGGACACCTTCGGCGGCGCTGCCAACTGGGCGGGCGGCCTGATGCTCTTCACCGGCACGCCCATCCAGGCGGCGGCGGGCGTCGACGACTCGCCGGAGCGGCTCCTCGCGGAGTGGCCGTCGTTCACCGGCGGCGATGCGGCCGATCCCTGGGTCGCCACGTTCGCGAACCAGAACGTGCCGATGGTCTACGACTGGCTCGCGGGCCTCGGCGTCACGTGGTCCGGGCCCGGCGCGGACGCCTCCTCCGGCACGACACCGCGCGTCCACCAGGTCGAGGGTGGCGGGCCCGCGCTCGTCGCCGCGATCGAGGCCCCGCTCGACGGCCCGATCATCCGCTACGACGCCGAAGCCACCGAGCTCCTCCGCGACCGGACGGGCCGCGTGACGGGCGTGCGCTGGCGCGACCGGGCCCTCGACGAGGAGCACGTCGCCCGCGCGAGCACGGTGATCGTCGCGACGGGAGGGTTCCTCCACGACCTCGATCGCGTGCGCGCCGAGCGCCCCGACCTCGTCGATCGCGACCTCTCCTACGGGAGCTGGCCGGGCGCGGACGGCAACGGCCTCGCGATGGTCGAGGCCCTCGGCGGCGCCACCCGCAACCTCGATGCCGTCGGCCTCTACGCGCACGGCACGCCGGCCCCCGGAGACACCCCCGACGAGCTGCTCTCCAGCGTGTTCTCGTCCGCCATGTGGGTCAACGGGCTCGGCGCGCGCTTCGTCGACGAGTCGCAGTCCAACGGCTTCGCGGCCGGCGGCGCGCGGGCGGCCCAGCCGGACGGCGACGCCTGGGCGATCCTCGGGGGCCCCGAGGCGGCGAACGCGGTGTTCACGTCCCCGGAACCCGACGGCCTCGAGTGGACCTTCGCCGCCCTCGACGACGCCAACGGCTTCGCGACCGCGGACAACCTCGGCGCGCTGGCGGAGGCCCTGGGCGTCGACAGCGCCACGCTCGTCGCGGAGGCCGAGGCCTACAACGCGTTCGCCGCGGGGCTGGAGCCGACCGACCCCTGGCGCGACGAGCGGAGCCAGGCGCGCCCCGTCGTCCTACCGCCCTTCTACGCCGTCCCGATCGCGATCACCGTCGCGAAGGGCTTCGGCGGGGTCGACGTCGACGGGAAGGGCCGCGTGCTCGATTGGACGGGCGCGCCCATCCCGGGCCTCTACGCGGCGGGCGAGCTCTCCGGCATGGCCGGCGGCACGCTCGTCGGCGACCACGGCTTCACCGGCTCGCTGAGCGCCGTGGTGCTCGGCGGGCGGATCGCCGGAGCGGCCGCGGCGGACGAGGCCTTCGAGGACTAGCCCCGGGCCCGTCCGCCGGATCGGCTACCCCCCCTCGTGCGTGAGGCGGTAGTTCAGGACGAGGCAGGGCACCGGGCTCGGCAGCTTGCCGAAGGTGGCCTCCATCCGCTTCTTGTCGCCGTTGAGGACGGCGTCGCACGGCAGCACGATCGCCCGCGCGATGACCTCGGCGGTGCGCTCGACGGCCCAGTCCCCGCCCGCGGTGTCGCCGAGCGCGACCGTGGGGGACTGCTTCGTGAAGTCGAGCGGGCTCTTGCTGACGCCCACGAACTTCGCGCCGGGGATGTCCGCGCTGAACACCTTCGCGAGGCGCGAGACGGCGACGAACGGGCTGTCCACGTCCGGCACGAACTTGCTCGCCTTCCCGACGGTGTCCTCCAGGGCGGTGACGACCTTCGCGAGGCTCTCGCGGTCGTCGTCCCCGTCGGCACGTACGCAGGTGCGCTCGCCCTGGCGGATGACCTCCGCGGCGCTCGGCACGTTCGTGTCGAGCACGGGCTCGCCGGCGGCGTTGGCGGTCGCGGAGAGGAGCTGGGTGCGCGCGACGTCGTCTTGCGCGATCGACGTGGCGTCCCCGCTGACGTAGGCGTCGAGCTGTACCTGGGCGATGCCCAGGTTCTTCGCCTGCCGGTACGTGAGCCGGGCGGGCCCGCGCACACAGACCTCGGTCTCCTTCGAGTCGAGCACCTTGTCCCACTGGCCCTGGACGCGCCCACGCGTGGCGGCCAGGTAGGGGAGGAGGCGCTTGGTGTCGGGGTCGAAGGCGTCGGACTTCTCGACGCGCTCGCGCCACTTCGCGAACTCTTCGGGTCGGTTGGACTCCTCGTAGAGCCAGGCGTACGACTCGGGGTTGTCCAGGATCTTCTTCGCCTGGGCCTTCACGAGCCCGACGAACGCGGTGTCCTTCTTCATCGCGAGGCCGATGGAGCGCACCCCGGTGACCGTGATGGCGAGCTCGTCGAACGCGAAGTTCTCCACGTCGGAGCCGACGCTCTCGGCGTACTTGAGGTTCTCGCGGCACTCCTCGGCGTCGCTGACGGCGGCGTTGGCGTCGCTCTTGAACTTGAACGCGGTGCACGCGGACACGCCGGTCGAGAAGTACCCGAACAGCATGATCGCGCCGAGGATGAGGATGCGCGGCTGCCAGATGGCGCCCGACTTGACGAAGTACAACCCGCGCATCGCCATGGAGACGGGCGAGAAGGTGTAGATCCGGGCGAGGAAGAGGTCCCAGCCGGCGCGGCCGAACTTGCCCGCGGTGAGGTTCTTCGGGCCCCGCTTCGCCGGGCTGCGCGCGGCCTTCATCTCGGCGGGGAGGTCACCGAGCTCGATGTAGAAGCGCGGCCCTTCCGGCGTCACCAGCGCGAAGGAGTCGCCGGGCTTGACCGCGGTGGGGGCCTGCACCTGCACGGGGCGACGGGCGTCGCCCTTCCACAAGAACACGGCGGCGGTTCGCTCGGAGGGCGCCAGGATCATGCTCGCGCCGCCCTGCCGGATGACCTTGCAGTGCTCCTTCGCGACGCCCAGGGATTCGGGCAGGGTGATGTGGCACCGCTCCTTGTTGGAGCCGAGGCGCGCCTCGAGCCCCTCGAACGGGCCGAAGCGGGTCCCGCCGAACTCGGGGGACAACACGAGGTAGAGGACGAGATCGCCTTGGGCCATGTGCGCTCCGCCGCGGAGTATACGCCGCCGCCACGGGGGGGTGTCGCGCGCCGGCTCGGCGGCGCTCCCGACGGTGGCCCGGATCCCCGTCTGCTCCGTGATAGAGTCGCGACCCCGTGAACATCTTCCTCATCCCCTACACCTGGATGCGCCACGTCTCCGTGGCCCTCGTGTGCGCGGGCGCCACCTTGCTCGCCTGGTGGCTGGTCCTCGCCGTCGCCGTGCTCTTCCCGGTGTGGACGGTCGAGTGGGACGGCGCGATGTACATCACGGCGCTCTGCGTCGCGGTGGCCGGCGCCTCCACGCTCGCCGAGGCGTCCCTGCGCCGCGAGCCGCTCTGGAAGCGCATTCTGCGCACCTGCGGGAGCGCCACGATCTCGGGCATCCTCGCGATGGCCGGCTACTGGAGCTGGCACGGGATGATGGGGCCGCTCATCTTTGACGATGTGGCCGGTGCCGACCTCGTGGAGCCCACCCTCATCTCCCTGCGCTACCGCGTGGCCGGCTTCCTGTTCGCCGGGGTGTACGCCGGTGTCGGGCCCCTCGTCTTCCGCAAGGGCGCGGGGTTCTTCGCCCACATGGGCGCCGGCGCAGCGGCGGGGCTCATGGCCGGCGCGACCTGGTACGTGCTCGGCTACCCGAAGTCGTTCATCGGGCTCTCGGACCTCTACCTGGCGAGCGCCGGTGGGGCGCTTGCGTTCGGTAGCACCTTCGGCTTGCTCGCCTGGGGCATCCCGGACAGCCTCTACGCCGGCTGGATGCGCATCGTCAGCGAAACCCGCCACGGGCGCCGCATCCCGATCGACGCGCCGGACGGCGGGGCGCGGGAGCGCTTCCTCGGCCACTTCCCGCGCGGCCTCGATCTCTTCCTCCCCGCGGAGGACGGCGTGATGGAGCTGCACATCTCCGTGATGGTGACGCGCAAGCAGGAATACCGTGCGCGCGGCCTCACGCTGAAGCCCACCCTGGTGCGCCGCTTCCTCGAGCGGATCGACCTCCGCTACGACGCGCGGCGTCCGGCCCCGCTGGAGACGAAGCTCTCGTCCGGCGATCGCCTCCTGCTCGGGCCCCCCAACGATCCCACGGTCATCGAGTTCATCATGCTCCCGCGGGAGGAACGGTGAGGGGCCTCGCGTTCGTCCTCCTCGCGCTCTTCGGGTGCGGGCAGACCGACCTCGTGCCGGTCCCCGGCACCACCGTCCGGGTCGCGCCACCGAAGGCGACCGGACAGGGGAAGGCCGCGCTCGAACTGCACATCTTCCACACCGAGGAGGAGTGCAACGCGGCGGTGAAGCCGGAGGACGTGAAGGACTGCCTTCCCTATGTGGACCGCGCCTCGGGCCAGGTGCGGGTGGCCTTCCAGACCCGGGTCGACGGCGACGAGTGGAGCATCCCGGACCCCGGCGACAACATCGAGATCTTCCACAAGAACCAGCGCGTGATGCGCGAAGGCCGGAAGGACTTCCTCGTCGTCCCGCACGACCCGAAGCGCTCCGAGCAGATCTTCGTGCTGATGATCGACGCCACCTACTCGATGGGCCTCGACGACGAGGGCAACGGGGTCACGCGGCTCGAGAAGGTGAAGCGCGCGCTCCTGCGGGCCGACGTGGTCGACGCCTTCTTCCCCGGTGACGTCCAGACCTCGGTGGTGCCGCTGATCTTCCGCGGCGGCCGGCTCCCCGAGCCCCTCCTCGGGAAGTGGATCGTCGACAACAAGAAGGACTACCGCCAGATCATCAAGGACGGCCTCAACGAGACCGGTGGCTTCACCCCGTTGTACGAGGCGATCGAGTTCTCCGCGACCACCGCGCTGGAGGTCGACGAGGTCAAGAAGAAGATCAAGGTCGGCAAGCAGGCGCCCACCGTGATCGTGTTGACGGACGGCTTCAACAACCCGCTCCCGGCCGACACCTGCGCGGACAACGCGCCGCGCCTCGAGAAGCTCCTGAAGTCGCTCGACGGCATCCGCCGCGGCGAGAATTCCGACGTGCGCGATGTCCCCACCGTCTACACCGTGGGCCTCGGCCGCTCGGCGTGGCGTGGCTTCGAGGTGCCCGACACCCTCTCCGTCTCGGCGCGCGACATCTGCAAGGGGTTCGCGCAGCAGCTCATCAACGGCGGCGTCGAGATGAAGGGCGTCGACAACGCCGCGCTCTCGTGGATCGCCCGCGTCGGCGGCGGGGCGAGCTTCATCAGCCGCACGACCGACGGCCTCGCCGAGGCCTTCAAGGCGGCGGCGGCCGTGCGTTACCGCTGGTTCGAGGCGCGCTACAAGGTCGACCCCTTCTACCTGCGCCGCTCGTTCGAAACGAAGCTCCGGCTCTCCACCATGCTCCGGAGCGAGGGTACGGTGTGGATCCACCCGAGCGGCTGGCTCGACGCGCCGCCGGGGATCCCGGGGCCGGACGGCTGGGCGCGCGCCGCGCC
Organism: Pseudomonadota bacterium; assembly: GCA_030684355.1. Classification (GTDB taxonomy): domain Bacteria; phylum Myxococcota_A; class UBA796; order UBA796; family SXON01; genus CAJBVW01. Next base: position 13,369 of record JAUXTN010000028.1, read on the forward strand.
CTTCCGCGAGACGACGACGGTGCTCCTCCCCTTGCTGGGCCTCATCGCCGCGCTCGGCTACGTGCCGGCCGCGTGGTTCAACGTCCGGCGCGCGCTGTTCTCGCGGGTGGCCCGGCGGAGAAAGTCCAAGTAGGCCGGACGTCGGCCCTGGTTGCGGGAGTCGCCCCCTTGCCGTACGATCGGATGGCCGTCGGCTGGGCGTACCCTCGGCGCACGTAGAGGAACCTTGTCCCGCTACATCAAGCAATACGAGATCACCGGCGAGCTCGGGGCGGGCCACTTCGGCAAGGTCTACATGGCCGTGGGCGAGGTGCCCGGTCGTGGCATCCACCCGGGCAAGCGTCGGGTCGTCGCGGTCAAGAAGCTGCGGGACCCCGACCCCGAGTCCGTGCGCCTCCTGCTCCAGGAGTTCGCGCTCCTCGACCAGGTGAAGCACCGGAGCATCGTCCGCGTGTTCGAGTACCTCGAGGACGAGACCGCCGTCGTCATGGAGGTGGTGCACGGCGTCACCTTGCGCGAGGTCCTCGACGAGTGCGCGAAGGCCCGCGAGCAGGTGTTCACCGAGGCCGCCGTCGAGATCGGCTGCGAGCTGGCCGACGCCCTCTACCAGGCCTACACGACCCCCGGCGACAACGGCGAGCGCCTCCAGCTCGTCCACCGGGACCTGAAGCCCGAGAACGTCATGCTGACGAAGGCGGGCGAGGTCAAGATCCTCGACTTCGGCCTCGCCCGCGTCGACAACGCCGACTTCCAGCGGGACGACCCCAACCGCATCAAGGGCACCCCGGTCTACATGGCGCCGGAGCAGGCCCGCGGCGAGGACATCGACCACCGTACGGACCTCTTCGCGTTGGGGCTCATCCTCTACGAGCTCCTGATGGGGCGGCCCGCCTACCGGGTGCCGATGGACGCCCCGGACCCCATCGCGGCCATCTACGCGGCGATCGAGGGCGGCGAGCTCTCCGAGCAGTGCCGCGAGCTGGAATCCAAGCTCCCGGGCATGGGTCCCATCGTGGCCAAGCTCCTGCAGGCCCGGCCCCGCAACCGGTACCAGACCGGTCACGACCTCCTGGTCGACTTGCGCCGCCAGCTCTACAAGGACCGCGGGGTCTATCTCAAGGAATTCTGCGATTTCTTCTACGGGAGCCTTCGAAAGCTCCCCGATCTGCCCGACGCTGACCCAGGGCAGGGAGGTACCCGGATGTCTACCAGTGACAAGGCGCCACGCAAAAGCATCGAGGAGCGACTGCGCGAATCGATGAACCGCGAGGCCACGCCGCCGCCCGCCGCACCACCGGGCCTCGACGCCGAGCCGCCCGGGCCGAAGGCGCCCGTGCCCGTCCGTCGCGTGCCGCCGCCGGTCCGCCCCGTCACCCCCGTGGCCGCGCCCCCGCCGGTGGCCGTGGCCCCGAAGATCGTGCCCCGGAGCGCCTCCGCGGCCCGGCCCGCCCCCAGCGCGGCGGAAGACGACGTGATGCCGCCCTCGGTGAAGGGCGCCAAGCCCGGCTTGAAGCCGGTCGCCGCCACCCCGCGCAAGATGATGGGCGCGCGGAGCCCCGACGAGACCGGCATGCTCCAGATGGTGCCGCTCTCCGACAACGAGGACGAGAAGGAGGCCGGCAACGACCCGAGCGCGACCTCCTTCTTCGCCATCCCGGCCCCGAAGTCCGAGCGCCCCAAGGCCGCCGCCCCGCCGCCGCCGTCTGGCCCGATGGGAGGCGCCTCGCCGCCGCCCGCGCGCCCCGCCTTCGGCGGCCCCCCGGCGTTCAACCCCACCCCGATCGCCGGCGGCCCGATGGCGCCGCCGCCGATGCAGTCCGCGCCCCAGCCGCTCGTGTCCGGGCCCGTCGTCAGCTACGGCGGCGCCTCCGGCGGCACGCCCTTCCAGGTCGCGGGTCCACAGCCCACGAGCAACAACAACGCGGAGTCGCGCGTCCAGTCGGTGCGCGTGTTCGCAGTGCTCCTCGGCGTGTTCGCGCTCGCGTGCGTCGCGGTGCTGTCCGTCGTCGCGCTCTGGTTCTTTCAGATGAAGGCGGGCGACGAGAAGCCCGTCGAGCAGACCGCGACCCTCGCGCCGGCGCCCGTGAAGAAGCCCAAGGAGGACACGGGAACCGCCAAGCCGATCGAGAGCAAGCCCGCGCCGGTCCGGCAGAAGCAGACGAGCACCACGCCCCGGCAGCCCGCTGCCCCGGCGGCCCCCAAGGTCGGCCCCACGGGCGCGGTGCGCGTGACCTTCTCTGGCGCGTCGATGCCGACGAGCGTCTCCATCCAGTGCAGCGGTGGCTTCGTCAACCGCGGCACCGTCTCCGGCGGCAGCGCGACCGTCGCCGACGTGCCGACGGCCGACACCTGCCAGCTCCTGCCGAAGGGGATCGTCACCACCGGCTTCCCCGTGAAGGGCGGTGGCTCCTACAACTGCACGATCACGGGCACGACCACTAGCTGCAAGTAGGGCGCGCTTCTTATAGACTCGCCCAACCGGAGAGGACCGATGCACTTGTTCCTGATGGCGTGGCTGCTCCTGTGCGGCCTCGTCCTACCCGTCCGTGCGGCCGACGCGCTAGACGCGCCGCCGCAGCCCGACGCGGGTGCCTCGGCCTTGTACGGTCCTGCGCCCGACGTGGCGTTCAAGGACACGAAGTCGAAGGAAGAGAAGGAGGAGGCGATGACCGCCTCCGAGAAGGAAGCCGAGCGGAAGCGCAAGGAGAAGCTCGCGCGCGTCATCGTCCTGAAGTGGCCGGACAACAAGAGCGTGGACTATTCGGACACGACGATCCAGCGGAACGTCAAGTCGCGCATCGCGCGCCCCGACGCCCAGTTCTTCCCGGAGGTCGATCTCTACCAGAACGGACGAAAAGTGCGTGATCGCACGGTCGTCCCCGCGATGCAGCCCGCGGCCGTGCCGGACCAGAACCTCCAGCGCGTGCGCCAGGCGGTCGACGAGATCTCGGGTGTCCCCTGGAACGGCATGCCGCCCGACCAGTGGGGCCTCAAGGCCCAGGAGCTCCGCAACCTGGTCGAGGCCATCTGGTTCGTGGACAAGGTCGAGCAGCGCGAGCCGCTGTTCCTCCTCTACACGCAGATCGGCCGCGCGGCGGAGAACCAGAACCAGAACGTCCCGCCCTTCTACGAGCAGATCGGCGCGCAGGCGGTCAACTACTACTTCTACCTGGCGGCCACGATGGCCTTCCAGGACCCCGCGCTCATGTCGAAGCTCACCGACCAGGAGCTCAACGGCGCGATCGGGATCATCCTCACGCAGCTCCAGCAGGGCGCGTTCCCGAACCTGAAGATCGACTTCGAGCAGGAAGGCGAGGACTTCAACGCGGAGAAGTTCGCCGAGTCCTACGAGATCTACCTCAACGGCATCAAGACCGATCCCAGCGACGACGGCCAGATGGACATCTTCCTCGGCCGCACGGACATCTACCTCAAGCGCACGGACAGCGGCCACGGCCTCTCCGAGCGCCTCGAGGTCAGCAAGCTCGAGGACAAGATCTACTTCGTGCGCGACACCGCGCGGAAGAAGATGGGCGTCGACTTCATCGAGCAGCTCTTCCTGCACCCCAACGAGTGCACTCCCGCGCTCGACGGCGAGATCCTCAACTACCTGGCGATCTACGCGAAGATCCACGAGAAGGCGGAGATCTACATCTCCGTGCCCCAGTACGGGAATCCGAACCGGGTGTGGGTCTGGCGCTACGACCGCCCTTCGGCGAACCTCCAGCTCGTCGGCGGCGGCGCGGACGGCTTCCCGGTGCGCTTCGCGCTGCTCGTGCAGGGCGGCATCATGTACAACACGGCCTCCGTCGAGTACAACGAGGACGCCTACGCGGAGTCGCTCGAGGCCCAGGGCGCGGATCCCGGCTTCATCCCCGACCCCGCCAGCGAGATCGATACCGACCTCGGCCCCAGCTACGTCCCCGTCGCGTTCGAGCTCCGCGGCCACTACAACCGCCTGATGGTCTCCCTCGGCACCGAGTTCGGGTTCAACACCGGCGGGGACGACGGCAAGGCGCAGTGGATCGAGCGCTACCACACCCGCGGCAACCCCGAGGCGGACGTGGCGAAGCTCAAGCGGATCGAGGTCCCGTCGGAGGAGGACATCAACGAGGACGGCGTGGTCGACGCCCAGGACGTCGAGGAGCGGTTCGTCGCGACCGAGCTCCTCTACAACCAGGTGAAGATCAACCGGAACATCTTCATGGGCGCCTCGGTGGTGCTCGGTCGGGACGCCGGCATCGGCTTCGGGCCGCGCCTGGGCGTTCGCGTCGGCTGGACGAACGTGCCCTACGCGCTCCAGACCACGGCGCACCTCGGCATGACGCTCGCGCCCCCGGGGATCAAGCCCCTCGGCGACCGTGTCCGCCCCTTCGTGGACGTGGACGGTCGCGTCGGCGCGAGCTTCCCGTTCGCCACGAGCCTCGCGCACACCGCGCCGATCACGGTCGCGCCGGTGTTCGGCCTCACGGCCGGTGTCGGAACCACGTTCTAGGGTAGGGGCGCCGTCGTGTTGATCTCCCTGTTCACCGCCTCGCTCGCGCTCGCGGCCGAGGGCTCCGGCAAGGCCACCGTCGTGTGGCTGCAGCCAGACCTCCCACCCGCCGAGCTGCGCGCCAAGGCCGAGAAGCTGCTCGGTACCTCGGCCGTCCACGCGGCCTGGTCGGACCTCGCGTTCACGCCGACGCCGTTCACGAAGGATGACGAGGCGCGCCTCGCCTCCCTTGAGCGCGCGAAGACGGACGCCCGCATCAAGTTCGACAGCTTCGACACCGAGCGGGAGATCGCCGCGGCGCTCGGCGCGGCCGTCGGTGCCGTGACCGTGGTGCGCAACGACGCCGATCGCAAGGCCCTCGCGGAGGCCCTGGTCCTCCAGGGCGCCGCCGTGACGCGCATCGTGCCCGAGGAGCGCTTCGCCACCGCCGAGGACGTCGGCGCCTGGCGCACCTACTTCGGCAGCAGCGCCGTCGTGAAGCCCTACGTGGACGCCCTGGCACTCGAGCCCAACGCCGCGTGGATCCGCGACGATCTCCCCGACGCGAACGGCTTCGCCCGCCTCAACGCCACGCGTGACGAGGCGGCGGCGCAGGCCAACGCGCGCGTCGAGCTCGCGGCGCTTCCGGTGGGTCTCCAGGTCGTGTTGGACGGGCGCCCGTGGGCCCCCGACGCCACGAGCCAGGAGGTCGAGCCCGGCCACCATTACCTCCACGTCGTCGTCGGCGAGCGGATCGTGGGCCGGCAGGCGTTCGACGTCGCGGCGGGTGCGGTCGTCACGATCGAGCCCACGGTGTCGAAGGGAGAGCTCGAGGCGGCGCGGGCGCGCATGCTGGAGGAGTCGAAGGCCGTCCCGGAGGACGTCGCTCGCGCGGTCGACACCGTCGGCCTCCGCAACGGCGCGCCCACCCCGACCTTCCTGGCCACGCTCGACGACAAGGGGCGCCTCCAGGTGCTGCCCTACGGCGGCGGCGCCTCGTTCGAGAAGCGCCCGGCAGTCACCGTCCTCCTCAACGGGAGCGTCGGCGGCGCCTACCTGCTCTCGCCGGCCTTCCTCGACACCATCGGCACGCCCACCTCGGGGTTCGGTGTCGCCGGTGACCTCGGCGTCGAGATCGGCATCTACAACCTCGCGGTCTACGGCGGGACGACGCTCACGCTCACGCCGACCCAGCGCATGCAGTACGCCAACGGCGACAGCACCGCCAACATCGACACCAACGCCTACTTCCACCCCTACGGCGGCCTCGGCGTGTACCTGCCCCGTCCCGACGCAAAGAAGCCCCTGCTGCTCCTCGGCGCGAACTACGGCTGGTTCTCGCCGGGCGCGATGGGCGTCGGTGGCCGCATCTCGTTCGGCATCCCGAGCGGGGACGGCACGTGGTTTCGCATCGACCTCGACGCGTTCCGCGGCACGCAGCAGGCCGGCTTCCCCGCTGAGGGCGAAGCCTCGCTCTACGCCGGTCTGCGCCTGGGCTTCGGTCGGAAGCTTTAGGCATCCGACAAAGAGCGGTTATCCTGCGTCCCCCTGGGTGCAGCCTTGATCCTCTCGCTCCTGCTGTCCGCGCACGCCGCGACGCTCCCCGTCTGGCACTGGCCCGCGGGGGAAGTCCAGCGCTTCCACATCGAGACGGAGATCGTCTCTCCGCGCGGCCAGCGCTACTACGCGGCCAACAACCTCGACGCACGCGCGGGCGCCGTGAAGCTCCGCGCGGACGCCTCCTGCATCGCCAAGCCCGAGGGCAAGACGCAGGTCGTGAAGTGCTCGTTCGCCTACTTCGACATGAAGGGGCAGGCGTGGGTACCCGACGAGACCGGCAAGCTCGACGCCATCATCGCCGAGTGGTCGGCCGACCTCGGCAAGACGACGGTCGAGATGGAGATCTCGTCCGACGGCCGCCTCCGGGCGTTCGACACGCTGGCGGGCAAGGACCGCAGCAACAAGCGCGAGGGCTACATCATCGAGCAGCAGCGAATCCTCCTCCAGCGCATCTTCTGCGTGTTCGACCTCCCGCTGACGACGGACGAGAAGGACTGGGTCCGCGGCTGGTCGCAGAAGGGCGGCTCGGCGATGATGCAGCTCCAGACGATCAGCGGCACGGCCGGCGCGTCCGACATCAAGCACGTGCACAAGGGCGAGCGTGACGGCCTCACCGTGATCGAGACCACCGCGAAGGGCACGCTCTCCGCGGGCTCCGCGGTGGACGCCGAGAGCGGCGGTCGCCTCGTGGACGTGCGGCTGGCCGGCGAGACCCTCTTCGACACCGAGAAGGGGATGGTCATCTGGCGCGACTTCAGCATGGACGGGCAGCTCATGGTGAGCGCGCAGGAAGCCGGCAGCGCCGCCGAGTACTTCCAGGTCGCGGCGCTCCAGTGGGTGCCGGAATTCCCGGCGCCGGGCGAGATCCCGCTGTCCGTGGCCGCCCTCCGCGCGCCCCGGCTGTCCGGCACGGCGCCGGCGTCCGTCATCCCCGTCGTTCCTTTCGCGGAGCTCGGGATGGACGCCCTGTTCGTGCAGGGCCTCCCCGCGGCCGCCAAGCCGCTCTCGCTCCCGATCACGAAGGTCACCGCGCGCGTCCTCATCAACGCCGACGGTGTGCCGAGCTCCGCCACGCCCTTCGCCGGCTTCGCGGTCCTGGGGCCCCCGACGGAGCAGGCGCTCCTCGGCGCCCGGTTCCCCACGCGGGCCGCACCCTACGCGGTGGATGTCGATGTGGAGTGGCGCCCGGACGCCGCACCGTAGCGGAGCTTCCCGCGCGGAGTGGGGGTCTCCCGGGGCCGCGCCGCCCTGGGCGCCAGGCCCTTCAGAGGTCCTGCACGAACTCGTAGTAGTCGCCGAAGTGCACACGGTTGACCTGCCGGCCCATCTTCACGAGCTCGCGGGCGATCGCCTCGATGGCGTGCCGCATGCACACGTCCTCGCGGCGCGCTGAGGCGAGTACGCACGCGTTGATCGAGGCGTTCACGATGAGACCGCCCGCGATGTTGAACTGGTTCGCGAGGTAGGTCAGGTCGAGGTCGGCGCCGCGCGGGGCGTAGGGCGGGAACGCGCGCTCCCACAGCTTCAGGCGCTCCTGCGGCGAGGGCATCGGGAACTCGACCACCGCGCCGAACCGGCGGAGGAAGGCCTCGTCGATGTTCTCTTGCAGGTTGGTCGTGAGGATCGCGCAGCCCTCGAACACTTCGAGGCGTTGGAGGAGGAAGCTGACCTCCTGGTTGGCGAAGCGGTCCTGGGCCTGCTTGACCTCGCCGCGGCTGCCGAACAAGGCGTCGGCCTCGTCGAAGAGGAGCACCGCCGTGCCGCCCTCCGCGGCGTCGAAGATCTCGCGGAGGTTCTTCTCCGTCTCGCCGACCCACCGGCTGATGACGCTCGAGAGGTCGACGCGGAACATGTCGAGGCCGAGCGTGCCGGCGATGACCTCGGCGGCCATCGTCTTGCCGGTACCCGGGCCGCCGGAGAACAGCGCCTTGATGCCGTAGCCGCGCGGCCGGATCTTGTTGGCGCCCCACCGGTGGTACACGTTCTCCTGTTCCGACAGGTAGTTCGTGAGGTGCTTGAGCTGCTTCTCGATCTTGGTGGGGATGATGAGGTCCCCCCACGTGTACTGGGGCACGACGTGCTGCGCGAGGCCGCGGAACTCCGGCCGGCTCCCCTCGCGCGCGGCTGCCCAGATGGCGTCGATCGAGGGCTCGCGCCCACCCGACTCGGCCTCCGCGCGCTCGAGCACGCGCTGGATCGAGGTACCGCCGACCGAGTAGAAGCGCTCGGCGATGTCGGCGCCGAGCTTCTCGTCCCATCCGCGGCGAGAGAGCGCGTCGCCCCAGGCCTCGTTGCGCTCCTCGAGCGTCGTGCGGGAGATCTGCACGGTGACGCTGGGGCGGTCGGTGCCGAGCAGGGCGCCGATGGACTTGCGGTCGGAGCCGCCCATGAGGACGGGGTAGGGGAGCGCGGAGAGGGCGCCGCCGAGGGCCATCAAGCCGTTGCGGAGCGCGGGATCCTCTTGCGACGCCGCCACGTTCACGAGGTAGGGCAGGGCCCCGCTCATCCGCAGCTCGCGGACGAGATCGTAGGGCTCGTCGATATAGTTGCGGGCCCGCTCCAGGTCGATGCGGACCAGCGGCCGCTCGCAGCGCCGCGCGATGGCCTGGGCGACGCCTTCGCGCATGCCGATCGTGCTCCCGACCACCGCCACGGTGATGGGCCGGTCTAGCGACTCGTCGAGGTCCGCGATGCGCTTGCGGGTCGGCGCGGGGATGAAGGGGTCGAGCGATGTGTCGATGGGCGTGAACCCGACCGAGCTCGGCAGCTCCTCTTCTTCCAGCAACCACCGCAACAAGCGGGGCGCGGGGTGGACGCGGCGCGACGTGTGCGTGTCGTGCCCGTCCGGCGGGTTCAGGAGGAGGAGGCGGTAGCGGATGAGCGGGCCGCCCTGCATCAGGCGCGCTTGCAACGCCAGCCGCTCGCGACGCTCGGTGCGGAGCACGCGGGTCGCCATGTCGACGGTGAGGTAGGCCTGGTTCAGGTTGTCGTTGAGATACGCGAAGATGCGGCCGTAGCCGGCGCTGATCTCGGGGGCGAGGGAGAGCAGGATGAGGTCGGCGTCGTCCCCGTCGAGGTCGAACGCGCGGCGGAGGCGGGCGAAGCGGCCGTCGGTCGCGTCGCGCATCGCGGCGGAGGCCGCGACGGCGTCCTCCAGCCCGTCGGGGCCGGTGAGGTAGTCGATCTCGCCGTGCGCACGCAGCAGGGCGTCGACCTCGTCATCCGTGATGACCGAGCCCCAGAACTGGCCCTTGGCGCGCATCGAGGGGCGGGCGCGTTGGCGGCGGACCGCGCGCAGCAACAGGAGGTCGGTACGCCGCAGGCGGCGCGCGAGCTCCTCGAAGACGGTGCTCATCAGTGTCCTTGGGCGTTCGGCGACGGGTGGACGTTCCTACGATCGGCCCTACGGCGGCGATCCTACAGGAAGCCCTTCTTGTCGGCGAAGCGGTCGTGGGCGGAGTCGCGGGCGTGGTCGATCGACTGCATGACCTCGTGTGCGAGCTGGTCGAGGATCGCCAGGCGGCCCATGCCGGAGGCCACCAGGGCGTCGTAGCCACGCTGGGCGCTCGCGTCCTTCTCGGGGCTCGCGCCGTTTCCCTTGCTCCCGCCGGCGGCGCTCGTGGCGCCGGTGCTCGGCACGGCGTGCGCGGCCTCGTGGGACTCGGCGCCGCCGGAGCGGCTGCGGTGGAGCACCATCCGCTCGACGGACCGCGCCGCGATCTCCTCGCCGTCGCGCGCCTCGTGCGAGCCCTGGCCGCCGGAGTGCTCGACGTGGAACTGCTCGTGCGCGAAGAGCGCCTGGTCCTCCGCGCGGCCCGGATCGAAGTCGTCCGCGACGATGATGCTCTTGTCGACCGTCATGGCGCGGGCGCCGAGGGTCTTCAGGGCGCGGCTCGCGAGGTCGCCCCCGTAGACTTCGCCGCCGCCGGGCATCGCGCTCCGCTGCAGCTCGCCGCGGGTGGCGCGGGACGCGATGCGGTCGGCCGTGCGGGACACGCCGCGGGCGAGGCGCGAGGTTCTGGGGCTATCGTTCGACGCCATGGGCCCTCCAGGAGCCGGATGATACCCTGTGCGGGGTGAGCTTCCTACTCCCGGACCTCCTCTATTCCGGGTGCGCGCTGCACCCCGCGCTCGCCGTGCAGATCGCGGGTGACCGCGTCGGCCGCGTCGTTCCGGCGGCGCAGCTCCCCGCGGGCGCCGTGGTGGAGCGGCTCCCCGGCCGGGCGCTCCTCCCGGGCTTCGTCAACGCCCACTCGCACGCGTTCCAGCGCGGCTTGCGCGGCCACGTGCAGTACGCGTCGGGTCCCGGGCCTACGTCCGCCCCGGGGCCCTCCGGGGGTGGCTCGAGCCGACCCGCGTTCGCGGACTCCTTCTGGACGTGGCGCGATCGCATGTACCGCCTCGCCAACGCGCTCGATCCCGACGGCGTGGAGGCCGTCTCGGCCCTCGCGTTCCTCGAGATGGCGCGCGCCGGCTTCACGACGGTGGGCGAGTTCCACTATCTCCACCACGCGCCCGACGGCGCCCGCTACGCCGACCCCGACGAGCTCGCCCTGCGCGTCGTCGCCGCCGCCGAGACCGTCGGCATCCGCATCGTGCTCCTCCGGGTCGCCTACGCCCGCGCGGGGGCCGGGCTCGACCCCAACCCCTTGCAGCGGCGCTTCTACGATCGCGGTCCGGACGATGTCCTCGCGGCGCTCGCCCGGCTCCGGGCCCGCGGCGTCGCGGTCGGCCTCGCCCCGCACTCGGTGCGCGCCTGCCCCGCGGACTGGCTGACGGCGCTCGCGGCCTTCGACGGCCCGGTCCACGCCCACGTCGACGAGCAGCCCGCCGAGATCGCCGCGTCGCTGCACGAGCACGGTCGCCGCCCCCTCCAGGTGTTCGCCGACGCCGGGCTCCTCGGCCCGCGGTTCACCGCCGTGCACCTCACGCATCCCGACGACGACGAGCTCGCCCTCCTCCGGGCCGCCGGGGGCCGCGTGTGCGTGTGCCCCACGACCGAGCTCGACCTCGGGGACGGCCTCTTCCCCCTCGACCGCGCCGCGGGCATCGAGCTCTGCATCGGGAGCGACAGCCACGCGCTGATCGACCCGTTCACGGAGCTCCGCAGCATCGAGTGGCACGCGCGGGCCGCGACGGGCCGCCGCAACGTGATGGGCCCGTTCGAGCACCCGGACGGCTCCGCCAACGCCCTCCTCCACGCCGGCACGCGCGGCGGCGCCCTGGCGCTCGGGGTCGACGCCGGCACGCTCGCCCCCGGCACCCTCGCGGACCTCGTCGCCGTCGACATCGCGGACGTCGCCCTCCGCGGCGCGCGGCTCCTCCCGGCGCTCGTGTTCTCGGGGCACCCGGGGCTCGTCACCGACGTGTGGGTCGGCGGGCGGCGCATCGTCGCGGGGCGCCATCACCTCGGCAGCGAGGCCATCGTGGGGGCGGCGGAGCGCGCGTTGGAGAAGGCGGGGGGCTGATCGCCGGGGGGGACTTCATGGGGCGGGGGCACGGCCCCCGCAACGCCCCCCGGCGCCGCGCCCCGCCCGTTCACCGGCCGTCGCCGCTCGCGCGTCGCCGTCCGGCAAACGGTCGGGGGCCCCCGCGGCGCCGAGCGCGTCGAGCGGCACTCTCGAGTCGTCGGCGTCGGTCGCTCCCTGCCGGTCGCTCCCTTTGGCCGTCTCCTGGGCAGGGGCCCGGCCGTCGCCCGGCCCCTCACCCGATCCGGCACCGCCGCGCCACGACCTCGTCCACCACGTCCACCGCGCGATGGAGCTCGTCGGTCGGCACGTATTCGTCCGCCTTGTGGGCCACGTCGATGCTGCCCGGCCCGAAGACCAGCGTGCGCATGCCGAGCCGCTCGAAGTTCCCGCCGTCGGTCGCGAAGGACGCCGCGGCGGTGTCCGGCGCGGAGGCCCAGGGGCGGAGCAGGTCCTCCAGCGGCGTGCCCGAGGGGGTCAACATCGCGGGGGTGACGCGGACGAGCTCGGCCTGTACGGCGCCGAGCGGCTCGACGGCGGCGCGCAGCTCTTCGAAGAGGGCCTCGGGAGCCATGCCGGGGAGGGGGCGGAAGCCGACGTCGATGACGCAGCGATCCGGCACGATGTTGACGGCGCTGCCGCCGTGGATCGTGGCGACGTTCATCACGACGAACGGGCGCTCCAGCAGGTCTGCGAAGCGCACGTCCTGGCGCCACCGGTCGGCGAGGGCGTCGAGGGCGTCGAGGACATTCGCGGCGAGCCGGATCGCGTTTCGACCGAGGTCGGGCTTGCTCGAATGCGCCGCCACACCCGCGCAGGTGATGCGCGCGGCGACGTGGCCCGGGTGCATCCGCAACATCCGGAACGAGGTCGGCTCGCCGATGAGGGCGAGGCTCGGGAGGGAGCGCCCCTCGGCCGAGAACCGGTCCGCCAGGGAGCGCGAGCCGAGGCACCCGACCTCCTCGTCGTGGGTGAAGACGAGGACGAGCTCGCGGCGGAGGTCCTTGGGGGGCGTGCGGGTGAGCGCCGCGACGATCGCCGCGAGGAACGCCTTCATGTCGCACGCGCCGCGCCCGACGAGCCGATCGCCACGGCGGGTGAGCCGGAAGGGGTCGGAGGTCCACGGCTGGCCGACAACGGGCACGACGTCCATGTGCCCGGAGAGCACGATGCCGTCGGTGCCGGCGGGGCCCGCGGAGCACACGAGGTTGCACTTGCCGGGCTCCGGGGCATCGAGCCGCTCGACCCGCATGCCCACCGCCTCCAGGCGCTCGGCGAGCTCCGCGGCGATGCCGGTCACCGGCTGATCGGAGACCGTCGGCCAGGCGACCAGCCGCTCGAGCAGCGCTTCAACGTCCATCGGCCTTCTTGCCTCTCCGGGGGGCCTTCGCGGGTTGGGTCACGGCCGGTGCGGCGACCTCGCGCGCCTCGTCCTGCATCGGGGAGACGGCGGGCGTCTCCACGCGCGCCACCTCGGCTTCCGGTGTCGGGCTGGACTTCGCGGTTTTTTCGGGCGTTCTTTCGCGCGCAGCCTCCTCCGCCGCTCCGCCGGTGGCCGCCGGCTTCTTCTCGTCCTTCTTCTGCGCGTCGGCCTCTTCCTCCGCCACGTCCCACCACCGGTGCGTGGGGTTGTTCCGGTTGATGGGAACGGTCTCGCTGGTGGAGGTGATCCTGAGGATCGCGTCGGCGCGCTGGAAGAGCGCGGGCGCCTTGGTCGCGGGCGCGCTCTCGCCCTCGCCGACGAAGGGCCGCTCTTCCGGGGCCATCGAGGGCGCGGCGACTCCGGAGGGGAGCTCCACCTGGGCGGGCACGGTGTCGAACGCCGCGCGCTCCTTGGCGACCGCCTGGTCGAGCAGGTGGGCGCCGCGGGAGAGGTCCCCCGCGCACAGCGCCTGCGCGGCGCGTCGGTAGAGCAACGTCGTCTGGTGCCACCGCGTCGGGTCTGGCAGCGTGAACCCGCTCGCTCCGCGCGCCACGCGGAGTTGCCACTCCCGACGGTCACCCATCTCTTTCTGCTCGGCGTGCTGCACCATCTGGATCTCGGCGAGCCGGCGCTCCACGAAGGCGAGCAGGGCGTCCCGTTTCTCGGTGGCGGCCCCGAGCAGGGAGCCCACCTGGCTGTTCCCTACCTTCTTCGCCAAAAGCGCCAATTCCTTCCCGCCCGCATCGCGAAGGCGATCGCGCGTCCCGCCCCGCGCGCGGGTCACCGGCGCGTCGCCGAGGCCGGGGGTCCGTTTCTGCTGGCTCACGGCGCAATCCTATCCGATCCGCCAGCCCGGGCGGCGAGACCGGGCGTACCCGCGTAGAATCTGCCGCCCATGGCCATGGATCCAACGCGCCGCCTCCGCCGTCGTGTCCCCGGGGACGACCTGGCCCCCGACGAGCGTGGGCTCGCGCGCCTCCTCGCCCGCGACGCCCCCGACACGCGCCGCGACCCCGTGCCCCCCCGCGACAAGGCCGGCGTGCGCGTGCCGACCCAGCGGGACACCACGCGGGTGGCATCCTGCCGGCCGAACGCCCCGCTGCTCATCCGCATCGTCCGTTACCCGTTCGCGTTGGCCACGACGCGCGGCTCGCGCCAGAAGTACCGGGGAGAGGTGGACAAGTTCATCCGCATCGATTGGTCCGCGGAGGTGGCGGCGGCTCTTGCCGAACGCCAAAGACTGAGGTTTACTTCCGCGGGGCGTGGGCGGCCGTTGCCGTTCACCGTGCGCCCCTCCACCTGGTCGCTCCTCCCGCCCGACCCCTACACGCCCAAGCCTGGAGACAAACGTTGAATCCCGCCGAAGAAGCAGAGCTCCTCCGCGCCACGGGTGGACCCGCGTCCGGACGGAACATCATCGGCGAGACGACCGAGGCCATCCACAAGTTCCTGCTCGAGGGCTACAAGCTCACCGACATGCCGCCGCGCATCGAGGAGGAGTTCAAGTTCGTCCCGAAGGACCGGGAGGAGATCCTCTACATCTACATGTACCGGGTGGCCCAGAACACCAACCTGATGAACCAGAAGCGCCTGCGTCAGGCGCCGGTGTTCGTGAAGGACGACCCGGAGAAGGGCGGCGAGATCTACTACCACCGCCCCCCGGTCCTGCTCGACCTCTTCTACCTGATCTCGGTGCACTCGAAGTTCCGGTCGGATGCCGAGCGGCTCATGGGCTGGGTCCTCCTCCGTCTCAACGAGGCCACGCACCTCATCTACCGCCCGCGCCGCTTCCTCCTGCCGGACGGCCGCGAGGTCGACAGCCTCGGCCGCACCTACGACGCGAAGAACTTCGAGGGCCAGAAGGTCAACGCCGAGGGCGAGGCCGAAGATGACGACGGCCTCTTCATCGAAAAAGTTTCGCTCGCGCTCGTCGATGATCTCACCGTTGGCGACGCGATCAACCTGTTCACGCTGCACGAAGCTCCATACCGCCCGTTCTTGACCTACCGGGCGCGCGTGGCGCTAGATGGACCGCTCTACAAGTCTTCCGGCGGTGCGACCATCCGGTTGCCTCGCCTGGAGAGGACCTCGCCTCCGACGGACGGCCAGGGGGACTCCCCCAATGGCCGGAAACGCTCGGGGCGCGGGGCTCCCCCCGCCACGCTCAGAACGCCCCCCGGGCCGAAACCGTACATGCTCCGCAAGAACGCGGACGCTGACAATGAATCGGAGGATTGAGGACCACAAATGGAATACCATACCCCAGGCGTTTACATCCGCGAGGTCGACAGCGGCCCGAAGCCGATCTCCTCGGTCTCGACCAGCACCCCGGGCTTCATCGGCCTCTTTGAGTTCCACCCCCCGCACGACGCGATCGCGATCACCGGGAGCAACGGCAAGCGCCAGCTCCGCGGCAAGGTCGTTCCGCAGCTCGTCGACGAGAAGGGCGCCGTCAAGGGCGACGCCAACGAGGCCTCCACGGCCCTCGCCTCGGCGTTCAAGCTCGGCCGCAAGGACGTGCGCGACGTGAAGAAGTACCTCGAGCTCTTCGGCGCTCCGAAGGCGGGCCCCGCCGCGCCGAAGTTCGAGCCCGGCGCCAAGGGCAAGGTCAAGATCACCTGGGCCGAGAAGTCGGTCGAGATCGCCGAAGTCAACATGGCCGTCGACGGCAAGGTCGTCACCGACAGTGACGAGTCGGTGGAGAAGCTCCTCAACAGCCTCCACGAGACCTTCCCGCTCGAGAAGGCCGCCCCGAAGACCGCCGCGGACGTGCTCGCGGTCTACGGCTACGACGTGAAGGGCACCGAAGGCACCGCGCTCCGCTCGGAGTACTCGGTCCCCCCGGTCGGCATCACGAACAAGGCCGAGTTCTTCCGCTGGCTCCAGAGCTACTTCGCGCAGTACCTCATCGAGACCCGCCCCATCGAGGACCTCGTCGGGCGCACCTTCACCGACCTCGACGAAGCGGCGGACGCCGTCTACGAAGCCATCGCGAACGACGACGCGCTGAAGAAGGAGTTCCGCGACTTCCTCTCCCAGCCCTCCGTCTTCAACTTCGTGGCGGGCGTCAACGGCTTCTACGACAACGGCGGCGGCAAGTGCTACGTCTACCTCATGGGCGCGCCGGACACGACGGCCTCCATCCGTGAGAACCAGGCGGACAAGCTCGGTCTCTACGCGTTCGACGACGTGGACGACATGGCCCTCATGGTCGCCCCGGGCCTCCTCCCGCACCAGCAGAAGGAGATGCTCGAGCTCTGCGAGATCCGCAAGGACCGCTTCGCCATCCTCGATGGGCCGATCGTCTCCGACGGCGCGATGGACATCCCGGCCTCGAACAAGGGCTACGGCGCCATCTACGTGCCCTGGCTCAAGATCACGAAGCCGAGCTGGTTCACCGGCAACCAGGACCACATCAAGGTCACCGGCCCGAACCGCCGCAAGCTCATCAAGACCGAGAAGAACGAGCTCTTCGTGCCCCCCTCCGGGCACATGGCGGGCGTGTTCGCGCGGGTCGACTCCGAGCGTGGCGTGCACAAGGCCCCGGCGAACGAGATCACGATGGGCATCGTCGGCCTGTCGCAGAACATCAACCGCCTCGAGCAGGGCCAGTACAACGATCGCGGCATCAACGTGATCCGCATCTTCAAGGACCGCGGCATCCGCGTCTGGGGTGCGCGCACCCTCGGCACGATGTCCGACGCCTCCTGGAAGTACATCAACGTGCGCCGCCTCTTCATCATGATCGAGCAGTCGATCATGATCGGCAGCCAGTGGGCGGTGTTCGAGCCGAACGACCACACCCTCTGGAAGAAGCTGACCCGCGACGTGCGCGCGTACCTCATGCGCGTGTGGCGCTCCGGCGCGCTCTTCGGCCAGACCCCGGAAGAGGCCTTCTACGTCAAGTGTGACGACGAGACGAACCCGCGCTACCTCATCGACGCGGGCCAGGTCAACGTGCAGATCGGCATCTGCCCGGTGAAGCCGGCGGAGTTCGTCATCTTCAGCATCGGCCAGTGGGACGGCGGCGCGCTCATCGAGGAGTAGCCCGACCCCCCGACGCGGCCGGGACGGGGGGGCAACCCCGCGTCCCGGCCTTTCTTAGTAGAAGCAGCAGCAGTACAGGAGCATCGTCATGGAGCTGAAGACCGAGTACGAGTTCATCCTCCCCCGAGGCTACGTCGACAAGGACGGCACGCTCCATCGCGAGGGTGTCATGCGCCTGGCGAACGCGAAGGACGAGATCGTCCCGCTGAACGACATGCGGGTGCAGCGCAACCGCGCCTACCTGATCATCGTGCTGCTCAGCCGCGTGATCCCGCGTCTCGGGACGCTCGGCGAGGTCAACACCGGCGTGATCGAGAACCTGTTCGCAGGCGACCTCCGCTTCCTCGAAGAGATGTACAACCGCATCAACGAGGACGAAGCCGTCATCCAGGTCACGTGCCCCGAGTGCGGGGCCAAGTTCGAGAAGGAGTTCGGTCGCCTGGGGGAATCGTAAGCTACCCCTTGGAGAACATCTTCAAGGAGGTAGCGTTCATCGCGTACCACTTCCATTGGGACCGTGAGACCTGCCTCGTGATGCCGCACAAGGAGCGGCATGCGTGGGTGAAGGAAATCTCGGCGATCAACGAAAAGATCAACGCGCCCAGGTAGGGCTTGACAGGTTGGCCCCCGCCCGCCCCGGTGTGCGGGGGCCGACATTCTCCATCGAGCGCCATGCGTCCAGGCATCAGCATCCAGCACGGGTCCCTCGCGAACCGCTCGCAGGGGCTCGTCCGTTGCGACATCGGCGGCGTGATCGGCTTCCTCACGCGGGAGCGCTGGCCGGAGGACGCCTCCGCGGGCGACTTCATCGAGATCGTCCTCCGCCGATGGAGCGAGCTCGACGATCATCCGCAGCGCCTGCTGTTCGACCTCGCGTCGCGCCGCGCGGTCCGGTCGTTCTTCGAGAACGGCGGCGACACCCTCCACCTCTTCGCCGTGTGCGTGGAGTCGGAGGACGAGCTCAAGTATCGGACCGGGGACGACGGTCCCCTCGCGCCGCTCCTGCATCGCCTCCGGGCGGAGGACGACATCGCGCTCCTGGCGGTGCCCTCGGCCGCGTACATGCGCTGCGAGGTGCTGCGCAACGGGAAGGTCCGCTGTGACGCGGACGCCCTCTACGACGAGCTGCTGGCCCACTGCCGGCAGATGACGAACCGCTTCCTCCTCGTGGACGCGCCCCGGGGCCTCCACGGGGACGTGCTGCTGCGGTGGTTCGAGGCCTTCCGGGAGCGCGAGCCGGAGAACCGCAGCTACGGCGCCGTCTACTACCCCTGGCTCAAGCGCGGGGACGAGACCTTCCCGCCGTCCGGGTCGATGATGGGCGTGTTCGCGCGCACGGAGCTCGACCGCGCGCCCTTCGGGGTGGCGTGGCCGCCGGCGAACGTGCCGGTCCTCGGCGTGACCCACACCGAGGTCGACATGGACTGGGGCGAGGCCGGCCAGATCAGCGACGCCGGGCTCAACCCCATCGTGGTCCAGCCGGGCCGCGGCGTGGTCGTCTGGGGCGCGCGGACCATGTCGATGGACCCCGCGTGGACCTTCATCAACAGCCGCCGCATCGTCAGCATGATCACGGAGCAGCTCCGGCGCGACAACGAGTGGGCCGTCTTCGAGGTCAACGATCCGTCCTTGTGGAAGGTCATCGAGCGCGACGTGATGGTGCGGCTTTCCCAGTTCTGGGAAGCCGGATTGATCTCCGGGACTCGATCCCGGGCGGAATATTCGGTAGAATGCAACGAGGGCACGAACCCGCTTGAAGCCCGGGATAGCGGGATGCTGAACGTGCAGGTTGCGTTACGTCCGGTTGGGACGATGGAGCGGATCCTCATCGATCTGCGGTTAGGTACCGGCGGCCCCTGAGCTTCGGAGGTGTTCTATGGCGGACTGGAGAGGACGCGGCGGCGGGCGGATGCCCGGACAGCCCTCGAGCACGTTCACGGGCGGCGCCGGCATGGGCGGCGGGCGCGCAGGCGACCAGCCGTCGCTCCAGGCAAACGCCGACGTGCAGCTTGCCGCACGTAGCTACAGCCTGCAGGCGTCGACCGCGATGGGCCTCCCCGCCCGGTCCTTCTCGATCAAGGCGGCCGTCGAGTACGGCGGCTCCTCGCGGAAGTACAGCCTGAAGCAGAGCAAGGCGACGACCCCCCAGCGGGCCGGCTCCAGCTCGAAGTCCTCCAGCGGCGAGATGCACCCCCGCGTCGCCGACCCCGAGGGCAACTTCATCTTCACCCTCGAGATCGACGGCATCGAGGTCGCGCAGTTCAAGGAGTGCAGCGGGCTCAAGTCGAGCACGGCCATCTTCGAGCTCGAAGAAGGCGGGATGAACCACCGGGTGCACAAGCTGGCCGGCCAGTCCCGTTGGGAGAACATCACCCTCCGGTACGGCGTCACGTCGGACTCCACGCTGCTCTCGTGGCGCAACGAGGTCCTGCAGGACGAGTTCAGCCTGCGCCGCAACGGCAGCGTCGTGATGAAGACCCTCCAGATGCAAGAGGTCCGCCGGTACAACTTCGTGCAGGCCTGGCCTGTCGCGTGGGAAGGTCCGTCGTTCGACGCCAACGCCGCCGACCTCGCGGTCGAGATGGTCGAGATCGCGCATCACGGCATCTCCGTCACCTAGTCCACCGCGCGAGGAGCCCCCGTAATGCCACCGAACGACGGCGAGAACCGCAAGATCCCCGGTGACCGGCT
This sequence comes from Pseudomonadota bacterium, assembly GCA_030684355.1. Taxonomy (GTDB): domain Bacteria; phylum Myxococcota_A; class UBA796; order UBA796; family SXON01; genus CAJBVW01. The sequence goes on from JAUXTN010000028.1 coordinate 33,032, forward strand.
GGTAAGCCGTATTCTCACGCGCGTGCGCCGTCGGCCGCGCATGGGGCTCTCGCCGGATTTCTACGCGCGCTTCGGCATGGCCGACCCGTGGGTCGCCCCCGAATTTGGCGGCGAAGAGCCCGCCCCGGCGGGCGAAGGGTACGTGTTCCTCTCGGCGCAGCCCTATTACGCGATGATGCGGCGGTTGGCCGCCGCGCGTCGTCGGCGCGAGCGCCGGGAAACCGCCTTCCAGGCGCGTCACCCGAGCGGCACGGGCATTCGTGCGGTCGCCCGCCACTGGCCGGGCGAGAACGCAGCGTCCCTTGCGGTCTCTCGGCTCGCGCGCCTCGCGCTCGACGAGATGACCTTGCCGCCGAAGGCCGCGGCTCCGGCTACCCCGGATGTGGTGACCGAGCAGGCGCCCGCCCACGCGGGTCCGGCCCGTCGGGCAGGGTCGACCTTCACCCAGCGGGGCGCGAAGGCTTGGTGGTCCACGCCGTCGGCGCCCGCGAAGGTGTTCACCGGTGTGGCGTCCCTCCCGCAGGGGCACTTCGCGGAGGTCTCGGCGCCATCGCAGGCGAGCGCGCCGGCTTCGGTGTTGAAGGCCGCCGCCCCCGCGCGTCGCGCGTCCGCGGCGGATCACGCCGGTGCTCGGCTCGCCAGTGCCTCGGCGCACGGTGGTGCCGCCGCCCGCGCCATCGCCGAGGCCCTCCCGACGGCCCTGGGTGCGCGTCACCGTGCGTTGTCGCGGGTGGTCGAGGCCATCGAGGCCCTCCCGCCGGAAGAGCAGCAGGTCCAGATCCGCCGGGTTGTCCGCCGACTCGGCGCGTCCGCGCCCGCCATCCGGACCGTCTTCGAAGAGTCGACCGCGGCGGGCGCCGCCGCGCCGCGTCCGGCGCAGGTCGCGGCCCGCCGCGCGGACCCCGCGTCGAGCGCCAGCCTGCGGCCCGTGCTGTCTCGCTCGCCGGCGATGGCGCTGGCTTCCGTCCCCGAGGTCGACCGCGCCGCCAGCGGCACGCTCGCGACCGCCGAGCGCTCCGCGGACAGCTCCGGTTCGGCGGCGTCTCTCTCCCGCCTTCCCCGCCGTGCGGCGTCGACCCAACGCGCCCTCGCTCGAGGCGCAAGTGCGCCCGTCGCTGGCGCGTCCTCGGTGCCTGCGCCGCTCGCATATGCTCGTGCGGTCACGACGACTGCGCTCAGCGCGTCGCCCGTTCAGCGCGTCACCTCCGCCGCCTCGGCTGCTGCCCCCGCGGCACCCCGCTCGGGCGGCGTCGCCCGTCTGACCTCGCCCGTCCCCGCCACCCCGCGGGCCTCCGTGCTGGCTGCCCCCACGCGGATTGCCGGTGACACCGAAGCGCCGCGGGCTGCAGTACGCCTCCCCGCCTCGGCGCGCGCGGTCGCCCGGTACGTCGCGGGCTCCCTTGGCGAGGCCATCCCCACGCAGGAGGCCGCGCAGTCCGCCGTCCGCACCACGCGTGGCACCTGGGCGGCCGCGCGCGACGTGAGCCCCGCCGACCGGGACACCGCGGTCCGCGCCGTCGTCCGGAGCGCCCCGGCCGCCGCGCACGCGGCAACGCGGGTGGAAGCGGGCCAGGTCGAGGGGCGGTCCGTCCTGCCCCGCGCGATCCCCTCGCTGGATCGTGTGCTCGCGGGCCCCACGCCGCTCCCCGTCGCGCCTACGGTCGTCGCGGCGCTCTCCGCTTCACCGGTTGCACGCACCCCGCGCGCGGTCACGGAGGCCGGGTCGGTCGCGCCCACGGGCTCGACGCCCGTACGCACGGATGCCGGCGCCTGGGTCGCCGCGCGCTCCCCCGAGGGCCGCGCCACGTTGACCAGCCGGATCTCGGCTGGAAACCGCGCCTTTTCCCGCGCCTTCCCCCCCGCGGCTGCCCTCGGGGTGGCTGCCCCGCGCCCCGCGGCGGGCGAGCGCACGGCGGTCGCCGTCGTCCGTTCCGGCGCCATCCCGGCCGCGCGAACCCTTGCGTCCACCGCCTTCCGCACCGCCGAGCCGGGCGTTTCGGCCACGGGCGCCCCCGCCACGGGCGCCCCCCCCGCGAGCACCGCCGCCCCATCCGCGCGTACCGCTGCGCCATCCCTGGGCGCCGCCGCCCCGTCCCTGGGCGCCGCCGCCCCGTCCCTGCGCGCCGCCGGTGTCGTCCACGCTGCCGCACGCGCCACGGCGCCCGGCGCAGCGATCACCCGGATCGCGCCCGCCTACGAGCGCACCACGCTCCTCTCGGGCACATCGAGCGATGCCAGCGCGCCGACCGGTGGGGCACGGAGCGCCCCCCGGGGTTCCGATCTCCGCGGCGCCGCGCCGCGTGCAGCCGTCGCCGCTCCTCCCACGGCCCAGGCACCCGTCGCATTCTTGCGCGCCCTGGTGGCTCGTGCGCCGGCCATGGCCCATGCCTCGGCGCGCACGGACCTCCCCGGCGAGCGCGCGACCCTGCAGCCGCAGGTCTCTCCGGTCGCCCCGCGGGGCGCCTCGCCGGTCCGGGCCCCCCGCGTCGCCCCTTCGTTGCGCTCCCCCCGCGCCGTCGGCACGCCCATGGTCGCCGCGGCGGCGCGCATCGACCGCGTGCCGGGCCGCTCTGGGGCCGGCGCGCGCGCGGTCACGGACGCCACGAACAGCCTCCTTGCTCCATCGGGCGCGGCGCCGTCCCGCTTCGCGCGGAGTGGCCCGCTTTCGTTCGCGCTGCCCCCGGTCGCCGCGAGCGCCCCGGTGGACCACACGCCGGCCGCGACGGCGCGGGGAGCGGCGCGCGCGCGCGTCCACGCGACCCGCCTGTACACCACCCCCGAATCCGCCTACTCGCCGAGCAGCGCCGTCACGACGCCCAGCGGGATCTGGATGAGCGCGCGCACCGCGGCGTCCACGCCCGGGCTTCGCCTCCTCCGCACAGAAGCCGGTCACCTCGTGGCGCTCGCGCCCGCCCCGACG
>JAUXTN010000035.1 GCA_030684355.1 Pseudomonadota bacterium
GGCGAGGGCGGCGCGGCGCACGGAGACATCGAGGTCCGCGGCGCCCGCCTCCAACGCGGCGAGCACGGCGGGGTCGAGCGGCGCGCGGACGAGGGGGGCGGCGGCGGTCACGGCGGGTGCGGGGGCCTGGTGGACGCAGGCGGGCCCCAGGGCCAGGAACCAGGCGAGGATCATTGCAGCAGCGCGTTCATGCGGCCCTGCGCCTTCGTGGCCAGGGGATCTCCGGCGTCGTCCACGTAGGTCAGCACCTTCTGGTAGAGCGCGAGGGCCTTGTCGGTCTGGTTGATGTCCTCCAGCACCCGCGCTTCCTTGTAGATCTCCGACGCCTGCTCCTTCAGCCGCTTCCGCACCTCGTCGAGGCGCGACCCCGCGGCCTCGTTGTAGGGATCGGTCTTCACCGTGGCGGCGAGCTGGTTGCGGGCGGTGACGAAGTCGCCGTTCTTGTACGCGGCGAGGCCCGCGGCGTAGGCCTTCTTGCTGTCGGCCTTCATCCGGTCCTTCGCGGCGCGGATGCCCTCTTCGGCCTGGTAGTACTGGGGCGCGCCACGGGTCGGGTCGGCACCGAGCACGGCCTCCCACTGGCGGACAGCCTTGGTGAGGTTGCCCTTGTCGAACTCACGCTGGCCGGCCGCGACCATGTCCGCGAGGGATGCCTGCTTCTTCTCCTCGCGACGGACGGCGGCGCCGCGGGCGAGCGAGGACTGGCGCTGTGCGAGCTGGGCGCTCGCGGCGACGAGCTCTGCGTCATCGGGGTTGAGCGCGAGGGCGGCCTCGAGCAGCGTGCGCGCGGTGTCGATCCCCCCGCCGTCGGCCACGGCGGCCAGGGCCGCGGCCTTTGCCTCGGTGCGCTGGGCCTCAGAGGTCGAGCGCTGGGTGAGGCCCTCGTACATCCGCTGCATCGCGATGAATTCGCACGCGACGTAGCCCATGCGCTCGGCGTCCGGGTTCCCCGGGTCGAGCTGCTGGACGCGGTAGAACTGCGCGGCGGCCTCGAACTGCTTCCCCTCGGTGAAGAGGCGCATGCCGTCCGCCATGAGGCCGGCGACCTCGTCCCGCGCGACGGGATCGAGCGCGACGCGGGCGACCGGCGCGGGTGCGGCGGACAGTGGTGCGGCGGCGACGGGGGCGGCCGGG
>JAUXTN010000039.1 GCA_030684355.1 Pseudomonadota bacterium
AGCGAGGCCGGTCCGGCGCGATGGCGCCCCGGCAGGGGCGACGCCGCGCCGACCGAGCCCGCAGGGCGAGCGCGCAGGGCACCGACCCCGATCCGCCGCCGGCAGGCGGCGGGCCGGGGACGCGCCCCGATCCCGCCCCGATCCCGCCCAGAACAGGGAAGAGCGGCCCCCTCCCAGGAGCCGCCCCTCAACCGCGTCGTAGCGGGACTACGACCCAGGCGCCCCGGCTACCCGCAGCTCACCCGCCCGCCGCGCACCGTGCAGCGCACCTCGCCGCCGGTCGCGGGGACCTCGACCTGGGCCTGCATCGGGACCGTGCCCTGGAGGACCAGCGTGCAGCCGCCCGGCGTGGCGCTGGCGAAGCGGGCGATGGTGTCGCTGCCCGAGAGCGACTCGGTCTGCTGGCGACCGGAGCAGATGAGGCCGACCTCGGCGATGGGGAGGTCGCTGTCGATCTTCACCTTGAACGCGACGCCGCGCGCGGCCGGCTTGGGCGTGACGGGGGTGGTGCCGCAGAGGGGGCTGGTCAGGCCGTCGAGCCACTGGATCTCGGCGTCCTCGCCGAGCACGCTCACGCGCTCCTGCCAGGTCGAGAACGGCGCTCCGCAGGGGGAGCCGCCCATCGAGCGCGCGAGGATGAGGTCGGTCCAGCCCATGAGCGCGCGGGCCTTGCGCATGTTGCGGGGGTCGCTCTCGAGCAGCGCGCCGACCGTGGTCGTGAAGGCCTGGGTGCGGGCGGCGCCGCTGTCCACGTCCTTCCACTCGACGGTCAGGGTGACCGGGTCGTTGGGGACGGGGCGGCCGTTGAGTTGCAGGTCCTGGAGGAAGAGCTGGGTGGTGCCGGCGTAGTAGTGGATGGGCTGGACATCTTCCTTGTTCGTGCTCGACTCTTCGCCGTAGAAGCGCTTCATCGCGAGGCTCGGGGGGAGGTCGAGCGCGAAGCGAACGTCGTGTGCGATGGTCTGCACGAGCGAGGGGAAGCCGAGGCCGAAGACACGGTCCACCACGGCCTCGGAGCCGAGGTAGACGTAGGCGCCCTTGCCCTTCTCGGTGAGCATGTCGAGCACCTTGTCGTTGAAGTCGCGGCCCACGCCCACGGCGGTGAGGCGGATGTCGGACTCCTCGTAGGCCTTGGCGACCTCGGTGACGGTGTTCGGGTCGATGTCGCCGGTGTTGAGCAGGGCGTCGGAGATGAGCATCATCCGGCGGTTGCGGCCGTCGCTGTCGACGCCGGACCGCGCGTTGGCGATGCGGTAGCCCTCCTTCAAGCCGAGGTCGACGTCGGTGCTGCCGCGCGGCTGGAGCTGGTTGATCGCGTTGACGAGCAGCGAGGGATCGTCGCGACCGACGACGTAGTTCTCGAGCGGGGTGCACACCTGGTCGTCGAAGAGGACGAGGTCGACACGGTCGCCGCGGACGAGCTGGTCGCTCATCTTCGTGAGGCCGCGCTTCAAGTACTCCATGCGCCCCTCCGCCGACATGGAGCCCGAACGGTCGAGGACCATGGTGAGGTCGAGGGGGGTGCGCGCGGGGGTGGCACCCTTCACGGCGAAGGCGAAGGTGAGCACGTCGGGCGCGGTCTGCTCGGCGGAGCCCTTGACCGAGAAGGTGTCGCCCTTGCGGACGGGATCGGTCTCGAAGCTGAAGTAGTTGAGGAGCTCGTGCGGGCGCACCTGGGCGGTGCTGACCGGGCCCTTGTTCTGGATGGCCCAGAGGAGGCGCTGGGCGCTCGCGAGGCTCATCGAGTCGTCGTTGGAGAGGTAGACGGTGGCGCCCCAGTCGAGGTTGGGGTCGCGGTAGGCCTTCGAGGTCTCCTGGGGGTCCGCCCGATACCCCTTGTCGGACTTCTTCTGGTCCTTGGTCTCGGTCTTCGCCTTCTCCATCGGGGCCCGGAGGCCGAAGTCGTCGGCGTCGGCCAGCGGGGCGTCCCCGGGGCGCATGGCGGCGGACTCCTCACGCTCGGAGCCGTCTCCCCTGGCCTCGGCGCTTACGACGGCGCCGGACGAGGGCTTGTAGCCCTTGGCCGGCGCGCTCGCCTGGGCGTCCGGCGCGGTGGTGGCGGTGGTGGGGGGCGCCATCGCGGCCGTGGACGAGCTGCTCCGGGCGCCGCCCGAGCCGCTGCCGCTGCCGCCGGTGGGGCCGGAGCCCGTGGTGCCGATGGTCCCCATGCTCGGGGAGGGGGCTTGCGGCGCGGACGCGGTGGGGGGCGGCGGCGGGGAGCCGGTGCCGTAGCCGCCCGAGCGGCCGCGCCGGGCCTGGTCGCGCTCGGAGACGTAGCACTCGCGGACGATCGGCTGGCCGGCGGGCATCCGGACCTCGGGGGCGCGCGCCGGCTCGGCCTCGACGATGGGGGGCGGCTTCTCGATCTCGTAGGGAGGCGTCTTGGCCTCGGTGAGGGCCTGGCACGAGAGGAGGGCGAGGAGGTTCAGCATCGGTCGCTCCGAGGGGGGCCGTTTCGACGGGTTGCCGGCATGGCGCGTCCGGAACGACGCTGCTCGACGCAAGCTTACAGGGAATGATCCGTGCGCGGTCATCCGCCCGGCACCGCGCCGCGCGGTCACCGGGCGGTGCGAGCGGGCGCCGCGCTGCGACCCGGACGACCGGGGTGGCGCGGCACGGGATAGGCGGCCGACATGCCGCGCGACCTCCTCATCTCCCTCCGCGATCCCCACGATCCGATGGCCCAGCAGGAGCTGCGCTGCTTTCGGGACACCACGGGGCTCGCGAGCCTGGAGATCGTCCACGCCTCCGCCGCCCCGCTCGACGACCGCCTCCTCGACGAAGCCCGCATGTTCTTCTTCGGGGGCTCGGGCGCCTACTCGGTGCTCGACCCGCACCCGTGGGTGCGCCAGATGCTGGACTTCCTCGTCCGCGTCGTCGACCGCAAGGTGCCCGCCTGGGCGTCGTGCTTCGGCTTCCAGGGCCTCTCCCTCGCGCTCGGCGGCGAGGTGAACCGGGACGACGCGCGCCAGGAGCTCGGCGTCTACTCGATCGACCTGACCGCCGCCGCGACGGACGACCCCCTCTTCGGCCCGCTCCCGGCGCGGTTCCACGCCCAGCTCGGCCACCACGACCACGTGGACCGCCTCCCCGCCGGCGTGACCCTCCTGTGCACGGGCACCGGCGCGATGATCGAGAACCAGGCCTTCAAGGTCAACAACGCACCATTCTGGGCCACGCAGTTCCACCCCGAGCTCAACAAGGCCACGACGTTCGAGCGCTGGAACTACTACCGCAGCCTCTACTCGAAGGACGAAGCCTCCGCCGCGGCGACGGACCGCGCGATGGCGGAGGCCCCCGACACGCTCGAGGTGCAGACCGTCATGCGGCGCTTCGCCGAGTGGGCGGCGACGACGCGCTGATCCCGTGGCCCTCTCCCCCGCGATCCTCCGCCCCCTGCTCCGCGCCGCCCTCGCGCTGCCGCCCGGGTTCGCGCGCCTCCGCGTCGGGGACCCTCCCCGAAACGACCGCGGCACCCCGCTCGACCACGGCACGCACGTGCTCGTGTGGCTTGAGAACCGGATGTTCGGCGGGCTCACGAAGGCCACGCCCGAGAAGGCGCGCGTGGCCATGCGCGGCTCGGTCGCGATCGTCGCGTCGCGCCCCACCGCCGCCCTCGACGTGCACGACACCCGCGTCCCCGGCGGCCCCGCCGTGCGGGTGTACCGACCGCTTGGGGCGCCCCGGCCCGTGCTCGTCTACCTGCACGGTGGCGGCTGGGTCCAGGGGGACCTCGACACCCACGACGGCCTCTGCCGGCGCCTCGCCACCGAGGCCGATCGGGTCGTCGTCTCCGTCGACTACCGCCTCGCGCCCGAGCACCCCTTCCCCGCCGGCCTCGACGACACGCTCCACGCCTTGCGCTGGGTCCGCACCGCGGATCTCGGCGGGCCGACCCTCGCACCCGCGGGCCGCGTGTCCGTCGGGGGCGACAGCGCGGGCGGCAACCTCGCGGCGGCGGCGTGCCTCGCGCTCCGGGACGCCGGCGAGCCGCTGCCCGAGCTCCAGGTGCTCGTCTACCCGGGTCTGGACCAGACGCGCGCGCTCCCGAGCCACCGCACCTTCGCGCGCGGCTACCTGCTCACCGCCGCCGACATCGACTGGTTCCAGGCCCACTACGCGGTGACGGACCTCCGCGATCCGCTCGCCTCCCCGCTCCTCGCGCCGGACCTGCGCGGGCTGCCCCCCGCCGTCGTCACCACCGCGGGATTCGACCCCCTTCGGGACGAAGGCGAGGCCTACGTCGCACGCCTGCGCGAGGCCGGCGTTCCGGTCGTGCACCTCGACGAGGCGGGGCTGGTGCACGGCTACGCGGCGATGGACGGCGTGCTCGCGGAGGCCGACGCCGCGGTTGCCAGGTTGGCGGCGGCGATCCGGGCGGGGTGAGGCGGGCGGGGTGAGGCGGGGAGGCTGTAGGGGGCTGCGGACCGGGCCGGTGGTCTCGGTCCCCTGCTCGCTCCGCGCCCCTCCGCCTGCGTGCGCTACGCCAGGTACCCGCGCCCCAGGATGACCTGCTTGATGCGGTGCGTCCCGTGGAGCCCCTCGAGGCGGCGCAGGAGGTCCTCCACCGCGGCCACGGCCGCCCGGCCCATGTCCACGTGGTAGACGACGGCGCGGCCGTCCCGGCGCACGTCGGGGTCGGAGATGTAGTGCATCCGGCCGCCGTCCTTGGTGCCCCAGGCGCCGTCCCATCCGGCCATGTACCAGTCGCCCATGATTGCGTCGGCGTCCTCGATGGCGCCGGGCCCCTCGAAGAGGATCTGGACGGGGAGCTGATCCCAGGGGCACTGGGAGGACACGCGCACGTCGAACGCGCGCTCCCGCCACGCGAAGAGCGCCGAGGCGCGCGCGAGGGCCTGGTAGTCCGCGAGGGCGACGACCATCGGCTGATCGCCGACCTGGCCGATCTCGGAGGTGTTCGGGTTCACGAGGTCCACGCGGACAGCCGCGTAGGGGCGGGCACCCTCGGGGATGATCGGCACGATCCGCCCGTCGGGCGCGCGCTTCATCCGGGCGGCCTCAGCGATCCAGCCGGCCTGCTCGGCCGCGTAGTGGTCGAACATCTCGACGTAGCTGCCGCGGTGCGCGTTGAGGAATTCGCGGGGGTGGATGTCCTCGCGCACGAACCGCGTCACGTCGGCGAGGTATGCCTCGGCGCCTTCGAGGAACGGGGCCTCGTCGCGCTCCTCCTCGACGTAGCGGGAGAGCTCGCGGCGGGCGGCGTCGAGCTGGCCCCACGCGAAGTAGAGGTGGGCGAGGCCCTGCTGGGCGCGCGGCGTGCCCGGGCTGGCGAGGAGCACGCGCTTGTAGGCGGCCTCGGCCTCGCCGGGCAGGTCGAGGTCTTCGCACGCGGCGGCGAGCGAGAGCTGGAAGCCCTCGATCATCGTCTCGGCCTGCACCTTCCGCTCGGGGTGGAGCACGACCTCGGCCGCGAGCGCCGCGATCGCCTGCTCGATGAGCGGCTTGCCGAGCTCGGGCTCGCCGAGCTGGAGGTGGACGACGCCGAGCGCGTTGAGGAGGTCGGGACGGTCCGGGGCGGCCTCGACGGCTTCGAAGAGGAGCTTGCGCGCCTCGCGGGGGTCCTCTCCGGCGAGCGCCTTGAGGGCGCGTTCGGCGAGGGCCGTCTGCGGATCCGCGGGGGACGGCGAGGGGATGTCGGACGTGGCCACGAGGTCCTCCAAAGGCGGGCAGCGTACCACGGGCCGGCGCTGCGGAGCGGGGGCCGCCGTGCGGACCGGGCCGGCCGTCGGCGACCGGTTAGACCGCCCCGATGCCCCTTCTCCCGAATGCGCTGTCGGCCGACGCGCAGGCCGCCCTCGAGGAGCAACGCGCCCACCGCGCCCAGACCCGCCGGCCCACCGTCCCGGCGTTGGAGGAGCGCCTCTTCACGCCCATCCCGTGCCTCGATCACGGGTTCGTGCGCGCCGTGGACTACATGGGTGACGACGGCGCCGTGGTGCAGGCCGCGCGCGTGTCCTACGGCACCGGCACCAAGAAGGTGAGCGAGGACCGCGGCCTCATCCGCTACCTCATGCGCCACCGGCACACGACGCCGTTCGAGATGTGCGAGCTGAAGCTCCACGTCAAGCTCCCCATCTTCGTGGCGCGCCAGTGGATCCGGCACCGGACCGCCAACGTCAACGAGAACTCCGGGCGCTACTCGGTGTTGGACAAGGAGTTCTACCTCCCCCGTCCCGAGGATCTCGCGGTCCAGTCCGCGAACAACAAGCAGGGCCGCGGCGAGGTGCTCGACGCCGACTCCGCCGCCGAGGTGCTCCGCCTGTTGCGACGGGACGCCGAGCAGTCCTACGACACCTACGAGGCCCTGCTCGACACCCACCACCTCGCCCGCGAACTCGCGCGGATGAACCTCGGGGTGAACTACTACACGCAGTGGTACTGGAAGATCGACCTCCACAACCTGCTGCACTTCCTCTCGCTGCGCATCGATCCGCACGCCCAGTACGAGATCCGGGTGTACGGCGAGGCCATGGCCGAGCTCGTGCAGGCCTGGGTGCCGCTCGTGTGGGAGGCCTTCCAGGACTACCGCGTCGGCGCCGTCACCCTCTCCCGCCAGATGCTCGACGTCGTGCGCCGCCGGCTCGCCGGCGAGGATGTGACCATGGCGGACAGCGGCCTGTCGAAGCGCGAGTGGGACGAGCTAACGGAGGCCTTGAAGCCATGATTGCGCTCCTGCTGACGCTCGTGGCCTGCGGGGCCGACGCGCCGCTCGACCAGCCCAACGGCCCGCCGCCGCCGCCGCCGATGTACGGCATCGCGGAGGCCGACGTCGCGAAGTACGGGGGGGTCGCGTCCGAGATCCACGGCCCCACGCGCTCGTTCGTGCTCACCGGCGAGGGCAAGCGCGTCATCGCCACCCTCGGCGAGACCGCCACGCTCCGCCTCGGCGGCATGCCGTCGCAGGTGCAGGACCTCCAGCCCGGCACCCTGCTCTACGTCGAGGGGCGTCGCGACGGTGACACCCTCTTCGTCGTGCGCGCCAGCGACACGAGCGAGGCCGCCCCGGTGGTGCCCGTCGCGCCGGCGCTGGGAGCGCCGGATGGTGCGGGGCCGGATGGTGCGGCGCCGGATGGTGCGGGGCCGGGGACGGTGGCGCCGGATGGTGCGGCGCCGGGGACGGTGGCGCCGGATGGTGCGGCGCCGGTGGGGGCGCCGGTGGTTCCGTAGGGGGCGGGGCGCTCGTCTCGAGTGGCGCCGTTTGTGCTGGGAGCCCGTCCTCGCCGCGGCTCGCGGCTTCCAACGCGTCCGCTGGCGCTGGATCGTGGAGCGCAGGATCGGCTGGATCGGCCGGTGCCGGCGGACGAGCAAGGACTACGTTCCCGGCGTTCCGCAGGCGGCGAGCGGCGCCGCTTTGCGCTGGGCGCGAACACGGCGACATCGATGGCGCTTTGCCATCGGCCGGCGCCGTTCCCGACGCGCCCGACGCTCCCGACGCTCCCGGCGCTCCCGGCGCGGTTCCTCGTGAACGATCAACAGGCCTCCGCCAACCGGCATGACGACCCGAAGCCTGCAAGGCGTGCCGGCATGGTCCGACCGCGCGCGCTGCCTCCGCCGCCGTTCCCGAAGCCTGCCGGGAGTCGGCGCGGTGCCCGGTTTCCGTCGTCTCGCGGGGGCTGCCCATGTGGCCACGCCCCCTTGGCGAGCGCCCTCCCGGTGCGCACGTTGCCGCCACCGTGGAGGCCGCGTGTCGCTCGCCGATGACCTCGCCCCGATCGCCGTGACGGACCCTGACCGCGGAGAGGTCGAGCTCGGCTCCCTGTGGCGCGACCGCCCGGTGGTGCTCGTGTTCATCCGCCACTTTGGCTGACTGTTCTGCCGCGAGCAGGTCCGCTCGCTGTCCGAGTACCTTGAACGCTTCCGCGCCCTCGGCGCCGACCTGGTCGTCGTCAGCACGGGCACGCCCGAGGAAGCCCGCGCCTTCCGTACGGAGCGCGCCCTCGACTTCCCGGTCCTCGTCGACCCACGCATGCGCGCCTACCGCGCCGCCGGGCTCCGTCGCGGCGTCGTCGCGACGCTCAACCTCCGCACGGTCACCAACGCGCTCCGGGCCATGAAGCAGGGCGAGCACCAGGGCCGCACCCAGGGAGACCCCTGGCAGCTCGGCGGCGCCTTCGTGATCCTGCCCGGCGGGCGCCTCGTCTACGAGCAGCGGAGCGACGCCGCGGGGGATCACGCCGATCCGGAGGCGATGCTCGCGGCGTTGGCGAGCGCGGGGGCGCGGGCGTAGCAGCGCGGCATCGTCGTGCGCAAGGATCCGGGCGGCCCGGCGGCAGGGCCGCCGTCGGTGCCCTGCGGGCTCGGCCTGTGGCCTCGGCTGGCGGGGTCGGTCGCCTGCCGGCGTCCGATCCCGCCGAGCCGGGCGGCGGAGCCGCCCGCCCTCCGGTCGCCTGCCGCGGGTGGGTGTCGGCGTTGGCCTGGTGTTGGGACGCGGACATGGCCATGGTGAGCGGGATGGACATCGGCATGGTCCGAGGTCACAGGCATGTCATCGGCACGGACGAGGTCACCCCGCGCTCGAGGCCCGCGCTCCGCGGTGGGCGGGGGCCGCACTCCGCGGCGGGCGGGG
>JAUXTN010000052.1 GCA_030684355.1 Pseudomonadota bacterium
GGGCCGCGCGGGCGCGGGCTGCGCGGGCGCGAGGCGGAAGGAGCCGTTGTCCTTCCAGGTGGCCTCGATCTCGTAGTGGTGCCAGAGCAGGAGGGCGAGCGCCCCGGTGGCCAGGAAGACCGCGAGCGTGCACACCGTGAGTAGGCCACGCCACGCCGCGGGGCGCTCCAGGACCGCGGCGGCGAGGGCCGCGAAGGCGTCCTTCACGAGGCACCTCCGCCCGTGAGCTTGTCGAGGAAGGACGACGCCTTGGTCACCTTGGTGCGGAGCGCGGCGGTCTCGGCCGCGGCGGTCTTCAGCAGCTCCCGGTAGAGAGGCTCAAGACGATCGATCGCTTCCGCCCGGACCTCGCGGCTCGCATTGCCGATCGGCGCTGTCCGCCAGAGGTCGGGGTCGCCGTCGGGCCCGGACTCCAGCATGAGGCACCAGCGGTGGTTGAACTTGCCGAAGGTGAGGATCTGACAAAAGTCGGATTCGTCGTCGACGAAGAGCGCCACCGAGGCCGTGACGCCGAGGTTCATTGCGGTGAACGTGGCCTCCGCCCGCTCGAGCACGGCGTTCAGGTCGTGGGTCGTCGCGCTTAGATCTTCTTCCAGCGCCTTCACTTCGGGCGGACGCACGTCGGGCCCACCAGTACGGTTCCTTGCCATCTCTGTTCCTTCAGACGGTTGAGTCAGTCGTAGTGTCAGATGTCGTGTCGAGTCGGCTTCACCCGGACCTCGAACACGGGTGGAGAATAGCCGGGCCTCTTCCGGCCCGCAAGCTAGAGTCCGGGGCCGCTCCGATTTGGCTCCTAGCGGTCTCCGCCGCGCTCGTTCCCCGCCGCGCTCGTTCCCCGCCGGCAAGGTCCCCACGTCCACCGCCCGCACCAACCTCGAGCAGCCCTTGGGCCAGCGCGGCGGCCAGGCGCGAACGAGGTGCTTGCCGCTGCAGCAGACGGAGCCCCCCGGTGGCGACCCGGTGTCCCCGCCCGAGCGTGCAGAACGCGGTCCGCCGCCTGCTGCGCCTGGATTCACCGAGTGGAGGGCGCCGGCGCCCACCACTCTCGCCCGTGCCTTCGGCATTCGGGCTCACGCCTCCGTGGCAGGCCATGCAGGTTCGCACGGTGCTACCCGGAGAAACACACAGCAGGGGTAACGTGGCCGGTCAACCACGCCCGGAGGCCCGTTCATAGCCGCCGGGTGATCTTCGTGCGCTCGGAGATCGCGTCATGGAACCCCGGAAGATTCGCAATGAAAACGATGCGCGGCGCTGCCTGGCCGCGGCCGAGACCAGCG
>JAUXTN010000057.1 GCA_030684355.1 Pseudomonadota bacterium
CCGCCCGATTCACCGGATCCCCGCACCAAACGAGTGAACATCCCCGCGCGCCGGGCCGCCCGATTCACCGGATCCCCGCACCAACCGAGTGAACATCCCCCCGTGCTGCCCCGGCCCGGCGCCACCGCCCCAACCAGCCCCTCCCCGCGGCAGGGGCGCGGAAGGCGGCCGCGTCCGCGCGGCCGGTCCCGCCCGGGCTCCGTCCTCGGAGCGCGGGCGGACCAAGCGAAGCGCGCCTGGAGCCGACCCGACGGCGCCGTCCGCGGCGCCGGGCCGCCCGATTCACCGGATCCCCGCACCAAACGAGTGAAGGCCCCCCGCGGCCGGATCGGTCCAGGACCGCGCCGCACCAACCGAGTGAAGGTCCCCGCGGCGGGAGCGCGGCACGGTCGGGGACCCCGCTGCACCCACGCAGCGCCGCCCTGCAATCTTACCCATTCCACACACCGGCTCGCGCCTCTATATTGGGCCGCCCCGGCGATGGCGCCACTTCGACTTCAGGCGGTGGCCCCGAGCCCGTCGCCGACACACCGATCCCCCGAGTGACTCCATGAGCCGACCCTCGCCCCTCGTCCTCACCTTCATGACCGCGCTCGGGTTGCTCGGCGCCGGCCAGGCCCACGCGTACGGGACCACCATCGCCATCACCGGCGACGTGGCGGCCGAGTGCACCGACGGCACGGCGAGCTACGCCGACACGCTCCCGCTGAGCCTGTACCTGAACAACCTCACCTCGGGAAACCAATACACGACCGACAGCTTCCAGGACATCAGCGGGCCGGCGTTCTACCACCTCCTGGCGGGCGAAGAGTCGGACCTGTCGCCCTACTACGGCGCGAACGTGGCGCGCACCCGCTACTACGGCTCCTGGCAGACGGACACCATCTCGCTGACGGCTGACACCACGTTCGGCACCGTCAGCGCCAGCATGGTTCGGGATGACGCACCGCTGCTCGGCGCGTTCTGGGTCCTCGATCCGCTCGGCGGCGCCGCGCGGCTGACCGCGTTCAGCGCGACCCTGTCGAACGTCGCGAACCTCGCGGGCGACCTCTGCACGGTGAGCCTCGGCGCGCCCACCAGCGCCCTCGCGGTGACGATCTACGACGAGACCATGGACTCCGACGGCGACGGCGTGGACGAAGGGTCGGACCTCTGCCCCACCGTGAGCGCCCTCGGATACGACGCGGCGAACGGCGACGGCTGCCCCGATGACACGGACTACGACGGTGTCACCGATGTCCTCGATGCCTGCCCCGGAACCAACGACACGGTCGACGCGAACGGGAACGGGATCCCCGACGGCTGCGACACGGGCCCGTTCGACACCGACGAGGTGAGCTTCGCGATCACGGGCTCGGTGCCCGCGACCTGCACCGACGCGGCGGGCGCCAGCTACGCCGACACCCTCGGTGTGGCGTTCGAGGCGAGCTACGACGCCGACTCCGACTACACCTACTACGACTACGCCTACGGCGCGCAGTGGGGCGCGTCGGCGTACTGGACCCTCGACGCGTCGGTGACCGTGGGCGCGGAGACCCATTCGCTCTCCACGACCCCGTCGGACGCCGCGAACCACTCCGCGGCCTGGGTCCATTCCTCCGGCACCGGCTACACGAACGTCGAGTCGTACTTCAACGCGGCGAGCGCGGCGGGTGGCGACTTCAACGGCTACCTCGCCGTCGACGGCGCCAGCCGCTTTGACGACGTGCGCGACCACCTCGCCCCGGGGACCTCGGCGGTCCAATACCTCTACTTCTACGGCTCGGTCCTGAACCTCGCCGGGGACGCCTGCTTCGTCAACTTCGGCTTCGACGCGGACTACGACAGCGGCGGCTTCACGGCCACGGTGACCGCGGCGATGACCGACAGCGACGGCGACGGCGTGGGCGACGACGCCGACATCTGCAGCGGCTTCCCCAACGTCGACAGCGACGACGACGCGACCTGCGACGCCTCCGACGTCTGCCCCACCGACTACGAGGACGCCGACGAGGACAACGACGGCGTGTGCGACGTGGTCGACGTGTGCATCGGCCTGACCAACCTGGACGCCGACGGCGACCAGGTCTGCGACGACCAGGACCTCTGCGAGGGCAACGACGCCACCGGCGACACCGACGCAGACCACACCTGCGACGCCGACGACAACTGCCCCGAGGCGGCCAACGCCGGCCAGGCCGACGCCGACGGGGACACCATCGGGGACGCCTGCGAGGCCGACTCGGACATCGACGGCCTCATCGACGACCTGGACAACTGCCCGACCGTCGGGAACATGGACCAGGGCGACGTGGACTCCGACGGCGCCGGAGACGCCTGCGACAGCGACGACGACGACGACGGCGTGGCCGACGCGAGCGACAACTGCCCCATCTACGCCAACGCGGACCAGGGCGACTTCGACGCCGACGGCTACGGAAACCCCTGCGACGGCGACGACGACGCCGACGGCGTGGTGGACGACTCCGACGCCTGCCAGGGCACGCCGCTCGACGCGCCGTTCGACAGCGTCGGCTGCTCGGGCGCGCAGCGGGTGGAGCTGGTCTGCGGCGAGCCGCAGGACTACACCGTCGACCGCCGAGGCAACTACGTCGCCTGCGTGACGCGCGAGGCGACCTCCGCGTGGCGCTCGGGCCTGATCACGCAGCAGGAGAAGGCGCTGCTCCTCCGCGCGTCGATCTACGACGTGTGGCTGGGCTACGTCTCCCGCCTCGGCCGCTGGAACTAGCATGACCCGGGCCGCATCTCCCCCTCGATCCCGGGCGGCCGTGGCCGTCGCGCTCGCGCTCGCCGGGGCCCTCGCCCTCGTGCTCGTGCGTGGGGGAGATGCGGGCCCCGAGGCCGCTCCCGGCCTGCCCGCCGAGGATGCGGCGCGCACCGGTGCGCTCCGGGTCGAGCGCGAGCGGCGTGAGGCCGATCGCCAGGCGGACAAGGAGGCCGCGCGCCCCGTCCGTGCCAGCGGCGAGGCGCCCGCCGCGCCCGAGGCGGAGATCGACGTGGCCCAGGCGGAGATCGCGATGGCCAACGGGAACCGCCAGCGGCTCATCGCGGAGAACGTCGCCTCGCTGGAGGCCGCGGCCGCCCAGGCGGAGGCCGCGGCCCAACCGGAGCGGGCGGAGCTGATGTACCGCCGGATCGAGCTGCTGAAGGCGCGGGCTCAGGCGGCGCGCTGACGGTTCAGGGGCGGGTTTCGTGGCAAGTTTCCCGCCTGGGGCGCCGCTGGTGGGCAACCTGCCAACTCTACGCGGTGCAACGCTCCGGCTCGCCCTTCCAACCGAGCGTAGGCGCCAGCGCGCGGAGGAACACCTTCAGGTAGTCGGTGGTCGCCCCGATGCGGGGAACGCGCACGAGCTCCTGGTGGGTGACCAGGAAGAAGTCCTGCTGGCCGATCGCCTCGGGCCAGGCGAGGCGCAGCGCCGGCTCGCGGGCGGCGATGAAGCAGGGCGAGGCCACCAATCCGAGCCCCGCCGCGGCGCTCGTGACCGCGGTGATGACGTTGTCGGCGTGCATCAGGACGCGCGCCCCGCCGCCGTGCTGCGCGAGCCAGCGGCCGCCGGGCGTGCGCGTCATCGGCTCGCTGTACCCGATGATGTCGTGGCCATCGAGGGAGGCGGGCATCCCGCGCCGCTGGAGGTAGCTCTCCGCCGCGTACAGGCCCCAGGCGATGCCCCCGAGGCGGGTCGCGACGAGGCTCGGCGGGATGTCCGGGGTCATCCGGATCGCGATGTCGGCTTCGCGGCGGACGAGGTCGTGCAGCTCGGTGCGGGTGGAGAGCTCGAACCGGAGCCCGGGGTAGCGGGACTGGAGCTCGACCAGGGCGGGGGAGAGCTCCCGGAGGAAGCCCCCGGGGACGCCGATGTGCACCGTCCCCACGATGCCGAGCTCGTGCTCCGCGATGTCGCGATCCAGGGTGCGGACCGCGCCCTCCATCACCTCCGCGGCGGCGCACGCGCGTTGCCCGGCGGGCGTCACCCGGCACCCCGCCGCGCCACGTTCGAGCAGGCGCGTGCCGAGACGTGACTCCAACACGTCGACCCGCCGGCCGATGGTGGTCTGGTCGATCTGGAGCAGGCGCGCCGCCCCGGACATGGAGCCCGCGCGGTGGACGGCGAGCAGGCAACGCAGGTCGTCCCAGCTCATCGCGCTCGATCCGTGCAAAGCGGCTCCCGGTAGATCGGCATTCCTGTCTCGAGCTGTTCCCACCACTCGGCGCCCCGGGGCGGACCCTTACCACAATCTCGGCGGACATCGGCGCCCGTCCCGCGCGCGGGCCCGTCGGTATACTCCCAAGATGCCCCTGTCCGGTCGGGCGGCGGCCGCCTCGGGGCCTCCGTGATGCTGCTCCTGCTCCTCGTGGCCTGCGGGGCCACCCCCGGCGAGGGGGAGCGCCCGGCCGGCGTCATCGTGGTGAGCCTCGACACCCTGCGCGCCGACCGGCTCGGCGCCTACGGGAGCGCGCGGGGCCTGACGCCGAACCTGGACCGGTTCGCCGCAGAGGGCGTCGTGATCGAGGAGGCGTACGCCCAGGCCAACGAGACGCTGCCGAGCCACGCGTCGCTCTACACGTCGCGCTACCCGAGCGAGCTCGGCGTGCTCGACGGGCCCTTTGTGCCGCGGGGGGACGCCCCCACGTTGGCGGCGGCGTTCCACGCGGCGGGCTGGCAGACGGCGGGGTTCGTCGCCGGGGGGCACCTCGCGCGCGGGTTCGGGCTCGCCGCGGGCTTCACCACCTACGACGACACGGCGGAGTGGGGCTCCCTGCGCGACACCGCCCCGCGCGCGCTGCGGTGGCTCGACACGAACGCGGCGGCCGGGCCGTTCCTGCTCGTGGTGCACGGCTACGACACGCACGACCGCTACCTGAAGCCGCCGCCGTTCGGCTACGCGCTGGCCGACGCCGCGGACGTGGGGCTCGGCGCGCAGGCCGGCCGGGTGCCCGGGGGGAGCTCGCGGGTCGTGGGGGGCCACCTCGCGAGCGGCCTCACGGCGATCGAGGCGCTGGCGCTCTCGCGGACGCGGTTCGACCGGGGAGAGGGCATCCAGGCCGTCGACCCCGCCGCCCAGCCGCTCGGAGACCGCGACGTCGCCCACCTCGCGGCGCTCTACGACGGGGCCACGGCGTGGATGGACGCGTGCTTCGGCCTGTTCATGGCGGGGCTCGACGCGCGCGGGCTGCTCGACGACGTCGTCGTGATCGTGCTGTCCGACCACGGCGAGGAGCTCGGCGAGCACGGCGCCTTTGAGCACCGCGCGAGCCTGACCGACGAGACGCTGCACGTGCCGTGGATGGTGCGGCTGCCCGGCGGGGCGCACGGCGGGCGGCGGGTGGCAGGGCTCGTGGGGCTCCTCGACGTGGCGCCGACGGCCCTGGACCTCGCGGGGGTCCCCATCCCCACAGGGGCACGCGGGGCCTCGCTCCGGGGCGCGCTGATCGACGGGGACGCGGTCCCGGCGCGGGACGTGGTGTTCAGCGAGGGTGCGCTCCGGCTCCTCTCCGCCCGCGGCCCCCGCGCGCGGCTCACCGCCGAGGGCCTGGGCGCCGGAAACCCGCTGGGGCCGGCGTTGTTGGAGGTCGCGCCCGTCGACGGCGCGTCGCTCCACCTCACCGGCGAGCCCACCGAGGCCGACGCGCTGCGGACCGCGCTCGTGGGCTGGCGGCGCGCGATGGGGGCGCCGTGATGCTCGTCTGGCTGCTGGCGTGCGGGGGCGGTGGTGGGGCGGAGGCCCCGTGGACCCCCGAGTCCGCGCTCGCCCCCCACCTCGCCCGCCTCGACACCGACGCCGACGGCCGGGTGACCGACACCGAGTACACCCGTACCCGTCGGGATGGCCCTCCGTTTGCCACCGCCGATCAGGATGGCGACGGCGCGCTCGGGGCGGGCGAGCTCGTGTGGTTGGTGCGTGCCCAGAGCCCGACGACGTTCGACGGGGACGCCCTGCCGGTGCGGGCGAAGATCGAGGCGCCGCAACCCCGGGCGCTCACGGGGGGGGCGCGGGACGTGGCGGAGGTCCTCGTGTGGATGGGGGACGCCCTCCGCGCCGCCGGCGACCCGGGCCCGGATCCCGCGGCGGTGGCGGCCGCGGTGGAGACCGGGCGGCTCGACAGCGTGGAGACGCAGGCCGTGCTCGACGCGATGCGGCCGGCGTGGACGGCGCGGGGGTGGGGGTGGCCGGCGTTGTAGCTTCGCCCACCCGATGACGAACCGACAGGGTCCCAGGAGAGCACGAGCGAGTAGGCGCCCTCCTCCGACGAGGTGGCGAAGGACCCGTAGGTCTCGCCGCCGGCGCCGATGAGCGTGCTCGGCTGCGCCGGCGCCCCGTGTGGCGAGGGCACGGTGTCGAAGGAACGGTGCGGGTACCGAGCGCCGCAGCGCCGCCGTCGCCCTCACTCCGGCGTCCAGTACCCCCGCTCTCGGAGCGCCGCGCGGAGCGCGTCCGGCACCGGGACGCCCGGCTCCGTCGCCGGGACGAGCCCCGCGCGCCACGCCACGACCCGCTCCCGGAGCCGTGCCGCCTCGGCGCGCGCGTCCGCGTCCGCGAGGTCCGCGGGAACGCCGGCGGCGCGGGTGAGGGTCGCGCGGTCATCGAGGGCGCGTGTCGCGAGGTCGGGCGCCCCGCGCGCGAGCCCCACGTCGTCGAGGGTCAAGCGCACGGCGCCGTCCCAGGCGCTCACCTGGTCCATCACGCCCTCCGCGAACAACACCGGCGCGTCCGGACGGTCCTGCAGCGCCGGCGCCGACACCCCCGCGGGCAAGGCACCCCCGATCGCGCGGAGCACCGTCGGCACGACGCTCCGCAGGTCGACCCGGCCGTCGCTCCGCTCGCCGCCGCCGAAGCCGGGCCCCGCGACCACGAGCGGCACGTGCAGCGTCGAGTCCCAGAGGCCGGCGCGGTGGTTGGCGTAGCCGTGGTCGAGGAGGTCCTCGCCGTGGTCGGACACGACGATCACCAGCGTGCGCGACAGGTCGACCCCGGCGAGGAGCACGCCCAGCCACACGTCCGCGTAGGTGAGGCCGGTGTCGTAGTGGTCGCGGAGGTGGGCGACCTCGGCGTCGGTGAGCGTGACGTGGCGCTCGCCGGGGCGCGGCGTCGCGGGGAGGCGGTAGAAGTCCGTGCCGAGGACGGTGCGGCCGACGGCGTGGGTGAAGTCGGTGGGGGCGCGATCCTGGAACCACGTGCGCCCGCGGAGCTGCTCGACGGCGCCGGGGTCGGCGAGGAGCGCCTCGACGCGGTCGGTGGCGCCCTCGCGCCCCCACAGGTGCGTCATCGGACCGCGCTGCACGTAGGGCGTGTGGGCGTCGTAGCCGTGCACGAAGGCGAACCAGGGCGCGTCGCCCTGCCCGTGCATCCAGGCCCGCGCCGGGGGCACGGTGTCGAAGAAGGAGCCGAAGCGCCCGCCACGCGGGTCGTCCGCGCCGACGGACTCGAAGCGCCCGAAGCCGTGGTCGAAGCCGAAGTCGGCCACGACGTGCCCTCCGCCGGTGAAGGCGGCCGTCGCGTAACCGTACGCCCGGAGCACGCTCGCGAGCGTCGGGACGGCCGCGGGCAGCGCGAAGCTCGCATAGTCGGGGAGGGCCACTTCGCTCGGATACCGGCCCGAGAACAGCGCCGCGTGGCTGGTGAGCGACTCGTTGGCGACGGCGTAGGCGTTCGTCCACGACACCCCCACCGACGCGAGCGCCGCGAGGTTCGGCGTGGTGTCGCGGCCGCTCCGCGCAGCGCCGAGCGAGGTGCGGTCGGCGCGGACGGTGTCCATGGAGACGAGGAGGATGTTGGGGGGGCGGTCGGGGCTGCTGGTCGGGTGCGGCCGGGGCGTGCGGTCTGCTGCGTCGCTGTCGGGTTGCACCGGGGCCGTGCGGTCTCCGTGGCGCGCTGGTTGCACCGGGGCCGTGCGGTCTTCGTTGCTCGCTGGTTGCACCGGGGACGTGCGGTCTTCGTTGCTCGCTGGTTGCACTGGGGACGTGCCGTCTGCCGCGTCGCCCTCGGGTTGCAGCCGGGGGGTGCCGTCTGCCGCGTCGCTCCCCGGTTGCAGCCGGGACCTCGGCGGCCTGGGCTCGCCCTCCGTCGTGGCCGCTCCCTCGCCCGCCTGCGGCAAGCGCGCCGCCTCCGCCGCCGGCCCCTCCGCGCACGCCAGCAGGAGCGCGATCATCGGGACGCGCAGGTGAGGTGGAGCCCGTCGTCGCCTCGTTCGACGGCATCGCTCGGGTTCGGCCGCGCAGGATCCGTCGCGCGAGGGGACTCCGGGTCGAGGGGCCGGTGACGCGCAGGGTCCGTCGCAAGCGCAGTCCACGCGAAAGACCGATCTCGGACGCGCACCCCCCTCGAAAGACCGCGCTCGCGGCACGCATGCCTCGCGCCGAGGTGGCGACGGGCGACTCGGGCGCGCCACCCGCGAAAAACAGGCGTGCGTCCGTTTGGCCGTGCGACGGAGGGGTTGTCCGACGCGCGCGGGTCGGCGACCGCGGTCTTTCGAGGGGGCTTCGCAGCACCAGACGGTCTTTCGACCCGGCTGCGGAGGATCCGGCCATCTCCGCTCGCTCGCGGACAGGGGGTTCCACGCGGCCGAGACGACGGATCCCGTGGGTGGGAAACGCCCGCGCTCGGCACCCCCCACTCCGCCCTCTCCCCGCACGCCGTCACGGTGCCGCACCATCGAGGAAGAGGAACCGGTCCGCGCAGACCGTGTCGAGGGACTCGCCCGGGTTGGGCCTCGCCCGTCCCTTCCCCCGCCGATCCTGGACCTTCTCCCCCCCACCGCGTCCCGACTCGCCCGCCCCCTCGCCCGCCCCCCAATACCCATGCTCCCGCAAGCTCGCCGCGGCCTCCTCCGAGACCTGGTCCTGCGGCAGCGTGTACGCGCCCGTCGCGAGGCCCGCTCGCCACGCCACGAGCTTGTCCCGGAGGGCACCGGTGGTCGCGGGGTCGTCGCGATGCACATCGCGCAGCTCGCCCGGGTCGGTGCGCAGGTCGAAGAGCTCGAAGTGGGGGCCGTCGAGGGCGGCCGCCCGCAGGGTCGCGACGTAGTCGGGGGACTCGAGCGGGGCGTCCCGGTAGACGAGCCGGTGCGTGGGCGTGCGCACCGTGACCATGTCCATGACGCCCTCGGCGAACACGGCATCCACGGGGTGCTCGCCCCGGGCGACCGCGCGGAGGTCCCGCCCCCCGCTGCCCGCGGGCGGCGACGCGCGTCCCAACGCGAGGATGGTGGCGGCGATGTCGCGCCCGTCCACCAGGGCGTCCACGCGCCGGTTCGCCTCGAAGCCCGGCCCCCACGCCACCATCGGCACGCGCGTGCAGCTGTCGGTCAGGCAGGTGCGGTGGTTCATGAAGCCGTGGTCGAGCAGGTCCTCGCCGTGGTCGGAGACCACGAGGATCACGGTGTTGTCGAGGTCCCCGGCGGCGGCGAGCGCAGCCAGCGCCTCGCCCATCAGCGTGTCCGCGTAGAGCAGGGCGCCGTCGTAGTGGTCCTTCACGTGCTGCCGATCCGCCGCGGTGATCGCCACGCGCGCGGTGCCGGGCGGCGGCGCTTCGAGCCGGGCGTAGCTCTCGGTCGCGAGGATGTGCGCGCCCCCCGCGTGCGTGAACCACGTGGGGGTCAGCTCGGGGAAGAACGTGTCGCCGAGCACCATCTCCGAGATGCACGGGCTCCGCGCCATCACCTCGGCGAGCGCGCTGCCGGCCCCCCCGACGCCCGCGCCGTCGGCGGAGGCCGCGAACACGTGGTCCCATGGCCCCGGGCGGGTGTACGGGCGGTGGGCGTCGTAACCGTGGAGGAACACGAACCACGGCCGCGCCTCCTCCGTCGCGGCGATCCAGGCGAGCGCGGCGGGCGCGGTGTCGTAGAGCGAGGCGAAGCCGGCCTCGGCCGTGGCGTGGTCCCAGCCCTGGTCGAAGCCGAAGTCGGGGGTCACGTGGCCACCCGCCGAGAACATCGCCGTCTGGTAGCCATAGGCCTGGAGCGCCTCCGACACGAACGTGGCGCCGGGCGGGACGCCGTACGTCTCGTAGACCGGCTCGGCCAGCTCGGACGCGTAGCGCCCGGTGAACAAGGCGGCGTGCGACCACGCGCTCTCGTTCCCCTGGCTGAAGGCATGGGTGAAGCTCGTCCCCTCCCGTGCCAGGGCCGCGAGGACCGGCGTCGTGTCACGCGGCGCGCCGTCCACGGCGTCGTCGGCCCCGCCGCCGGCCGTGCGGAACGGCGTCGTGTGGTCCGCGCGCACGGTGTCGAGCGAGATCAGGAGCACGTTGGGTGGCGGGTCGAGCGGGGCGGGGGCCGGCGAGGGCGCGGGGGTGCAGGCCGCGAGGAGCCACATCATCGGCGACGCCGGCGGCGGCGGGCCCGGCCCCGGAGCTCGATCCACGCGCCCGCGGCGAGCCCGGCGGCGACGATGCCGGCGTAGAGCGGCCAGCCGGCGAGGAGGGAGGTCCAGGCGCTGGGGGTGGTTGCGGGAGAGGGGGCCGTGGCGGCGCTGCCGGTCGGAGACCTGGCGCTCGCGGCAGAGCCGGCGCCCGCGGGAGAGCCGGCGCCCGCGGCAGAGCCGGCGCCCGCGGCAGCCCCGGCGCCGCCTTCGACGACGGCGCTACCGCCCGGAGACCCGGCGCCATCCCCGAGCGCGGCGCCATCTCCTCTAAAGCTGCCGTCGCGGCCACGCCCCCCACGCTCTCCTGCCAAAGCACGGCCGCCGTGGACATTCGCCCCCGCCCCCGCCCCGCGCCCCCCCGCCACTCCACCTCCGATCGGCACCGGCCCCACGTGCGCCACCAGGGCCCCGCCCGCCGCGAGGGCGAGCGCTGCGGCGGTGTTCGCGGTGGCCGCGTCGAAGCGAGCTTCCCCCTGCCACGTCCGCGTCGCCGCCCGCACCTCGACCGCGGTCGGTCCGGGCGCCGGGACCGGCGCGAGGCCGGAGTACACGCCATCCCCGGCGGCGATGTCCACGCCCTCCCCCACGTCGTTGAGCGACACCGGCTCGGCGGCGCCGATCGTCATCGCGAGCGGCGCCCCGGCGGCGCTCCGCCCGGTGTCGACCACCTGGACCAGGATCTCCGGCTCGCCGACGCGCCCGCCGGTGGGCGTGTCCACGGTCCGGGGCTGGGTCACCTTCACCCACGCGGTCAGCTCCGCCTGGTCGATGCCGCCGCTCGCGTCCTGGTCCATCGCCGCGAAGTGCGCGACCGTGTCGAAGCGCGCGTACTCGACCTCGCTGATCGTGCCGTTCCCGTCGGCGTCGAAGCGGGCCAGCACCCCCGCGAAGACCTCCGCCTCGGTGGGCAGCCCGGCGGCGAGCCCCGGGACGAAGAGGAGGAGGCGCATCCCGACGACGCTATCACGGGGGGCGGGTCCGCCCGTAGCCAGGGCGGGTAGCGCACGGCCTGCCTGTCGTTATGGGGTCGGCGGCAGGGTGGAGCCGGCGTCCTCGGCGCTTCCGCGCGCGGACGGCGTGTGACCGAGGAGCCGGCGCCCGCTCCCTCGCCGCCGCGGACGCGCATGCCGCCCCGCTCGCGACGCCCACCCCCAACGGTTAGAGCGGCGCCCCACCCAAGGCCCCCATGTCCCTCTACGATGCGTCCGTCCCCCAGCTCGTGAAGATGCTCGGCAACATGGAGCGCTGGCTCGACAAGGCGGCGGAGCACGCCGCCGCGAAGAAGTTCGACGTCGACACGCTCCTGGCCGCCCGCCTCGCGCCCGACCAGTACGCGCTCGTGCGGCAGATCCAGGCCGCGTGCGACGCCGCGAAGTTCGCCGGCGCGCGCCTCGCGGGGAAGGAGGCGCCGGTGCATCCCGACACCGAGACGACCGTGGCCCAGCTCCGGGCGCGCATCCAGTCGGTCATCGCCTTCCTCGGCACGCTCACGCCGGCCGACTTCGACGGCGCGGCCCGGCGGCCGGTCACGCTCTCGTTCATGCCGGGGATGGTCATCGACGGCACGGACTACCTCAACGAGCTGGCGATCCCCAATTTCTATTTCCACGCCACGACCGCCTACGCGATCCTCCGTCACAACGGCGTGAACGTCGGCAAGTCCGACTTCATCGGCGGGATGAAGCTGCGGCCGGTCTGATTCGGGGTTGGCGGGCCGGTGATCGGCCCGGCGGGCTACCGAACGCGGCGAGACCGGAGTTCCGGACGCCGCCGTTTCGAGTGGCGCCTGTGTCTACGCCGGGCTCGTCGGCATCCCGCAAACGGAGCGCCGCCGGCCCAGCCAGGCCATGCGCGCCGCCTACGTCTCCCGCAGCCGCAACCGCCACACCGCCACGGCCAGGCTCACGCCCGTAAAGCCAACGAGCACGGCGAGGTCGAGCCCGAGCGCGAAGTCCGGCACCCACCGCCCCGCGCTCGTGGCCGGCACGAGCAGGTGCTTGAGCGCGTCGATGCCGTAGGTGGCGGGGTTCAGGCGCGCGAGCGTGCGCAGCCACGGTGGAAACTCCATCACCGGGAAGTGCACGCCGCTCACGAAGAGCATCGGGATCGAGAACAGCAACATCAGCGTGTTGAAGTCCTCGTACGTGCGCGTGCGGGACGCCACGGTGAGCGCGAGCGCCGAGAGCGCGATGGCGAGCAAGCCCACGATCCCGATGGCGCCGAGCAGCTCGAAGGGGGAGAGCCACACCCCGACCAGCGGCGCGGCGAGCAGGAACACGAGCCCGTGCGCGAGCGCCTGCGCGGCCGAGCCCGCCACCTTGCCGAGGGCCACCCACGACGGCGGCACCGGCGCGAGCGCGAGCACCTTCAGGAAGCCGAACTCGCGGTCCCACAACAGCGACGACGCGCTGGTGTTCGCCGAGAAGATCATCGCCTGCACGAGCATGCCCGCGAGGAGGAACTTCCGGTAGACCTCGCCCGCGCGCATCATCGACTCGGCGGCGGCGCCGAAGAACACGAGGATGACCACCGGCGCCACGACCGCGCCGAGCAGCCGCCCCCGCTGGCGCCAGAAGCGGAGGACGTCCCGCCATGCGAGCATGCCGATGGTGCGGATCATCCGCCCTCCCCGTGCGCCGGGGGCGCCACGAGCAGCCCGATCGCGAGGTCGTCCAAGCGGATGCGCGTCCGCACGCGCGCGCGCCCCTCGGTGAACGCCGCCCAGCCACCCCGGCCGCCGTTGGCCAGGTAATCGATCGTGGCGACGCGCCAGTCCCGTGCGGGCAGCGGGTCGGGCAGCGGGCTCCGCGTCGCGACCAGGAGGTATTGGGTCCCGTCGTGGGCGCCCTGCGCCAGGATCGCGGCGAGCTGCGCGCTGTCGAACGTCTGGAGGACCACCTCGTTCTGGAACGGCAGCGCCTTCTCGAGCGTCAGGAGGTCCACCCGGCCCGAGAGCCCCGCCCGGAGCGCCAGGTGGTTGACGAGCGCCACGTCGGCGCCGGTCGCGGCGAGCATGCGGTCGAGCAGCGCGCGCCCGAGGCCCGACTGCCCGAGGTGCACGGTGTCGTGGTCGAGCCCCGGCGGCGCGTCCCCGAGGGCGGTCGCGGCGTCGGCGGGCGCGTCGCGGAGGGGGAGGTCGACCGCGGTCGCGGTGAGCGCGGTGGCGGTCGGGGCCGCCCCGTCGGAGAGCCGCACCTCCAGCACGCCGACGCGGTAACGCCCGTCGATCCAGGGCCCCACCACCCGGTCCGCGCCCGCGGCCTCGCCCCCGTCCGGCACGCCGTCCCCGTACGCGCCCGGCAGCACCGCGACGGGCCCCTCCACCGCGGCGAGCACCGCGGACGGCGCCTCGCGCGACGCCACCACCACCAGCGCCACCTCCCCCGCGGCCGTCAGCGCGGGCCCGAGCGCCGCGAGTCCGCCGGGCGGCACCTCCGCGATCGCGACGCGCCGCCCGCGCACGTCCTCCACCCGCAACGAGAACGCTTCCGCATCCGAACGCACCCGGACCGTCGACCGCCACCCCCGCGCCCCCTCGATGTGCGCGATCAGCGCGTCCACGTCGGCGCGAACGCCCCACCCGGCCCGTCCCGAGCGCGGGTGCCGCACCGTTGCGTCGACCACGCCCGCCGTCCACACCACGACAAGCGGCGGCTCGCGGTCGGCCGCGCGCACCTGGAGCATCGCGAGGTACGCCGCGGCGAGCACGAGGACGGCGGCCGTCGCGAGGGTCCGTGCTGTGCGCGTCACGCCGGGCGGTCCGGCGCACGACGCGGCGGCGGCGGGCGCGGGCGTGGCGGCGAACGGCGGCGGCTCATCGGGCCTCCGTAGCCGAAGGTCCGGGGCATCGCACGGACGCGGGCGGCCCGGCGGCGCGGACGCCGCCGTCGGGTCGGCTCCAGGCTCGCT
>JAUXTN010000061.1 GCA_030684355.1 Pseudomonadota bacterium
GACGCGTCAACAACCTCGTGCCCGAAAGTCAAGGGACGCGGGCGCGCGCGGTACCGCCGGAGGTCGCCGATCCCCACCCGGGTGACCCACGACGCCAGAGTTTGCATTGTGTTCGGGGCGTCGTAGTGCATCATCCCCCGACTTCGGACGCCGGCGAGGACGCCCGGGGGGCAGTCCCCGCGGAGCGGTCGCGCTTCCCGGGCGAGGACGCTCGGGCGTCAGTCCCCGCGGCGAGGTCGCGCTTCGCGCTCCGTCCGGGCGTGGCGGGGGCGGCTGCCCCCGGGGGCCCAGAACTCCGTCCCCCGGACGAGGACGCTGGCGGTCGGTCCCCGCGGCGGGGTCGCGCGCTTCCGGACGGGGCCCCACCGGCCCACCCTGGCCGCACTGCGCCACGGACCGCCCCATCGGGGCCTCCCGTGGCTCCACAGACTCCCTTCTTGGGGGGGATTGCTTCACAGCCTCGTTCGGGGGACTCGCCCCCCGCCCCAAAAAACCCCGCAGCTACCCCGCCTTCAGGACGCCCTTGGCGAGCAGCGCCTCCTCCGCGTCGTCGCGGCCGGAGTCACGCAGGAGCCGCTTGGAGAGCTGCATGGCGTTCTCCATCGAGTGGTCCATGTTGTTGTACCAGAACATGCCCGTGCGGCCCGCGAGGTGCAGGTTCTGGTAGGCGCCGAGCGCCTTGCGGGTGCGCTCGAGCTCCTTCGGGTACGACGTGTGGTAGATCGGGTAGGTGTCGGCCACGCGCTCGACGTAGACGTTCTGCGCGTCGCGACGACTCTTGATGAGGCCGACCTTCACCAGGTCGCTCACGACCCAGTCGGTCAGGCGCTCGGCGTGGTTCCAGCGCTCGTCCCCCTCGCGGCAGGTGACCTCGAGCTGGATGCCGGTCGTGCCCGGGGGGCAGGTGTCCGCCGAGAAGCAGCGCGGGATCGAGGCACGGGAGAACACGATGTCGTCGGCGCCGTAGTAGCACCACTGGTAGTCGCGCGGAACGTCGCCCCGGACGAGCACGTTGTAGAACAGCGTGGACAGGTACGGCAGGTTCGGGCGCTCGAGGCCGAGCTGGTCCGTGGCGAGGGTGATCGGCGCGGTCCAGACGACCAGCGACGGCTCGATGCGCTCGTTGCCGAACTCGACAGCGTCGATCTTGCCGTTGCCGCCGATGAGCCGAGCGCCTTCGCCGGTGACGACGCGGCCGCCCTTCGCCTCGAAGAGGGCGCGCACCTTGTCCCAGGCGAGCTGCATGCCCGTCTTGGGGTAGGTGAAGTCGATCTCGGCCTTGTTGAACTGGAGGAAGGTCGACTTCGCGAGCTGCGACAGGTTCTGCATCTGCAGCTTGTCGTCGATGATCGCGCGGTTGAGGCCGACCTTGGCCCAGTCCGGGTGGGTGTCCTTGGGGTGGATCCCCATGAACTTGATCGAGTAGCCCTTGAAGAAGTTCTCGTAGAGCGTGGGCCCGTACTGGCGGAGGACGTAGTCCTCGAAGCTGGTGCCCTCGTAGGTCTTCCAGCCGTTGATCGCGAGGTCGATCGCCGACTTCGCCGCGAGCGCGGGCGGGAGCTGGACGAGGTTCTTGGGGTGGAGCGGCCAGCGGTAGTAGCTGCCCTCGAAGTAGACCTCGGACTTGCGGGGGAACACCGCGACCTCCGACCCGAGGATGCGGTCGATGTAGGCCTTGATGTTGGGGTTCTCGGTGTGGAAGCGGTGCGGCCCGCAGTCGAACGAGAAGCCCTCGTACTCGTAGGAGCGCGCGAGCCCGCCCACGCGGGTGAACTTCTCGACGACGACGACCTCGGCGCCGTGCTCGGCGAGGAGGTGCGCGGTGACGAGCCCCGCCACGCCGCCGCCGACGACGACCACGGGCGCATTGAAGACCGAGAACTTGCTCACACGAACCTCGGGTGCATCGGCGGGCCATTCTGCCCGATCCGGTCGGGCGCGGGTAGTTCGGACCGCCGACTACCCCCGGCGGGGCTACAAGCCCCGCGGCGTTTTCCAGGCCTGCCCCCCGCACCAGGCACGGGGGGCGACCCGCTCAGATGGCCCCGCCCAGCGCGCGTTTGAGCGGCTTGTTGAAGGCCCACATCGCCGCGCCGGTCGCGAGGCCGAGCGCGGTGAGAAGCAGGAAGAAGCTGTCCTTGGGGATCTGGTCGTACAGCACGCCGAGGTAGCCCGAGAGCAGGCCCCCGAAGAAGCTGGAGAGGAACCACATCCCCATGAGCAGCGACACCATGCGGATGGGCGCGACCTTGGTGACGAGCGAGAGCCCGATCGGCGAGAGGTAGAGCTCGCCGACGGTGAGGAGCAACGTGCAGAAGAGCGGCCAGAACATGCTGCCCTTGCCGTCACCCACGATGTTCGCGCCCACGACCATGACGATGAACGACAGGCCGAGGATGACCGAGCCGATCGCCATCTTGCTGACGCTGGAGGGCTCGGCACCGCGGCGGTTCTGCCAGCGCCAGAACATGTCGAGCATGGGGGCGAGCAGGAAGATGCAGAACGGATTGAACGACTGGAACCACGTGCTGCGGACCTGGATGCCGAGGACGGCGGGCCAGACGGTCTGCTCGTCGGCCCAGGTCTGCATCGTGTTGCCCTGCTGCTCGTAGACACCCCAGAACACGATGTTCAGCGCGCACAACAGGACGAGCGCGCCGATGCGACGCCACTCTTCCTTGGTGATGGGCTCCTTGGTGGTCGTCACGTGGGCGGCGGCGGCCTTCATGCGGTTGTCGGGGGCGAGGTAGCGCTGGCCCGCCATGTAGATGACGAGGCCGGCCATCATGCCGACGCCGGCGGCGGCGAAGCCGTAGTGCCAGCCGTACACCGCGGCGAGGGTGCCGCAGATGAAGTTGGTGATGAACGCGCCGAGGTTGATGCCCATGTAGAAGATGGTGAACGCGCCGTCACGACGCGGGTCACCGGGCTGGTAGAGGTTGCCGACCTGGGTCGAGATGTTCGGCTTGAACGCGCCGTTGCCGAGGATGAGCAAGAGCAGCGCGAAGAAGAACTGGTTCTCGAACGCCATCACGAAGTGGCCGATCGCCATGAGGACGCCGCCGAGCACGACGGTGCGGCGCTGGCCTAGGTACCGGTCGGCGAGGAGGCCGCCGAGCAGCGGCGTCATGTAGACGAGGCCCGTGTACCAGCCGTAAACGACGGATGCCTGGCCCTGCACGGTGGCGTCCGCGGGAAGCAGGCCCTGCACGAGGCCCCAGCCCATGACCGCGGAGGGATCGCCGGCCACGCGCTCTTCGCCGCCCTGTAGGAGCTGGCGGCTCCCGACGAACAGGTAGTTCACCATGTAGAGCTTCAGGAGGCCGCGCATCCCGTAGTACGAGAAGCGCTCCCACATCTCCGTGAAGAACAGGATGAAGAGCCCCGGCGGATGCCCGAAACGCCGCTCGAACGCGGTGACGGGGACGGGCGGTGCGGCGACGGCAGGCGATTCCATGCGACCTCGGGGCGAGCGAACGGGGGACCGTACCACGTTCGCGCCGCCGTGGGCGTCACGAGCCGCCCGCCGCGCGGATCCCACGCGGTTCAGGGGCCCCGGTAGACCTCGATCTGGCGCGTGTAGCCGTTGAACGCGAACAGATCCGTGCCGGACGCCGTCGCGATCGGCGCGCCGTACGTGCGCACGAGCTGGGCCCGGACCGTGGTGGCGTTGGGGCCCACCCAGCGCGGCTCGTAGATGACGCAGGCGTCACCGAGCGCGGTGGGGTCCCCGTTGAGCGCCGTCGACAGCTTGAACATCGTCTCGCGCGACCACGAGGTGGACGCCTCCGTCGAGCGGCCGACCCCGCCCGTCCCGTTGCCCTCCTCGGGGGCGCGCGGCAGCCAGAGGAGGCCCTCCAGCCGGTGCACGTCGTCGAGCTCCACGGGTCCGTTCGGGCGGGAGGGCAGGACGATGGCCGAGCAGGTGGCGGTGGCGTCCACGAGGTCCTGGGGGAACGGGCGCTCGCGCAGCGGCCAGGGCCCGACGAACGCGGCCCAGCCGAGCCCCGCGACGACCGCGAGGAGCGCGTGATCGGGGAACCGCGCGCGGAGCCGGTCGATGCCGTAGGCCGTGCACGCCGCCATCCCCACGACCAGCAGCGCCGACCATCGGATCGGGTGGCGCATGCGCGAGGCCGTCGGGAGCCACTGGTACACGAACAGGTAGACCGGGTTCGCGCCGCGCTCGCCCGAGCCGTAGCCCTCGACGACGCGGGTGCCGAGGTCGCCCGGCAGCACCGGGAGCGGGCCGAGCGAGAGGGCGAGGCCGACCACGATGAGCAGCGCCCACCCGAGGCGGTCGCGCCGCCACACGCCGATCGCGGCGAGCGGGAGGAGCGGCAGCACCGGGATCCACCCCGCCCGCGGCGAGAGGAGCAGGTACCAGGGCACCTCGTCGAGGAGGTCGTCGTAGTCGGGCAGCGCGGCGTCGAGCGGGAAGGGGGTGCCCCACGGGATGACCGCGAGCTTGCTCTCGGTGCCGGCGAGGATCGTCTGCACGACGGGCAACGCCCCCGGGAGGCACAGGAGCACGACAGCCCCCGCCGCCATGAGCAGGCGGAGCGGCGCCCGCGGCACGAACGGGCCCCCGACCCGCGTGCCCGCGACGAGCAGGACGGCGCCGACGCCGAGGACGAGCGCGTTCTGCCAATAGAGCAGGCAGGAGAGCGCCGCCCCGAGCGCCGCGAGGGCCACGCCGCCGCGCTCGCCGCGCAGGATGCGCACGAGGCCGGGGAAGAACAGGAGCGTCCCGACGAGGGTCGCCTGGGGGTACTGGCCGCGCTGCAGGCTCTCCAGCACCACGCCGGAGCTGGCCGTCACGAGGCCGGCGGCGAGCCCGGCGAGCGGGCTTAGGCGGAGGAGCCGCGCGAAG
The DNA here is from genome assembly GCA_030684355.1 of Pseudomonadota bacterium. GTDB lineage: Bacteria > Myxococcota_A > UBA796 > UBA796 > SXON01 > CAJBVW01. The sequence continues at coordinate 4,874 of JAUXTN010000061.1, forward strand.
AGCACCCCGGAGAGGCCGGCGAGCACCACCAGCCCGAGGTGCATGACGGTGAGCGCCGCGGCCGGAGGGAGCAGGAGGCGCGCGGGCCACATGAACAGCACGAGGTCGAGCACGTTGAGCGCGCGGGCCTCGACGGCGACCTGCCAGTAGTCGACGAACACGAACGACGCGACGGAGGTGCGCTGCTCCCACGCCGTGCGCGCCCGCCGCCACGCGTCCCAGCCGATCCGGAGCGAGTAGATCGTGTCGCAGCCCTCGCCGACGCGCTGCGGCGCGTTCGCGGCGAGCGGGACGCCGGGGACGACGGGATCGGCCGCGAGGTGCGCCTGGCAGCGGTCGAAGCGGTGCCCGAGCACGCTCTCGCCGACCCACGCGCGCTGCACGCTGCCCGCCTGCGACGCGAAGAGCGTGGCGAGGAGGACGGCGACGACGAGGATCCAGGGGTTCCGCACGGCGCGGAGTGTTGCACTGCCCCGCGCGGGGCTGTCAAGTGGGCGCGCAACGCCGGGGCCTGCGGAGCCCGCGGTCGGGGGCGCGCTCAGCGATGCACGCGCCAGAGCTGGATCTCGCCGGCCCGCCCGTCGGGATCGACCGTGTGCGCCGGGAACGCGACCCGCTCGTGCTTTCCGAGGGTCTCCCCGAGGGCGAGGCCGACCTGGGCGGCGTTCAGCGTCACCGGCAGGTCGACGACGATGCAGGCGCCGTCCGGGACATCCGCGACGTTGCCCGTCGCCACCTGGGTCAGCAGCGGCTCGCGCGCGGCCTGCGCGGCGCGCACGCTCGCCGGGAACGAGCCGGTGCCCCCGCGCGGATCCTCGATGCGCGGGAAGCGCGGCCGCCCGTGGATGCCGTCGAGCCGCGTGACCCGCTCCATGTTGCCGCCCCCCTGCTTCGGCAGGTTCGGGAACAGGATCTCCGTGCACCCCGAGAGCGCGTCCGCGGCCTCGCCGGGAAACGGCGTCGCCGGCATCGGCCACGGCCCGACCACCGCCGCCCACGCGCCGCCCGCCGCCACGAGCGCCCACGCCGCCCGGCCCCGCCGCGCGGCCAGCCGGTCCACCCCGAACGCCACGAGCGGCACCACCCCGGCGACGAACAACACCCCCCACCGCATCGGGTGGCGCATGCGCGCGGCGCCGGGGAGCCACTGGTAGACCACCTGGTAGGGCAGGTTGTTGACGCGCTCGGCGTCGGAGAGCACCGCGGGGTCCATCCACCGCGGCATCGCCGGCACCGCCTCGCGCAGCCCCGCGACCGGCGCGCCGACCCCCGGCACCATCGGCAGCGGGCCGAGCGCCAGCCCCGCCCCGACGATGGCGAGCGCGAGCCACGGCGCCGTCGCCTTGCGCACCCCGAGCGCCGCCGCCACGAGGAGCGGCAGGGCCGGCAGCCACCCGCCGCCGAGCGAGAGCATCGTTGCGAACGTCACCTCGCCCACCACGTGCGCGGCGGCCTCCCGCCAGTACGCCGCCGCGTGGAAGCCCGTGCCCCACGGCACCGACGCCACCTTGCTTTCCGCCGCCCCGAGCACCGGCAGGGCCCACGGCAGCACGCACGCGGCGATGCCCACCCCGATGGCGAGCGCGGCGCGCCAGGCCCGCGGGGCGACCGCCCACGACACCGTCCACCCCGCCACGGCGAGCGCCGCCGTCCCGAGCGCGAGGATGGGCGCGAAGAGCCAGTACGCGAGGAGCGACCCCGCCCCGCCGACCACCGCGAGCGCCACGCCCCCCCGCTCGCCCCGCCACACCCGCGCCACGCCCGCGAACCAGAGGAGCGGAAAGAGCAGGAGCCCCTGGGGATACTGCCCGACGCCCACCACCGTGAGCACCATCCCGCTCGCGCCCGCGACGATCCCCCCGGCCGTCGCCCCCGCCACCCCGGCGCCCAGCGCCCGCGCGTAGAGGGCCCCCGCCGCCGCCGCCGCCATCACGAGCCCGACGTGCAGCGTCGCGAGCGCCGGCGCCGCCCCCACCACCGCGGCGAGCGCCCGGGCCGGCCACACGGCGACGACCAGGTCGAGCACGTTGAGCACCCGCGCATGCACCGGCACCCACAAGAAGTCAGTGACCGAGCGCACCTCCCGCAGCCACGCCCACGCGTCGTCCGCGAGGCGGAGCGAGTAGAGCGTGTCGCCGTCGTCGAGCGGCGCACCCGGCACGGCCTCCCCCCGCAACGCCGGCCCGATCGCGGGCGCGTGCGCGAGCATCACCATCGCGGCCGACAACGCCGCGGCGCCCGGAGTGCCCCTCCAGCCGGGTACGGGGCGTTCCTCCGCACCCGAGAGTCCGCTCTTGTGTAGCGCCGCCGACACCTCCACCGTCCCCTCCCGGTTGGTCGGATGCTACCCTAGCGGCACCCCGACACCTTGGATGCACGGACCATGAACCAACGGATCGATCGTCTCGTGTCCCGCACCCAGGGTCGCGGCCCGCGGGTCGGCATCGTCTCGATGTACGACGTCGAGAACAACGCCGTGCGCATCCTCGCGAGCACGTTGCGGCACGCCGGGCACCACGTCGCCGAGATCTACTTCAAGGACTGGGTGTCGAACCACCTCGACCCCGCGAAGGACGTCGAGCTCGCCAGCCTGATCAAGGTCATCAAGGACGAGCAGCTCGACGTCGTCTGCATCTCCATCCGGGCGAGCGCCTACTACAACGCCGCGCGCATCCTCACCGAGCACATCCACGAGACCCTCGATCTCCCCGTGCTCTGGGGCGGCATGCACCCCACGCTCGTCGGCAGCACCTGCGTCCAGGACGCCGACATGGTGCTCCAGGGCGAGGGCGAGCTCGCGCTGCTCGAGTTCGCGAACCGCCTGCAGTCGGGGGAGGATCTCTACGAGACCGGGAACATGATGTTCCAGCTCGGGGAGGACGGCGTCCGCAAGAACAAGCTGCGGCCGCTCATCGAGAACCTCGACACCCTCCAGTACCGCGACTACACGACCCACGATCACAAGTACTTCATCTGGGGCAAGAACGTCGCGAAGGGCGACCCCATGAAGGGCGACCCCGTCTTCCAGATGATGGGCAGTCGCGGCTGCATCTACAAGTGCAGCTACTGCTACAACTCGACCTACAAGAAGGACGTCTACCCGGGCCAGAAGTGGTTCCGCGTCCGGTCGCCGGCGTCCATGATCGAGGAGATCAAGCACGCCCGCTCGCACTGGGGCTTCAAGCGCATCCGGTTCGACGACGAGGTCTTCAACTTCCAGGCCGACTGGCTGGACGACTTCTGCGAGCGCTACCCGCGGGACGTGGGCCTGCCCTTCGAGGTCTTCATCGAGCCGAAGCTCGTCAACGAGGACCGCATGACGCGCCTCCGCGATGCCGGGCTCGTGAACGTCTACATGGGCGTGCAGTCCAGCGAGCGTGTCACCGGGCACCTCTACGACCGCCGCGTGAAGAACAACACGATCGGCGACATCGCGAACCTCTTCCACAAGCTCGGGATCAAGGGCCACTTCCAGCTCATCTTCGACGACCCCGTGTCGACCGACGAGGACAAGGAGAAGCTCTTCGACATGATCTCGGGGTTCCCGCACCCGTTCGACCTCTACCTCTTCTCGATGACGGTGTTCCCGGGCTCGGAGCTCAACCACAAGCTCCTCGAGTCCGGCCTCATCAGCGAGTACGACATCGAGGGCACGGCCACCAAGACCTTCTACCAGCACCGGATCAACCTCGAATATCCGCGCCCGGTCGAAGACACGTTCTGGATCGCCCTGACCCAGCTCCTCTCGAAGCCCTTCGTGCCCCGCAGCGCGCTCAAGCCGCTCGCGAAGTCGAAGTTCCTGAAGAAGCACCCCTGGCCGATCATCCAGGCGGCCCACGCGGCGAACTACGTGAAGATGGGGACCACCGCGGCGAACATGGCGATCAACGGCGAGATGACGAAGACGCTGTTGCGACGCTGGATGTCGTTCGACCGGGTGATCACGACCTGAGATCGTAGCCGCTCGGGGTCTTTTGGGGCAGGGGCCCAGCCCCCGCAACGCCCCCGCCGGGGGAGCCCGCTCCCCCGGACCCCCTTTGGGGTGGGGTGACGCTTTGACGGGGGCGGCGTGGCGCCCCGACGTGAACGACGACGGGCGCCCGTGTTCGCGGTCGTGGGGGCGGCGTGGCGCCCCGCCGTGAACCCCGCCGTGAACGACGACGGGCACCCGTGTTCGCGGTCGTGGGGGGCGGCTGGCGGCCCGACGTGAACGACGACGTGAACGACGACGGGCGCCCGTGTTCGCGGTCGTGGGGGGCGGCGCGGCCACGGGCGGCGGGGCGTGGCCACGGGCGGCGG
>JAUXTN010000082.1 GCA_030684355.1 Pseudomonadota bacterium
GCGCGGCCGGCGGCCCCGGCACCCCCGAGTGGGCCGTCGGGAGGGGGCGACCGCTCGGGAAGGGGCCGGAGGCGCCGGCGCAGGACGCCGCTACGGGTCCCCGTACGCCCGGCGGTACGCCATGAGGAACCCGAGCACGCGGCGGACGTAGCGGCGGGTCTCGGTGAAGGAGATGTCCTCCGCGAACCGATCGGGCTCCGGGGGCGTCGTGTAGCCGCCGAGCCAGCGCTCGACGGGGTCCCCGCCGCCGTTGTACCCGGCGATGACGAGCGGGAGGGACGGCTGGGTGCCCGCCCGCCCGAACCGCGCCTGGAGGAGGGAGAGCTCGAGCGTGCCGAGCCGCGCGTTCACGCCGGCCCGGTACAGGTCGTCGGGGGCGAAGCCGGGCAGCGCATCCTTCGCGAGCTGCACCGCGAGCGCCGGCATGAGCTGCATGAGCCCGCGCGCGCCGGCGGGGGAGGTGACCGAGGGGTCGAGGCCGCTCTCGGCGTTCATGATCGCGTAGGGCAGGAGCGGGTCGAGGCCGCGCTCCATCGCGATGGCCTCGACGGTGCCGGCGTGCGGACGGGGGAGGCACGCGGCGGCCGCGGCCGGGCCGGTCGCGCAGTACTTCGACGCGAGCTTCCGCGCGCCCGGGTAGTCCTCGGCGTCGATGAGCGCCCACGCCATCGGGATGGCGGTCGCGGCGCCGCCCGACGCGGCGTCGGCGGTGGCGCCGGACAGGAGGGGGCGCGCCCACTCGGGGAGGCCGGCCTGCGCGAGGAGGAGGCCCGTCTCGACCGTGGGGTGGGAGGTGAGGAACGCGGCGGGGAACGCCGGGCGCTCCGCGGCGGCCGGACGGGGGAAGGTCACCCCCAGGCGCGTCGCGGCGAACCACGCGTAGCCGGAGTCCGGGTCGTCGCGGAGCACGGCGCGGAGCGCGGTGGCGTCGTTCGTCGCGCGGGCCTTCCAGTAGCGGGCAGCGGTCGCCTGCTCGGTTCCGCCGTCGTACTTCAGCACCTCGTCGAACCCGACGAGCGCCTGGGGTGTGTCCCCGCGGCGCCATGCCGCCCACGCACGGAACCACCGGGCGTCGCGCGCGAACTTGCCGTCCGGCCGGGCATCCAGGTAGGCGCGGAACCCGCCGCGAGCCTCCTCGAAGCGGCCGGCGTCGTAGTCCATGTAGGGGAGCTTGAAGAGGGCCTCGTCCGCCTGGGACGTGCCCGGGTAGCGCTCGATGAGGGCGTCGTAGCGGGTCGCGGCGCCGGGGTAGTCGCCGGATCGCGCGGTGGCGAGGGCCTCGTCGAAGGCGGCCCGCGCGGAGAGCGTGGAGGCGCCGGCCCGCGCGAACCAGTCCACGGCGCGCGGGTAGAGCTTCGCGTCGAAGAGGGCGTCGGCCATGTACAGGAGCTGGGCCTGCGTGGTGAATGCCGCCGCCGTATGCACGCCGTCGAGCAACGGTACGGCAAGGTTCGCCTGCTTCAACGCGAGCAGCGTGGCTGCCCGCTCCAATGCGAGGGCCCGGCTGGCTTCGTCGCCATACGACGGCGCGCTGGCCCCCGCGGCGGCCAGCGCCTGCTCCGCGCGCCCGGACCAGGCGGAGGTAGGGTGACGGGTCCAGATCGCGCGCCAGGTCGCGATGGCGGCGGGGGTGTCGCCACGCATCCGGGCGCCTTCCGCGAGCCACCACCGGGCTTCATCGCCCACGCGGGTCTCGACGAGCGCGCGCAGGCCATCCCGGGCGTCGAGCCCCTTGCCCGCGAGGACCAGCGCGCGGCCACGGAGGAGGTCGTCCTCGGGGCCGGCGAGGCTCACCCCCGCGAGCGCTTGCACCGCGACGGCGGGATCCCCGCGATCGAGGGACGCCCGCGCGCGCACCAGGGCCGCGTACGGCGCCAGCGGCCCGTCGAAGGCGCCGAGCACCTCCAACGCGCGGCCATCCTGGTCGAGCCGCTCGAGGCAGCGCCCGGCAGCCAGGCGCTCGATGGGCGATTCGGGGGAGGGGAGGAGGCGGACCACCTCCGTGCAATCCCCGGCCGCGAGGGCGGCGGGCCAGCGCGGGGCGGGGTCGGCGGGGGCGGCAAAGGTGGCCGCCGCGAGGAGGGAGAGGATCATCAGAAGCTCGAACCCAGCGTGGCGTAGAAACCATCCAGCTCCCCGGGGGCGATGCCGCCGCCCGCGAGGGAGACGGCGTAGCCGAGGCGCGTCGTGAGCCCGATGCCGTAGCCGAGAATGGTGGTGAGACGGAGCTCGCCGCCGACGCCCACGAGCGTCTGGTCCATGCCGGCGCCCTCGAGGTCGTCGAAGGCGTTGCCGGCATCCGCGACGACCGCCGCGGAGACGTTGCGGACGAACAAAGGGATGGTCCCGACGCCGCGGTCCACGTTCCACAGCGGGAACCGGTACTCTCCCGACGCGAGCCAGTACCACTCGCCGGAGTCGGAGGCGGGGTAGAACCCGCGCAGGCTGCGCCATTCCGACGGGACGACGGTGATGCCGTTCTCGGAGAAGGTCCCGCCGAGGCGGAACGAGCCGTACTTGAAGCGGTCCCCGAGGGAGGCGCCGCCGGCCACCTTCAGCGCCAGTACGTGGTTCGGCACCCACGGGTTGGTGACGTACTCGCGCCACTCGGCGGTCGCCTGGACCTGGTCGAACGGCACCTTCGCGTCGGTGTCGTCGAAGGTGTAGCTGCCGAGGTACCGCGAGGTCACCTCCGCCGAGACCGCCACGCTGCGCGCCTTCTCCGGGGAGATCGAGAGCGCGTAGGCCTGGCCCTTGCCGTAGCGCCACGACGCGCCGAGCGACGAGAAGAAGCCGCGCGTCGGCAGCGCCGGGACGTAGGCCTCCGCGGGGAGGGGATCGAGCGGCGAGCGCAAGGTACCGGTGTAGTAGACCGCCACGCTGGAGCGTTCGCCGAGCGGGTAGCCCACCTGCGCGACGCCGCGCACGCGACGGTCCCAGTAGCGGGAGAGCGCGCTCTCCGTGCCGGGGAGCGAGGCGCCGCCGCCGTCCGGGCCGCTCGAGAGCGCCTGGATGTCGCCGTATGGGCTCACCGACGTGCTCCCGCCCACGCTGATGACCGGGCGCCAGCGGTTCACCGTGAAGGAGCCACCCCCGCCGAGGAAGGCGGCGTCGGTGCGGTAGGAGAGGTACGCGCTGTACGAATAGTGCTGCAACACGTCGGCGCCGTACGTCGCGGCGGTGCCGAGGAACCCGAAGGAGTCGCCGGTGCTCGTGAGGTAGCCCCCAGGCAGCCAGAAACGGGGCGGGAGCAGCGTAGGGAGCGGGTTGTAGGGGGTCGCGCCGGCGGCCGGGCCCGGCGTGGGGGCGCCCTCGGCCTCGGCGGGCGTGATCGCCGCGGGCGTGATCGCCGCGGGCGTCGCGGCCCCGGCCCCGGTCAGCGTCATCGTCGGCGTCATCGTCGGCGTCGACGCCGGAGGCACCTGGCCCGGGAGCATCGGGAGCTGCCCCAGGGACTTCCAGGCCGCGCGGTCCACGTCCATCAGGGCGATGCGCGTGCCGCCGGTGCTGAAGTACTGGAACGCCAGGCGGGTGCCGTCCGGGTGAGGGGCGGGCCCGAACGCGCCGGTGAGCACGTTCGTGACCTTGTAGAGCTGCTCCGTCGCCACTTCGAGCGCGTAGATCGACGGCACGCCCGAGCGGTCCGAAGTGAAGTAGAGGAGCGACCCGTCGGGCGACCACGCGGGGTCGCGATCGATCGCGGTGTCGGCCGTGATGCGGCGCAACGGCACGCCGTCCGACGTGTAGAGCCACAGGTCGCGAAGGCCGTCCTGCCACACGGAGACGGCGATGAGCCGGCCGTCCGGCGAGTATCGGGGCGTGCCGTACTGGGTGTGGTCGGTGTTCGCGGTGAGCGGGCGGAGCTGCTGGTCGACGGTCAGGACGGCGAGCTGGTTGTTCTGCCGCTCGTTGGTGACGACGACCATCCGGGAGCCGTCCGGCGAGAACGACGGATCGCGAGCACGCTTGCCGGAGGTCAGGGACTCGAGACGATCGGCCTCGATGTCGTAGAGGAAGACGTCCTCGTAGGTGTTGTAGAGGTCGACCGTGTGGGAGGTGCTGTACGCGAACGCCTTGCCGTCGGAGCGCCACGTCAGGTTGCGGGCGTACTTCTCCTTCAACACCGTCTTCGGGCTCGCGCCGTCCGTGTCGGCGAGCGACACGCGGGAGCCGGTCCGCGGGTTCGAGCACGACCACGCGAGCTGCGTCCCGTCGGGGCTCCAGGCCGCGGCACCGCAGCTCTCGCCGTCGTCCGTCAAGAACCGGAAGGGCGTGAGGCCCTCGGCCTCGATCCGTGCGGCCTGCGCGGCGTAGCGCTCGTGGAGCGCGGCCTTCCACTCGCGGTAGAGCTGCACGAAGCTCGCGCCGAAGATCTTCTTCGCGGGCAGCAGGTAGGGGACGGAGCTCCCGTAGCGCCGAACCCACTCGGTCCACTTCTCGGCGCCCGACCGGTCCGCGGTGAACTGGATGAGGTCCTGGCCGAAGAGGTAGCGCAGGTTTCCGCCCGGGGGCAGGGCCTGGTAGCCGTCCATGTTGCCGAGCGGCGGGAAGCGATCTTCCAGCACGGCGGCGCGCTTCACCATGTCCACCGACGCGTTGCGACCACGACCGGCGCCCGTGTGGCGGGTCTCCTGGAAGGTGGCGTAGCCCTCGACGATCCAGCCGGGGGAGACCTGGTGGGTCGAGATGATGCTCCCGAGGAGGAGGCGCGCGAGCCTGGGCAGGCCCCGCACCGTGTCGATGTGCAGGATGTGGGTGAGCTCGTGCGTGATGATCGCGCTGTTCCAGTCCTCGTAGAGCCCCAGCGTGCTGTCCTCTTCAGGGGCGGTCACGAAGATGACGATGGTGTTCGACGGGACGACGGTCGCGTAGCCGTTCGCGGAGTCCGTCCAATCCACGAGCACCATCTGGATCGGGCGCTTGGGGGTGTACTCGAGCTCGACGGTCAGCTTGTCCCAGGCGACCTCGGCCGCCACGCCCATCTCCTCGGCGAGCTGCTCCTCCCCGTCGTGGAACTGGATCGCGAAGTGCTCCGTGCGGAGCGTGCGCCACGTCAGGCCGGGGTCGTAGCTGGCGGCGCTCGCCGCGGGGGACAAGCACAGGGAGAGGAGGAGCGCGGGGAGCACCAACGCTGGCTAACCCGGGCGCCGAGACCTGCATCGACGCCTCGGATGTGACGAGTGGGGTGCTCCGGTGGCCCTTGTGGTTAGGCTCGGCCCGTGTCGCGTCTCTCGAACGAATTCCTGGTCGGCCTCCTCGCACTCTTCGTCGTCGCGGCGACCGTCTGGGGCGTGCTCCGTACCGACGATCGCCCTGGGGACGTAGGCGAATCCTACGAGCTCTTTGCCAATTTCGCGACGGCGGAGGGCATCTATAAAGACACCCCCGTTCGCATCGCGGGTGTGCCCGTCGGCAACGTGGAGGAGGTCGAGCTCGTCGACGGGACCGCGCGCGTCCGCCTCTCCGTGCTCGGCAACGTGCGCCTGTCGGCCGACAGCTACGCCGAGATGAAGGGCGAGGGGATGCTCGGCGACAAATTCATCCGGGTGACCCCCGGGACCTCCCCGGTCACGCTGGAGCCCGGGGGGACGCTGAACACGCGCGTGGGCGGGGCCGACCTCGACGCCGTCACCAACCAGGTCTCCGCCATCGCGGACGACGTGAAGGCCATCACCGCCGCGGTGCGGGTCGTCGCGGAGGACGACGGCACCAAGGAGGACCTCGCCGCCACCATCGAGAACATCCGGATGCTCTCGGAGGATTTGCGAGCCATCGCCGGGGAGAACCGGCAGGATCTCGCGATCATCGCCGACAACCTCCGGCAGGTCTCCGCGAGCCTCGCCACGGTCATCGACAAGACGGGCACGAGCGTCGACCAGGAGATGGAGGCGGTCCGCAAGGCGACCGAGACCCTCGACCGCGCCGTCCAGAACCTCGAGTCGATCACCGTGAAGATCGACCAGGGCGAAGGCACCATCGGCCGCCTCATCAACGACCCCTCCACCATCGACTCCGTCAACGCGACGCTCGAGTCGGTGAACGACACGGTGGAGACCGTCGGGTCGCTCGTCGGCACCGTGTCGCGCATTCGCACGGAGGTGTACTACCGGGGCGACTATTTCTACGGTTCTACGCCCGATGACGACGCCTTCGAGGCGAACCCCGTCGCCGGGCTCGCGCGCAACGTCGTGGGCATCCGGCTCATGCCGCGCGAGGACTACTGGTACGTCGCCGAGCTCGTGAGCCACCCCCTCGGGTCGATCTCGTACGAGGACCATCGCGTCCCCGAGCTCGGCACCGCCTACCGGGAGTACGTGACCCGGCCCGACTACCGGTTCACGTTCCAATTCGCGAAGCGCTTCCGCGACCTCGTCCTGCGCTTCGGCGTCAAGGAATCGAGCGGCGGCATCGGCGCCGATCTGCTCCTCTGGCGCGACCGTGTGCAGCTCTCTGCCGACGTGTACGACTTCACCTACGGCTCGTGGCCCGTCATGAACGGCATCCCCAACGTCCAGCTCACGGCGCGCGTCTACCCGTGGCGTCACCTGTACTTCGAGGGCGGTCTGGACAACGTCGTGCTCGGCGCCCGCTACGGCTACGTCACGGGCTTCGCAGGCGGAGGCTTTACGTTCGACGACGACGACCTGAAGTACGTGCTCGCGGCGCTGCCGATCTCCCCGTAGACCGGCCGGCCCGCCGAATGCTATGACCCTCGGGTAGACCGGCCCGCTGCGGGTCGCCCTCGCGCTCAGGAGCCTCCCGTCCATGTCCAAGAAGAATCCTCCGTCTGACTCAGGGTTCGGCGACCTCGAGGACGATTTCTTCAACCAGGGAGGCGGGGATGCCTGGGGTACGCCCACCCCGGACCCGGAAGCGGCTCGCAAGGCGGAACAGGCTCGCGTCGCCGAGGAGGCCCGCCTCGCGGCGGAGGTTCGCATCGCCGAGCAGAAGCGCGCCGAGCAGGCCCGTATTGCCGAGGAAGCGCGCGCCACCGAGCAAGCTCGCGTCGCGGCGGAGGAGGCCCGAGTCGCCGCCGAAGCGAAGCGTGCGGAAGAGGCCCGGATCGCCGCCGAAGCGATGCGTGCGGAAGAGGCCCGGATCGCCGAGGCCAAGCGCGCGGAGGACGCCCGGATCGCGGCGGAGGCCGCGCGCCAGCAGGAAGAGGCGCGGGTCGCCGCCGAGGCCGCCCGCCAGGTCGAAGCGGCGCGAGTCGCCGCGGAGACCGCACGTCGTGCCGAAGAGGCCCGGGTCGCCGCCGAGGCCGCGAGCAAGGCCGAGGACGACTGGTTCAGCGGCGAGGAGACGCGCCGGGTCGAGGACGAGCGCGCCGCCGGGGCCGCCCGCGAGGTGGAGGCCGCCCGGGTCGCCGCTGAAGCCGCCCGCCACGTCGAGGAGGCGCGCATCGCCGCCGACACCGCGCAGAAGGCGGAGGAAGCGCGCATCGCCGCCGAGGCCGCCCAGAAGGCCGAGGAGGCCCGCGTCGCCGCCGAGGCCGCCCGCGAGGCCGACGAAGCCTGGCGCGCCGCCGAGGCCGCCCGGGAAGCCGAGGTGCAGCGCGTGGCGGCCGAGGCCGCGCGCGCCGAGGAGGCCCGGCTCGCCGCGGAAGACGCGGGGAGGACCGAGGAGGTCGAGCGCCCCGTCAAGCCCAACAAGCGTGGCATCGCCGCGTCGGTCGACGCCGGCAGCGCACGCAAGGGGATCTCCTCGAACCCCACGATCGTGGCCGACCGCGCGGAGCTCATCCGGCAGTTCGCGGCCGAGGCGACCGAGGACCTGCCCATCGCGTCGGTGGAGGTCGCCGCCGTCGTCGCCGAGGAGCCCGCCGCAGCGGAGACCGCGACGGAAGCGTCCTGGACCGAGACCGAGGAGGCGCAGGACGCCGGGCCGGTCCTGGAGATCGGCGCGAGCGGCACGTGGGCCGCCGCGATCACCATGCTCCAGCGCGAAGCGGGCCGGGCCGAGGGGCCCGCACGGACCGCCCTGTTCGTCGCCGCCGCGGAGCTGGCGCGCACGCGCGGCGGGAACGCCGAGTCCGCTCGTGCCTTGCTGGACGCCGCCGCGGGCGGCGCGCGTCGCCCCGCGAACGAAGCGGGCGAGGCCTGGTGGGCCGAGCGCGTCACCACGGTCGCCGCCCTGGGGGACGACGAGGCCCTCAGCGCCGCGCTCGAGGGGCACGCCGCCGCGCTGACGGGGGGCGCCGCCAGCGACGCCCTCATCGCCGCCGCCAGCGTGGCTCGCGGCAGCCTGAAGCGCGACGACCTCGCGTCCGCCGAGCTCGAGCGGGCCGCGTCCGTCGGGGACGACCTGCGCGCCTTGCTCGCGCTCGTCGAATTGCACCAGGCGCAGGGGGAGTACGGTCGCCAGGCAGCCGCGCTCGCGCGCCTCGCGGCCCAGTTCCAGGGCGGGGCGGCGGCGGCGCTCCTCGCCGAGCGCGCCCAGGTGCTCCAGCGGGGCGGCGCCCCGTCGGCGGAGCTCGCTGGAGCCTGGAAGGAGACCCTCACCGCCGATCCCAGCTCCGCCGCGGCGTTCCTCGCCATGGAGCGCCACTACCGGCAGGCCGGCGAGTGGGTCTCCCTCGGTGGGCTCTACCGCTCCGAGGCCGAGCGCCTCCTCGCCGACGCGACCCTCTCCGACGCCGCCCGCGGCGCCGAGGCTGCGTGGTGGTTCGGCCGGGCCGCGCGCGTCTACCGGCTCCAGCTGTTCGACGAGGGCCGGGCCGCCGAGTGCTACGTGGCGGGCCTCGCCGCGAGCCCCGGGGCGCTCGAGCTCCGCCACGAGTACGGCGTCTTCTGCGCCGAGGCCGAGCGCTGGGAGGACCTCGCGGCCTCCCTCGCCGCCGAGATCGAGAGCGCCCCCGCGCACGGGAAGAGCTTCCTCCAGTACCGCCTCGCGCGGCTCACGGAGGATCGCCTCGGCCGCGTCGAGGAGGCCCTCGCGCTGTTCCGCCTCTCCGCCACCGACGCCGCCGCGGCGCCCGCCGCCGAGGCCGTGCTTCGCATCCTCCAGCAGGGCGGCCGCTGGACCGAGCTGGTCGCGTTCCTCGACGAGCGCCTCGGCCATCTCGACGATCCGAGCCTGATGGTCACGGTGCTCTACCGCATGGGCGAGACCTGCGAGGGCCCGCTGGACGACCAGGCCGGCGCCCGCAAGCACTTCGAGCGCATCCTCGACGTGGCCCCCGGCTACCTCCCCGCGTTGGAGGGCCTCGAGCGCGTCTACACGAGGCTCTCCGCGTGGGCGGACCTCGCGGCCGTCTACGAGCAGCGGGCGCTCCTCGCCGAGGAGCCCGGCGGTGTCGCGCTCCAGCGGCACCGGGCCGGCGCGGTCTACGACTTCCGGCTCCAGGACGCAGACCGCGCCCGCGAGCAGTACCGCCTCGCGTTGGAGGCCGTGGCCGACTTCCCGCCGAGCCTCGATGCCTACGCGCGCTCGTTGGAGGCGCGCCAGGAGTGGGCGTTCCTCGGCAAGGCGTTGCGCGCCGGCGCCGGCGCGACACGCGACGCCAACGAGGCCGTGAGCCTCTACTACCGGGCGGGGCGCGTACTCGCGGACCGCACCGACGAGATCGCCCTCGCGATGGGCTGCCTCCAGCGCTGCCTGGAGCTCTCGCCGGGCTTCCTGCCCGCCGTGCTCCTCCTGAAGGAGCTCGCCGCCCGGCAGGGCGACTGGTCCGAGTATTTCCGCCTCGAGCGCGGCCAGGCCGACATGGGCGAGGATCTCGATCGTCGTCATTGGCGCCTGCTCGCCGCGGCGGAGGCCGCCCAGCGCCTCCCCGACGCCGACCCCGCGCAGATCGCCGCCGAGGTGCTCCGCGAGGATCCCGCCCAGCCGGCCGCGATCGAGCTCGCCGAGCGCGTCGCCATCGCGAACGGAGACCAGGCAGGGCTCATGGAGCTCTACCTGCGCCTCGCCGCCGCCGCGACCGACGAAGCCGAGCGCGTCCGCTACTGCGGGCGGGTGGCCGAGCTCGCCGCCGATCAGGGCGCCTCCGAGGCCCTCCTGAGCGGCCTCTCCGAGGTGCTCGCCGCCACCGGCGTCGCGAGCCGCCCCCTGCGTTCCCTCGCCCGCGTCGCGGAGGCCGCCGGCTACCCCGAGGAGGCGCTCCGCGCCCTTGGCGAGGCCGGTGGCGAAGGGCGCGAAGGCGCCTGGCTCCGTGGCGTGACCCTGGGCGATACCGCCGGTGCGGTGCGGATCCTCGCGCCGCTCGTGGAAGAGCGGAAGGACGCCGCGGCCGCCGTGATGCTCCTCCGCCTCACCGCGCTCCCCGCCCTCCGCGCCCGGGCGCACATGGTGCTCGCCGAGAGCGCCGCGGATCAGCGCGCCCAGGGCCTGCACGCCCTGCTCGCGGCCCCCGCGTTCGACGCCGCGGGCCTCTCCGACGAGGCCCTCGACGCCTGGCGCATGGCCTTCCGGGCGGATCCCCGCTCCGGGGACGCCATGACGGGCCTGCGCGCCGCGCTCGTCTCGCGCGCGGACGCCGACGGTCTCCGCGCGCTCTACGCCGCGCTGCCCGCCCCGAGCGCCGCCGGCCTGGGCGAGGCCCTCGAAGCCGTCGGAGACATCGATGGCGCGATCGCCGTGTGGCGTGACCAGCTCGCGTCCTCGGAGGTCCCCCTCCCGTGGAGCGTCCGGCTCGAGCAGGCGCTCTCCGCCCGCAACGAGTGGAAGCAGGTGTTCGAGCTGCTGCAGGCGCGCATCGCCGGCGCCAGCCGCGAGACCCGCGCGGAGATCACGCTCCGCTCCCGTTGGCTCCTGGCGGAGAAGCTCGCGGAGAGCGAAGAGGCCTGGGACTTCTACCGGCAGCTCCACGACTCCGCGCCCAACGACGTCGAGGTCCTCGAGGCCCTCGCGCGCATCGCCGGCGCCCGGGGCGAGACCGCCCTCTCCGTCCGGTACCTCGCGGGTCTGGCCGAGCATGCCGAGTCCCCGCGGGACGCCGCCCGATTCCACCGCCGCACCGCGGAGACGCTCGAGCGCGCCGGGGACAGCGATGGCGCCCGCGCGGCCCTCACGCGCGCCCTCGACTCGCTCCCGGACGACCAGGAGGCCCTCGGCGGCCTTCGCCGCCTCGCGGAGGCCGCGGGCGATTGGCAGGGCGTGGTGGGCGTGCTCGCCCGTCAGGCCGCGCTCTCTTCCGGCCGCCCGCAGATCGACCGGTTCGCCGAGATCGCCCGCCTCTGGGAGGCCCGCCTCTCCGATCGCGCCGTCGCGGCGGACGCCTGGCGCAAGGTCCTCGACCTCGCCCCCGACGACGAGGAGGCCCTCACCCGGCTCGTGGCGCTGTCCGACGAGTCGGGCGACTGGGCGGGCTTCGTGGAGCACGGCCAGATGCTCCTGCGCCTCCTCGAGGGCGCGGACCGCTCGGTGCTCCAGCGCCGCATCGGTGTCGCGCTTGCCGAGCACCTGCGCCGTGAGGACGAGGCCATCCGCTTCCTCGACGCCGCGAGCGGGGGCCCGGCACCCGACGTGGAGGCCGCGCGCCACCTGGAGCGCATCCACCTCGGCCGTGGCGAGTGGGACCGCGTGGTGGACGCCCTCCTCCGCCGTGCGCGCTCGACGGCCGACGTGGCCGAGCGCGCCGATGCCCTCGCGAACGCCGCACGCATCCGCGTCGAGACGCTGCGCGACCGGGCCGGCGCCGCCGACATCTACGACGAGCTGTTGAAGATCGAGCCCGAGCACCCCGAGGCCCTCCGCTACCGCGGCGAGTTCCTCTACGAGTCGGGCCGCATCGAGGAGGCCGTCGTCATCTTCGAGCGCATGGAGACCCACGAGCTCGCCCGCGACGTCGACGACTTCGACGCCCAGGTCGAGGTCTCGATGTACTTCTACCGCTTCGCCGAGGCCCTCCGGCGCCTCGGCCGGACGGAAGACGCCATCCTCCGCTACGAGCGGGCGCTCGCGCTCAACGCGACGCACCTCCCGTCCCTGGAGGCCGTCGGCCCGATGTACATGGCGGCCTCCGACTGGGTGAAGGCCGACAAGGTGTGGAAGCAGCTCCTCCAGCTCACCGGCGGGCACGGGAACCCCGAGCAGCTCGCGCGCATCTACGCGAGCCTCGGCACCGTCGAGCACCGGCTCGGCCAGCCGGAGAAGGCGCGCAAGCGCTTCACGAAGGCGCTCGAGCTGCGGCCGAACGACATCGCGGCCCTGCGTGGCTACGGCGCGGTGCTGTTCGCGGCGGAAGACTGGAACAACCTGCTGAACATCTTCAACAACATCATCTACCACACGCAGGATCCCTCGGACGTCATCGACGCCTACCTGAACAAGGGCTTCGTGCTCGACGCCCGCCTCGGCCTCCCCGAGAAGGCCGCTCAGCACTACGAGAAGAGCCTCGCGTTCGACCCGGGGCAGCCCCAGGCGCTCCTCCGGCTGGCGGAGCTCGCCCTCCGTCGGCAGGACTGGCCCGAGGCCGCGAGCCTCGCGGACCGTGGGCTCCAGATCCAGGACGAGGCTCCGCTGGTGCGCTCGTTCCTGCTCCTGGTGCGCTCCATCGCCTACCAGGCGTGTGGGGACGGCCGCGCGGCGATGGACGGCTACAAGTCCGCCATCGTCGTGGATCCGGGCGTCGTGGCGACCCTCGGCGGGGCCACCATCGAGGACTACGAGAAGGTGCACGAGATCCTTCGCTCCCGCCTCCAGTCGGCGCAGCGGCTCTGATCCCGGCGGATCGGCCGGCGGAGGACCAGCGGGCGGGCCTCGGCCGCTGGCTGTTCGAGCGGCGGGGCTGGCTCCCGGTCCCGCTGCTCGCGTCGATGTTCGTGTGCGCCCCCCGCTACTGGGTGCCCGGGCTCGCGATCCTCGGCGCCGGAGAGGTCGTGCGGCTCGCCGCCGTCGGCCACATCGGGCTGCCGAGCCGCACGCGCGCGGACGACGTGGGCGCGTTGGTGCGGTCCGGCCCGTACGGCTGGGTGCGGAACCCGCTCTACCTCGGGAACCTCCTGCTCTACGCGGGCCTCGGCGTCGTCCTCTGGCCCTCCGCCCTCGTCGCGGTGCCGATCCTCGCGGTCTACTACGAGCTCATCGTCCGGTGGGAGGAACGGAACCTCGCCGCGCGCATCGGCGAGCCCTACCGGCGTTACCTCGCCGAGGTGCCCCGGTGGGTGCCGCGTGCGCCGTCGCGTCGCGCCGATGGGGCGTGGCGGCTGGCCACGGCGGTGCGGAGCGAGCGCAGCACGCTGGTGGCCATCGGCGTCGTGCTCGTCCTGCTGTGGCTCCGCGCCCGCGCGGGCTGATTGGAAGCCCTGGCTGGGCCTTCGGTGCTATGCTCGTCCGGAGGTGTGCGTGGAGCGAGCGACGAGGCTGCGTCGGTACCTCCGAAAGGACTACACGCAGGTCGTCGAGTTCCCGGTCGAGATCGTCGGGAGAGACGGCCTTGTTCGCCGCTACTCCTTCGACGACTCGGTCCGCCTCTACCAACGCCGGATCCACTCGGCGCCGATGCGCTACGACGACGGCGACCTCGTCGACGCCGAGGTCCGCCACTGCCGCCAGCGGATCGACCAGCTCCGCCGCAGCTACCTGGAGCACTTCGGCTGGGGCGCCCTGCGTGACGGGCAGCTCGGCGGCGTGTTCGCGGGGCCGCTCGCCGCGGAGATCGCGGCTTTCCTGCGGCGGGCGTTCGCGGCCGAGCGGGACGGGCCCACGTCGCTCCAGCTCACGCTGGTGGAGTCCGGTGTCGGGGAGACCTGCTACCTGCAGTGCCGCCAGAGCGGGCGCAGCTGGCTGCTCTACGTCTGGCGGATCGACGGCGAGGGGCCTACGGGCGCCCGTGAAGCCTGGCGCCAGGCCGTTACGCGGCTAGCGATCGCCCCGGTCGGGGAGACGGTCGAGCGCCTCCTGCTCGCGAGCGATGGGCCCGAACTGGCGCTCGTGCTCGCCGGCGCGGGCGACTGGAGCGGGCCGGTCTCGCACGCGGGCCCGGAGGAGCCCCCCACGGGCGCCGACGCTCCGGACCCGCTGCACGCCGGCATCCGCGCGCTCTACGACGGCCACGCCACGCACGCCCTCCGCATCCTCGAGGCGGGCCTCGACGGGCAGCCGGCCAGGCTGATGCTGGCCCAGGCGACTGCCCTGGTGGCGCTCCTGGAGCAGGCCCCCGAGCGCGCCGAGTTCGCCGCGCGGTTCGGCCGCCTGCACCGCCCGACCGATCCGCTCCTGGCCTACCTCCTGGGCGTGGCGTTGGCCCGCCAGGGGCGCCTCGAGGAGGCCGCGGGGGTGGTGGACGAGACCCGAGCAGTCGCGCCGCGGAGCGCCATCCTGTCGCTGCTCCTCGGCGTGTTCGCCTTGCGGGAGGGACGGCTCGTCGGCGCGTGGCGCGCCTTCTCCACGGCCATGACCGCCGATCGCGAGCCTCGCTACGCCGCGCGCGCCGCCGGGGTGATGCGCAACGCGATGCTCCGGTGGGCGGCCTTCACGTGGAGCGGCGCGGCCGCCGGCACCTTCGGCGCGGCGTGGGCCCTCTCGGGGGCGCCGGCTGCCGGGATCGCGGTCGTGTGTGCCGGGGTGGTCTCCGTTGCCGGGGCCGCCGTCGGGCTCGCGCGCACCGCCGAAGCCGCGGCGTCCGGCGAGAAGCGCCGGAGCGTGCCCCGCCTCGTCTCGCTGGAGCTCCTCCCGCGGGACCGGGAGATCGACCAGCACAATTAGCGGGGCGGTGTTCGCGCGGGGCGCGGCGTTCGCGCGGGGCGCGGCCTACGGCAGCGCGGCGGCGAGGGCGGCGAGGTCCTCGGCGGGGATGCGGAACGCCGGCCCGCCCGCGGTGTCCTTCGCGGCGCGCCCCCCGGCGGGGAGCTCCTGGCCGATGGTGAGGCCCTCGGAGCGGCTCTCCCCCTCGGAGAGGGTGATCCGGCCCCACTCCTGCGTGAGCGCGACCGGCTCCACGGTGCGGTCGGCCTTGGCCGCCTCCAACGCCGCGAGGAGCTTGTCCGCGATGGGGGTCTCGGCCCCGTTCGCGTCCGTCCAGCCGCCGTCGGCGCGGGTGAAGCGGGCCGACTTCGACCCGAGGGTCACGTCGACCACGTCGAGCTGGGCGCGGCGGATGGGCAGCAGGCCCTCGGCGAGCCAGCCGTCGACCTTCACGAGGTCGATGCCGTCCGCGCCGAAGCGCACGAGGCCGGCGTCGGTCTGCGCGGCCACGCCGGCGTCGTCGCGGGTGCCGAGCCGGAGCGTGTGCGTGCCCGCTTCGTCCTCGATCACGATGATCGTGGCCGGGGGGGCGAGGCCGACGGACGCGGGATCGACTCCGTCGAGGAAGGACTCGGCGCGCAGGAGGCTCGCGCGGGAGACCCACTCCTCCACCGCCTCGGTCGAGGCGCGCGGGCCCTCGTCGCCGAGCCACCACCCGTGGTCGTCCTTGCGCAGGACGACGACGCGGCCGCCATCCTCGATGCGGATCCGGCGCGCGGAGTTGGTCTGGACGACCCAGGGCTCCTTGGCGCGGAAGTCGTCGGGGGTGCGCTTTACCAGCTCGCCGACGCGGGAGGAGGCGAGGAGCGCGGGGCCCTCGGCCTTCTCGGCGACGTAGCCGCGGTAGCCGACGGGGGCGTCCCGCCCGACGTAGAGGGTGAGGCTCGTGCCGTCGCCCGTGCCGACGGTCACGGTCACGCGCGCGGCGTCGTCCAGGCCGAAGTCGGCAAGCGCGCCGTCAAAACCCTTCTCCTGCACCTTCAGGTCCGCGAGGCGGTCCACGATCTCGGTGACCCGGCGCTCCTCGACGGCGGCTTCCTTGGGGGCGGTCATCTTCCAGGCGCCATCCGCCTTGGCGAACGAGAGCGTGCCGGAGGCGTTGACGAGGGTGAGGGACTCCACGGTGTCGGCCTCGAAGCTGAAGAGCTTGCGCTGGGCCGGGGCGTCGGGATCGCCGGCGTCCTCCTCGGGCTTCTTGGCGAAGACGACGATGGCCACCAACACCAGCAAGACCGTGGCCAGCACGGTCAGCAGTCGATTCTGTCTATCCACTTGGTCGCCTCGCTTGACGTGAACGCTGCGGTGCCTATCCTCGCGCCGCACGCGGAGGCGACCCGATGAGCCAAACCCGAGACGAAGCTCAACACAACGATGGTGGCACCGAAGTGGAAGAGGAGCGCCCCGAGGGGGCCTCGCTCGTCGAGGACGAGGTCGGACGGTTGGCGGCCAAGGTGCTCGAGCTCGAGGCGCGCCTGCGCACCGTGAGCGCGGCCTACCGCCAGAAGCAGGAGGAGATCGAGTCCACCAAGCGTCGCCTCGAAGACCGCGCGTCGATGCAGGAAGAGATCCGGCGGGGCGAGGTCGTCGCGTCGCTGTTCGACCCCGTGGAGAACCTCCACCGCTCGCTCGAGGCCAGCAAGGGCCTGCCCGCCGAGCAGGGGCTGCGCATGGTCTACCAGCAGTTCATGGGCGCGCTCCAGAAGCTCGGCCTCGAAGAGGTGCCCGGCGCCGGCGCGCCGTTCGATCCGAGCCTGCACGAGGCCATCGCCACCATGCCGGTGGACGACGCGGAGCAGGACAACGTCGTCCAGTCCGTCTTCTCCGCGGGCTACCGCATCGGGAAGCGGCTCATCCGCCCGGCGCGGGTGGTGATCGGGAGCTATACGCCACCGGTCGCAGAGGCCTAGCTTGGGAACGCTCTGGCTCGAGGTCGATGACCAGGGCCGGATCCTGCGTCGCTCCGCCGAGGTCGCGGTCATCCTGGAGGGCCTCGAGCCGCCGGTGTCGGATCTCGTGGCCCTGCTCGACCGCCGAACGGACGTGCGTGCCGCCGTGGGGCGCCGCGCGGGGGTCGTGCGCTTCGGGATCGGGCGGGGGAGCGATCGCGTCACGTTCGACGCGGACGTCACCGCCGGCGCGAGCGCCGCGCGTTTGCGCCTCACGGAGGTCACCGCCCTTCGGGACGAGGCCGAGCTGGGCCAGCTCCTCGTCGCGCACACCGCCACCCAGTCCGACGCCTGCGCCGTGACCGACCCCGACGGCATCCTGCTCTGGTGTGACGCCTCGTTCGCCTGGCTGGTGGGGTACGACCGTGCCGAGGTGATCGGCCGGCCCGCCAACCTCCACTGGAGCCCGAAGGTCACCGCGCGCCAGTTCGCCAGCTACTGGCGCAGCCTCTACGCGATGGGCACCTACAGCGGGTCCACGCTCCTGCGGCGCTCCGACGGCGTGGATGTGCCCGTACACCAGACCGTCTCGGCCATCGTCGACGCCGGCGGCCGCACGACCCACTACGTCACGCTCCTGCACGACACGACCCGCGAGCGCGAGCTCGAGCGCCTCCGCAGCATCGACCTCGCGGTCGGGCTCCTCTCGCGCGTCAGCGGGGACCACGCCCACCAGCTCAACAACCTCGCGGCGGAGATCGTCGCCGTGTGCGACCGGGCCATGCTCTCGGATGACCCCGCGTCCGCCGGCGCCGCGATGGACCGCGTGATCGGCCTCGCCGGCAACCTCGGCAGCCTGGGGCGCACGATGCTCGCGCTCTCCACGTCCGGCCACGGGCAGGGGCCCGCGGACATGGGGCGCGTCGCCCGGGACCTCGCCGAGCTCCTGACCCGCGCGGGCGGGGAGGACGGGCCGCGGATCGAGGTCACGGCCCCCTCCGACGGTCCGTGGGTCTCCTGCGCGCCGGACGGCCTCGTCCGCGCCTGCATCCACCTCGCGCTGCGCTCGCTCGACGGCGTGGCGGAGGGCTCGTGCGTGGAGATCGAGGCCCTCGTGGACTACGACGACGGGCTCCTCCGCATCCGGTACAGCCCCACGGCGTCCGAGCGCGCGGCGCTCCGCTGGCTGGTGCCGGACGGCGCGGTCACCGGCCCGATGGTGAACGAGCTCCTCGCGCGCGCGTACGGCGTCGGGGTCCAGCTCCAGGTGGATGAGGAGCGGGACGGGCGGCTCGCGATCAACGTCCGGGCACCCCTCGCGGAGGTCGTGCCCGGCAAAGCGCCGGCCCGAAAGGCGGAAGGCGCCGGCGGGTGGGCACGGGTTCTCGTGGCGGACGACAACGTGCCGCTCCGCGAGCTCATGAGCCTCACGCTCGAGGGGCTCTTCGTCGAGGTCTTCCAAGCCTCCGACGGCGAGCAGGCGCTCCAGCAGCTCCACGCCCTCCGCGGAGACGTGGATCTCCTCGTGCTCGACCTCCGCATGCCGAACCGCAATGGCCTGGACGTGCTCAACGAGGTGCGCACCCACTGGCCGAAGCTGCGCACGCTCGTCGCGACCGGCGCGGCGCCGGACGGGCTCGCCCGCTCCGCGATGGCCGCCGGGGCCCGCGCCGTCCTCGCGAAGCCCTTCCGGCTGCACGAGCTGCGCGCGGTCGTCCGGAGCGTGATGGCGGACGCCGAGTGGTGAAACCCGCCGGCTGACCGCGTCGGGCCGCCCCCGGGCGGAGCGGAGCGCCGCCTCCACCCTGGCTCGCCCCGTCGTCTTGGCGGTTAGGGGGGAGCTGGAGGGAACGTGGCCGACACCCCGAACGAACCGGAAGCCGACGCCCCGGACGCCCATGACGACGAACACGCGCGTGGGCGGGATGTCCGTGCGCTCGTTCGCGCCCATGGCCTCACCGCCTGGGAGCAGAGCGAGGTCGCGCTGCGCGAGGCCCTCTCCCAGCACCTGACCGTCGCGTTCCTGGGATCGGCCTCCTCCGGCAAGGACTCCGCGATCCGAACCCTGTTCGGCATCGACTTCGGGGACATCAGTCCGATCCCTGGCTCGACCGTGCGCCTGCGCGTCGCGCCGCTCGACCCCGAAGGCCAGGTGCTCCTCGTGAACGCGCCGGGCTTCGGCGACATCCGCCCCGAGATCGACGAGCTCTCCCGCCGCGCGCTCGACACGCTCGACATCGTCGTCTACGTCGTCAACGCCGAGGGCGGCGCCACCATCGACGAGAAGCGGGACCTCGACCTCGTGCGGTCCCGCGGTCGCCCCGTGCTGGTGTGCCTCAACAAGATCGACCTCATCCGCCCGCACGAGCGGGAGTCGTTCGTCGTCGCCACGCTCCAGCAGCTCGGCGTCGACCGGAAGGACGCCGCCGTATGCGCGTTCGACCCCCTGCCGCAGCTCTCCGAGGAGCCGATCGGGATCGGGGACGTCATCGGGTGGATCCACCACCAGCTCCACGCCGCCGGCAAGGAGCTCCTCTTCGCCAAGCACCTGCGCAACAAGGCCGCCGCGTGCGAGCCCATCATCCAGGTCGCGGCGCGGCACGCGTCGGTCGCGGGCGCGATCCCCATCCCCGGCGCCGATCTCGCCGCGGTGACCGCGATCCAGGTCAAGCTCATCCGCGACATCGCGGAGGTGTTCGCCGTGCCCGTCGACCGGGAGGTCGCCCTGTTCATCATCGGCGAGGTGCTCTCCGGCAGCATGCGCGGGTTCATGCGCTGGGGCATCAACGCGCTGAAGGCCGCCGGCTGGATCCCGGGCACGCAGATCGCCGAGGCCGCGATCCTCGGGCTCTCCGCGATGGTGGCCGGCGGGACCACCTTCGGCGTCGGCAAGGCCGCGGTCCGCTTCTTCCAGTCCGACCGAAAGCTCGACGGTGACGCCCTGCGCACCGTCTTCGACGCCGCGGCGTGGGACTACAAGCGCCGACGCGAGAGCGGCGGACCGTGACCGACCCGCTCGAGCAGATGCTCCACCGCGCCCATCGCGCGGAGCTTCAGCCGCTCGCCCAGCTCTTGCGCGTGAACCCCGAGGGCCTCGGCCTGGGGGATCTCGCGCGGATCCTCGCCGCGCAAGTGCGGCGGGTGGGGAGCCATGGGCTCGGAAACGTCTTCTTCCGGAAGGGGGAGGGCCTCCCCTACGAGGCGATCGTCGCCGCCGCCGCGAAGGCGCGCGGGATCCCGATGACGACCCCGGAGGAGACGGAGCTCGCGCTCGCCCACTCCTGGTTCACCGCGCGCTGGGAGGCCGCGCTGCCCGCCGAGCGCGCCACGGTGTGGGGAGAGCTCGGCCTCGGAGACGCCCCGCCCGTCACCGCCTCGGAGGCCGTGGGCGTTGCCCGCGAGCGCCTGGGACGCTCCTTCGACTACGCGCTCACGGGCGTGAACCACGTGATGCGCAACCCGTTCGGCTGGATGGCCTTCGGCGCGCTGCTCGTGCACCCCGCCGGCTGCCTGATGCGGCCGTTCCTCGTGTTCTTCCTGCCGTACTTCGCGTGGCGCAACCTGCGCCCCTCGGAGGAGTACGTCGGCGCCGTGATGATGGAGGTCGCGCGCATCCGCCAGCGCGTCCTCCACCGCGTCACGATCGGGGTCGTGGGGAGCCCCTCCACGGGAAAGGACGCCGCGATCAAGGCGCTCTTCGGCATCGACACGGGAAACATCTCGCCGGTCGCGGGCTCTACGAAGGAGGTCGCGATCCAGCGCCTCCCGGGGGCGACCGCCCTCTTCATCGTGAACACCCCCGGCATGGGGGACGTGATGGAGCACGTGACCGAGGAGGCCCGGCAGGTCCTCGATCACATCGATCTCTACCTGTACATCGTGAACGCGGAGGGCGGCGTGCAGGCACGCGAGCTCGCGGACTACCGCCGATGCGTCGAGACGGGGAAGCCCGTGCTCGCCCTCGTCAACAAGGTCGACGTGCTGCGGCCGCGGGACAAGGACCGCTACCTCGAGGACGCCCGGGCCAAGCTCGGGGCCCCCGCCGCCAACTTCCTCCCCGTCGCCTTCGATCCCCTCCCGCAGCTCGCCCCCGGGCCGATCGGGCTCGAGGCGGTCCACGGCTGGATCGCCGCGCGCCTGGTTGCCCTCGGGAAGGACCCCGGCGAGCTCCCCCCTCTCCCGGCCCCGCCGTCGCCGGCCCTGCTGTCGGAGGTGCCCCCCGCGCCCCCCACCGAGACCCCATGAGCGAGTCGTCGACCGCGCTGGTCCCCGAGGACGACGAGACGCTGCTCGCCGACTGCGACATGGAGCCCTTCCGCGGCTCGGGCCCCGGCGGCCAGCACCGCAACAAGACCGAGACCGGCGTGCGCCTCCTGCACCGGCCCACGGGCATCCTGGTGCAGGCCTCCGAGCGGCGGAGCCGGACCCAGAACATCGGGGTCGCCCTCGACCGGCTGCGCGTCCGCCTCCAGGCGCTCCGGGAGCCGCCGCCGCCCCCTCGGCGGGCCACGCGCCCCACGCGGGGCTCGCAGGAGCGGCGCCACGAAGGAAAACGCATCCGTGCGCGGGTGAAGCAGGGGCGGGGCAGGGTGGGCGACGGCGATTGAGCCCATTCCGGCTCCGTGGAGCCCGCGGTCGACTCGCGCGTTTACATCGGCGCCGCCGTCGGGCACACTCCCGGGGTCGAGGTGCCTGTGCGTCACTCCTGGATCGCGCTCGTGGTGATCGCCGGCTGTCGGCGCGATCCGGTGGATGAGGCCTCGGGCCCGCAATTCACGTTCGTGGTGGACGGGCCGGCGATCGCCGGTCAGCCCGTGGGCTGGACCTCCACGCTGGTCTCCCCCGAGGGGGATCCGCTCCCCGTGTCCGTCGTCGTGTCCTCCGACCTGGAGCCCGTGCTCCTGCAAGACACGACGACGCTGACCGCGTTCGTGGCCGGGCGGCACCTGCTCACCGCGGTCGGCGAGGGCGATCCGGGCGACTACCAGGCCGAGGTCTCGCTCGACGTCCTGCCGGCTCCCGCCGCCTCGCTCGACCTCGTGATCGCGGCCAACCAGGCCGTGGCCGGCGAGCCCCTCGGCTTCGTCGTGACCGCGGTGGACAGCTACGGCAACCCGGTGGACGGCGCGGTCGTCACCGCGGACTCCGACGACGTCGCCGTGGTCGACCCCAACGTCGTGTCGACCGTGCCCGGCCTCTACACCCTCACGGCCTCGCTCGACGCGCAGGTGGATACCGAGACCTTCCGCGTGGTTGCGGGCGAGCCCGTGGAGCTCGACCTCACCCTCTCGGACACCGATCTCGAGGTCTACGAGACCACCTCCGCCACCGCCGTCGCCTACGACGTGTACGGCAACGAGGTCGACGTTGCCTGGGACCTCTCGGTGGAGGGCGTCGGCTCCACCACGATCTCCGGCCGGAACATCACCTTCTTGTCCGAGGGGTACTTCACGGTCTGGGCCCGCTACGCGGACCTCGAGGACAGCGTCGGGCCGATCCTGATCGACTCCACCGGGCCGGTGATCGACATCGAGACGCCCGAGCGCGGCACCTTCTCGACCGACGCCGCGACCGCCGTGACCGGCACCGTCACCGACGACTACACCGGCGTCACCTCCCTCGTCATCGAGGGGGAGACCGTCGAGGTCGACGCCGACGGCAGCTTCGCGACCAGCGTGGAGAACGCGTTCGGCATCAACGTGCTGGAGACCTCCGCGGTCGACGGCGACGGCAACGAGACGACCGACATCCGCGCGGTGCTCGCGGGCGCGTTCCTTCCCTACGGCGAGGCCGTGGGGGAGGGGGTCGCGGCGCGCATCAACCAGGGCGGCTTCGACACGCTCGAGACCCTCGGAGAGGGCCTCATCACGGGCACGGACCTGACCGCGCTCGTGCCGAACCCGGCGTTCTCCACGTCGTCGGAGAGCTGCATCGACCTCCTCTTCGACGAGATCTGCATCACCTGGTACTCGATCGAGCTCTCGATCCTGAACCCGTCGTTCGGGAAGGTGGACCTCCAGTTCGATCCCGACGCCGGGGGCTGGCTCAACGCCACCTTCATCGTCTACGACCCGTCGATCTACTGGGCGGCGGATGGGGACGTGATCGGCATCGGCTACAGCGGCGACGGCCAGATCTACGCCGACTCCATCACCATCGACATGGATCTCCAGCCCTACGTGCTCGACGGCGTGCTGGGCGTGAACGTCCTCACGGCGGACGTGACCAGCGCGGGCTTCACCTTCGACTGGGACTCCTGGATCTACGACGTGATGAGCTTCTTCGGGCTCGATCTCTCGGGGCTCATCCAGGGCTACATGGAGGACGCCATCGAGGGCGCGATCACGGACGAGGTCCCGTCGATGCTGGCCGACGCCGTGGGCGACCTCGAGATCGCCACCGACCTCGACATCGAGGGGAGCACCTACACGTTCGACGCCACGCCCTCCGCGTGCACGGTCGACGATCTGGGCCTCACGCTCGCGCTCGCGACCACGTTCACCACGAGCCTGTGGGGCCACCCGACCGAGGGGCCGGGGAGCCTCTACGGCGACTACACGCTGCCGCTCTACGCCTCCGGCACGCCCGGCATGCAGCTCTCGTTGTCCCTGGACTTCCTCAACCAGGTGTTCTACGCGTTCTGGGGCGGTGGCCTGCTGGACCGCACGCTCGGCGAGCAGGAGCTCGGCCTGGACCTCGGCTCGCTCTCCACCTTCCTTCCGTTCGACAGCCTCTCGATCGTGACGGAGGCGCTCCTGCCGCCGGTGGTCGTGCCCGGCACGGGGTCCGCGCTGCTCGACCTCCAGATCGGGGACCTCGCGCTGACGATGTACGACGGCGCCCCGGAGGACGGAAACGTCGTCTTCCAGCTCTACACGTCCATGGTCGTCGGGCTCGATCTGGACGTGAGCGCCGAGGGGAACCTCGTGCCCGCCCTCGGGGACACCGAGGTCTGGTTCGACGTGGTCGTGCCCTCTGCCGGGACCGAGGCGAGCGGAGACGCCGAGGCGCTCCTGAGCGCGCTGGTGCCGATGCTCCTGCCCTCGCTCACGGGCGGGCTCGGCGAGATCCCGGTGCCGGCGATCGAGGGGTTCACCCTCGAGGTCGACGCCATCGAGCTCGACGGCGCCGAGCTCGGCTTTGTCAATGTAAATGGCGACCTTACGGTCGATTGAGGAGACTATGGATCATCGTTGTCTGTTCGGGCACCGCGTCCCGGCAACCTTCACGTTCGCCATCCAGAGCCGGAGCTGCCCGACCTGCGGGGCGCCCACCGTCACGATCACCGGCTACCAGGCGGCGCGGAAGCTCACGACAGACGCTGGGCTGGAGGCCGTGGCTGCCTTCAACGCAGTGCGGGTCCTCGAGTCCGAGTGGGTGCTGATGCCCGCGAACGGCGAGCCCGCCGCCGCGCCCACCCCCGGCCCGGCGCTGGCGGCCGACCCCGTCGTGCCGACCGCGGCGCTCTCGGTCGCGGCCGCGCCCCAGGATGAGGACGAGGTGGTTGTCGAGGACGTCGCCGAGCCGGCCCCCGTGGTCCTCGCGACCGTGGTGCCCGCGACCGTCCCCGAGCCCCGCATCGTCGCCGCCCCCGCTCCGGCGCCCGCCGCGAAGGCGGAGGAGCCCGTGAAGTCCGGGCCCCGCCCGCTCTCCCGCCCGGAGCCCCGCATCGTCGCGGCGCCGGTGGTGGCCGAGAAGTCGGTCAGCGAGCCGGTGGCCCGCGTCGCTCCGATCTCGGACGCGTTCGACAACTCGGAAGAGGACTTCTTCAAGGGGACTTGACGCTCCCCGGCTGACGGAGGTCCGGCGGACCTCCGTCACGCCTGACGGGAGTCGCCCGACATGGGCGCGGATTCTCCAGGTTTGACCGTCGGCAGGGGGCTTGCAGGAGGGGAGGTGTCCCCTGGAGCCCCCCCGATGTTCGCCTTCGCTTCGCTCGCGCTCGCGGCCCCGTGTCCCGCGCCGGTCCCGCTGCCGGACGCCGCGCTCTCTCCCGACGGCGCCGCCCACGTGCTCGCCCGGGACGCCACCACCGTGTGCTGGTGGATCGTCGACGACCGCGGCGACGCCCGCGTGGCCGCCCGCTGGGACCGCGCTCGGCGCGATCCCCTGGCCCTCACCGCGTTGCCGGACGGGCGGGTGGTCCTCGTGGTGTTCGAGCCGGCCGACGCGGCGCGCGGCACGGCCGATCGCTGGCGGCTCGTGGTGCGCGAAGAGGGGGGCGGTGACACGCGCGTGGGCGGCGTGCTCCCGGCCGCGCCCGTGCGCATGCTGGCGAACGACGAGGCGCCGCTCGTCGCGCTGGTCTGGGCCGACACGGCGCCCGTCCTGGTCATCGACGTGCCGACCGGGCGTCCCGTCGTGTCGGCGGAGGTGCCCGGTGTCGGTTGGCGCGGCGCTACGCCTTGGCGGTCCGATGCTCCGCGATAGCATCGATGACGGCGTCGATCTCGTAGCCGAAGCCCGCGCTGTTCGTGCCGACGCGGATGAGCCCGTCGGGGCTGCCGGGCACGAGCGGGCGGAAGTCGACGCGGATGCCCTGGCGGGCGAGCTCCTCGTTCAGCCGCGCGCCGTCGGGCATCACGAGGCACACGAACGCGGAGCGGCGCTCGGGGCTCCAGCCGCCGCGAACCTCCAGGCCGTGCTTCCGGGCCCGCTCGATGGCGCGGCCGACGAGCGAGGAGGTGACGCGGCGGGCGCGCCCGACGGCGTCGTGGAGCGAGCCGTCGGTGGAGGAGGCCAGGGAGGCGAGCTCGCCGAGGAGCATCGCCATGCCGGCGAGGGTGGGGGTGCCGGTCTGGAAGCGCGTGCCGTCGGTGCCGCGGCGAACCGCGCCCTTCTCGAACGCGAAGGGATCCGCGTGGTTCCACCAGCCGGTGCGTTTCGGCGTGAGCGTGCGGAGCCAACGCCGGGGCATGTAGAGGAACGCGGCGCCCGCCGAGGAGCGGAGCTGCTTGTGGCCGCCCGCGGTGACCGCCACGTGGTCTCCGAGCGCGGCGGCCTCGATCGGCACGCTGCCGGCGGTCTGGTAGGCATCGAGGAGGAGGAGCGCGCCCGGGGCCTTCTCCCGCAGCGCCGCGGCGATGGCGGGGAGGTCCTGGAGCCAGCCCGACTCGAAGAGCGCGTGCGAGATCGACAGCACCTTCGTGTCGGGGGTGATGGCGTCGACGAGGCGCGCGGTGGGGACGGATCCGTCGGCGTCGAGCGGGACCTCCCTGAGCGTGCCGCCGGTGTTCTGGGCCCACTGGTGGTGGACGTAGTGCCCGGTGGTGAAGTGGCCCGCGGTGTACACGAGGGTGCCGCCGTCGAAGCCCTCGAGGACCGCGGACAGGGCCTCGGAGACGTTGGGGAACCAGGTGGTGTCCCCCTCGCTGAGCGTGCCGCCGACGAGCTGGGCGCAGCGCTCCCGGAACTGGTCCATCACCGCGGGCCAGACGCCGTCGTCCCACACGCCGATGCCGGAGCGCTCGAGCTGGGCGAGCTGGTCCATCACGGCGGCGGGCCCGGCCACAGAGGGGATGCCCATCGAGTGCGAGCACGCGTAGATGCCGATGTCGAGGCCGGGGTGGAGGGCGCGGTAGGCGAGGTCGCTCGCGGAGATCCCGAGCTCCGCGGCGTGCGCCAGGCGGAGCTGCCCGGGGGTGGGGCCCGCGGCGTCGAAGAGATCCTCGAGGATGTACGGCTTGGCGGCCGCGACGGTGGCCGCGATCTCCGCGGGTGTCGTGGCCAGGAGCAGCCGGTCCAGGAGCGGCACCGACGGGCGGCGCGCCCGCGCGAGGGCGATTTGTGCATCGGCGATTCGCCGGCCGGTGTTCATGCTTTCTCCAGTTCCGTAAGTTCTATTCACGTTTTTCACGGAAGGTAGCTTTGATGTCCCCTCCGAGGTCCCAGAGACCGACCGGCCTCGCCCCTCGTTCCCCCCGTCGGGTCGGTGGGCCGCTTCCGCCAGCGCAGCGGAGGAGCGCCGATGCGATCGTCCTCGCGATCTATCTCGCCGCGTTCGCCATCCCGGGCGTCGGGTCGACGCTGGTGTGGATCGGTGCGGCGTCCTGGTCGGGTGACCGCGGCCTCGCCCGACACCTCGTGCGACACCTCGTCCGCGCCCTCCGCATCCAGGCCGCGTGCCTCGCTGGGATGTTCCTCGTGCAGGCGGGCGTCGTCGCGGTGCTCTGGGCCGGCTTTCCGTGGGTGGGCCCCCCGGGCCTGCGCTTGTCGCTGGAGCTCGCCGGGCTGCACCTGACCGCCGGGCTCTTCCTCACGATGGGTCTCCTGGGCCCCATCCTCGCGCTCGCGGAGACCCGCCGGGGCGACGGGCCGCGCACGCCGCTCCCCGCTGCCTCGCGGCGCACCCCCCCAACGTCGTCGCCCGGCACCCCGACACGGCCCCCTGCGGTGGCACGTCGGATGGCGGCGGCAGGTTAGGGGAGGGCCGTTCCCGGGCCGGCGTGAAGATCCGCACCTTCAGCTACTTCTACCCGCCGTGCGTCGGCGGGGGCGAGGTCATCCTCCAGCACCAGGCCGAGGAGCTTGCGCGGCGCGGTCACGACGTGCACGTGCACACCACCACGTACACGAACCTCAACCTGGCCGAGCAGACCGCCGCCGGCACGACGGTGGAGGGCGGGGTCACCGTGCACCGGCATGCGTCGTTCGCGCTGCCCTTCAAGAACCCGTTCGAGCAGGACGCCGTCACCCCCGGCTTCCTGCGGGACGTCGTGGCGGACGCCGATCTCCTCGTGTGCATGGGCTTCCCGTCGCTGCACCTCGACGCGCTGGTCGCCCGCTCGCGGCTCACGGGGACCCCCCTGGTCGTCCAGAACTACGTCACCGCCGCGTTCCTCGACGAGATCCTGGCGGGGGAGGGGGGGCTCAACAAGCGCGTGCGGTCGGCGTATTGGCGGCACTGGACGAGGCCGGCGCTCCGGCGCGCGCGGATGGTCATCGCCGACTCGCCGGGCGCGGGCGCCGCCCTGAAGGAGCGGCTCGGGCTCGACAACGTGCGCGTCCACATCGGCATGGCGGTCGACCCCGGCGAGTTCGAAAGCGTCACCGACGCCGCGCGCACGGCCATCCGCGCCCGCCTCCGGCTCGGTGGCGACCGCATCGTCCTCGCGCCGTCGCGCCTCTCCCGCCAGAAGGGCGCCGACCTCATGGTGCGTGCCATGGCGCCGCTCCTCGCCGAGCCTGGGTGGCGGCTGGTGATCCCGGGCGCGGTGAACGAGCCGGAGTTCGCCGCGGAGGTCCGCGCCCTCGCCGCGCCGCTCGGGCGCCGCGTGGTGTTCGGGCCGGTCTCGCGCCCCGAGCTCGTGGCGCTCTTCCAGGAGGCGGACATCGTCTGCCTGCCGTCCCGCGGGGAGACCGTCGGCGGCGTGGTCTTCGAGGGCATGTACAGCGGCGCGCTCGCCATCGTGAGCGACGCCGTGGAGGCCGCCCGCGAGGACTACCTCTGCCACGAGCGCAACGGCCTCCTCGTGCCCGCCGAGGACGTCGACGCCCTCCGGGCGGCCATCGCCCGCGGGATGCGCGAGGAGCTCGCCCCCGTGCGCGCCGCGGGCCGCCGCATGGTGGAGATGCGGTTCACGTGGACCAAGAGCGTGGACCGCCTCTGGGCGCTCTACGAGGAGGCCCTCCGGGGCGGGAAGGAGCCCCACCGTGCGAGCTAGCCCCGGCGTTCCCGAGCTGTCGGTCATCATCCCCACGCTCAACCGCGGCCGGCTGTTCCACGACAGCGTGCGCCAGGTGCTCGGCCAGCGCTTCCCCGACTTCGACCTCTGGCTCGTCGACCAATCGGACCCCGATCAGCGCGCCGCCAACGAGGCCCTGGTGGCCGAGCTCGGCGATCCGCGCGTCCACTACCTGCACCTCGCGGTGAAGGGGCTCCCGAACGCCCGCAACGAGGGCCTCGCGCGCGCGCGGGGCCGCATCGTGCTCTTCCTCGACGACGACGTGATCCTGCTCGACGACCGCTTCCTCGACGCCCATGTGCGCCCCTACGAGGACCCCGCCGTCGGCGGCGTCACCGGGCGCATCGTGGAGCGGAGCGTGCGGCCGAACGCGAAGGAGACGGCCGCCCACATCTCGGCGGGCGGGCGGACGATCACGAACATGTGGGGCACCGAGCGCCGGCCGATCGAGAGCTGCAAGGGCGCGAACATGAGCTACCGGCGCGCGGCGATCGACGAGGTCGGCGGCTTCGACCGCCGCTACACCGGCACCGCGCTCCTGGAGGACACGGACTTCTCCTACCGCATCCGCGCCGCCGGCTGGACCCTCCTGTACGAGCCCGCGTGCGAGCTCGTCCACCTCTCCGCGCCCTCGGGCGGCGTGCGCGTCGAGGACGCCCTTCGCGGCGAGACCTGGCGCTTCCGCAACACCGCCTACTTCGTGCTCAAGCACCGCGGCCGCCGCGCCTTCCCGCGCTTCCTCTCGACGTTCGGGGCCATCGCCGCCGCGCGGGCCGCCCGGTGGCGCGATCCCGGCGTGGTGACCACGCTCGCGGGCGCGATCCGCGCGGGGGTCGAAGACTGGCGCAAGGGTCCGGACCAGGCGCTGCCGAGCGTGTAGCGGCGCCCGGGAGCAGGGGCCGGCCGTTCCCGCGCCTTTCCTGGAACCCGCTACGTTGCGAGCGGTCGGAGCCCGGATGCTGCTGCTCCTCGTCGCCCTCGCGCACGCCGAGACCATCGGCGCCGCCTTCCCGCCCCCCGCCGGCGCCACCCGCGTGGAGGCCGACGCCTACGGCGACTGGCTGCGCGCACGCCCGCTCTACCCCGACGGGCGCCCGGTCAAGAGCTACGCCGGGGACGTGATCCCCATCGGCGCCGCCCGGGTCGTCGACCTGCCGATCGGCACGCGCGACCTCCAGCAGTGCGCCGACTCCGCGCTGCGCCTGCGCGCCACGTGGCTGCGGGCGACGGGCGCGACCCCCGCCTTCCACTACACCTCCGGCTACCTCTCGAGCTGGGCGGCCTGGGCCGCGGGGACCCGCCCGAAGGTCTCCGGCAGCAAGGTGACGTCGGTGTCGGGCGCGGCCGCGCCGAGCGCGTCGGACCCGACGTTCGAGGCCTGGCTGATGGACCTGTTCATGTACGCCGGCACCCGCAGCCTGCCGCTCGACACCGTCGCGGTGACGACGCCCCGTCCGGGCGACATCGTGGTCCAGCCGGGCTCGCCGGGGCACGCCGTGGTGCTCCTGGACGTGGCGACGGACGGCGCGCGCACGTGGGTCCTCGTCGGGCAGGGCTACATGCCGGCGATGGACTTCCACGTCGTGGCCGGGCCCGCCGAGGGGTGGTTCCCGGTCGAGGGCGAGACCCTGCCGACCGCGCCCCTCGCCGTCCCGTGGAGCGGGCTCCGGCGCTGGAAGTAGGCGCCCGGCCCGACCGCGCCGCTACGACGCGTGCTTCTGGAGGAGCCCGGCGAGCCGCGGCATCGCCTCCACGACGTGCTTCTGCGCCTGGGGGCGGAGCTTGTCGTAGGTGTTGCGGATGGGGCCCGAGGCGTTCCGGGCGCGGCCGTCCGTGATGGACAGCAGCGCGTCCGCCACCTGGGTGCCGTTCTTCACGAAGTAGCTGCGGGGGTCGGCCTTCTGGGCCAGGCAGTCGAGCCAGAAGGGGTCGATCTTCTTCGCGAAGTCGTCGAGGAGGTGGTTCAGCGTACCGCCGACGAACCCGGGCTTCACCTTCTGGACCATCGCGAACGCGGTCTTGATGGCCATGCCGGAGAGGCCGCCCTTGTCGGAGACCTCGGCCTCGATGACGGACACGCCGTCGTCGACCACCTTCTTGCGCTTCGCGGGCTCGGCCAGCACGTCGGAGAGACTCGGCATTCCATCACCTCGGGCGGATCAGAAGTCGCGGATCGGGATCGTCGCTAGAAGACGACCTCGTTGCTGGCCGCGCCCCCGGCGCCGCCGGTACCACCGCAGCTCGGCACGCCGGCCTTGCCTCCGAGGTCACGGAAGAAGGCGCCGACGTAAGCGCGACCGGCGCACGTATAACCACCAGCCTGGCGCACCGCGGTCTGCACGCAGTCGTAGCTGCGCTCGAAGTCCCGGTCGTTCTGGGCGCGGAGGATGTCGTCGCCCTCGCCCGGCGCGGCGTCCTTCACGTAGGTCTTGACCCACCACGGGATGGTGTCGCAGAGCACCTTGGCGGCCTCGGGTGCCGCGGTGGAGGCGAGCGTCTTCAGGAGCGCCGCGCGCACCTCGGGGGCGTCCTCCTGGGTCGTCGCGCGGCGGCGCAGGCAGTCGAGCTGCTCGGGGTCCCGCGTGGCGCGCATCGTGTCCAGCGCGGCGAGGCGCACCGCGGGGGCGGCGTCCTCCAGGAGCGCGGCGCAGGCGACGGTGTCGAAGTCCGCCACCTTCAGCGAGTGGTAGGTCGCGAGCGCGGCGGCGCGGACCCCGGGGTCCTGGTCCTTGGAGGTGGCGTCCCGCAGGGCGCCCTCGGCAGCGGCCTGGCCGAGGAGCGCGCTAGCGGCGGCGGCGCGGACCGTCGCGTCGGGGTCGGACGCGAGCCAACCCTGCACCTGGGCGAGCTCCGCGGGGTCCTTGCTGTTGCGGAACACCGTCATCGCGGCGGCGCGCACGGTGGGATCGGCGTCGCTCGCGGCGGCGGTGACGATGCGCGCGCGGGCCACGGGGATCTTCAAGAGCGCGGTGACGAGCGCGGGCCGCTCCGGTTGCGCGGCGTCATCGAGCAGGGTGCCGACGCAGCCGGTCTTCTCGGCGTCGGTCGCCTTGGCGAGCCCGGAGAGGATCGAAGGATCCCACCGCCCGTCGTACTGGAGCCGCTCGCAGAGGCAGGAGGAGTCGTACGCGTAGTCCTTGAGCTTCTCGGCCGCGGACTCGCGCGTGGGGGCGTCCTTCATGCGGAGGCCCGCACACAGCGCCGGGGTGTCGGCGCTGGCGTGGGCCTTGTCGAGGTCGCGCACGCTGACGAAGGCGGGTTCCGAGTCGACACAGGCGAGCAGGAGGAAGAGCACGGGCAGGACTCCGCGAGGCGCGGGAACGTACCGCGGACGGCTGTCCTTGAGCTGGGAAATTGCGCTCCCGGCCGCTCGGGAGCGGGCCTAGAACTCGACCTGACGCACGCCGCGGACCTCGGGCACCTCTTCGAGCAGCATCCGCTCGACGCCCTGGGCGAGGGTGACGGTGCTCGACGGGCAGGAGTTGCAGCTCCCGATGAGCTTCAGCAGCACGATCCCGTCCTCCATGCCCCGGTAGATGATGTCGCCGCCGTCCTGCGCGACCGCGGGGCGGATGAACTCGTCGAGGATGGAGACGACCTTCCGCTCGACCGGATCGCTGTACTGCCCGAGGTCGAGCTCCGTCTCGGGAACGGCCATGTCGCCGGACTCGAGGAAGTCGCGGATGGCGGCCTTCACCTGCGGCACCAGCTCGGGCCACGTGAGCAGGGGGTCCTTGTTGACGGTGACGAAGCGCGGCGCGATCAGCACCGACGTGACGCCAGCGAGGTCGAACAGGCGGCGGGCGAGCGGGGCGTCGGAGGCCTGCCCGGCGGTGCGGTACTCGAACGTTCCGCTGGGGACGAGGGTCTCCTGCAGCTTGAACATGAGGGCGTCGGGGTTCGGCGTCGGCAGGGTGTCGACCACGGCCGGCGTGGTGTCGCTGTGCAGCGAGGTATCCATGATGGCGGGCTCCAAGGTGCGTCTGGTAATCACGCTCGTTGGTCTCGGCAGGGTTACGTGGGGGACCCCTCAGAAAGAACCCCAGCGTACCCGGAGACACGATGTCCATTTCTTTTGGGCTCTCGGAAGAGCAGCAGGCGCTTCAGGAGCTCGCGCGCGACTTCGCGAAGAATGAGATGCGTCCCGTCGCGGCCCACCACGACGAGACCGGCGAGTACCCCTACGACGTGCTGAAGAAGGCCCACGCGCTCGGCCTCATGAACACCCACGTCGAAGCCGCGTACGGCGGCATGGAGCTCGGCGCGTTCGAAGGCGTGCTCATCGCCGAGGAGCTCGCGTGGGGCTGCAGTGGCATCGGCACCGCGATGGAGGCCAACGGCCTCGCGCAGCAGCCGGTCATCCTCGGCGCGTCGGACGCGCTGAAGAAGAAGTACCTCGCCCCGATGACCGAGCAGTTCGGCCTCTGCGCCTACGCCGTCACCGAGCCGGGCGCCGGCTCCGACGTGCAGGCCATGAAGACCAGCGCCGTCAAGCAGGGCGACAAGTGGATCCTCAACGGCTCGAAGATGTGGATCACCAACGCCGGCGTGGCCGATTGGTACTTCGTCGTCGCGCTGACCGACCCCGCCCGCCTCGCGCGCGGCGGCATGACCGGCTTCATCGTCGAACGGAACAGCCCGGGCATCACGGTCGGCCGCAAGGAGCAGAACATGGGCCAGCGCGCGTCGGACACGCGCGGCATCACGTTCGAGAACGTCGAAGTGCCCGACGAGAACGTCATCGGGCAGGTCGGGGACGGCTGGAAGCTCGCCATGGCGGCCTTCGACTACACCCGCGCGTCCGTCGCGTCGGCGTCCGTCGGCGTGGGTCGCGCGGCGATGGAGTACGCGATGGCGTACGCCCTCGATCGCAAGGCCTTCGGACAGCCCATCGCGAACCACCAGGCCATCCAGTTCATGCTCGCCGACATGGCGATGGAGATCGAAGCCGGCCGGATGCTGACGTGGAAGGCCGCGTGGCTGAAGGACAACGGGCAGCGCAACACGAAGGAGTCGAGCTACGCGAAGGCCTTCTGCGCCGACATGCTCCAGCGCGTCGTCAGCAACGCCGTGCAGATCTACGGCGGCTACGGTTACTCGAAGGAGTATCCGGTCGAGAAGCTCATGCGTGACGCCAAGATCTTCCAGATCTACGAGGGCACCTCGCAGATCCAGCGCGTCATCATCGCCCGCGAGTTGATGACCCGGGGGAAGTGAGTCCCTGATGCGCGGGCCCTTCGCGCCGCTTCGGCACACGCGCTTTCGTGCGCTGTGGCTCGCGGGCCTCGTGTCCTTCCTCGGCACCTGGGTGCACAACGTCGCGGCGAGATGGACCGCCGCGACGTTGTCCCCGTCCCCGCTCGCCGTGTCCGCGGTCGACGCCCTCCAGCTCGCGCCGATGGTGTTGCTCTCGCTCTTCGCGGGCAACCTCGCGGACGCCCTCGATCGCCGCCGCCTCCTCATCGCCACGCACGCCGGGCTCGCCGTCGTCGTCGCGTTGATGGGCGTGCTCGCCGCGATGGACGCCCTCTCCCTGCCGGTCCTCCTGGCGCTCACGTGCGGGCTCGGTGTCCTCGGCGCGCTCAATGGCCCCGCGTGGCAGGCCACGGTGCCGCGCCAGGTGCCCGACAACGAGGTGCCGAAGGCCGTGGCCCTGATGAGCACGGGCTTCAACCTCGCGCGCGCCGTCGGCCCCGCCGCGGGCGCCTGGATGCTCGTCGCCGTCGGCCCCGCCGCGGCCTTCTTCACCAACGCCGCCAGCTACATGTTCATCGGCCTGCTCCTCTGGCGCCTCCCGCCCCAGCCACCCGCGGTGAACAACGGCCCGGTGCGGTCGCCCCTCTCCGAGCCCGGCCTCGTCCGCCTCTACGCGGTCGGCCTCGCCTTCGGCCTCTTCGCGATGCCGTCGCTGTCGCTCCTGCCCGTCGTCGCCCGCGACGCCCTCCACGGCGACGCCGAGTCCTACGGGAACCTCCTCTCCGCGTTCGGGCTCGGGGCGGTCTCCGCCGGCCTCCTCGTCGCGAGCGCGGTGCGGCGCTTCGGCAACCGGCCGTTCATCGCCGCCACGACCGTCGTGAGCGCGGCAGGGCTCGGCGTGCTCTCGGTGGCGCACACGCTGCCCCACGCGCTCGTCGGCGCGGGGCTCTCCGGGATCGGCTGGATCGGCACGATCAGCACGGTGAACGCCGGGGTCCAGATGCGCGCGCCTCCGGAGGTGCGGGCCCGGGCGCTCGCGTACTACCTGACGTTCGCGGTCGGCGGGCAGGCCACCGGCAGCGCGCTCGGCGGGTGGCTCGCGAGCCACGTCGGGCTCCCGGTCGCGTTCCGGCTCTCCGCTGCCGCGCTGCTCGTCGTGGCCGCGGTGGTGCTCGCCGGATACCGGCGTCTCCCCGAGGGTTCGTAAGGATGCGGTACCTCCTCACCGGCGGCACCGGCTTCGTCGGCGCGAACGTCGTCCGCCACCTCCTCGCGCGCGGGGACCAGGTCCGGTGCGTGGTGCGAAAGCCCAACCTCTGCCTCGAGGGGCTCCCCGTCGAGCTCGTGACGCCCTCGGTCACCGACGTGGACGCCCTCGCGCGGGCCGCCGAAGGGTGTGACGGCATCTTCCACATCGCGGGCATCTTCGACCCCGGCCCGAACGGCGCCGAGCTCATGAGGAGCCTCCATGTGGACGCTACGAAGGCCCTCTGCGCCGCCGCCACCAAGGCCGGCGTCCCGAAGCTCCTCGTGTGCTCGTCCAGCGTCACGGTGGGGTTCGGCTCGGTCGAGGCCCCGGGGGACGAGGACACCGCGCTCGATCCCGACGCCATCTACGGCCGGAGCGGGGGGCTGCGGCTCTACCACGACACGAAGCTGGAGAGCGAGCGCATCGGGGCCGAGTGGGGCGCGGTCATCGTGAACCCCGACTACGTGCTCGGCGCCTGGGACATCAAGCCGACGAGCGGGCAGATGCTCGTGACGATCGCGAAGGGCTGGGTGCCCGCCTACCCGCGCGGCGGCAAGTGCTTCATCGACGCCGACGACTGCGCCGTGGGGCACCTCAATGCGATGGACCACGGGAAGCCCGGCCGCCGCTACCTCCTCGGCAACCACAACCTCTCCTACCGCGCGTTCATGACGCTCTGTGCCGAGGTCGTGGGCCGGCGCCCGCCGATGTTCCCGGTCCCCGGGCTCGCGCTCGGGGTCGCGGGCCGCGTCGGCTCGCTCCTCCAGCGGGTGGATGCCCACCGCTTCGTGGGGCTCGACCGCCACGTGCTCGGCGCGATGCAGCAGGGTCGCTACCGGACCGGCCGGCGGAGCTGGGACGAGCTCGGCGTGCCCCGCACCCCGATGCGGCAGACCGTCGAGACGGCGTTCGAGTGGTTCCGGGCGCGCGGGTACTGCTGAAGGCGGTCGCACCTCGAGAGGCGGGAGGGTCCACGCTCGGACGCGTCGTCGGTACGCGAGGGCGCGGCTGCCGCGGCCGCAACGAGACGTCACGGCGCCCGGGGCCCCGCGGCGGATCCGCCACCTGGGACGCATTCGTTTGTCTTCGGGGGAGGCGAACAATGCAGGGAACGTCCAGCCTCGTGCTGCTCACCGGGGTCCTGGCCGCGTGCCTGACCTCCGGGTGCCTGACCTACGGGGGCCAGCGCGGCACGGAGAACATCCAGGACCCGGGGCCCATCTCGCGGATCGAGATCGACATCGACGCCGGCAGCGTCGACATCACCAGCGCCCGCGGCGAGGTCGGGGCCC
This sequence comes from Pseudomonadota bacterium, assembly GCA_030684355.1. Lineage (GTDB taxonomy): Bacteria > Myxococcota_A > UBA796 > UBA796 > SXON01 > CAJBVW01. The sequence continues at coordinate 35,996 of JAUXTN010000082.1, forward strand.
GCGGCGCCGTCGCGAGCCGCTGGGGAGAGGCCGCCCCCGAGGTGCTCCACTACGTCTCCGACGGCGTGCTCCATGTCGTCGGCCGCTGCGACTCGTTCAACCTCGCCTGCCGCACGGACGTGACGCTGGAGGTCGGGCCCGAGGTGAGCGTCGGGGTGAACACGGGCCAGGGGACCGTCCGCGTCACCGGCCTCTCCGGGGACGTCGAGGTGGCGACGGACGACGGGGACATCGAGCTCTACGACGTCGTGGGGATCGTGTTCGTGGAGACGGGCCTCGGCGCCGTCACCGGCGAGGGGCTCGCGGGCAAGCTCATCGACGCGCGCTCGGAGGGCGGGGCCATCGTGCTCCAGGTGACCGCCCAGCCCGACCGCCTCGTCGCGCGGACCGAATCGGGCGACATCCACCTCGTCGTGCCGAACGGCGCCTACCGGCTCCAGGCGGAGGCGCCGAACGGCGACCTGCTGCTCGGCAACGCCGTCCAGAACGACGCCACCGCGAGCTCCGTCATCGTGGCACGCACCCAGAACGGGAACGTGCGCATCGACGGCGGGCCGCGGTCGGGGTTGCCTACGCCGCAGAAGCCGCGCGAGGAGACGCCGCCGCGGCGGGGTCAGGAGCCGTCGACCCGCTGATCAGCCTGCTGGTGCCGTGCGGTGACCGTCAGGCGCGCCGCCGCCGCCGCAAGAGCCCGCCCAACGGGAGCAGGAGGAGGAGCGCCGCGCTGTCGCCGCACCCGCAGGGCGCCTCGGGGCACGTGACGGGCGCGGTCTCGGCGCAGGGGGTGCGCCAGAGGCGCAGGGGCTCGTCCGAGAAGATCTCGGAGGTCGTCACGAGCGCGCCGTCGTTCGCGAACGTGACGGCCTCGCCCTGCGGCTCTACGGTGAGGGAGAGCTCCTCGGGAGGGCCGCTCCACAGCGAGCAGCCGGTCCACGACCACGCCTTGAGGAGCCCGCGGAGCACGACCGCGGTGCCGTCCGCGTTCATGGCGGCCCCGGTCACCTTCTCGTCGAGGACGAGCTCCGTCTCCTCCACCAGCGTCTGCGTCGTCGCTCCGTCGCATTGCGGATCCGTCAGGACGAACACCTTCGCGCCGTCGTTGTCCTTCGTCACGATGCGCAGCGCACCGGCGGGATCGACGAAGAGGGCCTCGGCGTCCCGCTTCTTGCCCTCGGGGTAGACGAGGATGCAGTGCGCGGCGGTCTCGGACACGCCCCGCGACTCCCGGACGACCCACACGTCGATGTTGGGCCGGTCCTTGTCGTTGTCGCCGATGTCGCCGATCCAGAGGCAGTGCTCGGCGTCGACCGCGTCGGGGCAGGGGCCCGGGGCGATGTCCTCCCAGTCCTCGTTCACGAGCCCCTCGCCCTGGAGCTCCTGGTAGCCGAGGTACTCGCCGGTCCCGCTCACCATGTACAGGCCGGCCGCGCCGCCGTTGTCATCGTGGATGTAGTAGAGATCGTCCTCCCCGCGCGCCGCCGCGATCCCCGATGCCTGGATGGGCTCCTCGAGTGCCCCGACCTCCACCGCCGCCTCGGTCGAGCCGTAGACCGTGCACACGTCACCCGCGAACGCCAACCCGATGATCCACATCATGCTCCCGATGCTAATCGCGTGCCCGGCCGACCGCCTGGGTGTCGAGGTCCCGCTTGGGGGAGTGGACACGATCTCCGCGGAGGACCTCCAGCGGGACGCCTACGCGCTCACCCGCCCCGAAGCCGACGTGGCCGCGGTCTTCGAGCGCCGGCTGACGCAGATGCACCTTCCGCCGGGCCTCACGGGGGACGGCCGGGTCTGCGCCGCCTACGGCAGCGGCGGGCGGTCGCGGATCGTGCTGGCGCCCTGGCCCACGGAGGGCCCCTCCTTCGTCGAGGATGCCGCGCGCGCCGCGATCCTCATCTCCGTGGCGAAGGGCTGGGACGGGCACGCACCGCCCGCCGACACGACCTGGCTGTGCCTCGCGAAGCCGGGCGCCGCGCTGCCGCCGGGCGAGCCGCTCGCCCTCGGCGTGACCGTGAAGGCGGACCGCCTCGAGGCCATCGACTACCGGAAGCTCCGGGACGACACGCAGGCGTTCTTCCGCACGCTCGGCGGCTGATCCGCGGGGCGCTCCCTCACCAGACCCGCGCCGCGTCCTCGATCGCCACGACCTCGTCGCGGATGGACTCGGCCTCGACCTTCAGGGCCTCGGCCTGGACCTCGATGCTCGCGCGGATCGGCTCGCGCGCGTCGGGGGGCGCGGCCCGCAGGTCGTCGAAGAGGCCCTCCAGCGTGCGGGTGCGCTCGGCCAGCACGTCCGCGCGGCGGCCCACCTCGCCGGCGCGGAGCGCGAGGTCGGCGGAGCGGCTGCCCGTGGTCGCGGGGCCGGCGGGCGGGGGACAGGCGAGGAGCAGGAGGAGCCACGACACGGCCGGAGTGTACGCGGGGCCGCCATTCCGGGCCACTCGTGGGTCGCCGGGGGCCGCACGGGGAGGGCCCGGGGGCCGGTCGGACGCGCGGCGGATAGGTTGCTCGCGGAGGCGACCCATGCCCATCTACGCCTATCGCTGCGCGTGCGGAAAAACGGCGGATGTCCTGGTTCGCGGGCTCGAGCCCCAGACCTGTGACGACGTGCCCGAGCTCTCGGGGCTGTGCGCCGAGCCCGGCCTCCTCTCGCGGACGGTCACCGCTCCGTACGTCGGCAGGGGTGCGAGCGGCGGCGGCGGCGGCGCCTCGCCGTCCATGGGCGAATCGTGCGGCCACTGCGGGAACACCCCGGGCTCGTGCGAAAGCTGAGCCTCGTCGGGCTCCTCCTGTCCGGGTGTGACCAGCGGGGGCCCGCGGAGCTCTACCGGGACGCGCTCGCGGCGCCGACGTGGGACGAGGCGCGCGGGCTCTGCGAGCGGCTCCCCGAGGCGGACGTTCCGGACTGCCTGGTCGCGGCGATGGAGGTCCAGGGCCGGCTCGACGAGGCCGACTGCGACGTGCTCCCGAAGGGGGTGTGGCACGACGAGTGCGTGTTCCTGTATGCCGAGCGCGAGGCGCGGGCCGGCAACCTCGCCGAGGCGTTCACCGCGTGCGATCGGACGGTCTTCGGCCGGGAATGCAGCTACCACCTCATCCGGGAGGGGGCGCGCGCGGTGCTCGACCGGACGCTGGAGGAGGCCTCGCCGGCGGCGGTCCCCTACACGGGCCTCGATCGTGCGCCCGACGCGCAGCGGCTCTTCTGGCGGACGTGGTTCCGGGAGCGGATGGAGAAGAAGGTCCCCGTGGATCCGACCGGGTGCCCTACGCGGGACTGCCTCGACGGGGCCCGCGAGACCGTCCTCCTCACGCTCAACGCGCTCGCCCGGGCCGGTGGCGCGGGGTTCTGCGAGGGGCCCCCGCCGGACGGGCAGAGCGGCGCCCGGGTCCTGTGGGTGGAGGGCCCGGAGACCATCGGCTGGGTGACCGAGTTCGTCGAGGGCGAGTGCGCGCGGCGCCAGGGGCGGGCACGCGGCCCCCAGGGTGCGTCGGCGGGGAAGGGGAACGGGGTCGCGCCGGGAGGCGGGCGGCCGCCGCAGGCTGGGCAGGGGCCGCAGGCCGGGCCGCCGCCGAAGGCCGCGCAGAGGCCGCCGGGATAGACGCGCGCACCATGATTCCCGCCCTTTTGCACCCCACCCTCGTCGCCGTCGCCGCCACCGTCGATGCGACCGCCGAGGTCGAGACCGTCGCGCCCACCGGCAACCCCGCCCACGGCGACTACCAGTGGAACTTCGCGTTCCGCATGGCCAAGGCCCTGCGCATGAACCCGCGCGCCCTCGCCGAGAAGCTCGCGCCGCAGATCGTGCACCCCGCCATCCGCAAGGTCGAGGTCGCCGGGCCCGGGTTCATCAACCTCACCCTCGATGACGCCTGGATCGCCCGCACCGTCGCCGCGCAGGTGACCGAGCCCGACGTGGGCATCGCTCCCGAGGGCGCCGGTCGCACCGTCGTCGTCGACTTCTCGTCGCCCAACGTCGCGAAGCGCATGCACATCGGGCACATGCGGTCGACCCACATCGGGGACGCCCTGGTGCGCATGCACCGCGCGTCGGGTTGGACCGTCATCGGCGACAACCACATCGGCGACTGGGGTACCCAGTTCGGCAAGCTCATCGTCGCGTACCGCAACTGGCTCGATCCCGTGGCCTTCCAGGCCGACGCCATCGGGGAGCTCGAGCGGCTCTACGTCGAGTTCGGCAACCGGGCGAAGGACGATCCGTCGCTGGGGGACGCCGCGCGCGCCGAGATCGCGAAGCTCCAGAAGGGGGACCCCGAGAACACCGCGCTCTGGCGCGAGTTCCTGTCCATCTCCATGGCGGAGTTCCAGGCCGTCTATCGGCGCCTCGGCGTCCGGTTCGACGAGACGCTGGGCGAGAGCGCGTACCGCGACATGACCGACAAGGTGGTCGAGGACCTGCTCGCCGCCGGCATCGCGGAGGTGTCCGAGGGCGCGACGATCGTGCGGTTCGAGCACGACGTCGCCATCGTCCGCAAGAAGGACGGCGCCGACAACTACACCACGAGCGACGTCGCGTGCGTACGTTACCGCGAGGGCCGGTGGCACCCGGACCGCATCGTGATCGTCACCGACATGCGCCAGCAGCGGCACTTCCAGCAGGTGTTCGAGATCGCCCGCCGCCTGGACGCGACCGACGCGGAGCTCGTCCACGCGTGGTTCGGCATGCTGGTGCTCCCCGACGGCGCGGTGCCCAGCACCCGTGGCGGCAACACGATCCGCCTCGTCGACCTCCTCGACGAGGCCGTCCGCCGCGCCCGGGCCGTGGTCGACGCGAAGTCGCCGAACCTAGACGAGGCCGAGCGGGCCGCGATCGCGGAGGCCGTGGGCGTGGGCGCGGTGCGCTACGCCGACCTCTCCCAGCACCCGCAGACCAACGTGACCTTCGACTGGGACCGCATGCTGTCGCTCGACGGCAACACGGCGCCGTACCTGCTCTACAGCCACGCGCGGTGCGCGTCCGTGCTCGCCAAGGCGCTACGCCCGGAAGAGGGCCAGGAGGCCCCCGACCTCGGCGCCATCGTGATCGGCGATCCGTTGGAGCGGGAGCTCCTGCTGGCCCTGGCGCGCTATCCGGAGATGGTCGCCGCCGCGACGCGCGGCTACCGCCCGAACCAGCTCGCGGAGCACCTCTTCGAGGTGGCGAACCGCTTCAACCGGTTCTACCACGACCTTCCCGTGTTGAAGGGCGGGGACGCCCGCGCCTCCCGCCTCGCGCTCGTCGACGCCTCGCGTCGCGTCCTGCGCCATGGGATGGAGATCCTGGGGCTCTCGGTGCTCGACCGGATGTGATCGGGGCCGGCTCGTGGCCTACTTGTTGTGCCAGGTCACGAGCCGCTCCGCCGCCTTCCGCTCCTGCCACCACCACTTCCCGAGGGTCTGCTCGGCGTAGCCGTGGAGCGCGTGCTCCATGCGGTCCGCGAGCTTCACGTTGTAGTCGACCACGTTGTTGACGCTCTCGTGGGAGAGGCTGGCGCCGGTGTACCAGGTGCGCCGCTTGCCCTGGAGGGCCTCCATGTCCCAGACCGCGCCCGCGGCGATGGCCTCGCGCGGGAGCTTCGGGGAGTGCTTCCACCGGAACTGGCCGAGCACCTGCGCGACCTTCCCGCCCTGGCGCGCGATGTCCCGGGTGACCCGCTCGCGGAGCGAGGTGTCGGAGAGCTGGCGGTTGCCGTACTGGTAGACCACGTAGACCGGCTTCCGGGCGTCGGTGCGGGCTTCGGCGACGGGGGTCTTGTCGGCAGTGCGCCGCGCGACCAGGATGTTGCCGAGCAGGGGCCCGTCCGCGCCCCGCAAGCTCGCCTCGAAGGAGTGGGTGTCCTCGTGCCGAAACCAGCCGTCCGCGACGACGAGCGTCGTGGCGAATTGGTCCCACCGCAGGCGCCCGAACACCGCGCGCTCGTCGTCCGCGAGGGGCAGCCAGGCGCCGCACTCGTCTGGCGGCGTGCTCACCACGAGGTGGTCGAACCGCAGCCGCTGGCCGTCCTTGGCGATGACCTCCACGCCGCGCGGCCCCCGGTCGACATGGGCGGTGTCCCAGCCGAGGCGCACGTCCAACGTCGCCGCCATGGACTGCCACAGGTGCGACCAGCCCGGCACGGGCTCGTCGATGTGCATCGCGGCCGCCGAGAGGAGGAGGCTCGGCGTGTTCCAGCGCAGCCCGTACAGGGCCGGCACCTGGTCGAGGTGGCCATACCCCATCGCGGTCATCGATCTGAGCGCGAAGCGCTCGATCCCCGGGAAGTTGCGCTCCCGGAGCCACTCTCCGAACGGGACGGACACCTCGGCATCGAACGTGGCCCGGTCCCGGCCGAGCTCTTGCATCGTGAAGAATCGGAGCCAGTGCTGGCCGTAGCGCCAGAGCTCGTCGCACATGCGCGCGCGGGAGCCCCCCGAGACGAAGTGCCCGAAGTCGGTGGTCGTCCCGTCCACCCGGTGGATGACGTGGCGCCGCAGGCGATGGGAGGTCATCCCGTAGCGACGCATCCACGCACGCACCTGCGTGTAGCCCTCGGTGAAGTAGCAGGTCCCCACCTCGTGGCCGACGCCTTCGTGCTGGATCGTGAGGGACTTGCCGCCCACCCGCTCCGAGCGCTCCAGCACGGTGACATCGCGGAACCCGCGATCGGTCAGGATCCGCGCGAGGCTAAGGCCCGCGGGGCCCGCGCCGACGATGCCGATGGAGGGGCCCGCGGCGATGGTCCGTGTCGGCGGGCTTCCGAATAAAAGTCCCATCGAAGCTCCGGTTCAGGATGTGTTTACGTGCGATAGACGCGCCCGCGTTGGCGTCAACCCACGATCTGCACCCACGTTTCCGGCCTGCCGATGTGACGGCGTCTCGACGCGAACCTACGCGAGGAGCGCGCGGAAGTACGCCACCGTGCGCTCCACGCCCTGCGCGAACGGCACCTGCGGCTCCCACCCGAGCACCGCACGGGCGCGCGAGATGTCGGGGCGACGCTGGGTGGGGTCGTCCGTCGGGAGCGGGCGGTGCACGATCCCCGCCTTGTTACCCGTGTACTCGTTGATGTACTCGGCGAGCTCGAGCATGGTCATCTCGTGGGGGTTTCCCACGTTGCACGGCTCGGTGAGGTCCGACTCCATGAGGCGCACGATCCCGTCGACGAGATCGGTGACGTAGCAGAAGCTCCGGGTCTGCCGGCCCTCGCCGAACACGGTGAGGGGCTCGCCGGCGAGCGCCTGGCTGCAGAACGCGGGCATGACGCGGCCGTCGTTTGCGCGCATGCGCGGCCCGTAGGTGTTGAAGATGCGCACGATCCGCGTCTGCACGCCGTTGTAGCGGTGGAAGGCCATCGTCAGGGCCTCGCCGTAGCGCTTGGCCTCGTCGTATACGCTGCGCGGGCCGATCGGGTTCACGTTGCCCCAGTACGACTCGACCTGGGGGTGCACGATGGGGTCTCCGTAGACCTCCGAGGTGGACGCGAGCAGGAACCGCGCGCCGTCCGCCTGGGCGCGCTCGAGGCCGATCCGCGTGGCGTCGCTGCCCGCGTAGAGGGTCTCGAACGGGAGCTGGACGTAGTCGATCGGGCTCGCGGGGGAGGCCATGTGGTAGATGCGGTCCACCTTGCCGTCGACCGGGAGCGCCTTCGTCACGTCGGCCTCCACGAAGGTGAACCGGGGGCTCGATTCCAACACCGCGAGGTTGCGACGGTGCCCGGTGACGAAGTTGTCGACCGCCACGACGTCGTGACCGTCCGCCAGGAGCCGCTCGCAGAGATGGGAGGGAACGAAGCCGGCTCCGCCGGTGACCAGGATGCGCATCCACGCTCGTTAACCGGATAGGCGGTCGACCCGATGCCCCCATCGACGCCCCCCGCACGCGGACTGGCCAGGACCGGCCGTCCATGAACCCCATCAGCCGCCTCGGGGCGATGCTCATCCATGTGCTGGAGAGCGTCGGGCGCTACGTGCGCTTCCTCATGCGCTCGATGGCGAGCGGCCTGCTCCCGCCGTACCGGCTGCGCCTGCTCTTCAAGCAGATGCACTTCGTCGGCGTCGAGTCGCTCCTCATCGTGATCGTGACCGGTGTGTTCACCGGCATGGTCTTCGCGGTCCAGGCCAACGTGGGGTTCTCGCGGTTCGGCGCCGAGGGCCTCATCGGGGCGATCGTGACGCTGTCGCTCACCCGCGAGCTCTCGCCGGTCCTCACCGCGCTGATGGTGAACGGGCGCGTCGGGAGCGCGATGGCCGCCGAGCTCGGCACCATGCGGGTCACCGAGCAGATCGACGCGCTCGACAGCATGGCGATCGACGCCCACCAGTACCTCGCGGCGCCCCGCATCCTCGCGGCCACCTTGATGGTGCCGGCGCTCACGATGGTGTTCAACGTCGTGGGCGTGCTCGGCTGCTGGTACGTCGCGGTCAAGCAGCTCTCCGTGACGCCCGGCGCGTTCCAGGCGCGCATCGAGTGGTGGGTCGACCCCGACGACATCATCGGCGGCCTCATCAAGTCGTCGTTGTTCGGGCTCCTCCTGTCGTCGGTCGGCTGCTACAAGGGCTTCACCACCTCCGGCGGTGCCGAGGGCGTGGGGCGCGCGACCACCACCGCCGTCGTCATCTCGGGCGTGCTCATCCTCACCAGCGACTACTTCATGACGCTCATCCTGGCCCCATTGTCGGTCGGATGAAGAAGGTCGGCATCCAGCTCGAGGGCGTCAAGAAGCGCTTCGGTACGCAGGAGGTCCTCCGCGGGGTCGACCTCGTGGTGCCCGCGGGCGAGGTGACCGTCATCATCGGGCGCAGCGGCACCGGCAAGAGCGTGCTGCTCAAGCACGTGATGGGGCTCATGCGGCCGGACGCGGGCGTCATCCGCATCGGCGGGCTCGACATCACGGGCCTCCGGGACGCCCAGCTCCGGCGCGAGCGCTTCCGCTTCGGCATGGTGTTCCAGCACGCCGCGCTCTTCGACTCGATGGACGTCTACGACAACGTGGCCTTCCCGCTCCGCGAGCACTCGAAGCTCTCGGAGGCGCAGATCCGCATCCGGGTGGAGGCGATGCTCGCGTCGGTCGGGCTGAAGGACGCCGGCCGGAAGCAGGTGAACGAGCTGTCCGGCGGCATGCGGAAGCGCGTGGGCGTGGCGCGCGCGATGGTACGCGGCCCCGAGTTCCTCCTCTACGACGAGCCCACCACCGGCCTCGACCCCATCATGACGGCGCAGATCGACGCGCTCATCCGCGACACGCAGGACGCCAACCCGGGCCTCACGTCCCTGGTCATCAGCCACGACATGGCGGCGACCTTCCGCATCGCCGACAAGATCGCGATGCTGCACGAGGGGCGCGTCATCCTGGAGGGGACCGCCGAGACCTTCCGCGAGACCGACGATCCGCGCGTGCGCCAGTTCGTCGAGGGGCGGCTCGAGGGGCCGATCGGGTAGGGCCCACGGGATGAAACGATGGACAGGCCGAGCGCTAGCCGGCCTGCCTACGGGATCACGAAGTGCAGCGTGAACGCCACGGCCGCCGCGCCCGCGAGCCCGTACGTCGAGTAGTGGAACACCTTCTGCCGGTCGAAGGACGAGGTGAGGGTGTCGCGGTCCGTGGCCACGGTCATCTCGTGGTTCTGCGCCACCGCGCCGCCCGCGCACGCCCCCGCCCCCGCGGCGGCCACACCCGCGAGGATCAGCATCGCGGGGGACTTCTTGCGCTCCGGCTCGATGACGGGCCGCGCCTCGGCGAGGCTCGTGTCCGCGTTCGTGGTGGGCTCGACGAGCACGCCGGTGTCGACCACGGCGTCCTCGCCGCGCCCGATGCGCACCACGCGCCCGAACCGCACGCCGCCGTCCGCCCCGACGACCTGCACGAGGTGCGGCGCCGCCGTCACGTTGGCGGGCCACACGGACACGTTCGTGCCGTCGATCAGGGCGTCGCGCGTCGGCTCCAGGAACAGGCTGCCGTCGCCGTCCGGGCGGGCGGCGGCCCAGGCGGCGCGCACGTCGGGGCCGAGGCGGTCGTCGTAGAGGTCGGGCGCGGTGGCACGGGCGGCGGCGAAGGAGGCCCGCGCGGTGGCGGTGTCCTTGCGGAGGTGCGCGGACGCACCCTCGACCAACCAGTACCGGCCGAGCTGCGTGGGGGTGGCCCTCGCGCACTGGAAGGAAGACTCGGCGGCCTCCAGCGCTGTCTTCGCCTTGGCGAAGTCCCCGCCGACGAGCGCGGCGGTCGCCCGCTCCACCTCGGCGTCGATGTTGGGGCACGCGAACGCGAGGGACGCCAAGAGGAACATCATCGTGACGTTCTCCACTTTGCTTGGGACGAGTAGTAGCGGAGGCCGGCGGGCCCGTCGGAGCCGATCACGAGGGTGTAGGGCGCGGAGCGCTCGCCGCCGACCGCGATGGCGAAGGTGTGCGGGCCGGCCGTGAGCGGGTGGTCGGTGAGGGGGGTGGTCCCGACCGAGGTGCCGTCCACCCACACGCTCATGCCGATGGTGTCCGCGGTGATGTCGAGCGGGAACGTCGCCGCGACGGGGCGCTCGGCGGCGGCGCCGGCGGTCTGCGCGACGACGGGCTGCTTGATGCCCGAGGGCGGCTTGGGCGGGTTCTTCTTCGGCGGTTCGTCGGGGAACACTTCGGGGTGGGGATCGGGCTTCACCTCGTCCGCCGGTGCGGGCTCCACCGGGCCTGGATCCACGGGCTCCACCACGGACGGAGGGGCGATGACGGGCGGCTCGGGGGAGGGGACCGGGGCCACCGCGGAGACGGTGACGGCCTCGGCGGGTGGCGCATCGCCCGTCCATCGTCGGGAGAGCTGCCAGCCCACCACGCCGACTCCGACCACACCGATGCCCACCGCCGCGAGCACGACGGCGGCGATGGCGTAGGCCGGCCGGAAGCCCTCGGGTGCACGCGGGGGGAGCGCGGCGATGGAGGGCTCGTGCGTGGGCTCCGCGCGCCCGCCCCCGTTGGCTCGGGACCCGTTCCCGGTGGACACGCCGCCGAGCGTCACGGTGTTGGGCAGCGGCTTGTTCGCGTTGGACCGGCTCCGGGCCTCGACGAGCGCCGGCACCTCGTCCCGCGCGAAGCGGGAGAGGCTCTCCCCGCCGACGACGCTCACGGCGAGGTCACAGCGCTCCCGCACGTCCGCGGCGGAGGGGCGGTCGGCGGGCTCGAACGAGGTCATGGCCGCGATCAGCTCCAGCACGACCTCCGGCAGGTCCGTCTGCGAGTTGAGGAGCTGGCCCACCTTGTGCTCGAACGGCGTGCGCGCGAGCGGAGGGCGCTCCCAGGGGCCGTTCGCCACGAGGTCGTAGAGGGTGACACCCAGGGCATAGATGTCGACCGGCGACCCGTAGGCCTCCCCCAGCCACTGCTCCGGCGCCATGAAGCGGGGGGTGCCCCAGCCGCCGTTGGTGGTGTGGCCGTCCCGCGCGAAGTCGGCCTTGGCCACGCCGAAGTCGAGCACCTTGACACGCCCGTGGACGGTGAGGAGCACGTTCGCGGGCTTGATGTCGCGGTGGATGACCCGGAGCGGCTGCCCGGTGAGCGCGGAGCTGGAGTTGTACGCGGCGTCGAGCGCGGCGGCCGTGCCCGAAATGAGCTCGAGCGCGGCGCGCACCGGCACCCGCCGGGGGTGGATGTTCTTGATGAGGTCCGCGAGGTCGACCCCCTCGACGTACTCCATGACCACGGCGGGCCGGCCCTCGACCTCCGCGAGATCGAGGACCTGGACGATGCCGTCGTGGGCGAGGAGGCCGAGCAGCCGGGCCTCGTCCTTCTGCCGCGCGACGAGGTCCGGCGTCGCATCCAGTCCTTCGCGCATCACCTTTACTGCAACACGACGCACAAATCGGTCGCGGCCGTGGAGGTTCGCGAGGTACACTGCGCCGAAACCCCCGGTTCCGAGGGTCCTCAGGAATTCGAGCTCTCTGCGTTCGCCTTCCACAGGGGAAGCGTACCACGAAGCTCTACTACGGGCGCGGCTAACGCGGCGACTTCAGGATGCCCGGGAACTGCACGCCCGCGCGCGGATCGATGCCCTGGTACTGCATCTGCGCCTGCCCGAGATTCACGGTGAATTCGAGGTCCGCGAGGTACACGCGCCCGTCGCGACGGATGAGCTGTTCGGGCGGGTTCGGGAAGGGACCCGCGACGCGGAAGGCCTCCACCACCGCGTCGTCCAGCGGATCGGAGCCGCTCTTGGTGGTGACGGAGAGGGTCTCCAGCGCGCCCTCCCCCGTGAGGACGATCGACACCGTGGTCTTGTAGTGGGTCTTCGAGAGGCGCAGCGACGGCGAGAGATTGTCGAGGTTCTGCTTCCAGTAGAAGTTCACCTGGCGCCGGATGCGGTTCATGTAGGCCGCGCCGATGAATTCCCGCGTGTTGAGGGCGACAGAATCGCCGAGCTTCTCGTTGAGGAGATCGTTCTGTGGCGCGCCGGCCAGGGACTGGGTGCTCGACGAGGCCTTCGTCGGCGCGGCCAGGCCTTCCTTGTTCGTGAGCGCGAACGCCGACGGGATGATCGACTTCGGCGGGCCCCGGCCCGGCGCGGGGTCGGTGAGGCTGCCCACGGTGGCTCCGCTGGACACGTCCTTCGCGCCGACGTCCATCAGGTCTTCGAACTCGAGCTTGGCGTCGCGGCTGTACTGGTTCGACAGCACCTCGGGGTTGACCCGGTAGGCGTCGGTGCGGGTCTCCTGGCTAACCGCGTTGTCGTGCTCGGCCAGGTAGTCCGCGGTGAGGGGGGTCTTCTCCTCGTCGGGCGTCACGGTCTCCACGACCTGCCCGTCCGGCATGACGGGCTCCGGCTCCTCTTCCTCCTCCGGCTCCGCTTCGGCCTCCTCGATCGCCTTGTCCTCGAGCGCCTCGAGCCGGGCGATCTGGTCGGCGGTCAGGGCGTCGAGGGGGTCCCCGTCGATGACCTGGACGGAGATGGGCGCCTCGTACGCGGAGAGCTCGAAGCCCCCGAGGAACCGCTCCGCGACCGGCACCAGCGCCACGTGCAACGCGAGGGACAGCGCGACCAGGAGCGCAATCCGCCAGCGTGGCAGGGTCGTTGGCGGGCGAGCAGGCATGTCCTCCTAGAGCTTATTGCCGGGTTCCGGCGAACGACAAGCGGCAACTCTGCGTCGGGGCCTAAGGCGAGGACGCGCGGTAGCGGAAGGTCCACTGGAGCCAGACCCCGCTGCCGGACCCCGCCGGCATGGGTGGCACACGGGCTGGAATGGCGGCGAGGGCGGCCAGATCGAGCTCCGCGTTGCCCGCGCTGGACTGGACGTAGACGTTCGAGACGGCGCCGCTCCGGGCGACCCGGAAGCGCACCACGCAGATGCCCTGGGTCCCGAACGCACGTAGCGCGGGGGGGTAGATCCAGCGGTGTCGGATGTCGTCATCGACGGTGTTCAGCCACGCGCCGAGCGGGTGCGCGCGGGCGCTGTAGCGGGTGTCCTCGGCCAGGGCGGTGCGCTCGTCGAGGACCGCGATGTCGGACCACCCGTGGGACTCCGCGTCCTGGTCCGCGAGCACGGCGGTCTCCCGGCGGGGAGCCTGCGCGGCGTCCGGTGTGGGCTCGCCCTCGGCATCCGCGAGGGGCGGCGGGGACGCGGACCAGAAGTCATCGTCGAGGGGCGGCGCCGTGACCGGGCGGCGCGGAGCCGGGGGAGCGTCCGGGCGCGTCGGGGAGAGGGCGGCCTCGGCGACGGCGGGCTCGGGGAGCGGCGAGGGTTCGGGGGCGGCGGCGCCCGGGGGGACCAGCCGGCCCTTCGCGGGCCGGGCAGCTTCGGGACGGGGGGGGGCCGGGGCGGCCTTCGGGGCCGTCGGGACCTCGCCCGCGGAGAGCCGGAACCCCGCGCCGGCGCCGGGCGGGGCCGATGCCGCGCCGGGGGCGACGTAGGGGAGCTCGACGGTCTGCGGAGCGGGCGTGCGCGGGGGAGGGGACGTGGCGGGCGCGCCGCCCGTGGTCGAGGGCGGCGACACGGCGCGCGTG
>JAUXTN010000090.1 GCA_030684355.1 Pseudomonadota bacterium
GGGCGCGGGCGGCGGCGCAGGCGGGGCCGGGCGCGGGTGCAGTCGGCGGCGGTGCAGCCGGCGGCCGGCACGGGGTAAACGGAGGCGCGCGATGCACGTCTGCTTCACCAACCTCTGGCACCCCCCCGGCGTGGCCGACGCCGACGCCCTCGTCGAGGCGGACGGGATCCGGCGCGGCTTCGGGGCCGCGCTCGTGGCGCGCGGGCACCGGGTGACCGTCGTGCAGGAGGCCCCCTGGCCGGGGGCAGTCACGCGCGACGGGGTCGAGTGGGTGCTCGTCCCGCCCTCGCCGTTCACGGTCGCGTCCCGACGTGCGCTGGGCCGCCTTGGCCACCCCTCGCCGCAGGTCCCCGCGCCCGCGACGTCGCTCCCGCCGGTGGTGGAGCGCCTCCGCCCCGACCTCGTCCACAGCTTCGACCTGCCCCACTACGCCTCCCTCGCGCTGCTCGGCGACGTCGCGCGGCGCCTCCGGGTGCCGCTCGTGGCCCACTTCCACGGCGGCGCCCCGGCCCGGCACCCGGCGTGGCGCATCGTCGAGCGACGCGCCCTCGCGGGGGTCTCCCGCCTGCTGTTCACGTCGCGCGCCCGCGGCCTCGACTGGGTGCGCAGCGGCGCGCTCCCCGACGACGCCCGGATCGTCGAGCTCTTCGAGACCTCCACGGCGATGCGCGCGAGCAGCGCCCCCTCGGAGCGCGCCGCCGCCCGGGACCGCGCGCGCATGCCCGGGAGCCCCGTCTTCCTCTGCGCCGGCCGCCTCGACCCGGTGAAGGACCCCCTCACGACGCTCGCCGGCTTCGCCCGGATCGCCCGCGTGCGCCCCGACGCCCGGCTCGTCCTCGCCTGGAACGACGCCCCGATGGAGGCCGACGTGCGCCGATCCATCGCGAGCGACCCCGTGCTCGCCCCCCGGGTGGAGCTCCGCGGCCACGTGCCCCACGCCGAGATGCGCGACCTCTACGCCGGCGCGGACGCGCTCCTCCAGTCGAGCGTGCGCGAGGTGTGCGGCGTGGCCGTGCTCGAGGCCCTCGCGTGCGGCGCGGTCCCGGTCCTCACCGACATCCCCCCGTTCCGGCGGCTCACCGACGACGGTCGCGTCGGGCGGCTCTTTCCGCGCGGGGACGGCGTGGCCCTCGCGGCGCAGGCGCTCGCGCTGCTCGACGGGGACCTCCCCGCGGCCTCCGCGGCGGCGCGCGCATGGTTCGACCGTGCCCTTACCTTCGAGGTGCTTGCGGCCGAGCTCGAAGCGGTCTACCGCGCCGCGATCTCCCACCAGGAGACGGGCTCCACGCGCACCGGCAGGGCGGCGAGCGCGCCCGCGGCGAGCCGCTCGACCTCCTCGGGGTAGGCCGGCGAGAAGGGGTTCCCCGGGTGGGCCATGAGCTCGACGGTGCGCCACTCGCGGGGGAGCGCCGCGGCGTGGGCGAGGAACACCGACACGCTCGCGAAGCCGTCGGTGGTGACGGCGCCATCGCGGCGCAGCGCGTGGATGAAGCGGTCCGCGCGGGCCCGCTGCCGGAGGGCGCCGAGCCGGGCATGCACCTGGGCCCCCAACGATCCCCCCACCTTGGGCCGGAGCGCCCCCATACCCCGAACGCGAGCGATCCCGAAGCGAGCCCGCAACGCGGTCAGGACCGGAGACAGCAACGGGTGGTGGTGCACGTGCTGGTGGGAGTCGAGGTGGCTCACGCGCACGCCGGCGTCGAGCACGCGCCGGATCTGGGCGGCCCATTCGGCGGTCACGGCGTCGGCATCGGTGCGGCGCACGAGGCGGCTGTCGGGGTCGAACCGCCCGTCGGGATCGAGGAGGTGCTCGACGCTCCGGGTGAGCGGCGCGAACTCGGTGAGGTTGAGGTGCACTCCGACGCTCACGCGCGCGCCCGGGCCCAGGGTGGCGAGCTCGCGGAGCGCGTCCCGAACGGTCGGACCGTTGGCGAGCACGGAGGTCGACGTGAGATACCCCGCGTCGACCCCGGCGAAGATCGCGCGGTCGACCGCGGGGCTCATCCCGAGATCATCGGCGTTGACGACGACGCGCAGGGGTTCCACCCGGAGCGGCTAACGCGCCCCGGGAAACAGTCGGGTCACGCTGTACGGCCGAGCGCGCCGATGGCCTTGAGCACGGCCACGAGGAGCACGGCGCCGAGCGTGCCCCAGAGGATCCCGCCGAGCGAGAGCTCGCCGGCCCCGCCAGCGCTCTCGAACCCGAGCAGGCCAGCGAAGAACCAGCGGCCGAGGGCGGCGCCCACGATGCCGACGAGGATGTCGAGGATGATGCCTTGCTGGGCGTTGGTGCGCATGAGCATGCTCGCCAACCAGCCGATGAAGGCGCCGACGAGGAGGGTGACGATCCAGTCCATGTGCGGTCTCCCACCTCGATACTAGCCACTCGGCAGGACGAGGCGGCGGCCGGCCGGCCCCGCGGCCCCCCCGGGTGCGCGGTCGGTAGGCTGGGCGTGCCCTGGGGCGGCTTCCGGTTGACCGCCGAGCTTGCGACGGGAACCCGAGCCCGGCGGCGGCAGCCGGTGTAGACCGCGGGCACTCCAGCGGAAAGAGCACCGCCGACCTGACGCTCCGCTCAGGAGGTCGCCGGCCGCCGCAACGTCGGGGAGGTCCGGATCATCTCGATGAGGGCGTCGGCGTAGGGGTCGGCCTCGGCCGCGAGGTCGAACTGCGCCGGATCCCAGAGCCACTCGCGGATGACCCCCATGACGCCGGCCTGCAAGAGCGCGATCGCGCGGTCGAGATCGAGATCGGGGGGGAGCTCCCCGGCCGCCATCGCCTCCGCGCCCAGCGCCCGCCGGGCGTTGATGCATTGGCCGCGCCGCTCGCGCCGCCGCTCGATGATGGCGCGGTTCTCCTCGTTGTGCTCGCACCGGAAGAAGAGGATGTCGCTCATCTTCCGGTAGCGCGGGTCCGTCGCGGTCTGGTGCATCTGGTAGGCGCAGAGCGCCCGCAGTCGGGCGAGCGGCCCCTTGGCCCCCGCTTCCTCGCAGCGCACGGCGTCCATCGGGAGCAGCGTGCGCTCGCACAAGGCGGAGAAGAGGTCCGCCTTGTTCTCGAAGTGCACGTAGACGGCGCCGCGGGTCACCCCGGCGAGCGCCGCGATGTCCGAGAGGGAGGGGCCCGAGGCGCCGCGGGCGTGGAACACCTCGAGCGCGGCGTCGAGCAGCCGCTCCCTGGTCTCCAACGAGTCCTCTTTCGAACGCCTTGCCATCGCTGTCGCCTCTCAGTATAGATGCATGCATGAATGTATACCTCAGCGCGCCCGGCCGTGGCAAGGGCGCGTCTCCCGGGTCCTCCACCCCCCTGTTCATGGGGACGCTCGCCCTGGTCCTCGTCGCCGCGCTCGGGTGCGGCGGGGCGCCTCCCGCCGCCGCGCCGGCCCCGCCCCCCGCCTCGGTGGGCGTCGTGACCGTGGCGCCTTCGCCGGTGCCGCTCACCACGGACCTGCCTGGGCGGGTGGAGGCTACGCGGGTGGCCGAGGTGCGGGCGCGGACCGCCGGCATCGTGCTCGAGCGCGCGTTCCGCGAGGGGAGCGACGTGCAGGCGGGGGATGTGCTCTACCGCATCGATCCCGCCCCGCTCCAGGCCGCCCACGCGAGCGCGGAGGCGGCGTTGGCGAAGGCCGAGGCCAACCTGCTCCAGGCCACCCAGCGGGCGGATCGCTACGCCCCGCTCGTCGAGACGCGTGCCATCAGCCAGCAGGACTACGACGACGCCCTGGCCGTGCGCGCGGAGGCGAAGGCGGATGTCGCCGCCGCGAAGGCCGCGCTCGCGACCAGCCGGCTGAACCTCGGCTACGCGACGGTCACCGCGCCGATCTCGGGGCGCATCGGGCGCGCCGAGGTCAGCGAGGGGGCGCTCGTCGGGCAGGGCGAGGCCACGCTCCTCGCGAAGATCCAGCAGCTCGACTCGGTCTACGTCAACCTCACGCAGTCGAGCGCCGAGGTGCAGCGGCTCCGCCGCGCGTACGCGAGCGGCGCCTTGTCGCAGGCGGGGGAGGGGCCGGTCGCGGTGACGATCGTGCGAGACGACGGGAGCGAGCACCCGCAGCTCGGGACCCTCCTCTTCACGGACATCACGGTGGACGCGAGCACGGGGGCCGTGGAGCTCCGCGCGGAGGTCCCGAACCCCGACGGCGCCTTGCTCCCCGGCGAGTTCGTGCGCGCGCGGCTGGCGCAGGCGGTGGCGCGGGACGCCATCACGGTGCCCCAGCAGGCGGTCGCGCGGAAGGCCGACGGCGCGACGGTGCTCGTGGTCGGCGCGGACGGGCTCGTGGCCGTGCGGCCGGTCGAGGTGGGGGACGCCGTGGGCGACACCTGGCTCGTGACGAAGGGGCTGGCGGCGGGAGACCGCGTCATCGTGGACGGGTTCCAGAAGGTCCGGCCCGGCGCGCCCGTCAACCCCGTGCCCTTCGCGTCGGTGGAGCCGTAGCCCATGGCGCGTTTCTTCGTCGATCGTCCCGTCTTCGCCTGGGTCCTCGCGCTGTTCGTCTTCCTGGCGGGCGCGCTCGCCCTCACGAAGCTGCCGATCGCCCAGTACCCCTCCGTCGCCCCGCCCTCCGTCGGCATCAC
The DNA here is from genome assembly GCA_030684355.1 of Pseudomonadota bacterium. Taxonomy (GTDB): domain Bacteria; phylum Myxococcota_A; class UBA796; order UBA796; family SXON01; genus CAJBVW01. The sequence continues at coordinate 4,575 of JAUXTN010000090.1, forward strand.
CGCCACGTGGCCGGGCGCCTCCGCCACCATCCTCGACGAGAGCGTCACCAGCCTCATCGAGCAGGAGCTCAACGGGGCGGAGGGGCTCCTGTACGTGGAGTCGTCGAGCGCCGCGAACGGGCAGGCGCAGATCACCGCCACCTTCGTCACCGGGACGAACCCCGATCTCGCCGCGGTGGACGTGCAGAACCGTCTGAAGCGCGTCGAGGCGCGGCTCCCGGCCGCGATCAAGCAGCAGGGGGTGCAGGTCACCAAGGCGGCGCCGTCGTTCCTCCTCATCCTCGGCCTGAAGTCGACGGACGGGCTGCGCGATCCCATCGCGCTCGGCGACTACATCAGCCGCAACATCATCAACGAGATCCGGCGCGTCCCCGGGGTGGGGCAGGCCACGTTCTTCGGGAGCGAGCGCGCGATGCGCATCTGGCTCGATCCCAGCAAGATGGTCGGGCTCGGGGTCACCTCGGGGGACGTGAACGCGGCCATCCAGGGGCAGAACGCCCAGGTCGCGGCGGGCTCGCTGGGTGACCTGCCGAACGTCTCCACCTTGCAGGTCGCGTCCGGCGTGGTCGTCACCGGCCAGCTCACGACGCCGGAGGCCTTCGCCGACATCGTGTTGCGTGCGAACGCGGACGGCTCGGTGGTGCGCCTCGGGGACGTGGCCCGCGTCGAGCTCGGCGGCCAGTCCTACGCGACGTCGCCGAAGCTGAACGGCCAGGCGGCGTCGATGTTCGCGGTGCAGCTCTCGCCGACCGGCAACGCGCTCGCCACGGCGGACGCGGTCAAGGCCAAGATCCACGAGCTCTCGAAGTACTTCCCCGACGGCATCGAGTACGTCGTGGCCGTCGACAACTCGAAGTTCGTCCGGATCTCCATCGAGGGCGTGGTCGAGACGCTGATCGAGGCGGTGGTCCTCGTCTTCCTCGTGATGCTCCTGTTCCTCCAGAACCTGCGCGCCACGCTCATCCCCACGATCGTCGTCCCCATCGCGCTCCTGGGCGCGCTCGCGACGATGTACGCCTTCGGCTTCTCCATCAACGTGCTCACGATGTTCGGGCTCGTGCTCGCCATCGGCATCGTCGTGGACGACGCCATCGTGGTCGTCGAGAACGTCGAGCGCATCATGGCGGAGGAGGGGCTCTCCCCCCGCGACGCCACGGCCAAGGCGATGGGCCAGATCTCGGGGGCCATCGTCGGCATCACGCTGGTGCTCATGGCGGTGTTCGTGCCGATGGCCTTCTTCGGCGGCGCGGTCGGCAAGATCTACCAGCAGTTCTCGCTCGCGATGGTCTCCTCCATCGCCTTCTCCGCGATGCTCGCGCTCACGCTCACGCCGGCGCTCTGCGCGACGATGCTCCTCCCGATGCACCTCCCGATGCAGGGAGGCGCGCACGAGAAGAAGGGTCTCCTCGCCCGGTTCAACCGCGCGTTCGACACCTTCACGCACCGGTACACCGGTTTCGTGGGGCGCGTCCTCGGGCGCACGGGCCGGTCGATGGCGGCCTACGGCGCGGTCGTCGTCACGCTCGGCGTGCTCTACGCGCGGCTGCCGAACTCGTTCCTGCCGTTCGAGGACCAGGGCTCGCTCATGTCGATCGTGACGTTGCCCCCGGGGGCGAGCGCGAACCGCACGCAGAAGGTCCTCGACGAGATGGAGGTGTGGTGGATGGCGCACCCCGCCGTCGACCGCGTCCTGACGTTCCGCGGCTTCAGCTTCTCGGGCAGCGGCCAGAACGCGGCGATGGCGTTCGTCACGCTCAAGCCGTGGGACGAGCGCACCGCGGGACAGGACGCGTCGACCGTGGCGATGGACGCCAACAAGCGCTTCTCCGCCGTCCGCGACGCGATGGTGTTCACCGTGAACCCGCCCCCGATCCGCGAGCTCGGCACCTCGTCGGGCTTCTCCTTCCGCCTCCAGGATCGCGGCGCCATGGGCCACGCCGAGCTGCTCGCCGCGCGCGACCAGCTCCTCGGCCTCGCCCGGAAGAGCCCGCTCCTCCAGAACGTGCGGCCGGAGGGGCTGGAGGACACCCCCCAGCTCGAGCTGCGCGTCGACCGCGAGAAGGCGGCGGCGCTCGGGGTGAGCTTCGCCTCGATCGGCGAGACGCTCGCCACCTCCCTCGGCTCCGCCTACGTCAACGACTTCCCGAGCGACGGGCGGCAGCAGCGCGTCATCGTGCAGGTCGACCCCGAGCAGCGCATGCAGCCCGAGGATCTCGAGCGGCTGCACGTGCGCAACCGGGACGGCGGGATGGTCGCCCTCTCCGAATTCACCGATGCCCACTGGATCGTCGCGCCGGTGCAGCTCGTCCGGTACAACGGCTACCCGGCGATGCGCATCACCGGCGAGGCCACCGCCGGCCACAGCACCGGCGAGGCCATGGCCGAGGTCGCGGCGCTCGCGGGCCAGCTCCCCGCCGGCTTCGGCTACGAGTGGACGGGCACCTCGCTGGAGGAGCAGACCTCCGGCGCGCAGGTCCCGGCGCTGATGGCGCTCTCGCTGCTGGCGATCTTCCTGTGCCTCGCGGCGCTCTACGAGAGCTGGTCGATCCCCGCCGCGGTGCTCCTGGTGGTGCCGCTCGGCATCGTCGGCGCGCTCGTCGCCACGACGATGCGGGACCTCCCCAACGACGTGTACTTCAAGGTCGGCCTCATCGCGGTCATGGGCCTCTCGGCGAAGAACGCGATCCTCATCATCGAGTTCGCGAAGGACCTGGAGGCGCAGGGGCGGGACCTCGTCGAGGCCACGTTGGAGGCCGTGAAGATGCGCTTCCGCCCCATCGTGATGACCTCGCTCGCGTTCATCCTCGGCGTCGTGCCCCTCGCGACGGCGAGCGGCGCCGGATCGGCCAGCCAGCGCGCGATCGGCACGGCGGTCATGGGCGGGATGATCTCGGCGACGGTGCTCGCGGTGGTGCTCGTGCCGGTGTTCTTCGTGGTCATCCGGCGCCTGTTCGGACGCAAGAAGGCGCCCGGACAAGGAGGCCCGGATGCGGCCCTCGACGAGACCTCGCGGGAGGCGAACGCTCATGGGTAGCCGCGTCGTCTTGCTGCTCGCGCTCGCCGGGTGCAGCCTCGCGCCCAGGTACACGCGCCCGGAGGCCCCGGTCGGCTCGGCTTGGCCGGCTTCGGCGTGGCCGGCTTCGGAGGGGCCGGGTTCGGCGGGGCTGGCCGCGGAGGGTTCCGTCACGGCAGGCACCGCCGCCGACCTCGGCTGGCGTGCCCGCTTCGGCGATCCGCGCCTCCAGGCGCTCCTCGCGACCGCGCTGGAGAACAACCGCGACCTGCGCGTCGCCGCGCTGAACATCGAGCGGGCGCGCGCGCTCTACCGCATCCAGCGGGCGGACCTCCTCCCCGAGGTGGGGGCGGTGGCGAGCGCGGCGTTCACCAACCCGGACGCCCCGGGCGCGCCCGTCGGGACGTACTACCAGGTCGGGCTCCAGCTCTCCTACGAGATCGACTTCTTCGGGCGCATCCGCAGCCTGAAGGACGCCGCGCTGGCCGAGTACCTGGCCACCGAGGAGGCCGCGCGATCCGCGCAGATCGGGCTCGTCGCGGAGGTCGCCAGCGCCTACCTCGCCGAGCGCGCGTACGCCGAGCAGCTCGACATCGCGCGCCGGAGCCTCGTCGCCCGGGAGGCCTCGTACGAACTCGACCGCCAGCGGTTCGACGCGGGGGTCTCCTCCGAGCTCGACCTGCGCCAGAGCGAGACCCTCGTGGAGTCCGCGCGCGTCAGCGTCGCCAGCCTCGCGCGGGGGCGGGCCCAGGCCGAGAACGCCCTCACCCTGCTGGCGGGGGCGGCGCTCGCCGATCTGCCGGCTGCCGTGCCCCTCGCGGACCAGTCGGTGGGGGGCGACCTCGACGTGGGCGTGCCCTCGACGGTGTTGCTGGCGCGGCCGGACATCCTCGCGGCCGAGCAGCGCCTCCGTGGCGCCCACGCGGACATCGGCGCGGCGCGGGCCGCGTTCTTCCCGCGCATCTCGCTCACCGCGGCGTTGGGGACCGCGTCGGGCGATCTGCTCGGGCTCTTTGGCGGCGGCGCGGGCGTGTGGTCGTTCGTGCCGATGCTCACCCAGCCGATCTTTGCGTACGGCCAGAACCGCGCCAATCTCCAGGTCGCGAAGGTGGACCGGGAGATCGCGCTGGCCGTCTACGAGCGCACGATCCAGGTGGCCTTCCGCGAGGTGGCCGATGCCCTCGTGGCCCGCGAGACGCTCGACGCGCAGGTCATCGCCCAGGAGCGGCTGCGGGCCGCGGAGGCCCGTCGGTTGGAGCTCGCGGACCAACGTTACAAGGCGGGTGCGTCCAGCCACCTGGAGCGCCTCGACGCGGAGCGGTCGCTCTTCGACGCGGAGCGGGCGCTGATCCTGGCGCGGCAGCTCCGGTTGGCGAACGCGGTGGATTTGTATGCGGCGCTCGGGGGTGGGGTGGGGGAGGAGTGAGATGACGGTGCTCGGGGTCCGGAACGTGACGCCGCTGCTCCCATCGGCGGGGGACCGGACTTGACCCGCCGCCTCCTCTGCGAAGGCGACGACCGCGGCCCCGCCGCCCCGGTGATCCGCGCGATCCTCCGCGGGTTGCCCGTCGTGGTCGAGCCGAGGGGGAGCCGCGGCGCGTTCGGCCCGGCGGTGGCGAGGGATCCGGCGGCGCGAGCCCTGCGCGACGGGGACTTCCCCGACGATCCGGCCGGCTGGCGCCCCTGCGCGGGGGTCGGCCACTGGGACGAGGCGGGCGTGCGGCTCGGCTGGCGCTGGCGGCGCAAGGAGATCGAGAACTACCTCGTCGACCCCGAGGTGCTGACCCGGACGTTCGGGTGGGACGCCGAGCGGCGGATCGCCTACGACGCGCTCCTCCGCGAAGCGCTGGCGGCGTGCGCGGAGCGGACGGCCGCGCGGATGGCGCTGCTGCAGCTCGTGCCCCGCTTCGAGCGGCCGGTGGTGCGGCGCTTTGATCCAACGTTGGCAGGGGCCGAGTTGGAGGAGGAGCTGCGGCGACGGCACCGCCGTACGACGCAGGCGGCGTCGCGCTCCGAGGAGGAGCTGGTGGCGCGCTTCCGCGAGCTGCGCAGCCTGTGCCTCCCCGGCGGTCCGTGTCACCACCCCTGGGTGATGGCGGGCAAGGACCTCGCGGGGGCGTTCGCGCGGCTCCGGGGTGTGCGCGGCACGTTCCCCGAGCTGCTCGACACCGGGAAGCTTGGCGACAGCGTGATCGCCGCCCTCCACCGCGCGGAGGGCCCGCACCGCTGGCTCCCGGAGTGGGAGGCGCTGCGGGCTGAGGTGGAGGGGTGGGTTGGGAGGTGAGGGTTGGGTTGCCGCGTCGCGCGTTGGTGGGGGAGTGGGGGTGGGGCGGCTATGCGGTCGTTATCCGGAAAACCGGCATTCTCCATCGACCCTCGTCCTGCGTGTCGACGCCCGCCGCAGCTTGCTCCGAGCGGGACCAGTCAGCACTCCGGACGGGTTAGACGCTCCCGATGACGACGGATCCTCCCCCTCCGCAACTCGGGCCACTGGACGAGGAGCACTGCCTCAAGGATTCAGGCAGTTCGCTCCATCGCTAGGGGACTCATCGCGGCGCCATTGGGGGCGCAGCTGGCGAGGCCGGGTCTGACTTCCGGGCCACGGTGGGGGCTTGGCTGGTTGTGCATGCACTTGTTGGGAAAAAGATCATGACCGCAGGCGGAGGCCCAGCGGGACGACTGATCATTCCGAGCGGTTCGCTCCTTGTTGAAGGGGACGCTGCAGTGGACGACCTCGAGGCAGGAATTCTCGGAGGCGGCAAGCTCTACGTCCAGGCAAAGCGCACACTCTCCGTCACGTACTCGGGACGAGGAGAGTTCAGCGAAGTGATAGCACAGTTGCTTGAATGCGTAGAGGACGATAGGTTTGATGAAAGCAACGACCGCATGATGATCGCGGTGGGGCACGAAACGCGGCGCCTCCGAGCGCTCAGAGAGGGCCTGCGTCGGTACCAGACGAGCGTGACCGGTTCGCCGAGCAGCGAGGCTGCGAGCGCTATGTCGGGCCTCGTTCAGATGTTACAGGGATCAGAGCCGAGGTGTGTCCAACGCGTCCTCGGATGCACCGACATCGCCTTCCTCAATGTCTCGGAACCCAGCATTCAAGAAAGGTGTGAAGCGTGGCTGGACGGGCGCGTTGTGTCGCAGGGGGAGGCTGTGAGAGCGTGGGAGACCATCCACACAACGGTCAAGCGTCTAGGTACGGAACGCGCGGGCGCCAACCTGGACGAGTGGCTTCAGATCTTGCGCGACGCAAAGCTCTCTCTGATTGCGGACGCCTCCGGAATCGCATCACAGCGAAGAGAGGCCGAACGGCAGGCTCGGGAATATTATGTCAGGAGCCTAATCGAGCGTGCCAAGTTCCTTGACGTGGGATATCTCGTGCCAGGCGCTCCGCCAGTCGAGGTTGACCCCGACCCGCGACAGATCGGAGTCGTTCAAGATGGAAAGGAAGGATCGTGGCCTCTTGATTGGGTACTACGGAGAGTCGGACGGATTGCGCTAGTAGGAGGTCCAGGGCTCGGCAAGTCCACTGCCATGCTCCGGCTCGCGGCGCAGGTTGGTCGAGATCCATCTTTGCTACCGCTCCTAATCCACCTACCTACTGCGGTGAGTGATGGACTCACCTCTATGAACGCCTCGGACCGAGCCGTGGAAGCGGCAATCGGTTCAGCCCCCGCACTCATCCGAGAGAGACTGCGGGAGCACGCACTGGCCTCGGTCCGACAGGGCACCGCCGTAATTCTTTTCGATTCGTTGGACGAATGCCGTTCCCGCACGCACGAGGCGGTATCGTTCATACGCGAAGTTCTTTCCGAGGCAAACGGACAAACCAGCGTCGTAATCGCGATGCGGGACTTCGCCATGCCGACGGTCATGGGGCTCCTCAGTACCCCCTCGCTGGGCTTTTGTTCTCAATTTGTTCGCCTTCAGCCCCCGCAAGAACATCTCGTCGAAGGCCTCCTTCGACATGTAGCCAACCATCTTGCGACGAACGCGGCCATCGTGAACGTCGAGGAGCGCGTGCGTGAGCAGTTACGGTGGACTCGCAAGCACAGTGCAGCGACGGCGCTGCGGACCCCCGCGATGGCTTGGAGCCTATTGGCGCTCTCCTGCTTCGAACTCACCGAGGATGACGAACCTCGCGGAGCACTCCTCTCTGCGCTGATCGAACGCACTGTTAGACACTGGGAGATCGAGGCGCGTCGCCGCGGAGACCTCCGCCTTCCGGCACTCGACGGAATCGGCGCTGAGGTGGTGTTGCTTGCAGCGTTCGACACGATCGCCGGTGAGCTGTTTCATCAAGAGCCGGCGACACCGGCCCGCCTGAGAGGGGCACTCGAAGGCCTATGTAGGAGTGGATTCGGCATCCCGGCGGGACTGGTAACAGCGGTGGCGGATGAGGCACTCAAATTTTGGGATGAGGCCGGCGTCTTCGTGTCCGACGGCACACCGCGTCGCACGCGTGCACGGGTTCGGTTCTTCACCGAGATCGGCTATGCCCGGAAGATCGCGCGACTCTCTCTGGAAGAACAACGTAACTGGCTCCGGGACGCGATTCTGAATCCGGCGTACACGGAGGTGGTACTCCTTCTGACTGGGCTTTCACCGGTTGCCGCATCTCTCGCAATTGAGGAGTGCGTCTCCGCGGGCACAAGAGAGGCGTTCGTGATAGGCGTGCGCGTCGTAACAGACCGCGCCCAGCTCGCCCCACAGGCCGTCGAGTTACTTGCCAGAAACATCTTGGATGCGAAGCTAGGCCCCTACGATGAAGACTGGAGCCTGATCTGTTCCGCGGCCGAGCTCCCAGTGTCTTCTGAGACATTGGCCCAAATCGAGTCGATCTCGCGAATCACGTTTCCGGATCCGTATCCCACTCTGATGCAGGCACATGTCAAGTTGGCTGGAGCGGGTCAGCGCCCCACCGAAGAGCAGATCCTGGAACTCTTGGACGTTGGGCATGCCATTCGAGGGCTTCCATCTCGGGCCGGCGAACCAAAGGCGGGTGTCATCGGCAAACTGCGCCTGTGGACTCCTCATCGTTTCTACACGCGTACACTGCTGCGGGCGGCGGAACGACTGCCCCCTGGCCTTCCACTTGTAGCCTCGCAACTATTAGAACGAGGACGCTTTTCGGCGAATGACCTGCTGGCTCTTGGGGGCATTCTGCGTCGCGCTGGCTACGATGAAATCGTGTCGGAACATTTCGCCAATCAGTACAGCACGATCGCCGAAAGCGTGACTCGTTGGCTTTCCGAAAGCCACAAGGCTTGGCGGCAGGTGTTCGCGTGGGTGACTGAGCGGAGCTCCACCCCGGCGGCGAAGGACAGCCCGGCGGCGAAGGGCCGTAGCCGCAGAAGGTTGAATGAGACCTGCCGATTTATCAGCGCGCTCATCAACCGTGAACTGACTGGGGAACCATTCAGCCCGATTGTGCTCCGGTACGCCAACTACGCTGAATGCGCGATAGATGTAGTCCTTGAACTCGGATCATTCGACCCCACTGTCCTGTCGGAAGAGTTGGACACGATAGATTTGGAGCGCGATTTTACGGTCTTGCTTCAAGACTCCCTTGCACGGCCGACTGAACCACTGAGCAATTGGGGTTCCCGTGGAACCGACTCAGAACTGTTTCAAAAAGTCGAGTCACTCCTCGTGGATAGCGACTGGCTTGCCGAAATAGCCGCGCGCGCGCTGGCCTCGTTCCCTGACTGGGCCGCACTGGAACCCGTGCTCTGGAAACATATGCGGGATGCGCGATACGGAGAGCATCGTCGTCGCTTGGCAGGCCTCCTATTGGAGCGAACCGACGACGTTGATACCGTGATCGCCGACTGGTCGAGTTGCGGTGACTCATTTTTGGTGAAGCTCGCGGCGTCCATTGTTGGCCAGCAGTATGCGAGCGAACCCACTGGCACGGCGCACTTGCCGAGGTCCCTGGTAGAGCACCCCGATGGCGCAGTTCGTGCCGTCTTGTTGCATCGAGCAGGTTCTCGAGCGCCCGGCCCAGAGCTGCTTCAATCAGTTACGCCGCCCAACTACTGGACCTGTAATGGATGCGGAGGAGAGTACGCTCTAGATGCTGAGAACTGCGCTGCCTGCGAACTCGCGCGCCCGGAGTGCCGTCCCTGGCTCGTTCCAGTGATGGGCACGATTCGGTGGTTCTAGCGAGGCTGATCAGTGAGCAATCCGCTGGCTGCCCCACCGACTTTGCGATGGGAAGCCCAACGCTTCGAAGACCTCCGACCCTGGACAGCACCGCCAGGAGAACGCCGGTTCTCTGGATAACTGGCCGACATACTGCTCAGTTTGGGTGAAGATGTTTGAACTGGCCCGGGCGCACGACGCATTGCCGTGGTTCTCAGCCCTGCCGAGTGCGCCCGGGACATGCGCTGCCCGTCGAAGACGCCGGGCACCGGCGGCCAAGATAGCCCGCACGCTGTTGGCGGCGGTCAATTACCGCCGAATTCCGGCGAGTAGCGCGCGGACCACCATCGTGGGCGGCGACCTACGCAGGCTCGTCGAGGAGCCCGGATGTGGACCCGGCCTCGTCGCGAGTGGCCCTCGCGGGGCGGCCCAGCGATGGAGGAGCGTGGCGGACCACACTCCTCCATCGCTGGGTCATCAAGGAGGTCGATCGACTCGTCGCCGTGCTCGTCGCGAGGCTTCACTTCGACGAAGGGAGATGTGCCGCAGCGCTCGCCTCCCCGGGGCACCGCACACCGCGCAGCAGCGGTCCATCAAGAGCGCGGACGAGCTGCCCGCGCGCCGCAGGGGGACCAGCCGCATCCCGACTCCCTCCAAGCTCGCCTGGGGGGCGTCGCCCTCCGGCGGAGCTCTGGAGGGCTCTGCCGCCCCGTCCGAGACACCCTGATGCGTCACCGCGCCGCCACGCAGCCGGTCACGGTAGGCGCGCTGCCGAGCTGCATGGCGGGCCTTGCCCTCCGGTGACGCCTGGTAGCGGGAGCTGGCTCGTCGCCGACTCGCCGTGCGCGCAGCGTCCGAACAGGCGCTGGAGCAGTAGATGTTCCCGCGGTCACACTCACGATGGATGGTGGCGATCTTCCTACATCGAACGCAGGAGAACATTCGGTCCGCCTCGCGCTCGGCTGCCCGCAGCCGTTCCGTGCGCCTTCGCCTCGCGGGTCGTCCGTCCATCGTGGGCACGAGCGTAGCGCGCCGCGAACCGGACGGGGAAGGGCTGGTCGGCGGGGGCCCGTTGCTCGCCGTCCAGGATGGCGGCCATGCGCGTTGCTCGCCGGATTTACGCGGTTTTCGGCCGCCGTTGACAGCGCTGCCCGGCGACGTACGCCTCCGTCAGCTCCCCGGGCCGGGTGAGCAGGACGTAGAGCGTCTTCGCGGCGGACGTGCGCCCCCGGAACGCCTGCCACGTCTCACGCAGGAACGACCACAGCGAGTATTCGTGCTCGGGCGGGTTCTCCTGCCCGCAGCGCCCGCAGTAAAGGTCGCTGAGCGACGCATTGCAGTTCGGGCAGGGACGCGCGTCGTGGAGGATCGCCGGGGAAGACATCGGCTGACCGTACCACGTCGTCGGAAGCGCCCGTGGCACCCAGGAGCTACTCGCCGACGAGCTGCGAGAAGCAAATCGAGGCGTCCGCGGGCACCGCGGGGCGGCCCACGGCTACTTGGTGCAGGCCGATCCGCTGTCCGCGATGGCCTTCAGGACCGCCACGTTCCGCTGCGCCTCCTTGCTCAGGAGCGCGTCCGAGTAGTGGGGATTCACGCGATACCAGGGCTTGCTCGCGAAGTGTGCCTTCCACTTCTCCGTCTCGAAGGCACGCCCGTAGTAGGCGTAGATGCCGTTCCGCATCTCGTCGAAGTCGGAGCACGAGGGCACGTCGTTCGCCGGCCAGTCGAACTCGCAGGCGTTCGGATCCGACTTCCCGCAGAGCTCGCAGATGTGCTGCTGAACGTAGGCGTAGTCGTACTTCACCAGCAGGGCGACATTGCTACAGACGGGGAGCCCGGGCGGCTGCCAAGCGGGCGCATCCGGCGCGACAGCGGGACCAGCGAGAGCAAAGGAGGCGAGAAGAGCGAGCAGCATGCGGCGCATGCTACGCGAGGTAGCTGCCGAGTCAACGTTGGAAGGTCGGGAGGCGTTGGAGCGCGGCAGCCGACGCGCACGGCGACGGCGAGCGAGCGGTCGTCGCGCGCTTCGCGCGCTCCTCGTGCGGGGGCCCACCCCCGCAACGCCCCGGGGATCCCGCCATCGGATCGCTCACCCAGAAGGCCGAAGTTTTGGCTGGCCGCCGCGCGAGGGGGGCTGGAAGGCGGCGCGGGCGGCGCCGATGTGCCCGCCACGCCACCGTCCGACGCCCGCGCGCGGTGGGCCGACGGAGCACAGGCCGCGCGCCAGGCGGCCTGGCTACCGCACGTAGGTCTCCGCGTACACGACCTTCGTCTCGTAGGTGTACCCGCTGCTCGCGTTGGTGAACTGCTTGCCGTTGTCGTTGCACGGGTAGACGCCCGCGGTGCAGCTCTGGACCGCGAGCCGCGACGCCTGGAGCAGGGAGAGGTCGTAGTCGTCCCAGCTCGCGTAGCCGGCGGGGGTGTTGCCCATGCCGGGCGTCCAACAACACTCGGTGAGCTGGACGCCGATGATGGCGGCCTCGTTGCCCGTCGGGAAGCACGTGGCGTTGGTATCGAGGGGGCGCACGACCCACGAGAAGGCCTCGGCCTGCTCCGCGGTGAGGCCGTCGTACCAGTCCGCGCCGGACGCGAGGAAGTTGCTGTTGCAGGTGGAGGCGTACTCGGCCGCCACGTGATCCCCGAAGGGCTGGGCGCCCACGATGTTGTGGAACGCGAACGAATACTCGTCCGTCACGACGAGGATGTCGTCGCCGGCCACGTCCGACCAGGCCTCGCCCTTGTAGTCGGCGGTCTGGCTGGCCCCCATGCTCCCAAACGTGGTGCTGTCGGTCCACGTGGCGTAGTCGTCCCAGCTGCGGATGTGGCTGCCGCTCACGTAGATGTCGTTGACGATGGAGCCCACGAGCGTCCACCCGCCGCCGTCGGTGGTCATGTCACACCACGCATCGAACCCCGCGCCGCTGATCCCCTCCAGCGAGTACGCCCCGTCGCCCACGGAGCTGCCGTCGGCGAGGATGGCCTCGCACGACGCGCCCGGGCACGCCGCGCCCGAGCCGAGCAGGCCGGGATCCACGGCGCCGTCGCAGTCGTCGTCGACCTCGTTACACACCTCGGCGGCCGCCGGGTTCACCGCGGCGACGACATCGTCGCAATCCGTGGCATCGGCGACCGTCCCCGTGGGCGGCTCGCACGCGACGGCCAGGGAGCCGGCATCGCCGTACCCGTCGGCGTCGCCGTCGGTGTACCAGGTCGTGGCCGTGGCGGTGTCGAGGCTGGTGTCGGCGTCATCCACCGCGCCGTCGCAATCGTCGTCCGTCGTGTTGCACACCTCGGTGGCCGCGGGGCTCACCGCGGCGACGGCGTCGTCGCAGTCGGTGGCGTCCGCGACGAGGCCCGCGGGCGCGACACACGCCAGCGTGGCGGTCGCGGCGTCCCCGAAGCCGTCCCCGTCCGTGTCGGCGTACCAGGTTTGGCCCGACGTGACATCGAGGCTCGGATCGGCGTCGTCCACCAGGCCGTCGCAATCGTCGTCCGTCGTGTTGCACACCTCCGCGGCGCCGGGGTTCACCGCCGCGGACGCGTCGTCGCAGTCGGTGGCGTCGGCGACGAAGCCGGCGGGTGCCACACAAGCCAGCGTGGCGGTCGCGGCGTCCCCGAAGCCGTCGCCGTCCGTGTCGGCGTACCAGCTTTCGCCACCCGTGGCATCGAGGCTCGGGTCGGCGTCGTCCACGGCGCCGTCGCAGTCATCGTCCGCGCCGTTGCAGACCTCGGCGGCGCCCGGGTTCACCGCGGCGTCGGCGTCGTCGCACTCGGCGCAGGCCGCGAAGCCGTCGGCGTCCCCGTCGGCGTAGCCGACCGACCCGTCGCAGTTGTAGTCGTTGGGGTCGGCGCAGTCGTCCTCGGCCGCGCCCGGATGCCAGGCGGCGTCGGCGTCGTCACAGTCGCCCGCCTCGGCCACCGCGCCCACCGGCGACTCGCACGCCACGACGGCCGTGCCCGCCTCGCCGTAGCCATCGGCGTCCGCGTCGGTGTACCAGGTGGTCCCGCCGGCGTCGTCGACCACGCTGTCACAATCGTTGTCGAGGCCGTCGCACACCTCGACGGCCTCGGGGTTCACGGCGCTGTCGGTGTCGTCGCAGTCGGACTCCTCGTCAAAGCCGTCGGCGTCGGCGTCGATGAGCGTCACGGGCGGCTCCTCCTTGGGGCCTGGATCCTCCTGGCGGCAGCCGACGAGCGTGGCGAGGAGGGCGAGCGAGAGGAAGGTGCGCATGGGGGCTCCGGCAGGAGCGCCACCTTACTCGACTTGGGGCGATCTTCGTCGGCGCGGATCGCCACGCGGAGCACCGGGCTTCCGGCGAGCGGGCGTCGGCCCGCGCGAGGGGGGCTGGAAGGCGGCGCGGGCGGCGCCGATGTGCCCGCCACGCCACCCTCCGACGCCCGCGCCGGTCG
>JAUXTN010000091.1 GCA_030684355.1 Pseudomonadota bacterium
GGTCGCCGCAGTCGCCGCGCGGTCCTCGGCGCCGCGCGGTGGTCGCCGCAGCAGCGCGGTCGTCGCCGCCGCAGAGCAGTCGCACCGCGGTCGTCGCCGCCGCACCGCGGTCCTCGGAGCAGCGCGGTGGTCGCCGCCGCAGCGCGGTCGTCGCCGCGGTCGCCGCCACCGCCGCGCGGTCCTCGGAGCAGCGCGGTCGCCGCAGCCACCGCAGCGCGGTCGCCGCCGCCGCACCGCCGAGCGGACGATCGGCCACTCAGGGGGGGCCCTGCGCCAGGGCCCCCGTCGAATGGCACCTGAATTCCCCCGAATCGGCCACTCGCGGGGGGGCCCAGGGCCCAGGGCCCCCCTCCAATGGCGGAATTGTCGCGCTGAATCGGCCACTCAGGGGGGGCCCTGCGTCAGGCCCCCCGTCGAGTGGCAGGCGACCCCCCGTCACCCTCCCGCCGAGTCCCCCGGCGACCCCCGTCACCCTCCCGCCGAATCCCCCGGCGGCCCCCCGTCACCCTCCGACCGAGTCCCCCCGGCGGCTCCCGCTCGAACGTCGCCCGCTTGGCGTTGCAGGAGGCTCGTCGGTGCGGAGGCTCGCCCCCCGCCCCAAAAACCATGGCCAGGCCAGCTACCGCACGGCCCGTCTCGGCGAGACCCCCGACCCCTACTTCGCGCTCAACGGGTACTGCAAGCTGTCGAGCAACCACTCCTGGTTGTTCCGCACCTCGTCGAGCAGCTTCGTCGTGAGGCGCTCGCGCTGCTCGAAGAGGCGGTAGCCGTCGCGGGGGCGCAGGTAGCCGCGCGCCTTCGGGTGCTTGGCGTAGAGCTCCTCCTCGCCCATGCGCTCGGCCCAGCGCTGGTAGCGGGCGCGGTTGTCGAGCAGCGCCTTCACGAGGAAGGGCATGAGCATCGAGTAGTCGCCCTGCATGCTCTCGGTGGTCTGCACGTAGGTGTCGCGGTCGACCTTGCCCCACGTCACGGCCTCGGCGGGCGGGCACGACGAGAGCGAGCCGTCGGTGACGGGGGAGCTGACGATCTGCACGTCGAAGGTGTAGCCCTTCACGTCGGGCAGGCCGAGCACCTGGCCGAGCGCCGGCTCGGGCTGGAGGTTGTAGTTCTTCGGGACGCCGCCGCCGAGGACGAGCGTGGCGAGCGCGCCGACGGGGTCCTCGAACAGGCCCCACCAGTGGTACGCGCAGGCCTCGAAGACCTCGGCGTGCAGGTCGAGGTCGAGCTTGTACTCCTCGATGAGCCCGGCCTTGGCCATGGCCCAGAGCTTCATCGAGTTGAGGAACACGCTGCCGTCGCCGGGGGCGCCGACGAAGATGGGGATGGCGAGCCGGTTCGCGCACGCGAGGAGCCCCTCGCGGATGCCGTTCTTCTGCTCCTGCGCCGCGTAGACCGCGCCCAGCATGTAGCGGAGCTCGGTCCCGGTCATCTTCTTCTGGAACTCGGGGCGGCGCAGCGCGGCGGAGAGGAGCTTGTCCTGGTGAAGGAGCACGTCCTCGTCGAAGGCCATGTCGGTGACGCGGATGGTCTTCTCGTCGCGCAGCGCCCCGTCGTCGCCGAAGATGGGCACCTCGTGGATCGGGTCCTTGAACCCGTCGAGGCTGCGGTGCCCGTCGTGGTAGCAGACCGCGTCGGTCGTGCTGATGTAGGCGATCCAGCCCGTCTCGAGCAGCGGGTTGAGCCACGTGTGGTGCGCGCCGGAGACGGTCGCCGGGCCCGCGATCGCCAGGGTGATCGGGCACCCGGCGCCCACGGCCTCGTCGAGGATCTTGTAGATGCGGCGGAGCAGCGCGCCGCCGAAGGCGGGGAGGCACCAGGTGAAGAGCTCGTCGAGGGTCTCGACCTCGTCCACGCGCTTGACGTGCACGGTCTTGCGGGCGTCGGCGGCGGCCGCGGGGTCGACGGGGGCGTTGGGGTCGGCGGTCGGGGTCTGACAGGGGTAGCGGGTAGCCATGGCGCAATGTGCCGTGGGCGTCCGTCCGCGGCAATCGGGGCGCCGCGATCGGCGCGCGCCGATCCGCTCGGTCCGCCGCCGCCGTGGGCCGCGCTACTTCCCGAACCAGGTCTGGATGGCGAGTCGGAAGTCGAGGGGCTCGGCGTAGAAGTCGAGGTCGTCCGCGGCCATCGGGTACGCGCTCAACCCCATCTCGTAGCGGAGCCCGATCGTGGTGCCGAGGCGCACGTCCACGCCGAGCGCGGCGCGAACGCCGACGTAGGGCTCCCAGCCGTCCGCCCAGTAGCGCCCCTCCGCGACCCAGAACGCCGGCCCCGCGGCGAAGTCGACCTGCCAGAGCCCGCGATCGACGGGCTCCGTGACCACCGCCATCACGTCGAAGCGCGGTCCGCGCACGTCGAGGTCCCCGCCGTTGGCCCAGGGGCTCCCGCCGTCCACCCGCAGCGACAGCTTGCCGAGCAGCGGCGCCTGGCCCGCGAAGACGAAGCCGTTGAGCGGCACCACGACCTCGCCCAGGCGCTCGAAGAACGTGATGTTGCCGACGGCGATCCACCACTGGTCGCGGCGGTAGGGCAATTCGTGGCGGCGCACGATGCGGCGGGCGGCGCGGCGCGCGCCCTCGGGGAGCGGGGACTCCGCGGGCTCAAGAGCGAGGCCCCGCAGCGTGGTGACCCCCTCGCCGGTGTGGCGCAGGCGGAGGAGCGCGTAGCCGGCGAGCAGGCGCGCGGGCGTGAGCTCGGGGTCGAGGACGAGCGCCTGGGTCGCCAGCCGCCACGCCCGGTGGGGCTTGCCCGACTTCCACGAGTCGAGCGCCTTCACGTAGAGGGTCGCGGCTTCGTCGCGCTTCTCCTCCGGGGTGAGCGCGATGGCGTCGGCCGGTGGCGCGTCCTCGGCGTCGGGGTCATCCCTGGCGTCGGGGTCGTCCTCGGCGTCGGGGTCGTCCTCGGCGGCAGGGCCCTCCTCCACGGGCGCGTCCTCGACGTCGGGGTCCGGGTCGGCGGCCGGCGCCGGCACCGCGGCGGGCGCACCGCCCGGCACCGCGGCGGGCGCACCGGGGACCGCCTCACCCGTAGATTCCCCCGGTTCGCCCGGGGGTGGGGCTACGCGCGCGGCCTCGGTGCCGGCGGGGCCGATCGGGATGTCGTGCCCGGCGCCACCAGGACCCTCGGCCAGGGCCATCGAGATGAGGAAGAAGCTCATTCGTGTACAATATCCGGAGCGGGACCATTCCTTGCATGGCAGGATGGTGTCACGAGGTAGGACATGAACCGGCTCTCCCTTCTCCTCCCCACTCTTCTCTGCGCGTGCACGGCGTCGCTTCACGACGGGACCTTCCCGACCGGTAGCCAGACGCTGATCGCGAACGCGGATCACGACGCGCTTTACTCGGTCGACACCGATGGCGGGCGGGTCGTGCGCTACGAGCCGTCCACGGGCGCCCTAAGCTCGGTGGACGTGGGGCTCGAGCCCACGCGCATCGCTCGCGCGGGGGACCGTCTCTTCGTCTCCCTCCGCGGCAGCCGCTCGGTGGCGGTCCTCGACGACCAGGGCGGCACGCTCTCGGCCGTCGCCACCTTCGAGGTCGGCGCCGAGCCCGTCGGCATCGTGGCCCGGGAAGACGGCAAGCGGCTCTACGTCGCGCTCTCCGCGCAGAACGAGATCGTCGAGGTCGACGCCACGACCTTCGCCATCGAGCGCACCTGGTCCGTGAGCGGCACGCCCGCCTGGGTCGCGTTGCACCCGAGCGGCGAGACCCTCTACGTGGGCTCCGCCATGGGCGGCGGCATCCACTCCATCAGCCTCGCCGAAGGTGGCAAGGTCACGGAGCTCGAGCTGCCCCCGGTGTTCGGCGCCGGCGAGGACGGCACGCAGCGCTTCACCCGCCGCGTCACGGGTGACCTCTACGTCTCCCCCGACGGCCAGTCCGTCGCCGTGCCCGCGATGTACATCGACAACAGCAACCCCGTCGGCGAGCCCGGCGAGGTCGAGACCGTCTCCGAGGGCTACGGCTCCGCGGGCCTCGGCGTGAGCCGCTTCAACCCGGCGGTGGTCATCGTCCCCACGGGTGACGACGGCAACCCGGTCCCGGGGGACGCCGCGACGGTCCTCGTGGCCGGCTTCGCGGAGCTCGACGACGACGACGACGGCGCCACCGCCGCCGTCCGCAGCTACCTCTCGAGCGTGACCTACTCGCCCGACGGCTCGCTCATCTACGCCTCGATGGAGGCCTCGCAGACCGTCGTGGTGCTCTCGTCCACCCCGATCTACCCGGACACGAGCGCCGAGTCCGATTTCCGGGAGTTCGACACGGGCGGCGGCGCCAGCATCTCGGCGGACGCCGCCGGGTTCGCCTCCAGCCCGTTCGTGCTCATCGGCACGGACGCCGGGCCGCGCGGCGTCGCGTTCCTCTCCGATGACGAGGCCTACGTCGACTCCTTCCTCGACCACACCGTCGGGAGCCTGCGGGCGAAGAACACGCGCTCGCTCCTCTCGGACCAGCTCGCGAGCGGGTTCGTGTCGGCGCAGACCTTCCGGGGCCCCGCGGCCACGGAGATCGCGGAGCGCTCGCTCGACGCCGACGTCGAGGCCGGCCGCCGGCTGTTCTTCTCGGCCACCAGCACGCAGATGGCGGCGGACGGCGCGGGCGTGTCCTGCTCCACCTGCCACTACCAGGGCAGCAACGACGGCCTCACCTGGACCTTCGAGGACGGCGTCCGCCAGACCCCGACGCTCCGCGGCGCCGTCAGCGTCACCGCGCCGTTCACCTGGACCGACCAGGTCGGCACCGTGTCGGACGAGGCCCAGATCACCAGCTCCGGCCGCATGGGCGGCAGCGGCATGTCTTACGCCGAGGCGGCGCAGGTCGCGGCGTACATCGAGTCGAACCGCGCGGTCGACCTCCCGATGAAGGGCGCGACCACCCCCGAGGTGCTCCGCGGCAAGGCGATCTTCGAGCGCGCGGACGTGGCGTGCGCCACCTGCCACAGCGGCGAGCGCCTGACCGACAACGAGCACTACACGATGTTCGGCCTCGACGCCGTCAACACGCCGACCCTCGTGGGCGTCGCGGCGTCCGGCCCGTACCTCCACGACGGCTCGGCCTCCTCCCTGGAGGCGGTGCTCCAGATGTCGCGCTCCGGCGAGATGGGCGACACCTCGATGCTCTCCGACGACGAGATGGCGGACCTTGAGGCGTACCTGCACTCCCTGTAGGCCCGGGGTCGCAGTGACGAGGCGCCCTCTCGGGGGCGCTTCGTTCGTTTTCGGATCTGGGGCTTCCTGGGGCGGGGCTCCGCCCCGCAACGCCCGGAGGCACGTAGTCGTCGGCGCGCAGGGGTCCCCCCGGAGGGGTCTCCCCGGAGGGGTCTCCCCGGAGGGGTCTCCCCGGAGGGGTCTCCCCGGAGGGGTCTCCCCGGAGGGGTCTCCCCGGAGGGGTCTCCCCGGAGGGGTCTCCCCGGAGGGGTCTCCCCGGAGGGGTC
>JAUXTN010000092.1 GCA_030684355.1 Pseudomonadota bacterium
CCCCGGCCCCCCACGCCGCGCCGCCGGCTGGCGACAACCCGATCCGCGACGAGATGATCGCGCTCCAGGCCGCGTACGACGTGCTCAACCGCGCGGTGGTCCTCGGCGACGCGACCGGCGTCGCCGAGGCGTTCCACGCCGTCCACCTGCGCAAGCAGGCCACGGCCGCGGGCATCGCCGCGGGCACGGCGCGCCCCCCGAAGAACGCCGACCGCGTCGACGACTTCGTCGCCCGCGACGAGGCCTTCCACGGGCTCCTCGAGACGACGGTCGACGCCGCGGGGCGCAACGACCTCGCGACGCTCCGGCGGATGACCGGCGAGCTGCGCGACGAATGCATCGGCTGCCACGAGGAGTTCCGCGGGGGGCGGTAGCCCGGCCGGCGAGCGCACGGCCCGTCTGTCGCTATCCGGCAAGCGAAGCTTCGTCGCTCGCGGACGGTCGGGGCGGGTGGGCGCCGCCACCGTGCGTCAGCAGGCGCCGTAGGTGTAGCTGGTGGTGCTCAGCGACTCCGACGCCCCGTCGCCGTCCCAGTGGGTCTCGTGGGTCAGCAGGTTGCCGTCCGCGTCGTAGGTGTACGAGCCCCAGGACCGCCCCGAGGACGAGACCTGCTCATAGGTCAGCATGTTGCCGCTGGCGTCGTACGTGTACGTGGCGTACGAGTCGACCGTCCCGTCCGCGCGCGAGTCGTATTCGGAGGTCAGCCTGTTTCCGGCGGCGTCATAGGTGTAGGACGTGCGCGCGTCCACCACCCCGTCCGCGTCGAAGTCACGCTCGACCGTCAGCAGGTTGCCATCGGCGTCGTAGGCGTTGGTGCTCGTCGCATCCACCGTGCCGTCGGCGCCGGAGTCGGACTCCATGGTCAGCGCGTGGCCGTCCGCGTCGTAGGTGTAGGTGTAGTGCGAATCCACCGTCCCGTCGGCGTCATCGTCCAAGTCGGCGGTGAGCTGGTTTCCGTCGGCGTCGTAGGTGTAGGCGTAGCGCAGGTCCGCCGCCCCGTCGGCGTCGTCGTCCTGCTCGGAGGCCAGCAGGTTGCCGTCGGCGTCGTAGGTATAGGCCCACCGAGCGTCCACCGTTCCGTCGGCGTTGTTGTCCCATTCATGGGTGAGCAGGTTGCCGTCGCTGTCGTAGGCATAGAATTGTCGAGCATCCACGACCCCGTCGGCGCGCTCGTCCTTCTCGTAGGTGAGCAGGCCACCGTCGGCATCGTAGGTGTAGACCTCCCGGCTGTCCACGCTCCCGAAGGGGCTGATATCCGTCTCGACCGTCGTGGTCAGGCACCGTGGCTCGGTGTCCGCGCCCGTATCGGTGTCGGTGCCCGTATCGGTGTCGGTGCCCGTGTCGGTGTCGGTGCCCGTGTCAGTGTCGGTGCCCGTGTCAGTGTCCGTGTGGGTATCGGTGTCGGTATCGGTATCGGTATCGACGTCCTCGGCGCTGCCCGTGTCCGCCCCGATGGCCTTGTCGTCCAGGTTTCCGGTACAGGCCAGGAGGAGCACGAGGAGGGCGGAGTTCATGAGCTTCGGCCTATGCGCGTTCCTCGAGCTCCGCAAGCGGGGTGGCGACGCCTCGACGAGGTCGCTCGGCTCGCCTGCGCCTGACGTTCAGCCCTGGTCGGGCTCCTGCTCCCGGTCCAGGAACAGCATCCCGATGAGATCCACGTCGAGGGCCAGCGTGGCGAAGTCCGGCGAGAACGTCCCCTCCACACCCAACGTGAACCCCTCGCCCTTGTAGGTGCACCAGAGCTCCGTCCCGTCGATGTTCACGGTGGGAATCTCGCCGATCTCCACGCCGTCGAAGCCGCCGAGGGGGCCCGAGGCCTTCCCGCGGATCGTCGCCAGACCGGCGACTCCGTCCTCGCCTCGTTCGAGCAGCAGCGTGAAGGAGCTGTCCTTCGCTTGGACGGTGATGCCGTTGTCGAGATCGGCTTCCCGCAGGAAGCCCGAGTACGTGCCGAAGATCTCGTCCTCGCCCGCGGCGCGGCACGCGCCGGTGAGGACGATGATCGCCATGACGAGGACGGGGGGAAGTGTCATGTTCGGTGCCTGGCTACCTGGAACGTAGCCAAGCGACCCAACTGGAAGGGGTGGAGCTTGTCCCCTGCTGTCGCCTGCTGTCGCGACATGCGCACCTGGGGCTCGCTCCGAAACTTCTCGCGACGTGGACGGATACGATGCCACGAGAATCGCTCGATCGTCGGATAACCAACCCACCGCGCGAGGTGCGCGGAGGGCGCCCGGCGCTTCGCCGGGCGGTCCGGACCGGCGCTCGGGCCGGGCCGACCGAGGCCGCAGGCCGAAGCCCGCAGCGGACCGGCCCCGGCGTCCGCGCCGGGGACGCGCCCCGCCTGTCGAGCATCACTGGCACGTTCGAGTGCCAGGGCGAGCACACGTGAGTGGCCGCGGAGTGGCAGGGCGGCGCGCGCCAGCGCGGAAGTCAGCGCCCGTCGACCTCACGCAGGGCGCCTGCGAGGTTCGTCATCAGGCGTGCCAGGTTCTCCATGCACACCCGCTCGGTCCTGCCCCAGGCCCAGAACGAGACCATCAGCTGGTGGCCTTCCCGGGCGGCGGGTGGGAGGTCGCTGAATTGCACGGGGACGAGCGCGGTGCCGATCACGCCGAGCTCGAAGTGAGGATCGGTGCGCGAGAGCGCCACGTGGAGGGCGTTGGTGAAGGTGCCCCAATCGCTGGCCGAGGTATTTCGTGGCAGGTGGCGGAAGAGCACCATCACCCGCCCCGAGCACATGAACTGGCGCTCGAGTGGCGCCTCCGGGTCGTCCTCGGGCGCCGAGAAGGCGCAGTCGTTGGTCTCCAGCGTCGAGTCCGGGCCGTTCAGCCCCTCGAGGAGCAGGTAGAACTGCTCCACCGCGTCGTAGCCGCTCCAGGGGACGAAGTCCTCGAGCGAGGTGCGGATGAGCCCGGGCGTCGCCCTGAGATCCAGGTAGCGGAAGGCTTCGTTCGACACCGCGTGCGTGTACGGATGCGAGCGCGCGAGGCCGGCAACGTCACCTGTGTAGAGACATGTCTGCATGTGGGGCCTCCTCAGCGCTCCTCGTCGGCGACACGGGGTGGACGACCATACACTGGCGCTGGACGCCTTCTATCGCACCGCCGGGGGCCCCGCCTGGGCGGATCGGGCCGTTCACCTAACGACGCCGGTCGCGTCGTCCTGCAGGAATACGACGTCGGCGACGACGGCACCGTCGACGGCGTGTTCTCTGGCACGCCGGTGCCTCAACGGAGGCTGTAGGGGACGAACACACCAGGTGACGACGCAGGAAAGTCCTTGGTGTTCCGGGTGGCCAGCTCACGGCCGTGCACCCGGGCAGTCGCGAAGATGATGGCGTCGGGAAGCTTCAGACGGCGCGCACGCCGGAGCCGTACCGTCTCCTCCGCGACGGCCTCATCGAGGGCCAGCACTTCAAATACGGAGAGGAACGCTCGAATGGCCCGTTCCTCGTCCTCGCCTTGTGCGCCTACCATCACTTCCATCCAAGTCAGGCGACTGATCGCGGCGCCTCGCGCATCACGCAAGTATTCGCGCGCCGGTTCCGCACCAGCGAGCGCATCGATCAGGATGCAGGAGTCGACGAGGACGCTCATAGAGCGTTCCACTCGCCACGCAGGCGCTCCTGCTCCTCCAAACCGTCCGTCACGCGACCTTTCCAGAGACCGAATGCGGCGTCGATCACCACACGACGAGCCGGCTCATCGTCCAGGAGCTTCGCCACCGCCCGACGGACGGCCTCCGCGCGGCTCACTCCGTGGGCGACGCGCCAGGCGTCGAGGGCAGCGAGCTGGTCGTCCGGTAGGTCGATGATGGTGCGCATGGTGTCATCATAAGGCGTCATCAGCAGCCCGCCAAGTCAACGGGGCGCCGCCCGGTCCAGACCGGGCTGGACCTCACCGCCCCCGACGGGAGCCTGGGCGCGGATGCCCGCCTGTGAGTCCAGCCGGTGACCAGTTCGGCATCGCCCGGCGTAGGAACTCATCGAAGATGGGGACGGTGAACGCGGTGTCGCCGTGCTGCGGACTGTAGATCATGCCCTTCCAGGCCGCCGCGGAGCGGCCCCGCGGTCGACACGTCGATTCCGAGGACCAGGGCAATCTCACCCGATCGGTGAGGTCCGGGCCCGAGGGAGGCCATCGCTCGAACATAGTCTTTTTCCCGCGGCGTGAGCCGATCGAGCCGGACCCGAAAAAATCCCTCATCGAGATGCGCGAGCGCTCGGAGGGTTGCCCGTTCCGCCAGCGCCCGCTCCCCGACTGATGCCCCGCAGAAGCTCGTCGGGTCGGTGAGCCTGGGCACCCAGGTCAGCACTCGTCGTTCCATTCCCCCGGCGTGCCCTGGTTGCCCTCGGTCCCATAGTCGCCGTCCCCTTCACACCACTCCTCCGCGTCGTCGTTGTCGGCGGCGGTGAACGCAGAGGGGTCGAGCGAGAGGGACTTGCCGGCCTCGTCGGGGAAGTCCTCGTCGTAGGCGACCTGGTCGATCGTCTCGCCGGCGAAGGAGAGGACGAGCTGCTCGTCGCCGTTGCCGAGGCGCAGGTCCGCCACGGAGTAGACGTAGTCGGGGGTGACGCCGTCGTTGAGCGCGGTGTCCGCGGAGACGGCGAGCACGTAGACGGCGCCGGGGTCGAGAACGTCGTTCGTCGCGAGCACGAAGCCGGTGCCGCCCTCGTCCGTGACCGTGAGGCCGTCGAGCTCGATTGCGACGTCGGCGACGTTCGTGAGCTCGAACCACTCGCCGGTCTCGTCGGGGGTGGGGTCGGGGTCCTTCATGATCTCGGTGAGGACGAGGTCGCCTTCGTTGGGCGCCCGCTCGTCGACATGGCCGTCGCAATCGTCGTCCGTGCCGTTCTCCACCTCCGGCGCCCCCGGGTACGCGTCGGGATCCTCGGGGTCGCAGTCGTCGTCGCCGAAGCCGTCGCCGTCGCCGTCGCCGTCGATATCGGTGTCGGTGTCGGTGTCCCCGCCCTCGCAGGCATCGTTGGTCGCGCCCGGCGTGCCTCGGTCTCCGGCGCCGTAGGCGGTGGTGCCGGCGCACCAGGCCCCGGCGTCGTCGTTGCTCGCGGGGTCCAGGGCGGCCGCGGAGAGTGTGAGCGATTGGCCCTTCTCACCGGGGAACGTGGCGTCGTAGAGCACGGCGTCGAGCTCCGCGCCCGCCAACAGCAGCGCGACACGCCCGCCGTCGTTTCCGAGCTTGAAGATGCCGACGTCGTAGGCGTGGTCGACCGCAGCGCCGCCGTTGACGGCGGTGTCCGCCGAGGCGCCGAAGACCGCGAAGGCACCGGGAGCGAGCGTCAGGGTGGAGACGGTGAACCCGTCATCGTCGTCGTCGCGGACCTCGAGCCCGTCGAGCGTGACCGAAGTGCCGCCGGTGTTGGTGACCTCGAACCACTCGCCCAGGTCGTCCTCCACGGCGTCCGGGTTGGTCATCAGCTCGCTGATCACGACGCCTACGACCGCGCCCTCCGTGTCGGTGTCCCCATCCACGTCGGGCTCCGTCCCGGGAACGGCGGTGTCCTCGCCCCACTTTCCGGCCATCGAGCACGCGAGGAGGAGCAGCGCGATCACTCGCACGCCCCGTTCGCGCCGCCCGGGCTCCCGAGGTCACCACTTCCGTACGCCGCGGTGGCCAGGCACCACGCGTCGGGGGAATCGTTGCCGTCGGGGGCATCCACACCGGGCGAGAGTTGGAGCGCGGAGCCCTCGGCCACGGTGAACACCGTGGCGTCCCAGGTGAACGTGTCGAGCGCCACGCCGCCCGCCGAGAGCGTCAACGTGTCCCCCTGGTTTCCGAGCTTCACCGCGTCGATGCTGTAGGCGTAGTCGATTTGGACGCCCCCGTTGGCCGTGGAGTCCGCGGAGGGACCGAGGACGACCACGCCGCCCGCCGGTACCGGGAGCGAACCCGCGATCACGAAGCCGGCATTGTCGTCGTCGTGGAGGATCACCCCCGCGAGGTCGACCTCCGCGTCACTCACGTTGAGGATCTCGAGCCATTCGCCGAAGTCTCCGTCGACGAGGGAAGGGTCGAACATGACCTCGTTCACGAGGACCTCGCCGGGGATGACGGTCGCCGCGGGGCTCGCGGTGTCGGCGGTGCCGGTGTCGAAGCCGGAGTCGGTCTGGGCGCAGGCCAGGAGCAGGAGGGTCACGGGAGCTCCGATCGGGCCGAGAGTTCGAGCCCGACATGCAGGTAGAGGGTGGTCGCGGCGGCCCCCGCGGGCGCGCCCGGGAACAACGAGACCGCCTCGCCGCGAGCCGTGTGATCGGCCCCCGCGAGGGCGTAGAGGGTGCCGGCGCCGACGTCGACGGCAACCCCCGCGCCGCCGAGGGCGCGCCAGGCCAGGGCGTCCGGGTCAGCCATGTCCTCGGTCCAGGTGTCCCCGCGTGCGGCGAGGAGGAGGGGGCCGATCGGCCGCGCGCGCACCCATGCGGAACCGCCGACGGGCGCGCGCTCGGCGTCGTCGCCGATGCCCCAGGCCAGCAGAAGCTCGCTGCCGTACGCCACCCGCTCGATCTCGCCGGCCACGCGGGCGCCGACGCGATGGGCGCGGACGTAGCCGAGGCCGCGGGACCCGTTTCGGCCGTACAGCGTCACGATCAGCGCCGGCGAGGCGAGCGGGGCGATGCTCAGCGCGCCCGAGAGATCCTTCCCCTCGTTGCGCTCGCGCCGGTTCGCGCCCTCGCCACTGGAGAGGACGCCGACGATGTCGACCCGATCGCCCAACCCGTTCCACCGCAGCGCGAGGCCCGCGTCCGACGGCGGGACCCACGCGAGCGCCTCGGCGAAGGTGGGGACGAGCGCGTCCAGCCCCCACCCGCGGTTTCCGGCGACCACCCACGGGTCCGGCACGATGCCGACCTCGCCCGAGAACCCCGCGAAGGTCGCGCCCACGACCGCGCCGTCGATGGCCGGCACCCAGGCCTCTCCGGCGACGCCGATGTAGCTGTCGTCGTCCGCGGAGCGGGTGGCGCTCGTCCGGAAGCGGACCCACGCGGGGCCGGCGGCAATTCCGAGTCCGACGCGCGCGCGGGAGAGATCGATCGTCTGCGACAGGGCTTCGTCCGGGAAGACGACGGCGCCGCGGCCCGCCACCTCGATGGAGGCGGCGACGCAGAGACGACCCCGACTGGCGGCGAGCGGGGCAGGAGCGGCGTCGTAGGCGTGGACGGCCGCGTCGGGAAAGGGGGGAACACAGCTCACGGGTACAGGACCTCCGCGCCGAGCAACGGCCCCGCGTCGTCGAGCAAGGCGAGGAAGAGGGCGTGGTCGGCCCGGAGCGTGGCGAGGTCGTCCGTCACGTCGCGCACGCGCTCCTCCACGAAGGCCTCGCGCCCGCCGCCGGCGGCCAGATCGTCCGCGACGACGCCGAGCGCAGGGGCCCCGTCGAGGGTCGTTCCGCGGGCGTGCGCGCTCGCGAGCGCGCGGCCGAGCGTCGAGGCGAGCGCGTCGAGGTCGGTGGCCGTCGCGACCTGAAGGGTGAAGGCCCGGTCGACCGCCGCGTGGTCGAACGTGTCGAACCAGCCGGACAAGCTCGTGGTCTTGAACGCCGCGGCGCCGTCGGCGACGGCGCCCATGCGCACGTCGGCGTCGGGACGGGACCAGAGTTGGGCCGCGACGGCGGCGACGCGGTCGGCGTTGTCGGCGTAGACCGATCCGAGCCCCGCGTAGAGCCCGTCGACCGACGGGGGGTCCACCACTTCGCGCACGTTCAGGAGCCGGTCGTCCTCGAGCCCGGCATCTCCACGGTCCCAGAGCACCACGAAGCGAGTGGCCGGGAGCGACGCGACACCCTTCCCGTACAGGCGCGCCGCATCCAGCCTCCGGAACCCGGCGGGCCGCCCGTCCGTCCACCCCGCGAGCACGCGGTCCAGTCGGGCGGCGTCCCCGACGCCGAGCGGAAGGATGCCGTCTCCGTCGGCGTCGAGGCGCTCGTCGAGCGCGATCCGGCGGTGGCCGATGCCGTCCTCGTCCGCCTCCACGACGGTGAAGTCGTCGTGCGCAGCGCTCAGGAGGCCGTCTTCGCGCACGCTCTCCCGCAGCGCCGCGACCAGGGCCCCTTCGCCCATCCCCTCGGCGCCGGCGTCCCAGCCGGGCTCCCCCCGCTCCCGCGCGGTGATCTCGTCGGCGTAGGCGCCGGCGAAGGCGCTGATCGCCGGGGCCAGGCAGCCCACGCACTCCTCGGCCTCCTCCGCGACGAGGGCGAGCGAGAGCGCCGCGCGCCGTGCGTCGAACGTCCAGGGTCCGTGCGTCGAGGCGTCGAGATCGACCCATTCGAGCAGCAATGGAGCGCCGTCCTCGCCGTACGGCCGTGTCGCCTCGTCGGGATCGGGCTCCTCGCCGGCCAGGCAGGTGCCGAGGTTCTCGAGGTGGGGATCGCCGACGAGCAGCACGGACGCCGCGTCTTCGACGCTGAGGAAGCGCGTGCGGGGACGCTCGGGGTCCGGGCGCACCTGGTCGGCCAGGAAGACCGCGTTGCTCCCGCGCAGCCAATCGTAGGGGTCTGCCGCCATCCGGGCGTACTTGTCCTCCACGAGCGTGGGCGAGCGGGTGATCCACCAGGCGTTGTCGGCGGTGAGCTCGGCTTGGAGCCACGCGGCACGCGCGGCGAACGGGCCCGGCTCGGCGCAGGCTGTGGTGAGGAGGAGCCACATGGGAGGCGGGGTTTATTTCCCCCAAGCGAAGAGCTGGCGTCGCCCCAGGGACGTTCGTGTGTCGGGCTCCCAACCCGACCCGATCGTGCCGTCCAGCGCTCGGAACCACGCGGCCAGCGCCGCGTGGAGCCGGGCCAGTTGCGGGAGGGCGCGGGGGTGAGCCGGGTGTCCCCGTGGGTGAGCAGCGGCGTCACGCAAAGGTGCGCGTTCGGGAGGCGTCCGGCGAGCGCCACGGACTCCGTGAAGGGGATCACGGTGTCCTCGGTGCCGTGGAGGAGTGTCACCTGGGCGTGGATGCTCGCAGCGATGGGGCTCACGTCGAGCGCGCGGATCCCCGATGTCACCGCGTTGCCACCCGACTCGTTCATGTGCGAGCAGGGCGCGCTCTCCATAGCGGAGAGGGTTCCCGTGATCAGCGGGAGCGCGCATCCACCTCCAACTCGGCGGCTGCGCGATCGAGGAACACGAGGAGCGGAGCCCACTGCGCGCGCAGGGCGCGGTGGCGACTCCCCGCGATGTCGAACAGGGTCTGGCCAGACTGGGCGGCCTCCGCGTAGTGCTTGGACTCGGCGAGGAATGCGACCGGAGGGAGTCCGATCCGGTCGAGGAAGCTCTCCATGCCCGCGCGCGCGACCGTGCCCGTTCGAAGCCGGTTTCCTACTGCCCAGACGGGCCGCTTCCCCGTGCGGACCGGCTTGATCTCGCGGAGCAGCCCGAGCAGCCGCTCCGTGGCTGCTTCGTCGAACCGCGACGGGAGGATGGGCACGAGCACGACGTCCGCGGCGCGCACCACGACCTCCAACGCCTTGCGCTTCATCCCTGCCGGTACGTCGAACACGGTCCGGCCCTCCCCGAAGGGCACGACGAGCGCGTCGATGTCTCCAGCCGTCGCCTCGATCGTGGGGAGTTGCGTCGGCCTGGCTCGCACCCAGCCGAGCGCGCTCTGCTGCCGATCGAGGTCGACGAGGATCGTTCGATGCCCATCCCGGGCATACCGGGCAGCGAGCTGCGTCGAGAGGGTGGTCTTGCCACAGCCTCCCTTGAGATTGACGACGGCAACGTTGAACATGCGCCGGCCTATCGCGTCGGGGACGGCGCTGGCGAGCGCGGCCCGTGCCACGAGCGCGCACTGGCGTCGAGACGCTCGAGGAACGCCTGCCCATGGCAACTGATTCCTGGCGGAGACGGTTGCCACACCCTCGGCAACGTCGCCCAACTGTCACTCCGCGAAGGCACAGGATGCCTACGGGCACAATCGGATCGCCCTCGTCGCACGTCGGGACACAGGCTCACCCAAACGTCGAGCGTCCGTGACGGCCCCCAACTTCGTCCACCCTCGTCTACACCGAGCCCGGCGCGGCCCGCGTCTACCGGTCGCGGCCCCGCGCGGAGTGGACGGACGACGCCGTGGCGGCGTGTGCGGCGCCCGGGGTGGATGAGACCGCCTCCGACTTCACGGAAGAGTAGTCCAGCGGGCCGTCGCGCTACTCGATGGCGAGCGCGACCTCGTCCGTCACAGGAGGCTCGAGCGCGTCTCCGTCGGCGTAACGAAGCTCCACGGCGAGCGTGTACGTACCCGCCGCGTCCGTGGACACCGAGAACGTCGTTTCGGCCGTGGTGAGGACCTCTACGCCGTCCAGGGACACCGAGATGTAGCCCTCGGGTTCACCCTCGTTGTGCTTGGCGGGAGCTTCGAGGGCGAAGTCCTCGACGAGCACGGTGACGGAGAAGGGGCCGATGGCAAGGGAGTCGTCGGCCGTGGGGTGCAGGATCTCGATCGAAGGTGCGGCTGCGCCGGTGTCGTCGCTTTTGTCACCCGAGCAGGCGAGGAGCAGGGAAAGGGCGATCACGCGGTCCTCCGGATGTGGGACGGCGCCGGTAACCCAGCGACACACCGTTGCGGAGCTCGGGCCCCCTGGGTCAAGTTGACCGACGAGCCCCTCGCCAGCCCTCGAACAGATCCAGGCGATCCATCGCCCGGGCCGCCTC
Organism: Pseudomonadota bacterium; assembly: GCA_030684355.1. Classification (GTDB taxonomy): domain Bacteria; phylum Myxococcota_A; class UBA796; order UBA796; family SXON01; genus CAJBVW01. The sequence continues at coordinate 10,650 of JAUXTN010000092.1, forward strand.
CTCGTTCCCGAGCAGCGCCGCCGCCGCGAGCGACTCCTCCTGGTACCAGCCCGGGAGCGGCTTGCTGAGGAGCCCGTCAATCCTGGCACGTCCGCGATCGCGCAGCTGGTTCGCGAGCCCCACGGCGAGCGCCCACTCGGCGGCGCCCCGGTGTTCCTGCTCGGGAGCCGCGATCCCGATCACCTGGTGCGCGACGCCGTAGCGGAGTCCGAAGCCGCACACGCGTACGCCCTCGAAGCCGCCCGCGCGCAGGATCGCGCGGACGATCAGCGCTCCCGCGAGGATCGAGTTGACGCGGTGTCTCGGCACTCCGAGGGATGCGCGGGCCTTCGGCGACAGCGCGAGGAGGCGCTGCACGCCCTCGTGAACGGCATCGGCCGAGAGCCAATAGCCGTGGCTGTGTCGAATCGGCCACCCGGTCGCGAGCCGGTGCACCTTCGCCAGGGCACGAATCGTCCCACCGACCCCGACCAACTGCCGGGCGCCACGCACCCAGTCGTGCTCCACGAGGGCATCCGCCACGCGGTCCTCGAGCGCACCGAGGTCGGCTGGCCCAGGCGGATCCTGCCGGAGATGCTGAACGGCCATCCGCAGGGCGCCGAGTGGGAGGCACTCGACGCGCTCGCACCGTCCGGCGCGCAGCCGTCCGAGCTGCAGGCTGCCACCCCCCAGGTCGAAGAAACATCCGTCTCGGACCGGAAGGGTGCTCGTCACGGCGAGTCCCGCGGCCTCCCCCTCCCTGCGGCCGTCGAGGATCTCGAAGTTCAAGCCGGACCGCGCCGCGACCTCGGCGACCACGTCCGACGCGTTCGCAGCGTCCCGGATGGCGCTCGTTGCGACGCACTGGAGCCGACGCCAGCCTCGGCGGCGCGCGTACCGACCGAGCTCCACAACGACGCGAGCGACTTTGGACACCACCTCCGGCGGCAGTTCGCCCGCGGCGGTGAGATAGCGCACGAGGGGAAGCGCCACGCGCAGCTGCTCGGTGTGTCGGAGCCCTCCGGGGCCCGAGCGGAAGAGCGCGAGCGTGGTGGTCTGCGAGCCGACTTCCAGGATCCCCACTCGCTCCTGACCAGGTGAGCAACCAACTCCCTCGCGCTCGGCAACGACGCGATCTCGGTGCTGGCTCATGTCACTGGTATGGGGTCCGCACGTTGATTCGCGGCGACATCCGCGCGACGATCAGGTGTCCTTCCGCTCGCCGGGCCGCCCACCGGGCACGCGAGAGCCTTGGCTCGCGCTTGACGAGCGTTCAACCATCATTTATTCACGGTCAGATGACAAATCGCCACCACGCCTGGACCGGGTCGGCCGAGCGCCCGGTTACGCCCGGCCTCCGCGGCGGGACTCGCGGCGAGCTGCTCGTCCGGATCCGGGAACTCGCGCGGCTCGCGGCAGCCGCCGACGAACCGGTGGCGGAGGCTCCTCCATACGGTTCGCGCCTCCGGGTCGCCGCGGGGCTGTCGAACGTGTTCCTCGACCGCGGCGCCCCGCCAGCGGACACGGCCGCCAACGCCGAGCTCCTCCTCGCCGAGCTGCCGCGGCACGGGGTGGCGCTCGTGCGGCGGCAGGAGCTGGAAGGCGCTGCGCGGGAGCAGGCACTGGCGGCGTTTCGGCGCGAGTTGTACCTGACCATCACCCCCCTGACGCTCGACGAAGTGCATCCACTCCCCCGCACCCGCGTCCGCGGGATGCTGGTCGTCGGCACGCTCGCGTCCGTCGGCAGGCGTGGGCCGCGCGAACAGTTCACCCTCGTCGCGCTCCCAGGCACCGGAGGTCGGTGGATCCGGCTGGATCCCCGCGGGCTGCACTCGGTTCGCGCCCGCCGAGGAGCTCGTTCGGCTCGGCCTCGCCGCCATGTTTGGAAACGAGCTCACCGCTTGCCACGTGCTAAGGGTCGTCCGACCGGTAACAAAGCTGGTCTCGTCTGCTCCATCGGGGCATGTCGAGCACGAGCCCGGCGTCCCGGCGCCCCTGCTCGAGCGCCTGCGCGAGGAGCTACGGCTGGAGCCCGAACGGGCCCAAGCGACGACGGGCCTCCTCGGCCTGGCCGACCTGGCCGCCCTGTGCGACGCGATCGACGGCCGCTGACGGGTCAGCCTATTCCCAGGCCGGGAACGGGCCGAGCGTACCCGCCACGCTCCGGCGCTCGGCATCGGCCGCAGCTGGGTCGTCTTGGAACGGGTGTTGGATCGACACGCTCAGGTAGCTCCACCGTCCGACACCGGCGGTCCACCGTAGACCGCTCACCTCCGCGCCGACGGGAGCGGTCAAGACCCGGGTGAGGCTGCGGCTTTCGAGATCGTAGAACCACAGGGCGTTGTTCGTGTGGTGTCCTGTGTCCTCGGCGATCGCGAGGATGCCCGCGCCGTCGATCCAGGCGAGGTTGTCGGGGTTCGCGATGGCGTTCGCATCGCATGCGCCACCCTCTTCGACACCAGCGACGGCCAGCGTCGCGGTCGCTGCTACGAAGGGCCCGGCGGGCCCACCCGGGCGGCCATCGCCCAGGGCGAGTTGCCACACCCCACCGCATCGGTTGGGCGGCAGGCGCAAATCATCGGGCGCCCGGTCCGGCGGCGTCGATGCGAGGGCGGGCCCCTCGAAGCGAGTCATCGCGAGGAACACGCTCCGCTCCTCCGGAGCGAACGCCAGGCCCTCGGTCTTGACGAGCTCGGTCGTGGCGCCGGCCAGCGCCGCGGCCCGCCGCGCTTCGAGGCGGCTCGCGGGCGCTTCCTTGCCCGGCCGCATACGGAGGCACTCGGCGCCCCAGTTGGTCCGGGCCAGCGTGAGGCCGCCTGGGCACGCGCCATTCGTCGGTGCCGCGACCTCGAACAGGTCCTCGAAGCCGAGCCTCTGCGCCACCGCGTGCTCCACCTCGGCGTCCGTCGCGTGTCCGAGTGACACCCAGGTCAGCGCGTAGTCCTGGTCGCCGGGCCCGCGTTGCCACCGCGCGGCCCACAACGTGCCAGCGGACAGGTCGCGCGGTCGGTCGGCCTGGAAGAGGAAGAGCGCGCCGCCTTCAGCGGTGTCGTCGGTGAGGTAGACCGTGCGCTCGTCGGGCATGGGGAGGGCAAGCTCGTGCGAGAACCGCCCCATCGACCAGCGCCGCGTCGGTGCCCCGCTGGGCGGCGCCTCGACGACCCAGCCGTACTGCCAGGGGTGCGCCTCGGACAAACTTCCGTCCCACCAGCCTGCCAAATCGGCGTAGTCCTCGAAATTGTCCGACAGGGTGCCGTCGGGGAGGAGCTTTCGGACGTCCCCCTCGTACTCCTCGGCGGCCAGGTGGCTGTCCCAGGTCGTGGGCGCGCCGGCGCAGAAGTAGTTCCCGCCGTCGATCGGGCGGCCGTCGACGGCCCGCGTGGCGGTGGTGGCCAACCGCCCGTCCGGCAGCGCTTGGACCGCAGTGAGGTAGATCGCCCCGGGCTGGCACTCGAAGTGCGTGACCATCGTGAGGCCGGTCGATGCCTTCCAGAGGCCCGTGTAATCGAGTCCCTCGCACAGCTCCAACGGCTTCCCCGAGCGGCTGGACCGGGCGCCGAACACGGTGTCCCCGATCCGGTCGCCCGTCCGCGCGAGGGCGTGAAACCCGATCGGAAAGGTGACGCCGTCGAGCGCCGCGGAGCTCGCGGCCCGCACCTCCCGTTGGGAGGCACCCGTGGGGACTGCCACGGGGGTGACGGCCAGGTGGTGCCGTCGCGTTGGGCGTGGAAGCGGGGGCGACGACAACGTCGGTGCGGTCGTCGCGACGGGGGGAGGCGGTTCGGTGACGCACCCCAGGAGGGCGAGCAGGAGGTTCATCAGATTCCCGGGTACAGGAGGTAACAGGCGCGGGTTTCACGGAGGTCCCGGACGTGCGACACTTCCGCGACGCCGCGAGGCCTTGCCGTGTAGGCGCGCGGCCTCCTCTCCTTCGGGCGCGGACTTCTGGTAAGCCTCCACCACCGCCGCGACATGTCGGCGATGGTGGCGCGCCCTTCACGCCGTCACGACCGAAGCGATGGAGCTCGATGCCGCCGATCGTCTACGGCTTGCGGCCGAGCTGATCGACAGCGTCGAGGGCCCGAGGACCCCGGACGGGCGGCGGCTTGGTCAGACGAGCTTGACCGACGCGTCGCCGAGGCCGAGCGCACCGGCGCCCACGGGCGCTCCTGGGACGACGTTCGCGCAGACCTCGTGCGGGATTTCGCCTCCCGGTGACTACGCCGAGGCTGCTCGCTCCCGCCGAGGAGGAGCTCCGTACGGCTATGCGCTGGCACGAGGAGCAGTTGCCAGGTCTCGGCGCCGAGTTCCTCGGGGCTGTGCACGCGGGGCTCACGAGGATGGTGGCGTCGCCCGACCCTTTCCCCGTGTGGATGAACAACCGCCGGTTCCGGCGCGCGCAGATCGATCGCTTCCCCTACTCCGTGTTCTTGGGGGGGGGGCGGGCTAAGCCCGGTCCTGGTCCCCCGTCCACCACTCCTCGGCCCGCCAGAACCCATCCGCGGCCAGCCCGACCGCGCGCAGGCTGGCGATCACTTCGTCGTACGCGTCCACGCCGAGCGTCGTCCAGTTCGTGCGATCCCACATCGCGCGCACCTCCGCCGGGAACCGCTTGTCGCGCGCGAGCCGTCCGAGGAGCACCCGGTCGATGGGAGGGTGGGCCACCCGGGCAAGAGGCGTGCGCTCGCGTCCACCGCATACTATCAAGGTTTTCAGGTAGATTGCGACTACCTTTGCGGCGCGGCCGAACGTAGCGTCGTCTGCACCGCTCGCGTGGAGCGACGAAACAATCGCCCCGCACCAGGCCCGATGCGCGCGGTCGAACTCTGCCGCGTTTGAAGGCCATCGATCCGCCGGGCCACGGAGCAGCTCGGGCAGGTCGCTCGCGTCGAGGGCCACGCGGAAGGCTCCGTTGTTGCCACCGGAAAGCCCGCGTCCCGCTGCGCGCGCCGCGCACCAAGCCGCGTAGCGGTGCCGGTGCTTGTCGAGGGTGTAGCGTCCGGCGTCGGCGCCGACGGTCACTGGCTGCATCAACCCCGCGACGAGCTCGGCGAGGTCCGCGACGCCGGCCCCTGTCCGCCAGCGCGCGAGCAGGTCGATGATCTCCCCGGCCCCGTGGAGCCGCGCGTCGCCCCCGATGCGGAGCGTGGGACCGCCTGGCGCCGCGAGAACGATGTCGGGCGCCGCTTCGCCGGGGCGAGGAGGCTCGTCTGCGCGGATGAACACACCCGCGGTGTCGACGCGGAGCGCGAGCCGGGCGCACACCTCCAGCCCGATGGCGTGTGCGCCCGCGCGTGGGGCGCGCATGTTGGGAGCCCGTTCCACCTCCAGATGCGCGATTGCGGCGGCGAGCAACGTGGAGGGTGGCTCCCCGCGCTCGGCTCGCTCGGTGAGGGCAAGGCGGTGGTGCTCCGCGCCCTCCCACCGCTCCGCGTCACCGGCCGCGGTGATGCGGCCGAGGGGCCGAGGCTCGCCGCGGAGATCGGGCACAAACAGGAGGACGCCGTACCAGCCCACGCCCTCGTGCTCGAAGGGGACGCCGACGAGGCCGACGCGCCCGGAGTAGCGGCGCACGATTTCGGCGGCGAGGTACCAGGACAGGCCCCAGCCGTGGCCGTAGCGGGCGCGCCAGTCATCGTAGAGAGAGGTGAGATCCATCAGCCGGGCGGCATAACGGCGGCGAGGCTTGCTGCACTGCCCGACCATTCCCGAAGGGCGCTCACCGCGCGCTCGGATGCGCGCCGATGAGCGCCATGTGAAGTGACCCGCGCATGGGCCGCCTCCTACTCGACTTCGGCGCCGGTCCTCGGCGCGTTCCCCTCGGCGCCTCCACGCGCCTCGGCCGCCACTGGTCGAACGATTCGGTCATCGAGCACCCGGGGATGCCGCTCCACTGGCTCGAACTCCGATGGCTCGGCCGGGAGTGGTGTTGGCGCGCGCTCGGCGCCGTCGACCGGACAGTGGGGGCCGGGACCGCCGACGCCGAAGGCTGGCGCGCTTTCGTGCGAGGCGTCGCGCGCCCGAGGGTGCGACTCGACGGCCTCGGCTGGGTCGAGCTGGTCGACCCCAGCGCGCCGGCGATGCTGCTCCACGACCTGAGATCGGGCGATCGTCTGGAGGCCGAGGACGTACACGAGTACGTCGAGGTGTGCGATGACGGCATCCGCCCGCTGGCCACGCCCGAGATGGCGCCGCTGCTCGACGGGCAGGTGTTCACCGTGGGCGATCGGGTCCTGCGGCTGCTCCTCGCCGATGCGCCTCGCCACACCGCGGGCACCGGCATCGATCTGCGGGACGCTGCGTGCCAACTCGACGTCGGCGACGGCGAGGCGGTCTTCACCGCGGGGTCGGATTCGCGCACGCTGCGGGGCGAAAGCGCCCGGGTCCTGAGGGTCTACGCGTCCGCGCGACTCCGATCGGGCGAGGGTTGGCTCGCGCCGATCGGTGCCTACGCGGAGTGGGTCGCGGCGGGCGGGCACCCGGACAGCCCTGCTGAGCGGGTGGCGTGGGAGCGCGGGAAGGTGCGGTCCCGCCTGGTCCTCGCGGGCGCTGGGGGCGTGCCGGAGCTGTTCGAGTCGAAGCGCGAGGGAACGACCACGCTCGTTCGCCTCTCGCTCCCGCCGGGCCGGATCACCGTGGATGGTCGAGGCCCCACCGGGTCCGGTGGCAAGGCAGGGCAAGGTCGGGGCGACTCACTGCGGTAGGGTGCCCTCGTTCAGGGATCTCGATGCGCGCCTCCTCCATCACCGTCGCGTTCGCGGCGATCTTCCTACTCGCTTGCGCGTGTGGCGGGTCGTCGCCTACGTCGTCTTCCACCCCAGTGATCACGCCTGCGCCGCCCACGCCGACTGCCCCGGCGGCCGCGCCTGCGCCCTCGCCGGTTGTCACGCCCGCTGCCGCCCCCGTGGGCCCGACCACCGCGACGTCCACGCCCAAGCCCTCGACCTCGAAGGCCTCGTCCTCGAAGTCCACGAGCCCGCCGAAGGCGCCGACCACGAAATCGACGTCTTCGAAGACGACCTCTTCGAAGACCACCAACTCGAAAGCGACGACATCGAGGTCCTACGAAGCCTGCTACCAGTGGGCCTATGGCTACGGCTGCGGCGTCCTCGAAGGGTCGACCTCCTGTGGTTCTCGGCCGTTGAGCGGGATCAGCTCGGCCTGCCTTGCTCAGAACACCTACAACCCGTGCACCTGCAAGTAACGACGGAAGCGCTATCTCGAAGCGCGAGCTGCCGGCGCGACCTCGCCGATCTGCTGCTCATCGATGTGATAGCGTCCGCGCCCCCCGAGGACCCCATGCCCCTCCGCCCCGCCATCCTCCTTCTCGTCCTCGCCGGTTGTCACCAGAAACCCGCTGGCGACCCCAAGTCCAACGCCGCCCCGTCCAGCCCGTCGATCGTGGTGTCGCCGTCGTCGGCCGCGACGGACGAGGACCTGGTCGTCGTGTTCACGGCCGGGGCCTCCGATCCGGATGGGGACGAGGTGATCTACCGCTACCTATGGTCGGTCGACGGGCGCGTGCGCACCGACCTGACGACCGACACCGTGTCCGCGGACGAGACGACGAAGGGCGAAGCGTGGTCGGTCACAGTGACGCCCACCGACGGTGAGGCCGATGGCGAGCCCGCGACCGCCGAGGCGGTCGTCGTGAACACGCCGCCCGAGGGCGTCGTCACGCTCGATCCGCAGGAGCCCGGGGTGACCGAGGAGATCGTGGTTGGCGTCGAGGCAACTGATCCGGACGACGACACGGTCACCTTCACGTTCGCGTGGAGCGTGGCCGGTGAGGCGACCGAGTATGCGGATGCCGTCCTGCCCGCAGGCGTCGCGGTGCGCGGCGAGACCTGGATCGTCACGGCAACGCCGTCCGATGGAGAGGAGGCGGGCGACCCCGTCGAAGCCTCGGTCACGTTCGAGAACACGGTTCCCACCGTCACCTCGGTCGCGCTCACGCCTCTCGCGGCGACGGAGGCGGACACACTGGTCGCCGCGGTGGAGGGGGCCGCGGACGTTGACGCGGATGCGGTCACCTGCGGGTACGCCTGGTACGTGGACGGCGCGCTCGTCCAGGAAGGCGCCGGCGCCTCCCTCGCCTCCGACCTCTTCGCGAAGCACCAGGCCGTCGAGGTCGAGGCGACCCCGAACGACGGGCTGGCCGACGGCGAGCCCGTGCGCTCGGCGTCCGTGACCATCGACAACACCGCCCCCTCCATCTCCGGCGTGACGATCGACCCGATGCCGGTCTACGAGGCCTCGACGCTGACGTGCCTCCCCGCCGGGTACACCGACATCGACGGTGACGCCGAGTCCTACGTGTACGAGTGGACGGTGGACGGCTCCACGGTGGCCAGCACCGCCTCGATCGACGGCTCCCTGTTCGACAGGGGCGCGTCGGTGGCCTGCTCGGTGACGCCGAACGACGGCGAGGCGGACGGCTCAGCCGTCTGGAGCGACGTGGTGACCGTGTCGAACACGGCCCCGACGCTCGGCGTGGCCTCGCTGACCAATCGGACGCCCGCCGAATCCGACTCTGTGGCGGTCACGCTCGGCGGGGGCTCCGACGACGACGGGGACAGCATCGCCTACGCCTACAACTGGCACGTGAACGGCGCGCTGGCGGCGACCACGTCGACGCTCGGCGGCGCGCACTTCGACAAGGGCGATTCGATCCAGGTCGAGGTCATCCCGTGGGACGGGACCGAGTACGGCGCCGCGGTGTGGTCCGACACGGCGGTCGCGGTCAACACCGCGCCGACGGTGACGACGGCCTCTCTCACGCCTGCCACCGCCCACACGGACGACGTACTGACCGCGTCCGTCTCGACGAACGATGCTGACGGCGACACCGTGTCGGTCGGCTACACCTGGTACGTCGACGGCGTGCCCATCAGCGCGACCGGCGCCACGCTCGACGGAGGCGTGCACTTCGGCAAGGGCGACGAGGTGTATGTCGTGGCGACCCCTGACGACGGCGAGGACGCGGGGACGGCCCTGGCGTCGTCGTCGGTCACGATCCTCAACACCGCGCCGACGGCGCCGGTGGTCGCCGTCTCTCCGACCGATCCGGAGGACGCGGACGATCTCGTCTGCGACTTGGTCACCCCGAGCACCGACGCCGACGGCGACAGCCTCTCCTACACCTACGCCTGGGAGCTGGACGGCAGCGATGCCGGGATCGCGTCCGACACGGTCCCCGCGGCCAGCACCGCCGCGGGGGACGCCTGGACCTGCGTGGTCGTCGCGGAGGACGGCGACGACGTGAGCACGGAGGCCACGGACAGCGTATCGATCACGGGCGCCTGCGCCGCGCTCGACTTCGACGGGAGCGACGACTACGTCAACCTCCCGACGTTCTCCGGCCTCTCGAGCTACACGTACGAGCTCTGGGTGGACGCCGACTCCCGCCCCTCGGGGTCGGAGGCCATGCTCGTGGGGACGACCTGCGGCCAGTTCCTCTGGACGTCCACGGGGTTCCACATCAACAACTTTCCCTCGTGCAACGGCGGCGGGTCAGCCTACGCCAACTGGGGCATCTCCTACGCGAGTTGGCCCGCTGGGTGGACGCACATCGCGATGGTGGTCTCCTCGTCTACGTCGGCGGCCCTCTTCGTCGACGGCACGAGGGTCGCCAGCGTGACACTGACCAGCGATTCGCCGAGCTCGACGCAGCACGGTGGCGTGGGGGGCGGCCGCGTGAACGGCTCAGGAACGAACTACTTCCTCGACGGGCGGATCGCAGGTGTCCGCATCTCGAACACCGCGCGCTACGCGTCCTCGTTCACCCCGGAGAGCATCTTCACCGCCGACAGCTCGACCGTAGCCCTCTACGCGATGGATGAGGGCATGGGCACCACGCTCACGGACTCGTCGGGCAACGGACAGGACGGGACCGTCGTGGGCGCGACCTGGACCACGGGGGACTGCCCCTGAAACGCGGGGCGGCAGGCGCGAGGCCCTCGTCGCCCTACCGCCCCCGCAGGATGACATGGTTGCTGGTGCACTCCGCGCACGTCTGCACGCGCAGGAAGTCGACCTTGCCGTCGCCGTCGTAGTCGGCGCCCGCCCGCGGGAGCGGGCCGCTCCGCCTCGCGTCGATACGACCGAGCTCACAGACGCTCCATGCGCCGCCCACCCGCGTCGCCCGTAGCGCGACCTGAGCCTCCGGCGCGTCCGCCCACCCGTAGATCTCGTCGTTGCCGTCGCCGTCCGCGTCCCACGCCGAGGCGCTGAGCCGGTCCATGTCGAGGGCGAGCCGCGCGGGGAACACCTCCTCCCGCGTGCCGATCATCGCTCGCTCGTCGGGGTGCGCGACCCACCATCCTGCACCGCCCGCGAGGAGCAGCCCCACCTTGCTCGTCGCGCTCCGAACCACGGCGACCCCGAGCACGTCGGGACCCGGCGCAAGGCACTGGTGCGGTGCGAACTCCGCCGCTCCATCACCGTGACGCCAAGCGACGCAGGCGGCCAGCGTGAGCGCAAGGTCCAACTGCCCGTCGCCGTCCCAGTCGATTGGGAGCGGCCAAGCGGGGATGCCTGATTGAAAGATCTCGATGGGGGGGTCGAAGGTCCGGCCGTCCTTGCCCGGAAGGACCTGGAGCCGAGCCCCGTCGCGGTCGGCGACGACGAGGTCGGCGTGCCCATCCCCGTCGAGGTCGCCCACGCCGACCGGGCTACCGCTCCGGACGGTGGGCACCTCCGCGCCCTGCTCCAACATCGCCCTCCCGTTCCCCCAGTAGATCGAGAGGTTCTCGTCCAATTGGTTCGTGAAGACGGCGTCGACCTTTCCATCGCCGTCGACGTCCGCGGACGCCGCCGCCATCGCCTCTCGTGGGCCGGACCGCACGGTCTCGTCGAACCACGTCGTTCCATCCGGGCACGGAGGGATGTCGTCCCGGGTGTCGAGCTCGGGCAGTGCGACGGCTCGCCTCGAGGCGAAGGCTAGCGCGCCAGCGGACACGAGCGCGAGCGCCAGCGTGAAGAGGCCCCAGCGCGGTGTCCGGGGCCTGAGGCGCACGCTGGGGTGAGCGTCGCTCGTGAGGTGAAGGTCGTCCGCCGGCTCCGGCATGGAGGCCGCCACCACGCGGAGGGCTTCCGTCATCTCCTCGGCAGAGGCGTACCTTTCCTCGGGTGTGTACCGGCCCGCCCGCGCGAGGACGCCCGCGAAACCGGCGCCGGTGAGGCGGCCGAGGCGCGCCAGCTCGGCCTCCACGAACAGGTCGCCGCTCGGCCTACCGGTCATCGCCCAGGCGAGGGTCGTCGCAAGCGCGTACAGGTCCGCGCCGACGCCGACGCGCGAGGGGTCCTGGCGCTGCTCGGGTGCCATGAATGGGACGCTGCCGAGGAGCGCGCCGGTGCGGGTGATCGAGACGGACTCGTCACGGAACCGCGCGATGCCGAAGTCAGCGACCCGTACCTCCCCCCGCTCGGTGACCAGGAGGTTCTGCGGCTTGATGTCGCGATGAACAACACCGCGTGCATGTGCCGCGCCGAGCGCGCCGAGCACGTCGATCCCGAGGCGAACGGCAAGCCCGGGGGACAGCGGCCCGGAGGCGGCCACCCTGTCGGCGAGGCTTCCCGCGCACAGCTCCATCACGACGCAGGCCAGGCCGTCGTCCTCGAACGCATCGAACACGGTGATGATGCTGCCGTGGCCGAGCTCGGCGAGCAGCTTCGCCTCCCGCAACACCCGTTCGCCGGCTTGGCGGTCTGCGGTCGCGTCGACCACCTTCACCGCGCGTTGGACGTTCAGGCGGCGGTCCAGAACCCGCCAAACCTGGGCGAAGCCGCCCTCACCGAGCGGGCCCAGCACTTCGTATCGGCCTTGGCCGAGGCGGCTTCGGGAGTGAGCGGCAGGACCAGCTCGGGCCATGAGCTACGCCGGATCGGTCGACGCACGCCGCGCCGGGGGGGCGAGTCGAGGCGCTCGCCGATCCATCAGGAGCGTCCCCGTTCGGGCTGGTGTCTTGGTCACGCGGGTGACGATGTACTGCTCCACGAACACCCGTAGCCCGAAGTCGATAGCCTCACGGTGCAAGGCGCACCACCTGCCGGACGGCGATGGGTGGCGCCACGGCCGAACGCCCCCCAGCAAGCGAGGGTTCTGCGACAGAGTACCGGCGCCGGATTTTCGCCGACCAGAGGGCCAACCAGAGTGCGAACCGCCGGGCGCTCGTCGCGTGTGGGCACGCCGTCCCGGCCCCCGGACTTCTGCTCGCGCATTTGTCTTTCGAGCGCGGCGGAGCTCGTCGACGAGCCGTCATGCTCGAAACGCCGAACGCCCGTTCCCGCGCATGGCGAAAACGGGCGTTCAATGGAGTGGTGGGCGTTACTGGATTTGAACCAGTGACTCCTACCGTGTGAAGGTAGTACTCTAGCCGCTGAGTTAAACGCCCATTTCGACGAACGCAGCCCTATTAACCAGCCAGCCGCACCCGTCAAGGCACCTCGTTCACGTCCTCTGAAGAGCGCGCACGGCCGCCCGCACCCACGCCAGCGCCCGGCGCTCGCTCGCCCGCACGCGCGTCGCGTCGCGATACCGCTCCGGGACCCCCGATCCGGTCGCCCCCGCCGCCTCTACGAGCCGCACCAGACCGCGCTCGCAGGCATCCTCGATCGCCTGGAGCACCGCGCGCTCGTTGCGCGGCGACAGCGCCCCCCGCGTGTCCCCTCCCCGGTCGTGGGCCTCCGCGAGCTCCTCGGACGTCGCCATGTCCCGCCGCAGGTCGGCCAGGAGCGCGCCGAACGCCTGGTCGTCGCAGCCCATCGGCACGCGCACCGCCCCGTAGGCGCCGAGCTGGAGCACACCCTCGGCCTCGGGGTTGTCGGGGAGCGTGAACCCGTAGTGGAGCAGCAGGCGGAGGTCCCCCTTGGGGCCGTAGTGGCCGAGCACCTCGGCCCCTGCCGCCACGGGCACGGTCGCGCGGAGGACGTAGGCGCCGGTCTTCGCGTCGATGCTCCACGCGGTGTGGCCGGCCGCGCCGTGGTTGAAGAGGTCGGCGTAGGGCACGAGCCCGACGACGGCACGGTCGGGGAAGTGGAGGTCGAAGACGCGGGAGGTCACGAGGGTCCGCACGCGCAGCCACGCGGCCTCGGAGAGCGTGGCCGGGACGAGGGCGTACGCACGCACACGGCGGAGCTCTTCGCGCAGGAGGTCGAGCCGATCGTCCAGCAGCGGCCCCATCGCGGTGCCGGCGAGGAGCGCGAGATCCGCCGGCGGCCAGAAGAGCGGGTGCCCCTGCAACTCGGTCGGGAGCGACGCGAGGTACGGCTCCCACCCAGCCTCGGCGGCGGCCTCCAACCGGAGGAGCCGGAGCGCGAGCCGCACGTGGTCCCCGAGCGCGGAGAGCAGCGCGTCCAGGGCCTCGGAGGCAACGTCCAGGTCCGCGGGGAGCAGCAGACAGGCGCGCGGCACCTCCAGGATCACGTCCCCGCCGGCGAGATCGGCCGTCGCGTACACGCCGCGCACGCCCTCCTCGGAGACCCCCACGCGGAGCGGCCCGACGGTGCCACCCGCCGCGCGGATCCACGCTACCAACGCCGCGTCCGCCAACCGCCCGTTCTCCTCGTCCCTCGGAACGTCCCCATCCATCGCCTACCCGCCCACGACCCAGTCCTCGGCGCTGACGGTCCGCGTCTCGAGCACCGAGAGGTCGCAGCTCATGGTACTCACCGTCGCGGTGACCGTGCCCTCCTGCCCGTCGACCTCCTCGATGCGGAGCCCGCACGCGTCCCCGATGGGCGCGTCGAAGAGCACCGCGAAGTGGCGGCCGAAGTGGTGGTGGTCGGGCCGGTAGATGAGGCGGAAGTAGTCGGTGACATCGAACGGCACGCCGTCGAGCGTGCCCGACGCCCGCGCGAAGTCGCTCGGCGCGGTGATGACGATGTCGCCGCCCAGGTAGAGGTCGAGCGCGACCTCCCCCCCGTCGAACGTCACGGTGTGAAGGTTGCGGATCCAACTGTCGTCCCCGCACGGCACGAACGTCCGGGCGGTGAGGTCGTAGGGCGACGTAACGGCCTCGTAGAGCACGAACGACGCCCCGGCGCCGGTCGAGGGGTCGTTGGGCCCGCCGTCGAGCGTGAGCGGCGCGGGGACCTCCCCCGCGGGCCCCACCAGCACGATCGTGTGGTCGAGCAGGTAGTCCTGGCCACCCCCGGTGAGCCCCTGGGTGCCGGCGACGTAGGTGTACGTGGTCGACCCGAACGTGTTGGGTGACACCTCGGTCTCTCCGGAGCCGCCCGCCATGCCGGGCTGGACGGCGGCGTCGGCAAACCGCGTGCACACCGGCAATGCAAGGTCGTAGGTACCTTCTTCGTACGGGAGCGGGTAGGTGCCGGCCACGATCCGAAGCATCGCCTTGGCGGTCACCTCCTCCTCGAGGGTGCGGCCCTCGTTGGCGACGCCACAATATTCCGCGCCCGCGGTCGCCTCGACCCCCGACTGCCACGTCGTGTCGCCGACATACACGTCGGCCGCCGGACAGTGCGCCCAGGCCGGGTCGATGTCGGTGTCGGTGTCCGTGTCGGTGTCCGTGTCCGTGTCCGTGTCCGTGTCCGTGTCGGCGTCGGCGGCGCCCGTGTCGGCGTCAGCCTTGGGGCCGCCGTCACAAGCAAGGAACAGGGGGAGCAGCAGGATGGCGGCGGGAATTGGCAACGAGCGCACGCGGGACTCCGGGATCAGCGCAAGAACGGGCGGATCTGCTTGATGATGAGCTGGCCTTCGGAGGTGATCTTCCACTCCGTGTCCCAGATGAGCGTGTGCCCCTCGGGCACCTCGTCGTCGTTCGGGTAGAGCAGGGCGATGTCCCAGAGCACCGCGCCGATCTCGGCGAGCTCGGCGTCGGTGAGGACGAGGTCGGCCTCGCTGCTCGACGAGACGCGGTCGACCTGCGTGACGACGCCGTCTTCCAACGTCAGCAGCGCCTTCTCGGGGTATACCCCCGACTCCGCGGAGACCACCTCCAGCTCGCCGAGCTGGGCGTTGACGAGGTAGCGGTCATCCCCGTCGGCCGTGGGGTTGCCCGCGAACGCGACGATGTTGGCCAATTCGGCGTTGCTGCGCGTGTCGCACAGGATGCCCATGGCGACGCGCTCGTGGTCGATGCCGTACCAGTCGCGCTCCTCCCACGCGGCGAGGTTCCAGCTCGACGCCCAGACCTCCTGGAGGGAGTCGGTGAGGGTCTCCTCGTCCGCCTTGTCGGGGTCGCAGTGGCTGGGGCCGACCTCGTCGGCGTCGAGCTCGTCGGCGAGGCAGGCGCTGTCGGAGTTGTAGAGGCCCGCGCCGCTGAAGTCGAGCCCGTCCTCCGCGTTCGACGAGCTGCGGAACCGCACCATCGTCGTGTCGTTGCCGAACACCGCGAGGATGCGGGTCTCGAGCTCGGCGAGCAGCGCGGGATCCACCGGCACCTCGTCCATCGCCGCGCGCAAGGCCTCCAGGCGGTCCCGCCGCACAGTGGCGTCGGTGAGGAAGGTGGCGTCGGCATGCCACGCCGCGATGGTCTCCGCGAACGTGTAGACGCCGGCGCCCGAGCCGAGGTCCACCGTCCAGGTGCCCGCGCGCATGAAGTCGTCGTAGTACGCGAACGGGATGACGAAGCCGTCGAGCTGGTACTCATCGTCGATGCGCTGGTACAAGGTCGCGAGGTTGGCGCCCTTGGCGCCGTATGCGCACACGTTTGCGTCACGACGATCGGCGGTGTCCGTCGGGAGGTCGAGGAGGCCGGGCATCGCGCGCTCGTCGAGGTTCGGCACGCAGATGGTCACGGGCTCGGGCCGGATGCTCGTCCACCAGGCCTCGGCGTCCTCGGTCGTGGCGTCGGCCACCTCGAAGCCCTCGTCGCCACAGGTGAAGTGCACGAGGTGGTCTTGCCACGCGGCGAGCTCGGCCAGCGGCTCGCGGATGTAGCAGTTGGGCGTGCCCCGCGCCGCGCTCCGCACGTTGAGGTGGGAGAGCCCGCCCTGCCGCGTGCCGGTCACGATCCCGCTCACGACGCGCTCGAGGTCCTCGGGCGCCTCGTCGATGACGACGAAGTCCTGGTATCCGAACGAGGCGGCCTCGGTGGCGTCGGCCAATTCGGCCAGGGTGTAGAGGCGGAGGTACCCGTACGCCTCGCCCGGGTTGTACGCCTCGTAGTCGATGACCGCGGGGTTGTGGATGTCGAACGGCGCGTCCCAATCGATCGCGGCCTCCTGCTGCGCCGGCGAGTTCGGCACCCACGCGAGCGGCCCGATCTCGAAGCGGTCCTGCAACGTCTCCCACGCGGCGGTGACCTGCTCGAGCGTCACCGTGCTCGTCGCGTCCCCGGGGTCGTCCCACACCGTGAAGCCGTAGTAGAACCCGTCTTCTTCCAGGTACAGCGAGTAGGTGCCCGCGTAGAACTCGCGCGTGTCCGGGTGGAGGACGAGGTCCTGGTACTCCTCGGTCGTGAGCGCGGTGTAGCTGTCGGGGAACGCGGTCCGCAGGAAGTCGTAGTGGAGCGTGAACGCGTTCACGTCGAGGAACACCGGCGGCACCCGGGCGTCGTCTCGCGCGGGCACGAGGTACTTGCCGACGCGGAGCTGATCGACGCTGGCGGACGGGATCGTGACCCCGTTGAAGGTGTCCTCGTCGGGGATGCGCGGCACGCACGCCCGGTACCCGAGCGCGGCCTCGGCCTCGTCGCAAGCGGTCTCATCCTCGACGACGGGCGGCGTGTCGACGGGCGGCGTGGGCTCGGGCTTGCAGCCGGCCGCGAGGAGGAGGAGCAGCAGGGGTCGAAACATCGTGCCTCCAGGGTAGCAGCGGGGCCGTCGTGGCGTGTCCCGCCGTCACTCGTTCGGGTACTTCACGTAGACCGCGCCCGCGACCGAGCCGCCCGTCCCCTCGCCCGGCGCGCCGATGGCGAGATCCCCGGTGCCGTCGCCGTCGAAGTCGCCGATGACGAGGCCCTGGCCCACGTCGTCGCCCGCGGACTCGCCCAGGTAGATCGCGCCGGCGTCGGCGAGGGTCAGGGTGCCCGAGAGGGGGCCGTAGAAGAGGTAGACGCTGCCCGAGGCGCTCCCCGACGCGTTGTCCGCGGTCGCGCCGACGACGAGCTCGCCGACACCGTCCGCGTCGAGGTCCTCGACGGCGAGGCCGAGGCCGACGTACTGGTTGGCGCGCTCGCCGCGGAGGATCACGTCGGCGCTGCCGAGATCCGTGGTGCCGGACGCCGGCCCGTAGACGACGTAGGCCGCGCCCGCGTAGCTCCCCGCCGCGCCGTTGTAGGACCCGACGATCACGTCGGCGAGACCGTCGCCGTCGACATCCCCCAGCGTGAGCTCCTCGCCCGCGTAGTCGCCCGGCCCCTCACCGAGCAGGATCCCGTCCGCGGAGCCGAGGTCGAGGTCCCCGGTGACCCCGCCGTAGACGAGGTAGGCGGTCCCCGAGTACGGCCCGGCGCTGTTGGCGTAGGGGGCGGCGGCGAGGATGTCGCCCATGCCGTCACCGTCCACGTCCTCGCCGGCGCGGATGTAGCGCCCGGCGTAGGCGCTCGCGACCTCGCCGATGAGCTGGGCGTCGGTGTCGTCGGCGAGGTCGTAGGTGCCGGCGGAGAGCGGGCCGTAGTCGATGAACACCGTGCCGGCGGCGTAGCCCCCGGTGGCGTCCTCGTAGGCGCCGATCACCGCGTCCGCCACGCCGTCCCCGTTCACGTCCGCGAGGTCCGAGCCGTGCCCGGCCTCCGAGTTCACGACGCCCTCGTAGAGGATCTCGGCGTCGAGGAGATCCACGTCGCCCGTGATCGGGCCGAACATGATCCACTCCTTGTCCGTGCCGTCGGGGGCGCCCACGGCCACGTCCTCGAAGCCGTCCCCGTCGACATCCCCGACCCCGATCGAGCGGCCGGCGGCGTAGGTCGCGCGCGCGCCGCGGATGCGGTAGCCGGCGTCGTCCAGCGTGGCGGTCCCGGCCGCGATCGGGCCGTACAGCACGTAGGCGCCGCCGTTGTAGCCGTCGGCGTACATCGTGGCGACGACGAGGTCGTCGAACCCGTCGGCGTCGATGTCGCCCACGTCGACCACGCGGGCGGCGTCGTAGTTCGCCGAGTCCGAGTAGATCTTCGCGTCGGCGTCCGCGAGGTCCTCGGTGCCGCCGTAGCCGCACCGCAGGTCCGCGCCGTCGCAGTCGTTGTCCACCCCGTCGTCGCAGACCTCGGGGGCGCCGGGGTAGGCGATGGCGTCGGTGTCGTCGCAGTCGTCGCCGCCGCACGCGGTGGAGACGTACCCGTCCCCGTCGAGCTCGAAGTCCTCGTCGACCGCCATGTCGCAGTCGTCGTCGTCGTCGTTGCAGCGCTCGGCGGCGCCCGGGAAGGCCTCGGCGTCCCCGGGGCGGCAGTCGCTCCCGTCGAGGACCCAGTCGGGCTCGGGATCGCAGGTGGTCGTGTAGTTGTACATGTGGCCGTAGCCGTCGCCGTCGGTGTCGGTGTGCCAGTCCTGCACGTCGCCGAGGTCGGCGCGACCGTCGCAGTTGTCGTCGTCGCGATCGCAGACCTCTTCGGCGCCGGGGTTCACCGCGGCGTCCCCGTCGTCGCAGTCGGTCCCGTCGGTCACCTGCCCCGTGCCGGGCGTGCAGGTCTCGGCGCCGGTGGAGGGGTCCCCGTACCCATCGCCGTCGCCATCCGCGTACCAGGCGAGGAAGTCGGTGTCGCCCGCGCCGTCACAGTCGTCGTCAAGGCCGTTGCAGACCTCGGCGGCGCCCGGGTGGACCGCCGCGTCCGCGTCGTCACAGTCGGTGGCGTTCGCCACGTGCCCGACGGGGGCCGCGCAGGCGAGCACGCTCTCGGAGCCCGCGCCGTAGCCGTCCCCGTCCCCGTCGGCCCAGAACGGGGTGCGCACGCCGTCGTCGATCTCCCCGTCGCAGTCCTCGTCGCGACCGTCGCACAACTCGGTGGCGCCGGGGTGCACGGCGGCATCGGTGTCGTCACACTCGGCGTCCACGGCGAAGCCGTCGCCGTCGGTGTCGACCGGACCCGCGATCTTCACGCCGGCGGGATCGCACCCGGCCAACCAGGATCCGACGAGGAGAAAGGGAAGGATCCGCATGGGCGCGTGCGCTCCGTCACGAGAATGCCACATCCGTCGCGCGCACTGCTACCCCGCCGAACGCTCCGCACGGAACGATGACATCCGCGTCGCGGTTGGCAGGCGGCGATCCCCCAGGTACGCTGGCCCATCCCCGGCAGGTCCATGCGGTTGGTCTGGTTGTTGCTTCTCCCCGCGTGCATCGAGAACGGGTTCGTGGAGCCCGGCCGCGGCAATCCCGAGGACGACAAGCCCGCCATCGAGGTCTTCCCTCCCGCCCTCCAGTTCGACGGGCTCGTGCTCGGGGACATGGCCACGCAGCCGCTGACGGTGCGCAACATCGGCCTCGCCCCCCTCACCGTGGTGGGCGCGCAGCTCTCCGGCACCACCGCGTTCAGCCTGCCGGTCGAGCCCGACCTCATCCTCGAGCCCGGCACGGAGACCACGTTCGACGTGGCGTTCTCCCCGGTCAACCCCGAGGACTGGGGCAGCCTCTACATCCTCTCCGACGATCCGGAGGTCCCGAGCGTCGAGGTGCCCCTCTCCGGCGGCGCGCTCGTGGGCGAATTGCTCGTGTTGCCGAACCCGCTCGACTTCGGGGCGGTCCCGCTCGGCTGCTCCCAGAGCGGCAGCGTCTACGTCCAGAACGTCGGCTCGGTCGACCTCACCATCAACACCATCGTCCCCCTCGGCGACGACTTCGGCGCCACGTGGGACTTCACCCTCCCGCTCGTGCTCCCGGCCGGCGAGCAGCTCGAGGTCCCCCTCACCTACTACCCGGACGACCTCACGGCGGACGAGGGCGAGGTCTGGATCACGAGCGACGCAATCGTCGGCCTCACCGTCGCAAAACAGCGTGGCAACGGCACCCTGGACTCCACGGTCGACGACGAGTGGTGGCAGGGCAACGGGCCCTGGGAGCAGACGGACATCGTCTTCTACGTCGACCAGTCGGGCTCGATGCTGGACGACCAGGAGCGGCTGCGGAGCAACTTCTCGCGCTTCGTCGACATCCTCGAGGAGCTCGATCTCGACTGGCAGATCATGGTCGTGACGGACGAGGATGGCTGCCACAACGAGAGCATCCTCGACCGCGACACGCCGGACGCGAGCAACGTGTTCGCGAGCGCGGTCGTCGGGCCCGCGGGCCGGTGGACGGAGGCCGGGCTCTCGCTCGTGGCGCAGGCGCTGGAGAACGCGGAGCCGGGCGGCTGCAACGAGGGGTTCCTGCGTACGAACGCGAAGACGACCGCCGTGATGGTGTCGGACGAGCCGGATCAGTCGCGCACGGACTGGGACGTGAAGGTCGCCCGCATGCGCAGCTACGCGCCCTCCATCGGCATCACCTCGATCGTGGGGGACGTGCCGGACGGCTGCGAGACCGCCGAGCCCGGCACCGGCTACGTCGAGGCGAGCCTCGCGACGGGCGGCGCGATCCTGTCGATCTGCAACGAGGACTGGTCGAGCTACTTCGAGACCATCGCGACGCTCTCCGCGCTCGGCCAGACCGACACGTTCGTGCTCACCTCGATCCCCGACCCCGCCACGCTGATCGTCAAGGTGGACGGCCAGGACGCCACGACCGGCTGGACCTACGACGCCACGTGGAACGCCATCCGCTTCGAGCACGCCGCGATCCCGGCGCCCGGGGTGCAGGTGCAGGCCTGGTACGACATCGAGGCCGACTGCGAGGGCTGAAGCCCGTCCCGCGCGTCGCCCGGATCCGAACATGCGCCGGCGGGGTGAGGCCCGAAGGCCGTCGCGTTAGAGGCGGCCCTCCCCGAGGCGGCAATGTCGTACGACTTCTACAAGATCCTCCACTTCATCGGCCTCGCGTCGATCTGGGGCGCCCTCGGCGCCGCCACGCTGCACGCGATGAACGGCGGCACGAAGGCGACGAACCCCTCCCGCAAGATCGTGGCCGCCACGCACGGGATCGGGCTCTTCCTGATGTTGCTGGGCGGGTTCGGGATGCTGGCGAAGAAGCAGATCCCCGTCGGGGATGGCTGGGTCATCGCCAAGATCGTGCTCTGGCTCGTCGTCGGCGGCCTCCTCGCGGTGCCCCTCCGCGCGCCGGCCCTCGCGAAGCCGCTCTGGTTCGCGCTGCCGTTCTTCGTCGCCATCGGCGCGTGGCTGGCCCTGACCAAGCCGTTCTGATCGCGGTCGGGCCTCCGCGGTAGGCGGGGCCCCTTGCGGCGCCCGGCTGCCACCCATACATCCGCCGGCATGTCGCTGGAACCTTCGGTTGACGCGCTTCGGCGGGTGGTGGAGACCGCCCGCGCGGGCCTCGTGGAGCGCGAGAGCCTCGTGGAGGCCATCGTGCTCGCGGCGGTGGCCGGAGAGCACGTGCTCGTCATCGGGCCGCCCGGCACCGCGAAGAGCGAGGCCGTCCGTCGTGTCGCGCGGGGGCTCGGCGGCGCGTACTTCGAGTACCTGCTGGGGCGCTTCACGGAGCCGAACGAGATCTTCGGCCCGATCGACCTGCGTCGGCTGCGCGAGGGCGCGGTGGAGACCGTCACGACGGGCATGCTCCCCGAGGCCGAGCTGGCCTTCCTCGACGAGGTCTTCCTCGGATCGACGGCGATCCTCAACACGCTCCTCGGCATCCTGAACGAGCGGACGTTCCGGCGCGGGAGCACCGTGTTGAAGTGCCCGCTGCGCGTCTGCGTCGGCGCGTCGAACGCCCTGCCGGAGGACGAGTCGCTCGCGGCGTTCG
Organism: Pseudomonadota bacterium; assembly: GCA_030684355.1. Lineage (GTDB taxonomy): Bacteria > Myxococcota_A > UBA796 > UBA796 > SXON01 > CAJBVW01. Next base: position 32,383 of record JAUXTN010000092.1, read on the forward strand.
CGGACCGGTTCCTCGTGCGGGTGTTCGTGGAGCCCGTCGGGGACGCCTTCCTGGAGGCGCTCCTCGAGGGCGGGTGGGCCCTCGAGCGCACCGCCGGCGCGATCGACGGCGTGGGGATGGCGCCGCTCGACGCCCTCGCCACCGCCGCGCGCGCGGTCGATCTCGGCCCGGCGCGGCCCGCGCTCGCGCACGCGGTGAGGCGGCTCCGGCAGGCCGGCGTCACGCTGCCCGATCGCCGCATCGTGCGCGTGCAGCGGCTCGTCGCGGCGGCGGCGGTGCTCGACGGCCGGACGACCGCGACCAGCGCCGACTTGTGGCCGATCGTGTGGGCGGTGCAGACCCCCGAGGGGCAGTCCCTGGCGCGCGAGGTGCTCGGGGAGCTTCTGGCGGCGACGCAGAACCGCACGCTCACCGCGGCGGCGGCCGAGGCCTCGGCGGGGCCGTTGGCGCGCGCGGCGCGGGTCGTGGAGATGGGCCGCACCGTGCTCGCGGCGCGGCCGGATGCCGCCGACCTCGAGGGCGTCGGGGCCTGGCGGCGGCGCATCGAGGGCATCGCGCGGGACATCGACGCGGGGTTCCCGGCAAACGCGCATCCGCCCGCGCTGGCCGAGCTCCGGCGCGACGTCGTGGCGGTCCTGGGGCCGCCCGCGGCGGGCGCGTAGCGTGGAGTGGTGCGCGTG
>JAUXTN010000097.1 GCA_030684355.1 Pseudomonadota bacterium
CCCGGCGCTGCGCGCCCCCGCGCCCCGCCCCCCCACCCCCAAAACCCCCCCCACCGTCGCCATCGCCCCCACCACCCGCGCGAGCACCGCCGAGAGCTCGCGCATCGTGTACGGCTTGCGCAGCACGTCGACGAAGCCGTGGCGCTGGAACTCCGCCATGACGGGGTCCTCGGAGTAGCCGCTGGACACGATCGCGCGCAGGTGGGGGTCGAGGACGTTGAGCGCGCGGACGGTCTGGAGGCCGCCCATGCCGCCGGGCACGGTGAGGTCGAGCACGGCGCACGAGAAGCGGCTGTTGGTCCGCAGCGCGCGCTCGTAGGCCGCGACGGCGTCCGCGCCGTCGGTGGTGAGCTCGACGGTGTAGCCGAGCGCGTCGAGCAGGTCGGCGAGGGTGGCGCGGACGGCGGCGTCGTCGTCCATCACCAGGACGCGGCCGTTGCCGCGGGTGAGCGCGGTGGGGGAGGGGGCCTCCACGAGGCGCTGGACGCGGGAGGTCGGGAGGTAGACGGAGAAGCGCGCACCGCGGCCCGGCTCCGAGACGACGGCGATGTGCCCGTCGTGCTTCTGGACGATGGCGTAGGCGGTGGCGAGCCCCAGGCCGCTGCCGGTCGCCTTGGTGGTGAAGAAGGGGTCGAAGATACGGCGGAGGTGCGCGCGCTCGATGCCGACGCCCTGATCGGCGACGTCGACCTGGAGGTAGGCGCCCGCGGGGAGGGGCAGGCCGGTGGGGTCCTCGAGGCGGACGTTCCGCACGTCGATGTCCACCACGCCGCCGTCCGGCATCGCCTGCGTGGCGTTGAGGACGAGGTTCTGGACGACCTGGCTGATCTGCCCGGCGTCGACCTCCACGACCCAGGGATGGGGGTCGATGCCGAAGCGCGCGCGGATGGCCGAGCCGGAGAGGACGAACCCCGCGGACTCGCGCACGACCGCCGCGAGCGACGTGGGGGTGCGGACGGGGGCCCCGCCGCGCGCGAAGGTGAGGAGCTGCTGGGTGAGCTCGCGCGCCCGGATCGCCGCGCGCTCGGCCTCGCCGACGCGCCCGCTGGCCACGTGGTCCGGGGGGAGGAGCGCCCGCGCGAGGGAGACGTTGGCGAGCACGGACGTGAGGATGTTGTTGAAGTCGTGGGCGATGCCGCCGGCGAGCACCCCGATGGACTCCAGGGTGTTGGCGCGCTGGAGCTCGGCGTCGATGCGCTCCTTGTCGGTGATGTCGCGGAAGACGAGCACGGCGCCGACGATGTTCCCGACGCGGTCGCGGATGGGGGCGGCGCTGTCCGCGACGATGCGCTCGGGGCCCTCGCGGGGCAGCACGGCGCTGTGCTGCGCGGGGCCGACCAGGCCGCCGGTGCGGAGCACGCCGAGGATGGGGTTCTCGACGGGCTGGCGCGTGCGCGCGTGCACGATGGGGAAGATCTCGGTGACGGGGCGGCCGATGGCGTCCGCCTGCGCCCACCCGGTGAGCTGCTCCGCGACCGCGTTGACGAGCACCACGCGGCCCTCGACGTCGGTGGCGACCACGCCGTCGGCGATGCTCCGCAACGTGACCGCGAGCCGCTCCTTCTCCTGCTGGAGCGCGGCATCGGAGCGCTCGCGCTCCGTCGCGTTCGCGAGCACGTTCGCCACGAGCTCGAGGAAGCGCCGCTCGTCGTCGTCCCAGGCGCCGCCGCGGGCCACCAGCGCGCCGAAGCGGCGCGGCGGCACGGCGATGCTCACCGCGGAGAGATCCCCCTCGCGGGCGGGGGCGCCGTCCTGCACGACGCGCGCCGCGAGCTCGTAGGCGTCGCACTCGGCGGGGGACGAGCACGCCGTGGCGGCGAGCCGGAGGCCGGCGCCGCCCTTCTCGATGACGTACACGTCCGTGAAGCCGCACACCTCCGCCACCTGCGTGACGGCGCGGCGCGCCACCGCCCGGGCGGTCGAGGGGCCGAGGGCGACGCGGCCGAGCTCCGCGAGGATCTCCTGCTGGCGGGCCTTGCGCTCGAGGCGGGCCTCGGCGCACCGCCGCTGGTCGAGCTCGGTGCGCGCCGCCACGAACAGGCGCGCGTTCTCGACGGCGACCCCGCAGCGGCGGCCGAGCTCCATCGCGAACGCGACGTCCTCGTCTCCGTAGCGGCGCTCCTCGCGGCAGGACACGAGGGCGAGCGCGCCCACGGCACCCTCGCGGGAGGTGAGCGGCACCACGAGCGCGGAGCGCACGCCCAGCGCCAGGATCGCGGCGCGCCGGGGCTCTTCGTGCGCGCCGGGGCGCACGGCATCCTCGCGGACGTTCGCGTGGAGCACGGGCTCCCCGGCGAGGACGCGGCGGTAGGTCTCCGACGCGTTCGCGATGAGCGGCGCGGCCGCCGCCAGCCGGATGACGTCCTCCAGGCCCGGATCGGCGTGCAGGACGTCGGCGGCGGCGAGGCGACCGTCGGGCTGCAGGAGCTGGATGACGCAGAGGTCGGCGAAGCCCGGCACGAGCAGGCGGGTGACCTTGCGGAGGGACTGCTCCAGGTCGAGGGAGGCCGCCAGCGCCGCGCTCGCGTCGGCCAGGAGCGTGAAGCGGCGGTCGGCGTCGACCTGCTTGCTGATGTCGAAGGTGACCCCGCGCATGCCGACGGGGTTGCCGTCGTCGTCGCAGATGGTGGTGCTCCGCGCCTCGACCCAGTAGGCGCGCCCGTTCTTCGCCACCCACCGGAAGCGGGAGAGGCCGAGCCGACCCCTGGACGCGAAGATGGCGTACGCCTCGGTGGCGGCGCGCTCGCGGTCCTCGGGGTGCACGATCTCGAGCCAGAAGTTGGGCGTCGCGAGCCACTCGTCGACCGAGTAGCCGAGGAAGTCGGTCACGTAGTCGCTGACGAAGTTGATGCGCTGGGAGGCGGCGTCCGGGCTCCCCCAGGCCTCCCACACGACCCCGGGCACGGACGCGATGAGCGAGGCGGCGCGCGCGCGTTCGCGATGAAGCGAGGTGAGCGCGTCGACCGGCGCGGACGGCTCGGAGAACGGCGTGGTGGTCATGGTGGCCCCCATCTAGCTGGCGTCTGCGGGGCGGCCGCGTTGTCTTGCGCGGCTACCGCACTCGCTCATACCGCGGCCCCTTGCCTCCGCGCACGCCCGTCGACACATCGCGGAACAGGTGGTCGAAGGGGCGGTCCGGGAGAAACGCGTCGAACGCCGTCCGCATCGGCTCGTAGTGGGGCAGCTTCCACTCCTCCACTGGCAACGCGCCCGTCCGCCGCTCGTGCCGCCCGCCGGGGAGGAAGCGATCGCGCCCGGCGCGCGCTCGTTCGTTCAGACCTTCCAACACAGCACGTTCGCCTTGATCGGGTTCGCGAGCGCCAGGAGCTGGAGGTGTGAACACCGACACCGCTTCGAGCCGGGTGCCCTCCCGCCCGAAGGGAGGGGCGGGCTTCGGACATGGCGTGACGACCGCGCGGAACGCCCGCTCTTACCTCGAGGGGGGAGGTCCAAATGCCGAAGGACACAGAGAAGGGCGGTACGCGTGAGAAGGGCTCGATGACCGTCGAGGAAGCCGGCCGGATGGGCGGCGAGAAGGTCAAGGCCGAGCGCGGCGAGGGGTTCTACTCGGAGATCGGCCACAAGGGCGGTCAGCGGGTCAAGGAGCTCATCGAAGAGGGCAAGGAAGCCGAAGAGAAGAGCAAAAAGTAGGGGCGTGTCCTTCGGGGCCCCTCCGAGGTCCCCGAGAGCGTCCCGCCGCGGCGGCCACCCCCCGAGGGTCGGTCGTCGCACTCTTTTTGGGCTCGCATTCGCCTTTTTGGGCCCACGCCCGGCGGTCGCCTATCGGATCGCTTCCCCGCGTGGTACACGCGCGGCGCTCTTCCAAGGTGCCCCGTGTCCGTCCTCCTCCTCCTCGCCGGCATCGCCGCCGCGCAGCCCGCCCCGCCCGCTCCCCCCGTCGCCGGAGATGGCTCGGCGGACGCCGCCCTGCCCGTCGAGGGCGCTGCCGTCGGGTCCGTCGCGGGCGAAGACGCGGTCGGCGAGCTGCCGCCGGAGCTGAAGGAGATGCTCGACTTCGAGGCGAGCCTCACCTACGAGCGCGGCGACGTGAGCCTCGGTGGCGGCAAGGCCGTCCTCCACGTGCCCGACAGCTTCGGCTACCTCGACGCCGCGGAGACCGACAAGGTCCTCCAGGTCTGGGGCAACCCGCCCGACCCGAACACGTGGGGCATGCTGGTGCCCTCGAACACGTCGATCTTCGCGGAGGAGGCGTGGGTGGTGGTCGTGTCGTACACGGACGACGGCCACATCAAGGACGACGACGCCGCCGACATCGACTTCACCGAGCTCCTCGGCCAGATGCAGAGCGACGCCGCCGCCGAGAGCGAGGCGCGCGTGAAGGCCGGGCTCACCGGCGTCCGCATCGTCGGCTGGGCCGAGCCCCCGCACTACGATGGCATCAGCCACAAGATCTACTGGGCGAAGGAGCTGGACTTCGGCGAGGAGAGCCACACGCTGAACTACGCGATCCGCGCGCTGGGCCGCGAGGGCGTGCTCGAGTTCAACGCGGTGGCGCCCATGAACCAGATCGCCACGATCAAGCTGCCGATGGAGCAGGTGATGGGCTTTGCCGAGTTCACCCCGGGCAACCGCTACGAGGACTTCGACGAGAGCGTCGACCGCGTCGCCGAGTACGGCATCGCCGCGCTCGTGGCGGGCGGCGTGGCGGCGAAGACCGGGCTCTTGAAGGGCCTCTTCGCGATGCTCCTGGCGGGCAAGAAGCTCATCGTCGTGGGTGTCATCGCGGCGGTGGGCGCGGCGAAGGCGATCTTCGGAAAGAAGGACGCGGCGGCGTCGTAGCGGGGGCCCGGAGGGCCGCGAGGAGGGCGCCCCCGCTCTACAGCGCGCGTAGCGCCGCGAGGAGGGCGCCCCCGCTCTACAGCGCGCGGAGCGTCACGACCGTGGCGCCCCAGCCGCCCGACGTCGGATCCGCGAGGCGGTAGTCGGCCACGTAGGGCAGGCGCGCCAGCAGGGCGTGGACCGTCCGTTGGAGCGTGCCCGTGCCCTTCCCGTGCACCACCCGCACGAGGAGGATGCCGCGTTCACGGCAGGCCTCGAGGTAGTCGGGGACGAGGTGCTTGAGTTCCTTCGGGGAGAAGGTGTGCAGGTCGAGCGTGCCGTCGATGGGGACCTCGACGGGGGCGTCGGGATCCCAGGGGACGTCGTCGTCGGGGTCGGGGGGAGCGGGCATGGGGGCCAGGAACTATCCCCTGCGACGAAGCCCGGCGACGGCCGCGTGGGCTCCGGCCAGGGGGGCCCGTTTCGATTCGAGCGCAAGAACCGGAGTGCGCCCCCCCGGCGCCGGTGCGAGATTCCTCCCATGAACGAGCCCCCCCCTCCGCGCGCCCCCACCGAGTCCGATCCGCGCTGGGCGCGGGTCGCCGCGCGTGACCGGGCCGCCGATGGCACGTTCGTCTATTCGGTGGCGACCACGGGCATCTATTGCCGCCCGTCGTGCCCTTCGCGGGCCGCCAACCCGAAGAACGTGCGCTTCCACGTCACGACCGCGGACGCCGAGCGCGCGGGGTTCCGCGCCTGCAAGCGGTGCAAGCCGGACCAGCCGCCGGTGGAGGTGCAAGCGGCCGCCAAGGTGGCCGCGGCGTGCCGCGCGATCGAGCAGGCCGACGAGGCGCCGACGCTCGCGGAGCTGGCCCAGGCCGCGGGCCTCTCCACGTTCCACTTCCACCGCGTGTTCAAGGGTGTCACGGGGGTGACCCCCAAGGCCTACGCCGCCGCCCACCGGGCCCGTCGGGTCCGCGACCAACTCTCCCGGAGCCACACCGTGACCGATGCCATCTACGATGCCGGCTACCGCTCCAACGGGCGGTTCTACGCCGATACCAACCAGGTGCTCGGCATGACCCCGCGTGATTTCCGCGCGGGAGGCGCCAACGCCGAGATCCGCTTCGCCGTCGGGCAATGCACGCTGGGGTCCATCCTGGTGGCCCAGAGTGGGAAGGGGGTGTGCGCCATCCTCCTGGGCGACGATCCGGACGCGCTCGTACGCGATCTCCAGGACCGCTTCCCGAAGGCGACGCTCCTCGGCGGAGACCCCGCCTTCGAGGGCCTCGTAGGACGGGTGGTCGGGTTCGTGGAGGCACCGGGCCTCGGCCTCGACCTCCCGTTGGACGTGCGGGGCACCGCCTTCCAACACCGCGTGTGGCAGGCGTTGCGCGCGATCCCGGCGGGCACGACCGCGAGCTACACCGACGTCGCGCGGAGCATCGGCGCCCCCACGGCCGTGCGCGCGGTGGCGGCGGCCTGCGCGGCCAACGCGATCGCGGTGGCCATTCCGTGTCACCGCGTGGTCAAGAACGACGGCTCGTTGTCGGGTTATCGATGGGGGGTCGAACGCAAGCGGGCGTTGCTCGCGCGCGAGGCGGAGGGACGATGAGCGACAGTTGGGAGGGCGGCGCGGCCGCGGCCCCTACAGTAAGGAGGCGCGGGGTGGACACGCTCGATTGGGCGCGTGCGGAGGCGGATCTCGACACCCAGGGGTGGGCCGTGTTCGAGCGGCTCCTGTCCCCGGAGGCGTGCGCATCGGTGACCGCGCTCTACGACGCGGGCCGGTTCCGCAGCCGGGTGGTGATGGGGAACCACGGCTACGGCCGCGGCGAGTACAAGTACTTCGCCTACCCCCTGCCGGACCTCGTGGCGGGCCTGCGCACCGCGCTCTACCCACGGCTGGCGCCGGTCGCCAACCGGTGGAACCGGACGATGGGCATTGACACGGAATACCCCGACACCCACGCGGCGTTCCTCGAGCGCTGTCACCAGGCCGGCCAGCTCCGCCCCACGCCGCTCGTCCTGCGCTACGCGGCGGGCGACTACAACTGTCTCCACCAGGACCTCTACGGCGAGCACGTCTTCCCGCTCCAGGTCGCCATCCTGCTCTCCGCGCCGGGCGAGGACTTCACCGGGGGCGAATTCGTGCTCACGGAGCAGCGGCCCCGCATGCAGTCCCGCGCCGACGTCGTGCCCCTGGGCCGCGGCGACGCCGTGGTGTTCGCCGTCCATCGCCGCCCCGTGCAGGGCACGCGCGGTAGCTACCGGGTGAACCTCCGCCATGGGGTCAGCCGGCTCCGCTCGGGCCATCGGCACACGTTGGGGATCATCTTCCACGACGCGACCTGATCACCCCGGCGGCGTCGCCAGCGCCGCGGCCTCCGCCCGCTCGCCCCACTTCATGCCCTCCAGCTTCAGCCCGTCGGGATCGAGGAAGAAGACCGCGTAGTAGTCGTCGTAGTACTCGCCCGCGGGGTCGACGATGGTGGCCCCGATCTCGTGCAGGAACGCCTCGAGATCGTCCACATCCGCTCGGCTGCGCAGTTGGAAGGCGTAGTGGTGAAACCCGACGTCGCCGGCGCGATGCTTGTGCTTGCGCCCTTGCGCGTCGGCCTCCCCGATCCAATAGCGGGTCGAGCCGTTCGTCCACCCGATCATGCCCGGGTACTCGTCGAGCACGCGGAAGCCGAGGAAGGGGAGGAGCCGCCCATAGAACGCCTTCGACTTCTCGAAGTCGCTCACGCGGATCACGAGATGATCGATGCCGACGACCTCCACCATTGGCTCCCCCCTCCGGGGAAATCTGGCCACGGGGCGGCGGGGCGTCGCGTCTACCGTCCGGGGCGCATCGAGCTCAGTGCGCCACGCCCGCGGGCTGCTCGACGGGTGCGATGCGCACCGGCGCGTCCGGCTCGGCGACCTCGATGCCCGCGGCCGTCCCGTCGTCCACGCCCTCCTCCAGCCCCTCCTCCATGCCCAGCTCCACGGCGCCCTCGGCATCGCCGACGACCTCGGGGTCCATCGTGGTGACCACCCCCGCCTCGTCCTGCAGGCGTTGGATCGTGCCGTCGGCGGCCATGGCACGCAGGGCGTCGTCGACGCGTTGTTTCAGCGCCTCGTTGCCGAGCTGCATGGCGATTCCGTAGCGGTCGCGCGCGAGCGGCGGCCCGGTGACACGCCAACCGGCGGTGAACTGGGTCGCCTCGACGGTGTCCAGGACGACGACGTCGGCGCTGCCGGCCTCGACGGCGGCGGTCGCCTTGGCGGTCGACGTGACATCGACGAGGATGCACGGGGTCTGGGTGACCATGGGCGCGTAGATGTCGTGGGCGGCGGCGCAGCGCACGGCGAACCAGGACGGGTCGGGGTCGGGGCGGCCGCGGGGCACGAGCGCCCGCACCTCGGGCTCCAGGTAGGGGATGGAGTAGAGCTGCTCCAGCTCGCGCTCGGGGGTGATGGAGATGGCGCCGATGGCGATGTCGGCGTCCCCCCGGGTCACGCGCGTGCGCAGGTTGCCCGTGCGGTCGAAGCGCACGCCCGACTTGCCGAGCCGGCGGGCAAGCTCCTCGGCGAGGCGCACGTCGAAGCCGGTGGGCGCGGAAGGGGTCGTGAAGTCGAACATGGGCGGCATCCGGGTGCCGATGGCGACGACGAGCTCGGGACCTTCGCCGGAGGCGCGGAACGGGGAGAGGGGGCGCGGGGCGGGGGCGGCTTGGGGGGCCGCGACCACGGGGGCGGGCGCCGACCGCGAGACGCCCTGGCTCTCCACCCAGACGAGCAGCCCGATCACCGCCACGAGGCCCAACCCGGCGAGCATCAGGAGCGTCGTGAAGCAGCTCCACAGGTTGGCGAAGAAGCCACGGCCCTCGCGGCGGGCCGGGGGAGGGGATGGCGTGGGGGACGGGACGGCGGAGGGGCCGGCCGGCGGCATCACCGGCGGCTTCCGGGGGGGGATCGGAGGTTGGGTGGGCGCGGGTCTGGCCGGCGCTGGTGTGGCAGGCGCCGGTCTGGCCGGCGCGGGTGACACGTTGGCCGGCGGGGGCGGCGGTTGGGTGGGTGGGGACTTGGGCGCCTTCTTGCCCTTGGGGGGCGTCGTCCCACGCCCCGACGCTCCGAGGGCCCCCGCGATCCCGCTCGCGAAGGCCTCACAACCCGGGAACCGATCCTCCCGCGCGGTCGAGAGCGCCCGGGTGATCGCCCCGGCCAGCGCGGGGTCCGCCGCGAGCAGGGCCGCGGGCACCGTGACGTCGCCGGTCACGATGGCGTTCATCGTGTCGAACTCGTTGTCGCGGGCGAAGGCGGGCTCGAGCGTCGCGACCTCGTAGAGCACGGCGCCGAGGGAGAACACGTCGGAGCGGGCGTCCACGTCGTGGGCCGAGCGCACCTGCTCGGGGCTCATGTAGGCGTAGGTGCCCATCTGGCCGCCGGCCACGGTCGAGTGGTGCCCCGCCCGCGCGAGCTCGCCGCGCACCTTCGCGACGCCGAAGTCCACCACGTAGGGGAACAGCACGCCGCCGGGGCGCTCGACGAGGAGGATGTTGTCGGGCTTGATGTCGCGGTGGACCACGCCACGTTGGTGGGCGTACGCCATCGCGTCGAGGAGCGGGAACGCGATGGCGCGGACGGTGGCACCCGGCGGGGGTCCCAAGCCGGCGGCGGCGCGGGCGGCGATCCAATCGGCGAGGGTGCCGCCACGCACGAGGTCCATGACGATCCCGGCCACGCCGGGCCCGGCGAGGATGTCCGTGACCCGCACGATGTGGGGGTGCTGGAGCTGCGCCTGGACGCGCGCCTCGTCCAGGAACCGGCCCCGGATCTCGGGGCTCGTCACCCGGTCGGCGCGCAGGAACTTGATGGCGTGCTCGCTCCCGAGCGCGACGTGGCGGGCGCGGTAGACCTCCGCGAACGCGCCGCCGCCGAGGCGCTCGAGCACCTCGTAGGGGCCATGGTGTGCGCCAGGGGCCGTCATCGGGGAGGACGCATGTTCGGGCACGCCCGAAGACTACTCCGTCGAGCTCCCCCATGACGAGGGGGGGGCGCTTCTCTCCGAGCGCGCGGCGATGCCGGCCCCATCCGCGGGCCCGGGCGCTCGAACATCGCAGACGCTGACAAATTCTCGCTTTCCGCCAGACGCCGACACGGGGGGAGTCCGACCCCGACAACGGGGGCCACTTCCATCCAGCGTCTGGTCCTCCGGCCCCGGCGTCGCGTCTTAGGGTTTGTCAGGGCCGAAGCAGAGCATCCCCCCGCCGCTTCCGCCCCAGAACGCCCGAGCCGAGCCCCGGTCCGGGCACACCGGAGAGATCATGCTGACCATCCTCATCGTCGTCCTGCTGCTCCTTGCCATCGGAGGCGGCGGGTGGGGACACTCCCGCTATGGCGCCGCCGGGTGGTCGCCGCTGGGCATCATCCTCGTGATCATCGCCGTCCTGTACTTCACCGGCAACCTGTTCCACTGATGCCTGGTCCGCAGGCCGTGCTTCGGCCGGCCTGGTAGCGGGGCCTGGCTACCCGCGGCGGTTCGCCGCCACGAGCAGCCCGGCGCCGCAGAGGGTCGCGACGATCCCGAGGGCCGGGGCGACGAAGGGGTCGTGGACACCGACCGAGAACGACGTCACGCGGAACCGCGCGATCGCCTCGGGGTAGGCGAGGCCGACGCCGCCGTACACCAGGGCGAGCACGCCCAGGACGAGGAAGGTCACCGCGAAGGCCCGCATCCGGAGCGTCCCGGGCTGGGCGGAGCGGAACAGGATGTGGCGTGGGTTCAGCAGCAGGGCGCCCTCCGGCGAGGGCCCATGGTGCGCCGACGCGGGTCGCAGCACCAGCGCTCTCTCGACCCGGGCGCCGACCCGACCGCGGGAACCCGAGCGACTTCCAGCGCGTTCTCGTCCTCGCTCAGCGGCGCTCCGTCCTGGCCCTCCGCTTCAGCTTCGGGCGCACCGCTCGCGCAGCCGGGCCCAGCGCGCGTCGAGCTCCTCGCACTCGGCCTCCGGGAAGGCCTTGCGCCCGGCCTCCCACGCGAGCCGCCCCTGGCGCAGCAGCTCGGCGCGCCCCGTGGCGTGCGGTGTGGCCTCGGCGATGTCGACGAGCGCGCGCAGGATGCGCAGGGTCACGGCCATGTCGGTGCGCGCGTACTGGCGGAGCTGCTCGAAGGCGAGACGGGCGAGGTCGACGAACGAGGTGGTGGGGAGCTCGACGACGCCGCCGTTCTCGGCGTAGTGCCCCCGGGGCGTCTGCAACGGGGCGGCGCGCACGAGGAGGCGGCTGAGCTGGTCGACGCAGGTGCAGCCCGTGCTGGGGTCGTTCACCGCCGGGGAGATGGCCTTCAGCCCGATGTCGACGATCTGGCGGACGCCCCACTCGGCGTCGTCCTGCATCGTGCGGACCGGGCCGATGTCGAAGGCGACGTCGACCACGCCGGGGTCGAGCGGCGCGGGGCCCCGCCACCAGGCCAACGGCGTGCCTTCCGCGACGAAGTGGCCCATCCCGCGCGCGACCACGAGCGTCCCGCCGCGCGCCGCCGCGACCAGGGCGTCCCGCGACACGAGCTGGATGTACCCCGACCGGCGCGCGAGGATCGGCGCGGCGCCCTGGGGGGGCTCCCCGTGGGCCGCGCACAGGGGCTCCTCCCCCGGCGCGAGTGGCGGGCCGAAGACGGCGTCGATGACGGGCTCGGTCTCGCGCGCGACGCGGTCCACGAGGTTGTTCGCCTGGATGCCGCGGACCATGTAGTGGATGAACCAGACCAGCGTGCCGAGGCTCGCGAGCGCGAGCCCGATGCTCGTGAACACGCTCAGCACCGGGACGAACGGCGGCTCGGTGTGGACGGACCGGAGCACGAGGAGCGTGTAGAAGAACGTGCCGACGAGCATGCCCAGCGTGTTCTGGGCCGGGCGGTCCCGCATGAAGCTCGCGAGGATGCGCGTCGAGAACTGGATGGACGCCAGCGAGAGCGCCACGAGCAGGGTCGAGTACACCACGCTCACGATGGTCATCATCGCGCCGGCGAGCGTCCCGAGGACCACCTGGGCGCTCCCCGGCTCCATCGGGAACGTCGCGGAGACCCGCGCGGCCACCGACGCGCCGTACGTCGCCTCCCACACCGGGAGGAGGATGCCGGCGATGGCGCACGCGGCCAGGACGAGCGCGGGCCGGAAGAGGAGGTTCTCGCGCAGGTCGTAGGCGAGCTGCCGGAGTCGGAAGGTGTGTCGCATCGGCGCGAGCGTAGCGCGTCGCGGTGGCGCCTCCGAGCCCGAGCGCGGATGGCGTGCTGCAAGGAACTGCAAGGGCCCCGGCCCATCGGCCCAGGCGAGGGGGTGCTAGACCGGCGGCGCCCATGGGGTCCGCGTGCTGTTTCCCGCCCTGCTTTCCGCTCTCGCGCTCTCGGGCGCGTCCTACGCCGAGGAACAACGTGCCGGCGCCGCGCCCGCTTGGGTGATCGTACGGCTCACGGCGGACGCGCCGATCGGGCGGGACGGGCTCCCCACCGACGGACGGCTCCTCCAGCGCGCGAGCGAGCTTGGCATCGCCCGGTTCGAGCGGCTCCTCCCGGCCGGCGCGGGGCGGAGGGCGCCCGAGGCCTTCGCGCGCTCCGGGCTCGGACGCACCTTCCGGGCGCACTTCTCGGACCCCGCCCGGTCTCCCGACGCCATCCTGACGCGCCTCGCCGCGCTCCCCGGCGTCGAGCTCGCCGAGCCGGACGCGATCGCCACGGGCGGCGGGACCCCCAACGATACCTACCTTCCCTACCAATGGGGCGTGCAGAACAACGGCTTGCTCTTCTCCGGGTCGACCGCCGGCGCGGACATCCAGGCGGTCGATGCGTGGGACATCGAGACGGGCGATGGCTCCGTCATCGTGGCCGTGCTGGACACGGGCGTGAACACCGCGGAGCCCGACCTCTCCGGGCAGGTGTGGGCCAATACGGGCGAGGTCGCGGGCAACTCGGTGGACGACGACGCCAACGGCTACGTGGACGACACCGCCGGCTGGGACTTCGCCTACACCGACGCGAGCCCGAGCGACGTGTACGGGCATGGCACCAATGTCTCGGGCATCGCGGTCGCGAGTGGCAACAACTCGATCGGCTACGCCGGGATGTGCTGGGACTGCCAGCTCATGAACGTGAAGGTGCTCGACGACGCCAACTCGGGCTACTACACGTGGATCGCCGCGGGTGTCATCTACGCCGTGGACAACGACGCCCACGTGGTCAACATGTCCTTGGGAGGCGCCACGGACTCCTCCACGTTGCTCGCGGCGGTCCAGTACGCGGACGCCGCGGATGTGACCGTCGTGGTGTCGATGATGAACTACGGCACCGTGACCCCGTACTACCCGGCGGCCTACACCGAGCCCATCGCCGTCGGCGCTACCGACTTTGACGACACGCGCGTGGACGCGTTCTTCTGGGGCGGCGGGAGCAGCTACGGCAGCCACATCGACGTGGTGGCGCCCGGCAACTACATCTACGGGCTCAGCACGACCTCGGGATGGTACTATTCCTACTGGGGCGGCACCTCCCAAGCCACGCCGTACGTCGCCGGGCTCGCCGCCCTCCTCCTGACACTCGACCCCACGCTCCTTCCCGCCGACATTCGGGCCTACATCGAGGACTCCGCCGAGGACCGCGTCGGGACCACGACCGAGGACACCGCGGGTTGGGACATGTACTACGGCTACGGGCGGATCAACGCCTGGCAAGCCCTCGCGCTGCTCGAGGACGACCTCGCCGACGCCGACGGGGACGGCTACAGCGTCCGTACGGGCGACTGCGACGACGCCAATGCCCGCATCTCTCCGGGGGTGGCCGAGATCTGGTACGACGGGATCGACGGCGATTGCGACGAGGCGAACGACTACGACGCCGACGCGGACGGGTACGACAGCGACGGATACGGCGGCGCCGACTGCGATGATACCGACGCCGCTGTCTCGCCCGCCGGCACGGACACCTGGTACGACGGGGTCGACAGCGACTGCGACGGCGCGAGCGACTACGACGCCGACGGGGACGGTTTTGACAGCGGTTCGTGGGGTGGCGCCGACTGCAACGATGTCAGCGCGTCCGTCTCGCCCGCGGCCGCCGATGCCTGGTACGACGGGGTCGACGCCAACTGCGACGGCGCCAGCGACTACGACGCCGACGCCGACGGCTTCGACAGCGACGGGTACGGCGGCGCCGACTGCAACGACGTCAACGCGTCCATCTCGCCCGCGGCCGCCGATGCCTGGTACGACGGGGTCGACGCCAACTGCGACGGCGCCAGCGACTACGACGCCGATGGGGACGGTTTTGACAGCGACGGGTGGGGCGGCGCCGACTGCAACGACGCGAGCGCCGCCATCTCGCCCGTGGCCGCCGATGCCTGGTACGACGGGGTCGACGCCGATTGCGACGGTGCCGACGACTACGACGCGGATGCCGACGGCTTCGACAGCGACGGGTACGGCGGCGCCGACTGCAACGACGTCAACGCATCCATCTCGCCCGCGGCCACCGATGCCTGGTACGACGGCGTGGACTCCGATTGCGACGGCGCGAGCGACTACGACGCCGATGCCGACGGCTTCGACAGCGACGGGTACGGCGGCGCCGACTGCAACGATACCAACGCCTCCGTCTCGCCCGCGGCCGCCGATGCCTGGTACGACGGGGTCGACTCCGATTGCGACGGCGCGAGCGACTACGACTCCGACGCCGACGGCTTCGACAGCGAAGGGTTCGGGGGAGCGGACTGCGACGACACGGACGCGGCGATCTCGCCCGCGGCCGCCGATGCCTGGTACGACGGGCTCGACGCCGATTGCGACGGCGCGAGCGACTACGACGCCGACGCCGACGGCTTCGACAGCGACGGGTACGGCGGCGCGGACTGCAACGACGTCAACGCGTCCATCTCGCCCGCGGCCGCCGATGCCTGGTACGACGGGGTCGACGCCAACTGCGACG
>JAUXTN010000065.1 GCA_030684355.1 Pseudomonadota bacterium
GGCGGGTGCGACCGTCCGAAGTCGCCGGATGGCTACCGGCGCAACCCCTGACGCCACCGACCGCCACTACGCCCGTACACACGGCGACCTCGCGCGGCCCCTCGTCGTGGCCACCGCGCGGGCGACGCGACCGCCCCGGGCCTCGCGCGGCGGGCGCGCAAACGTGGGCCCCGCGGCACGTCTCCGCCAACCGCCAGAGCACGACATCCAGACCGCGCGCGAACCGGCTTGCCGACGTGAACGACGCGGGCGCGTCCGGGGCGGGGGCTGGGCATGCAGCACGTCGGCGACGACCTCGCCGAGCGACCACCGACAGCTCCCGAAACGCCATGACGAACCCCAGTTCGAGGGGCTGCGTCGTCGCACGCTGCGGACGAGGGGGCCGCCGGTGGTCCTTGGATCGAGGCCGGGCGGTGGTCCGTAGTTCGTGGCGGGCGGGGCGTCTGGTGGTCCTCATAGAGTGGCCGGCGACACATACCGTCCGAACTCGCCGGATGAGCCATTACCCCCCGAGTTCGGACGGAACTACCGCTCGCCGAGCCGCGGCTCCTCACCGCGACGCTACCCTCGGTCCTGCGAGCGCCCGTCCCGCCCTCGCGTGGGGGCCCGCCAGCAACGTGCACGTCTGGTGGGACACGGGCGCTCACGTCGCACGGCTCCGCGCTCGCTCGAGCTCGTGCGGAGGCGATCCGTAGGCGGACCGTCGAGGTAGGCGCGCGCCACGCGCGGGCGCCTCGCGCGGGCGCCTCGCGCGGCTCGCAGGCAAGGGGTAGCCGTAGACCGAGGCGATCGCCCGCCCCCACGCGCGGCAGGCGACCGGACGGCGGCCGCCACGCGCGGCTTCACGATCGCGCGGTGCCCGGGCGGCCGGTCCCCGACCGTCCTCGGGCGGGACCGCGGCGCTCGCGCCGTGCCGGGAGGGCGCCGACGGCGGCGTCCTCGCCGCCGGGCCGCCCGGATCCGCCGACCGGATGCGCTCGGCAACTAGTGCGGCGGCTCGACCTCGTCCGGCGGGCGGCACGCGTCGTTCGCGGCGCCGGGGGTGCCGACGTTGCCGTCCGTGCCGTAGATGGCGGTGCCCTCGCACCAGCTCGCACCCAGGTCGTTGCTCGTCGTGTCGACCACCTGGAGCTGCATCGAGCGGCCCTTCGTGTCGGGGAACGTGGCCTGCTCGTAGACCACGCGGTCGAGCTCGCCGCCGCCGCCGCTCGCCGTGAGGACGAGCTCGTCCTCGTCGTTGCCGAGCTGGTAGGTCGTGCCCGAGATGACGTAGTCGGGCGAGAGGCCGCCGTTGACGGCGGTGTCGCTCGAGCGCCCGATGACCGCGTAGGCGCCGGCCGCGATCGACACGGGGCTGGCGATCGTGTGGCTGTCGGTGCCGAGGTCGGTGAGGACGACGCCGCAGAGATCGACCGTGCCGCCGCTCACGTTCTGGACCTCGAACCACTCGCCCGAGTCGTCGACCGTGGGGTCCGGGTTCTTCAGGATCTCGGTGATGACGATGTCGCCGACGCCGGGCCCGGGGCCCGCGGCCGAGCAGTCGACCGACACGTCGGTGTCCGTGTCCGTATCCGTGTCGGTGTCCGTGTCGGTATCCGTGTCCGTGTCGGTGTCCGTGTCCGTGTCGGTGTCGGTGTCCGAATCGGTGTCGGTGTCGGTGTCCGTGTCCGTGTCCGCCGCCGCGGTGTCCACGGCGGTGTCCTCGGCCTTGTCGGCGTCGCTGGTGTACGTGGGGAGGCACGCCGAAAGCGCGAACGTGAGGAGGAACATCGCAGACTCCTTGGGGGCGGCCCGCTAACGCCCGGGCCCACGATCCTGCAAGGCCCGGACCCTGAACGGGCGCGGACCCGCTCGCCCGTGCGGCACCTCGCCGCCCCCACGCGCGCCCGCGCTCACAAGGCGACGCGCCGCTGGATCGCCACGTAGGCGTTGGTCCCGCTGTCATCGAGCCGGGCGTCGATCACCTGCAGGTCGGAGCGCCCGCGGACGACCATCGCGGCGAGCTCGTCGAGCCCCCGGTGCTGTACCTGCCAGGCGCCGAGGTACTCCATGAACACCCGCCACGGGTTGGTCACGTGCCCGTTGGTACAGAGGAGCCGCCCGCCCGGCGCAAGCACGCCGACGAGCCGGTCCACCAGCGCCCCGATGGCCTCCGGCGTGAGGTAGTCGAAGAGCCCGAGCACGAGCGCTACGTCGGCGGGCGCGGCGGCCGACACATCCGCCGAGCCGTCGACCAGCTCGTTTGGATTCAGGGTGTGGGTGTGTACCCCCGTGCCCTGGTCCCGGAAGCGGTCGTCGCACCACTGAAGCGCGCGCGGCTCGGTGTCGTAGAGGTGGACGGTCGTGTCCGGCGCGGTGGTGGTCCACGTGCGCAGGGTGTGCTCGGGGCCGCAGGCGTAGGAGAGGACGCGCAGGGGGCGGCCGCAAGCGGCGCGGGCGGCGTGGAGGTGCTCGAGTGCCCACGGGCGGCGCTGGCGGTGGGCGCGGCACGGCCCCACCTCCCATGTGTACCGGGCCAAGGCGCGACCCAGCGGCGCACCAGCGGCACCCTCAGGAAGTAGGGCATCACGAGCGCGCGCCAGGCGGCGGTGGCGATGGCGCGGTCGCGGGCGCCGAGCGCGGCGTCGAGGGCCCCGAGCTCTACCCCGGTCCGGTCGAGCTCAGGCCCCAGCTCGGCGAGCACGCCCGCGGCGATGGCGGCCTGCTCGTCGCGGATGCGACGGAGGGCGAGGGGGGTCCCGGCGGCGCGGTCCAGGGCGGCCAGGAACGCATCGGAGGCCTCCGCGTCCGCGTGGGCGAGCCGGGCAGCGGTGGCCTTCGCGAGCGCCAGCGAGGCTTCGAGGGGGCCGGACGTCGGGCGGGGCCGGGGGACGGCGGGGGACACGCCGGTGGCGAGCGGGGGCGGGGTCATCGGTCTTCCTCGGTTGCCCCCGGTGCTTGTGCAACCGGACCCGGATGGCCCCCGGTGCGCCCCGAACGTGCGGTGGCCGCGGGCCCCCGCGACTCACACGGTCGGGTGGCGGCTCACGGGGTCGACGCGCGGGCTCGCCGCGAGGTCGAGCACGTAGGTGACCATGTCCTTCCCGTAGAACCGGAAGGTGCCGCGCTGCGCGAACCCCCACGACTGGAGCTGGCGATTGGCGCCCTCGTTGTCGACCTCGGTCGTGATCTTCACGTGGCTGCGGCCGCGCGCGTAGAGCTCGTCGAAGAGGACCTTGTTGATGTGGCCGCTCACGCGCTTGCCCCGCAAGTCGGGGACGAAGCTGCAGAAGAGGCTCTCGGCGGGGACGTCGGCCGCGCCGGAGACGCCGAAGTAGCGGGCGGTCTGCAGGAGCTTGACCGCGGCGGTCGGGTGACCGAGCACGCCGCGCAGCGCCGCGGGCGCAACGAACATGCCGCGGCGGCGGAGCACCCAGCGGTACATCGTCGCGGTGTCGGTGCTCCCGGCGATGAAGCCCTTCACTTCGGGGCCGGCGGCGCTCCCTCCGGACGGACCGGGCTCGCAGTAGACGAAGCCGAAGAACAAGGGGGAGTCGATCAGCGCGCGGTAGAGCGACGCGAGGAAGGGCTCGCCCAGCCGCGCCCAGAGGCTGTTCCCCATGGCGGCATGGTGCAGCTCGGCGACGCGCTCGGCGTCCCGGTACTGCATGGGGCGGATGCGGCCGAGCACGTCGGGATCGACGGGGAAGGGCTTGATCTCCGACGAGCGCGCGGCGGCGAGGCTGGCAGCGGTCATCCGCGTTCCTTCGCGAGCGTGTCGAGGAAGGCGGCCTGGCTGATGGCGCGGTGCTGAGCGGCGAGGAAGTGGCCGATGGCGTCTTCCGGCTCGGTGTGGAAGCTCTCGAGCAGGAGCCGCCGGGCGAGCGTGCCCGCGACGGCGTGCATGGGGCCGAGCGCGGTGAGGGTGCGGGCGATCACGGCGTCGAGATCGGGGTCCACGTCGTCCACGACGCCGAGCCGGAGGGCGTCCTCGGCGTTCAGCGCCGCGCCGGTGAGCATGAGGCGCTTGGCGTGCCCGACGCCGACGTACTTGGCGAGCCGATAGGTGGCCATGCCCGGGAGGAAGCCGAGCTTCACCTCGGGGAGGCTGAAGGTGACGGCGGGGGTGCACACCCGCTGGTCGCACGCGAGGGCGAGCTGGAAGCCGCCGCCGACGCACGGCCCGTCGAGCGCGGCCACGGTGATCTTCGGCAGGCGCTCGATACGGCTGACGAGCTTCTCCCACTTGTTGAAGCCGTGGATGTCCAGGGCCTCCTTGGGGTCGAAGTCGGTGAAGTCGATGCCGAGCGAGTGCCCGCGGAGGACGACGACCTTGCACGCGGAGTGGTCCTCGAGCTGGTCGCACACGCGCTCGAGCTCGCGGATCTGCCGGACATTGATGCGGTCCCGCTTCAGCGTGAGGACCGCCACGTCGGCATGGACGCCGCCGTCGTTGAAGGAGAGGGTCTCGAACATGGAAGCTCCTACCAACGGATCAACGCCGTCTCGATCGTCGAGCCCGGGCCCATCGTCATCATGACCCCGTAGTCCCCGCGCCGCACGCGGCCTTCGGCGAGCAGGCGCTCGTAGGAGAACAGGAAGGACCCGCTCGACAAGTTGCCGTAATCCCGCAGCACGGAGTGGGTGTGGCGCACGTCCCACTCGCTGATGCCGATGTTGTACTTGATGGCGTCGACCACCTTCTTCCCGCCGCTGTGGACCAGCCAGTGGGCGATGTGCCGGCGCCGGAGTCCGTGGGTGGCGAGCAGGCGCGCGAGCGGACGCTCCGCGTTGGCGCCGACCACGTAGGGGATGTCCCGGTCGAGGAAGAAGCTGAACTTCCCCACCGTGTCATCCCAATCGTAGCGCATGGCGCCCACGGCCTCGGGGATGATGTGGCTGTTGAAGCCGAGGATCTTCGGGGCGAAGGCACGCTCGTCCTTCTCGGAGGCGCGCACGAGCACGGCGGCCGCGCCGTCCCCGAACAGCGAGTTCACGATGGCGGTGCGCATCGAGTTGTCGAAGACGTAGGCCGCCGAGCAGATCTCCATCGAGACCATCAGCGCGTACTTGCCGGGGTTCGCGAGCGCCCAGGACGAGACGGGGTTCAGCCCGTTGAGGCCGGCGTTGCAGCCCATCCCCACGATGTCCACCCGGGAGCAGTCCTCCCGGAAGCCCATCTCCCGCATCAGGAGCGCGGAGAGGCCGGGGGTGAGGAAGCCGGTCGTCGTGATGCAGCAGAGGTAGTCGATATCCTTGACGGTGAGGCCGAGCGGAGCGAGGCACTTCTCGACGGCCTGCGGGCCGATCTCCATGGCGCCGCGCCGGTGCTTCGCGAGGAGCTCGCCCTGCGACTCGACCGGCGCGCCGTCGGGGCCGGCGGGCGCGAGGTAGAGGTGCCGCGTGCGGATGTGGCTGCTCGTGAAGAGCGAGCGCAGCCGCGGATCCGCCACCCGGTAGCGCTCCAGCAGGTCCTCCTGGCGGTAGCGCTCCGGCGGGTTCGCCGTGCCGACCGAGAGGATGCGGGGACGCGAATCGAGCATGGGCGTACTGTATCGCGGGCACGCAGGGGGCGTCAGCAGGCGCGTCGGGAGGGGCGGCGGTGGGCCTCCGGGGGGTAGTGGAGGTCACCGCGCTCCGGTCGCCGGGGCGGGCAGGCGCCCGGCGGGCGGGGGCGCGAACGGCGGGCGGACGGCGGCGGACGGCGAACGGCGGCGGCGCGGGGCCTACGGGCCGTAGTTCCAGAGCTTGTGGAGGTCCCACGCGGCGTGGCGGGCGTCGTCCGGGGTCGCGATGGCGCGCTGGAAGTACGGGTCCGCCTTGTTCTCGGGCGACCAGAGGCTGAAGTCGAGCGCGGCGCCGTCCGGGCTGCCGCCGAGGTAGGCGTACCACCCCCGCGACAGGGTGACCTCGACGCCGATCCAGGGTTGGTAGCGGTCGATCCAGCTCACGTCGCGGACCTTGTAGGCGGTCGCCAAGGTGGCGCGGAGCCACGCCTCGGCGGGCTTGCGGTGGTCCTTGGTTACACCCCGACCCGCACACTCGGCGAGGAACGTCTCCGAGAGCGCCACGTCCCAATCCGCGGGCATGTACCGCCCGTCCTGGTTCAACCGGGGGAGCGCGCCGTGGACGCGGAGGTAGGCCGCGAGGAGCGTCTTCTCCACGAGCTGCGGGAGGATGCCGCGCGCGTCGGGCGGGTGGCGATCCTTCATCTGGAAGGGCACCAGGGCGACGGAGAGGCGCTTCGGGTCGACGTCGGGCGCCCGCTCCGCGAGCCGCTCCCCGCCGGAGTGGAAGAAGACGCCGCCCGGGACGAGGCCCGCCGACCGCGCGAAGGACTCGACGCGGGACCGGAGGGACTGGGAGGGCCCGTGGGTCTCCCCGATGTAGAGGACGCCGGGCCCGCCGAGGTCGACCGTGGCGGGCACCTCGTCGAAGAAGCCCACGAGGTAGGCCCCCGCGCAGGCCGCCCCGGCCTCGTCGTAGGCGTTCACCACGTCGAGGATGGGGCGCCAGCCCAGCACCTCCACGTCGGGGATGTGCTTCACGGCGTCGCGGACGAGCAGGGTGGTTCGCTTCGAGCTCACGGAAACTCCTTCGGGGGGCGATCCCTATCGCGTTCCACCGCCGGCTCCGCTGACGCGGGCGGCGGGCGGAACGCTGGACCGGCCGCGACTACCCGGGCCGTCATCGCCCCGGCGCCTGCGGAGGAGGAGGAGCGCGGCCATCGCCACGCCGAGCGCGCCGGCGGCATCCGGCGCCGCGAGGGAGGCGCACCCCGTGGGCGAGGCGTCGACGGCCTCGGCGGGCCGGTCACGCTCGAAGGCGGCGGGCGGCGGCGCCGTGTCCGTGGCGGCGCCCGAGTCGGTGGTGGTGTCGGCGGCGGTGTCGGCGGTGTCGGCGATGTCGGTGGCCGTGTCGGTGGCCGCGGTGTCGGTGGCCGCGGTGTCATCCGGCCCGACCTCCGCTACGTCGTCGGCGCCGTCGCAGTCCTGGTCCACGCCGTCCTCGGGGAGCTCCTCCGCCCAACAGTAGGCGCCGGCGTCCGTGTCGTCGCAGTCGCCGGCCGCCACGGTCCAACCATCGCCATCGGCGTCGGTCCCCGCGAGCGGCTCCCAGGTCTCCCAGTCCACGAAGGTGTAGGTGTCCCCGTCCAAGGTGGCGAGCCCCCCGCCGATCTCGTAGTCCCAGAGCCCGTTGCAGCTCAGCGCGTTGCCGAGGCCGAGCACCTCGACCCGGACGCCGTCCACCGTGACGACCCAGCTGCCCCCCGCAGTCGTCTCCCAACTGCACGTGCCGTCGTCCCAGCCCTCGCCCGATCGCTCGCTCCCGGAGATCTCCGTCGCGACGAACGCGCCGTCCACCGGCCAGGCGGGATCGAGCGAGCCGCCCCACGACACCGTCCACGTCGTGTCCTCCGACCAGGAGATGTCCGAGCTGGCATTCCCGTAGGTGTACACCTGGACCTCGGCCCAATCCCAGCCGAGGCCGGCGGTGGTCGGGGGCTCCACGCGCACGGTCAGGGTCTCCGCGGAGGAGTCGAGCGACGAGCTGTCGTAGGAGGCGTACGTGGCCTCCCAGGTCACGATGTCGCCCGCCGCGGACGTGCACGAGCGCGCGGGGCAGTCCACCTCCGGGTAGGCGCAGTCGGCGACACAGTCGTCATCCACCCGCGCGAGCAGCGCGTCGAGCGCGTCGGTCCCGGCCTCGACCGCGCCGAGCCCCGTCCGGGTGGCCTGCCACGGGAGCGCGTCCACCGGCGCGGTCACGACGCCGCAGGTCCAGGTCAGGTCGGCCCCGACCGCGGGCCCGGCGACGAGCGGGAGCATGGAAAGGACGGATAGGAGCGGCACTCCTCCACCATAGCCGTTCGCGAGCGGACGGGAGCGGATCCCGGATCCCGGCGGGCTCGCAGCTGGTGCCGCTCGGCACATTTGGAGGCCCGAGCCGAGGTCGGACGGGGTGGATCCGGTCCGCGAGCCCCACCGGGTCGTGCCCGTAGCGGCCCGGTTCCTGTTGACACACCCCGCGTGCGGTGCTTGCATGCACGCCTCCATGCGCATGCTCCCCCTCCTGCTCCTCGCCTGCACCGCGCCCGGAGGCGTTGGGCCGGGCACGGACGACCCCGCGCCTGACACCGCCACGGACCCCGACACGGACACCGGCGAGGGCCCCGACACCGCCGCGCCCGTCGTCACCGAGGAGTCCGCGGGCGGGCTCGACCCCGACATGCTGGCCGACGCCCTCTTCACGCTCGACACGATCCACGAGGTCGAGCTCCGCATCCCGGCCGAGTCCGAGGCCGCCCTCGACGCCTCCCCCTACGAATGGGCGATGGCCAGCGTCACCATCGACGGCGACCAGCTCCGCCGCGTCGGCGTGCGCCTCCGTGGCAAGATCGGGTCGTTCCGCACGCTCGCCGGCAAGCCCAAGTTCAAGATCTCGTTCGGCGAGTTCGTCCCGGACCAGCGCTTCTACGGCCTGGAAGAGCTCTCGCTGAACAGCGCGGTGGTCGACTGCTCCTACATGAAGGAGGTCATCGGCTACCGCCTCTACGACCTCGCGGGCCTCCCGACGCTCCGCACGTCCTACGCACGGGTCACCGTCAACGGAGAGCCCTACGGGCTCTACGTGCTCCTGGAGACCCCCTCGGACAAGTGGCTCGACCGGAACTACGAGCAGCCCGAGGGCAACCTCTACGATGGCAAGTACGTCTGGTACGGGGGTGGAAGTTACACCCTGCTCGACTTCGCGCAGGGCGTGGACACGCTGTTCCAGCTCGAAGAAGGCGTGGACGTCGGCCACGCCGACATCGCCGCCGTGTCCAACACGCTCGCGGCCAACGCCGGCCAGCCCACCTACTACGCCGCGATGGGGGATCTGCTCGATTGGGAGCACTACCACCGTTACACCGCGGTCGACCAGTTCCTGGGCCACAACGACGGCTACTCGATGAACACGAACAACTACCGGGTCTACTTCGATCCCGCCGACGGGAAGGCCGACCTGTTGCCGTGGGACCTCGACTACACCTTCCTCTACGACTACGAGTGGGGCCTCTCCTGGGGCGCGGCGCAGGGGAACATCACCGCGGCGTGCTTCGCGGACGCCGCCTGCTTCACCCGCCACAAGCAGGTGATGGCCACCTTCCTCGACACCTGGGACGCCGAGGCCTGGGATCCCTGGCTCGACCAGATCGAGACCCTCACCTACGCCGCCACCCAGCTCGATCCGCGGCGTGAGTGCGCCGCGGCGAGCGTCCAACCCACCCGCGACTACCTCCGTTCGTGGCTCGGGTACAAATCGGCGGAGCTCCGCGGGTGGTACGGCCTATGATCCTCTGGCTGCTGGCGTGTTCCGAGCGCTTCGAGACCGACACCGGTGACACCCGTCCCGTCGCCGACGACTCCGGGGACACCGATCCCGGCGACACGGACACCGGCGAGACCGGCGTGTCCGACCTCCCCCTCGAGCTCTGCATCAACGAGTTCATGGTCGACAACGAGTCGTCCCTGCAGGACGAGACCCTCGCGTGGCCCGACTGGATCGAGCTCCACAACCCGGGGAACACGCGGGTGGAGCTCGACGGGTGGTCCCTCACCGACACCCGCGCGGACCCCGACAAGCACGTGCTCACCGGCGGGCTGGCCGTCGCCCCCGGCGGGTTCACCGTGCTGTGGGCGGACGACCTCCCCGCGGTCGGCGTGGACCACCTCGCCTTCCGCCTCGGCGTGGACGGCGGCGAGGTCGCGCTCTACGCGCCGGACGGCCGCGGCAGCGTCGTCACCTACGGCGAGCTCGCGGCCGACTTCTCGGTTGCGCGCGTCCCGGACTGTTGCGAGGGCGAGGGCTGCCTCGCGTTCGATTTCCGTGGCACGCCGGGCGTGACCAACGTGGAGCCCGTCTACGAGGACGTGCCGCTCCTCCCCACCGGGAGCACGTGGAAGTACTGGGACGCGGGGGTCAACCCGGGCGCGGGCTGGGAGCAGCCCGGCTTCGACGACGCCGCGTGGGCCAGCGGCGCCGCGCCGCTCGGCTACGGGGATGCCCACCAGGTGACCGTCGTGAGCTACGGCGCCGACCCCGCGCTCAAGCACACGACCACCTGGTTCCGCACGTCGTTCGCCGCGCCCGACATCGAGCTCGCGTCGCTCGCGATGGGGGTCCTGCGGGACGACGGCGCGGTCGTCTACCTCAACGGGGTGGAGATCGCGCGGGACAACCTCCCCGAGGGGGACCTCGCGGATGCCACCTTCGCGAGCGCCTCGACCGGAGGCACGGACGAGACGGTGTATTGGGAGTTCGACCTCGCGCCGGGGCTGGTCGAGCCGGGGACCAACACCCTCGCGGTGGCGCTCCACCAGTCCTCGGTGGACTCCAGCGACCTCGGCTTCGACCTCACCCTCACCGGCGAGCGCCTCGTCACCGAGTAGCCAGGCCGGCTATCGCACGGCCTGTCTATCGTTATTGGACGGCCAGCCGGGGCCGGGGTTCAGAACGCGTACGACAGCGCCAGCGTCGTGCCGGTCTGCAGGCTCATGCCTTTGCAGAGCAGGTTGTCGGGGTCCGTCGTGCAGTCGGCCTGCGCGGCGAGCAGGGGGTCCCGCACGAAGAAGATCGACTCGGACAGCGTCAGCGCGCCCGTGATCTTGATCGCGAGCGTGGTGGTGTTGCGGAAGATCGACTCGTCCTCGATGGCCTGCCCGAAGTCGCCCTCGGGGTTGAGCGTCGGGAGGAACTCGACGACGTCCTTCAGCGTGACGGCGGGGGTGCCGAACGCGGCGCGCACCCGGAAGGAGCCGCGGATCTTGGAGAACGTGCAGTGGCCGTCCTCGGTGAGCACGAGGCTGTCACACTCGCCGCCGGCCGGCACGGCGATGGAGCGGAAGTTCCACACCGGGGCGAAGCTCGCGTCGAGGGTGAAGAGGCCCTCGGGGATGATGTCGTACTTCACGCCGATGGGGGCGACGAGCAGGTCGACGTCGAGGTTCGCGACGGGGTTGCGCTCCACCGACGTGAACAGGAACGCGGTGAGCGGCCCGACGAGGTTGTTGTAGTCGAACCCGACGCCGGCCTTCAGTTGGTCGTTGGTGAGCGCGCCGAACGAGGTGGCGCGGTTGTAGCTGCCGTACGCGGACATCTCGACGGGATCGTAGGCGTACTGCTCCACCGCGGGCTTGCGGGTGATGGAGAAGCCGGCGGTGATGGAGGTCGTGCGCACGTCGCTGCTGGTGGCCACGCCGCCGTTGATGCCGACGTTGAGCTTCACGCGCTCGGGCAGGGGGGCCTCGCGGTCGGAGACCGTGCGCGCCTGCATCCCACCGTCGACCCCGCGGGTCTCGACGAGGACGGGCTCGCCGTTCGTGCCGTAGGTGGTCGTCGTGATGGAGGTGCCGTTCGGCGTCGTCACCGCGCGGGAGACGACCTTGCCCCCGTCGTAGGTGTAGGCCTCCTGGAGCTGCGGCTGGCCATCGGCGGTGATGGTGTGGCTCGCCACGCTACCGTCGGCGTTGTAGCTCCACGTCTGGACCACCACGCCCCCGGTGCCGGTCGAGCGCTCCTCCGTCACGTGGCCGGCCTCGTCGTAGCTGAAGGAGGTCTCCGCCTGGAGCATGCCGTTGTCGAACACGAGGCGGCGCACGAGGTGGCCGGCGCTGTTCCAGGTCTCGCGGGTCTCCCGGGCGGCGGTGACCGGGGGGATCCAGGCGGGCACGGGCGCGGCCGTCGTGGCGGTCGTGGCCGAGGGAGCCGGCGCGGGCGCGCCGCCGACGGACCAGGGATCGCCGGGCGTGGCGGCGGGGGCCGGCGCCGTGCCCCAGGGATCGCCCGGGGTGGCGGTGGGCGCCGGGGCCGGGACGACGGGGGCGGCCGGAGCGGGCGCGGGGGGCGGCCAGACGGGGTCTTCGGCGTGGGCGGTGGAGACGAGCGCGAGGAGCGCGGCAGCGCCGAGCAGGCGAGCGGACGGGAAGGCGGTGGGCACGGGTTTCGTCTCCTGCCGCCCTCTTTGCCGGTTCGCGCCGAAGGATCAAGCTCCCACGACGGTCTTGGCCCTTACAAACCGCGGTTGCAGTGCCGTTCGAGGGCCGGGTCCCCGCCGAGCTAGCCCCGAGCGACCGTCCACACCATCCCGACGAGGAGCAGGAGCTGGGCCGTGTAGAAGGTGGCGCGGACCAGCACGGCCGCCGGCCTTCCGGAGGCCACGTGGGTGAGGGTCTGGCCGACGCGCGCGCCGAGGCAGGTCACCGCGAGGAGGTCGATCGACGCGCCGCGCAGGTGCGCCACGAGCACGACCGTCGCGAAGAGCGGGAGGTTCTCCACGCAGTTGAGGTGCGCGCGGTTGAGCCGCCAGTAGGCGTCCGTGCCGTGGGGCACGCCCGCGGGGAACTCGTCGAGCCGCCGGTGGCCACGCAGCGCGTCGACGGAGCGCCACGAGATGAGGGCGAACACGAGCAGGAGCGTCCAGACGACGAAGCCGAGCAGGGAGGCGAGCGAGGGCGGCATCCCACCAGGGTAGCCCCACGCGCGTCGGCGCCGCCCCCCGCCGATCCGGCGGACGCCGGCCCTGCCGCCAGATAGGTCGCGCCGTGCTCCCCCCCGTCGACCTCGGCGCGGCGCTCCGCGCCCTGCTGATCCTCCCCCGCGCCGAACAGCCCCACGCGGTGCGGGCCCTGCTGGCTCGCCTGCCGCCGCCCGCCGCGGAGGAGCCCTGGAACACCGCGTTCGGGCCGGACTCGCTCTACCACGCGTTCACGCGCTGCTCGGTCGCGCGGGGCCTGCACGGGGCGAACCGCGCGGTGCTGCGCCCGCTGTTCGACGCGCGGCCGGGCTTCCGGGTGGTGGAGGTCGGCGGCGGCGACGGCACACTCTGGGCCGGGCTCCTCCGGCCCGACGACACCGGCGAGATCGTGGTTGTCGACCCCCACCCCGACGGCGCGGCGGGCGTGCGGCGCCTGGCCCCGCCGGGCGTGCGGGTGCACCACCTGGTCGTCCCGGTCCAGGACGCCGCCCTGCCCGAGGCCGACGCCGTCGTGTGCTCGCTGGTGCTCCACCATGTCGCCGGGGCCGACGCCGCCGCGCGGGCCGCCGTGGGCCTCGCGGGCACCGGGAAGGCCGAGGCGCTCGCCGCCTTCCGCGCCGCGATCGCCCCACGCGACGGGCGCGTCCTGCTCAACGAGGCCGACGTCTACTGCGACCTGGGGCTGGCCCCCGGCGATCCGGTCCTCACCGATCGCCTGCTCGACTCGTACGTGCGACGCTTCTCCGTGTCGCTCGCCCACGACCTCGCCACCCGCACGGACGCCGACGCCGCGCTCCGCGCCCGGTGGACCGCCATCGTGCGGGACTGGTCGCTCGCGCAGGTCGGTCTCGCGGGGGCCGCCGCCTACGCCGACCGCGACGTCTACGAGCTCGACGTCGTCTCCTGGCTCGGCCTCGTCGGCCGCGCCGGCCTCACCGTCGTGGAGCGCCGCTTCACCGACCGGTGGCTGCTGTTCCACCAGTACGTCCTCTCGGCGGGGGCGTGACCGGAGCGGCGGCGCCCCCCGACGCCCCCAACGTCCCGAACGCCCCCAACGTCCCGGACGCCCCACCCCGCGCCCGCCTGCGCGCCCTCCGCGCCGCCCTCCACGAGGCCCCCCTCGCCCTCGGCATCGCCGCCGGCCTGGCGATCACCGTCCACCTCGGGCGCGCGTACCTGCTCGACCACAAGCTCGAGGGCTACCGGTGGCCCGACTACGTCTACACGGCGTGGATGGTGCACGCGGGCCGCCCGGAGCACTACGACAGCTTCCGGAACCCCCTCCACGGCGCGCTCGTCTCGGGGCTCGGCGAGGCCATCGGGAGCTACGCGGACGCCGCCGTCATCGTCTCGTCGGTGGCCGTCACCGCGATGATCGTCGGGGCGGCGCTGGGCGCGCGGGCGCTCGCGAACCCGCTCGCCGGGGGCCTCGCCGCCGTCACCTTGCCGATGTGCTTGCCGGTGGCGGACGCCGCGCGGTGGGCCAACCTCTACCCCCTCCTCGGGGGCACCACCTCGCTCGCGGTCGGGCTCGCCGCGGTGGCCGCCCGCTGGCCCCACCCGGTCACCGCCGCGCTCGCCGGGAGCGGGATGGCGCTCGCCTGGGGCACCGACGCCCGGGCCCTCCCCTTCCTCGGGGTCGTGGTGCCGCTCGTGCTCCTCGGGGCGTGGCGCGCCGCGCGCCCGGGGGGTCCGCG
>JAUXTN010000102.1 GCA_030684355.1 Pseudomonadota bacterium
CCCGCTGCGGGCGGGCCGACCGCCGCGGGCGGTGGAGCGCCGGCGGGATCGTCGGGCCCCCCACCGCCCGCGGCGCCCTCCGTCCGCCTCGCGCGGGGAGGCGCAGGACCCCGGCGCGGCCCGCGTTCCGCAAGAATGCGCCTGGAAGCGGCCGATGAAGCGTGCGGCTGACCGCCTGGTGCGGGTGCTGCTGGCGGGCGCGGTCGGCTGCGAAGACCCGTGCGCCGACGGCGCGCTGGCGTGGATGGAGGACGGGACGACGTGGGGGCCGGGATCGGACACGGCGGGCGACTACGACCAGGAGACCATCCGCCTCGCGGACGGCGACGTCGCCAACGTCTGCCCGGGTGACTGGGAGATGGAGATCGACGTGGTCACGGACGGGGGCGAGTCCTCGGTGGTGGGCGCCGGTGCGGGCTCCACCACGTTCGTTCGGGGGCGGGGCCAGCAGGTCTTCTACACGATCGGATCCGGACATCTGACCGTGCGGGACCTCAGCATCCGCGGCGGCGTCATGACCGGAGCCACCGGCGACGGCGAGCCGCTGTCCGACACGGTGACGCGCGGCGCCGGTTTCGCCGCCGGGGTGGACGAGACCACGCTCGACTCCGTCGTCATCGAAGACAACCAGGCTGCCGAGGGCGGCGGCATCGGCGTCGGGCCAGGCAAGGTCCTCACCGTGCGCAACAGCCAGATCGTCGGCAACCGCGCCGAAGCCGGTGGCGGCGCCGCCCTGGCCTTCGCGGGCAGCCAGCTCATCTCCGAGAACACCGACTGGGGCACCGGCGCCGACGACAACGCCCCCGACGACATCGCCATCACCGGCGATCACCGCGAGGTCTACGCCAGCTTCAGCTTCGGCGCCGCCGCCAGCTTCACCTGCGCCTGGGACACCCGCACGTGTGACTGAACCGGCAGCGGCTCCCCGTCCCCGCCATTACATCCCCGGCACCCCGCCACCGTCCGACGCGCCGCGCGTCGACCCCCCGGATAGCGGGCCGCGGCGTGCTCCCCTCCCTCGGCCTCCTGCGCTCGTTCTACTTCGTGTCGCTCGGTGCGCTCGGCGCCGTCATGCCCTTCCTGGGCGCGCGGCTGGAGGCCGCCGGGCTCTCCGGGCACCAGATCGGCCTGCTCATGGCGATGCTCCCGCTCGGTCGGCTCGTCTCCGCGCCGCTCTGGGGCTGGCTCGCGGACCGGTTCGCGATGGCCGGGCTCCTCCTCCGCATCGGGTGCACGCTGGCCGTCGTCGGGGGGCTCGCGCTCCTCTACGGCGACGGTCCTGCCTGGGCCGGCCTCGGCCTCTTCCTCTTCTCGGCGGGGCGCGTGCCGCTCGGCCCGCTGGTCGACACCTTCACGCTCCAGGCCCTCTCGCGGCCCGGCCACGACCCCCGTGAGTACGGCCGCGTGCGGCTCTGGGGCTCCGTCGGCTTCCTCGGCCTCGCGATCGTGTGCGGACGCATGGCCGACGTTGGCCTCGACCCCTTGGGGCTCGGCGTCGTCCTCCTCGTCGCCATCACCGCGCTCGCCTTCCGCTTCCCGTCCCGCGGCGCCGGCGGCCCCGCGCCCGTGCTCCCCGCGCTCCGGGTGCTCCTCCAGCAGCCGTTCCTCGTGCCGCTCCTCGCCATGGCGTGCCTCCAGGCGCTGACGCTCTCGGTCTACGACACCTTCTTCTCGGCGCACGTCCACGCGCTCGGCCTGTCCTCCACGGTGACCGCCGTGGCGATCGCGCTCGGCGTGGCGTGCGAGGTCGCGGTCATGCGCTACGGTCGGCCGATCCTCGCCCGGCTCGGGGCGCCGCGCGCGCTCCTCCTGGCCGCGCTGGCGGGCGTGCCGCGCTGGGCGCTCACCGCCTGGGTGGCCGATCCCGCCGCGCTCGTGGCGGTGCAGCTCCTGCACGGCGTGGGGTTCGGCGTCTTCTGGATCGCGGGGGTGCAGCTCATGGCGGAGAAGGCGCCGCCGCAGGTCTCCGCCTCCGCGCAGAGCCTGTTCAACGCCTCCAGCTACGGCGTCGGCGCGCTGGTAGGGGCCCTGCTCGCGGGCGAGGTGCGCGCCGTGTGGGGCACGGCCGCGATCTTCGAGGCCATGACGCTCGTGTCGTGCGGCGCCGCGGGCTTCGCGGGGTGGCTCGTGTGGCGGGAGCGCGCGGTCGAGGCGCTGCGCCGGGCGGCGTAGCCGGCGTAGGATCCCCCGAGAGGATCCCCCGTGCGCGCCCACTTCATCCTGTACGTCCAGAACCAGGGCGCCAGCGCGGCGTTCTACCGCGTCGTGCTCGGCGCCGAGCCCACGCTCGACGTTCCCGGCATGACCGAGTTCACCCTCTCCGACGGCGTCGTGCTCGGCCTCATGCCCGAGGCGGGCATCGCGCGGCTCCTCGCGGACACGTTCGCGCCGGCGCGCCCCGGCGGGTTCCGGGCCGAGCTGTACCTCGTGGTGTCGGATCCCGCGGCCTTCCACGCGCGCGCGCTCGCGACGGGCGCCCGGGAGCTCTCCGCGTTGGCGCCGCGCGACTGGGGGGCGGACGTGGCGTACGTCCTGGACCCGGACGGGTACGTGCTCGCGTTCGCGGGCGGGGCGTAGGGCGCGTCCCCGGCGAGGACGCCGGGGCCGGCCTCCTCCGGGGTCGCG
>JAUXTN010000103.1 GCA_030684355.1 Pseudomonadota bacterium
CGCCGCCGCCTCCGGCGCCCCAACCGCCGCCGCCTCCGGCGCCCCAACCGCCGCCGCCTCCGGCGCCCCAACCGCCGCCGCCGCCAGCCGCCGCTGCGCCGCCGCGCCCGACAGATCCGGCTCGAGATCCTTCTCGCGCAACATCCGGCGCCGCTCGTGCACCTGGCTCGTGTCGTGGTCGACGAAGAGGCCCTTGAAGATGTCCGTCGCGACCTCGATCTGCTTGCGCAGGCCCACCACCTTGAAGAGGTAGATGAGCGCCCACAGGTACCAGGCGATCCAGCCGGCCACGGGGATCCCGAAGAGCGACGCGACCGTGGAGTGTTTGCCGAGCCCCACGAAGTAGCCCATGTCGACGTACTTCATCTCGCGGGCGGGCTTGCCGGCCATCTCGGCGAGGAGGTTCTCCGCCACGAGGCGGCCCTCCTGGATGGCGCCCTGGGCCACCTGCGGGACGAGCTTGCCGTCCGCCTCGTAGGCCTCCGCGATGTCGCCGACGGCCCACACGCCCTCGGTCACCTTGCACGCACGGTCGACCTTCAGGCGCCCCCCGCGGCCGCTGGGCCAGGGCCAGGGGTGCTCCAACTGGGCGCCGCGCACGCCGGTGGTCCACACCAGCGTGTGCGCGGGGATGACGGCGCCGTCGTCGAGGCGCACGGAGGTCTCGGTCACGCCGACCACCTTGCGGCAGAGCACGAGGTTCACGCCGAGGTGGCGCAGGTGGCCGAGGGCGACCTCCACGTGCTCGGGGCGGATGCCGGGCAGGATCGTGTCGGCGGCCTCGATGAGGTAGACGGTCACGAGGTTCTGGGGCACCGCGGGGTAGAGCCGCTTCATCGTGGTGCGGAACAGCGTCATGAGCTGGCTGCACACCTCCACCCCGGTGATGCCGCCGCCCACGACCACGAAGGTCAACAGCTCGCGGCGCACGTTGGGGTCGGTCGCCTGGTCGGCGAGCTCCCACATCTCGACGACCTGGGCGCGCAGGCGGATGGCGTCCATCAGCGTCTTGAAGACGAACGAGTACTCCTCCGCGCCCGGGATGCCGAAGAAGTTCGTGGTCGACCCCGCCGCGATGACGAGCTTGTCGTAGGGGATCGACAGGTCGTTGTGCAGCGAGAGGATGCGCGCGTGGGGGTCGACGCTGCGGACCTTGTTGCGGAGGAAGCGGATCTTCCGCGGCGCGCAGAACGCGCGCAGGGGGTAGACGATGTGGCGGGTCTCGACCGCGCCGGTCGCCACCTCGGGGAGCAGCGGGTTGAACTGGAAGAAGTTCTCCTTGTCGATGAGCGTGAGCTCGATCTCGCCGCGCTTGTTGGCGTGCGCGAGCCGCCGGCACACCTCGAGCCCGCCGAACCCGCCGCCGATCACCACCACGCGTGGGACGCCCATCGTTACCTCGCCGCCAATGATTCCGTGAACCCGAGGATCGTCCTCACCGTCCACCCCGGACGGTCGACCTGCGGACAATGTCCGACCCCTTCGGGCTCCTCCACCGTGGTCGCGGCGGCAGGCAGGTGTGCTCGATACCACGCCAGCATCTCGGGCGGCATGAGGCGGTCCGCCTTGCCCCAGAGGAGCAGGGTCGGGCTCCGGATCGCGCCGAGGCGCTCCGGGGCGAACCCGTGCTCGGGCCGCACGGACGCGAGGAGCTCGCGGATGTGCGGGCGGTGGAAGGTCGCGCGGACCTCGTGCGCGATCAGCGACGCGCCGAACGGCACCTTGGGGTTGAGCCGCGCCATGAACTCGAGGGTGGCGGCGCGATCGGGGAACGTGAAGCGCTGGAGGAAGGCGGCGAGCACGTCGGCGTCCATCACCGCGCCGGCGGGCGAGGCCAGGATGAGGCCGCGGGTGCGCTCCGGGCGTTCGATGCCGAACTGCACCGCCATGGCGCCGCCGAGCGAGTTCCCGAAGACGACGGCGCGGTCATCGGGGCCGCTGTCCAGCGCGTGGTCGACGGCGAGCGAGAAGCCCGCGAACAGCGCCTCGGGCGACATGCGCGGCGCGGGGGCCGAGCGGCCGTGGCCGGGCAGGTCGGGGACGATGATGCGCCGGAAGTGGCGGCGCACGCCGCGGAGGATGGGGACGAAGTGCAGGGCCTCGGCGCCGATGCCGTGCTGGAGCACGAGCGTGCCGTGGGAGCCGGTGCCGGGCACGTCGTAGTAGTGGACCGGGCCGACCTCGGAGCCCTGCGGCCCGACCGCCACGCGGCTCTTCACCCCGCGGAAGAGGAGCCACCGGTGCGCGAAGGCGAAGGAGGTGGTGAGGAACCCCATTGGGCGTTCTAACCCGGTCGCGCGCGATCCCGACCGGTCGGGCGCGTCCCCGGCGCGGCGCCGGGGCCGGCCTCCTCCGGGGTCGCG
>JAUXTN010000105.1 GCA_030684355.1 Pseudomonadota bacterium
GACGCCCGGCGGCATCGCGGTGGCGACGGCGGGCGCGACGCCCGGCGGCATCGCGGTGGCGACGGCGGGCGCGACGCTCGGCGGCATCGCGAAGCTGGCGACGGCGGGCGCGACGCTCGGCGGCATCGCGAAGCTGGCAACGGCGGGCGCGACGCTCGGCGGCATCGCGAAGCTGGCAACGGCGGGGACGACGCTCGGCGCGACCCGGGGCCCGGCGCTCGGCGCGACGCTCTCGAGGCCGTCCGCTCCGCCCATGGCGATGGCGGGCCCACGGAAGGACCGCCCCTCCGCCGGGGCCAGGGGCTTGAACGGGAGGGGGGTCTCCTCGGTGTAGGCGACCACCTCCTCCATGCCCGGGGGCTCGAAGTGGTCGCGCGCTGCGGCTTCGACGGGGACGAGGGGGGCCCCGGACGGGTGGAGACGAGGGGGGACCTGCACGCCCGATGCGCCCACGGGGCCGGCCGACGGCGGCACGGAGGGCCGGATCGACGGACCGCGCCAGGCGCTCGCCGCGGCGGTAGGGGCCGGAGACACGGACGGGACGGGCGCCGATGCGGGGGAGAAACCCTGGGCCACGGACGGGCCCGACGGCCCCACCGGGACGAACGGCGCGGGGGACACCGCCCCGCCCAACCGCACCCCCGCCACCGGGCCGAGGTCCTCCGTGCGCCGCCGCAGCAGCGTGCCCACCGGCATCGGCGGCGCATCGACGCCCCGGACCGACGACGCGAGCTGGATCGTGCGCGCGCCGACCTCCGCGCGCTTCGACACGCCGCCCAGGTGGCGGGAGAGCGCGAGGAGGTCCTTGATCAGCCGCTCTTCGGATTCGTAGCGGTGCGCGGGCGACTCCGCGAGCATCCGGGCGAGCACGCGCGTCGCGGCGGGCCACCGGGACTGGAGGAGCGCGTAGGCGACCTCGACCGAGGCCCCGCGGGCGTCTTCGAGCACCTCGGGGGAGTGGCGCAAGAGCTCGATGCCGAGCGCACCGAGGAGCCACTGATCGGTGCGCGGCTCCTGCACGCCCTGCTGCTGCTCGGGCGCGAGCGGCCGCGGGTGGCCCGGCTCGGGGTCCCCCAGGGCGAGGAGCAGCACCTTGCCCTCCGCGGTGAGAAACACCACCTCGGGCGCGAGGGAGCCGTGCACGATGCGGCCCTCCTCCCGCGCGATGGCGTGGGCGTGGCGCAGCGCGTAGGCGAGCTCGACCAGGATGTCGATCGCGGTGGCGGCGTCGAGATCCAGGCGCCCGGCCTCCACGAGCCGCAGCGTGTCACGCAGGGACGCGCCGTTGACCCACATCGTCGCGGAGGCGCCGTGGCCCCCGTAGAGGGCAAACGCCTGGGGGATGCGGTCGTCCTCGAGCGCCCGGAGGGTCTCGTACTCGACCCGGACGGCGTCGACGCCCGCGGGATCGGGGCCCTCCGCCCCGCCATGCGCGACGCGGAGCGTGACCTCCCGCGGCGGACGCGTGGAGCCGTCGGCCCGCAGGCCGCGGTAGACGCTCGTGAGACGCCCCTTCTCCAAGAGCTCGATGATCTCGAAAGGGCCGATCCGATCGCCGATCTCCGCCACGGGCACGCTCCAGGCCGGCCACTATAGCACCGTCGGATCCTGCCAACCTGCCGATCGGACAGGCGTCAGGCCCCTCGGCGCGGCGCCGGAGGCTGGGCATCCGCCTCGATGTGCGTCTATGAACGACGGGTGGAGTGCCCGATGCGTCGTCTCTGGTTGACCGTGTGCTTCGTCATCGCCGGCTGCGCGCCGGCCGTTCACCCGCAGTGCGGCGTCATGGGGGCGGAACAGGACTGCAACGACGAGGCGTGCGTCCGGTGCGCCGACCACTGCGGCGACGAGTGCACGGCGCTGGAGTCGAACCCGCCCCTGTTCCAGTGTCCCGACGGGGAGAGCTGGTCCGCGCTCACGGTGTGCCCGAGCGGCGGGTAGCGAGGCCGGCTAACGCACGGGCTCTGCGCCCCACCCCGACACGGGCGCCCCCGGCTCGCCGGTACTCCCGGCGCGCCCGGCCACGGGGGCTACAGGTTCCGCCGGTACGCCCCGCCGACCTCGTAGAGCGTCGCGGTGATCTGGCCGAGGCTCGCCACCCGCACGGCGGACATCAGCTCGGCGAAGAGGTTCTCGCCGGCCAGGGCGGCCTGGCGGAGCCGCTCGAGCGCAGCGGGGGCCTCGTCCGCATGGGCCGCCTGGAAGCGGCGGACGGCGTCGATCTGGGACTGCTTCTCCGCGTTCGTGGCACGGCGGAGCTCGACCGGGGCGGGCTCCCAGTCGTCGCCGAGCGTGGAGGGGTCCTGGTAGGTGTTGATGCCGACGATGGGGAGCGAGCCGTCGTGCTTCTTCTCCTCGTAGTACAGCGACTCTTCCTGGATCTTCCCACGCTGGTACTGGGTCTCCATCGCGCCGAGAACGCCGCCGCGGGCGTCGATGCGGGAGAACTCGCCGAGCACGGCGTCCTCGACGAGGTCGGTGAGCTCGTCGACGAAGAAGCTGCCCTGGAGCGGGTTCTCGTTCCGCGCCCAGCCGAGCTCCTTGTTGATGATCATCTGGATGGCCATCGCCCGGCGCACCGACTCCTCGGTGGGCGTGGTGACGGCCTCGTCGTAGGCGTTCGTGTGCAGCGAGTTGCAGTTGTCGAAGAGCGCGAGGAGCGCCTGCAACGTGGTGCGGATGTCGTTGAACTGGATCTCGCGCGCGTGGAGCGACCGCCCCGAGGTCTGCACGTGGTACTTCAGCTTCTGGCTACGCTCGTCGGCGCCGTACTTCTCGCGCATGACGACGGACCAGATGCGCCGGGCCACGCGGCCGATCACGGTGTACTCGGGGTCGAGGCCGTTGCTGAAGAAGAAGGAGAGGTTGGGCGCGAAGTCGTCGATCTTCATGCCGCGGGCGAGGTAGTACTCGACGAAGGTAAAGCCGTTCGCCAGGGTGAACGCCAACTGAGAGATGGGGTTCGCGCCCGCCTCGGCGATGTGGTACCCGCTGATGCTGACCGAGTAGTAGTTCCGCACGTCGTGACGCACGAAGTACTCCTGGATGTCTCCCATGAGCTTCAGCGCGAACTCGGTCGAGAAGATGCAGGTGTTCTGGGCCTGGTCCTCCTTCAGGATGTCGGCCTGCACGGTGCCGCGCACGGTGGACAGCGTCCTCGCCTGGATGGTGGCGTGCTCCTCCGCGGTGGGCGCGCGGTCGTGATCCGCGACGAAGCGGTCGACCTGCTGGTCCACCGCCGTGTTGAAGAACATCGCGAGCAGGATCGGCGCCGGCCCGTTGATCGTCATCGAGACGGACGTGCTCGGATCGCAGAGGTCGAAGCCCGAGTAGAGGATCTTCATGTCGTCGAGCGTCGGCACGGACACGCCGGACTCGCCCACCTTCCCGAAGATGTCGGGGCGCTCGTGGGGGTCCTCGCCGTAGAGGGTGACGCTGTCGAACGCGGTGGAGAGCCGCTTCGCGGGCTCGCCCTGGCACAGGTAGTGGAACCGGGCGTTCGTCCGCGCGGGGCCGCCCTCGCCGGCGAACATGCGCTTCGGGTCCTCGCCCTGGCGCTTCAACGGGAACACGCCCGCCGTGTAGGGGAAGTGGCCGGGGAAGTTCTCCAGGCCGCACCAGCGCACGACCTCGCCGTGGTCGACGAACCGCGGCACGCTGATGCGCGGGATCTGGAGCCGCGAGAGGCTCTCGGTGCGCAGCGGCTGGCGGATCTCCTTGCCGCGCACGGTGTAGACGAAGTGCTCGCCCGAGAACGCCGCCTTGTGGGCCGGCCAGCGCTCCACGATCTCGGCCGTGCCGGCGTCCACCACCACGGCGTCCCGCGCCGCGAGCACGGCGTCCCGAACGGCGCCGTCGACGACCTCGGCGGCCGCCGCGAGCTGCCACCGCTTCCGCGCGCGCCCGGCCTGATCTTCCACGGTGGCCCGGTACTTCTTCGACGTGTCGACGATCTCGCCGAGGTAGCGCGTGCGCTCCGGCGGGAGGATGCGACGGCGCGGCGGGCTGGCCTTCGTGCCCGGGTCAGGGATGCGGCTCTCGTGACCCGCGAGCCCGTCGAGCTGGGTGAGGAGGTGCCGGTACACGGCGTTGACGCCGGGATCGTTGAACTGGCTCGCGATGGTACCGAAGACCGGCAGCGCCTCGTCGGGCGTCGTGAAGAGCTCCCGGTTGCGCTTGACCTGCTTGCGCACGTCCCGGAGGGCGTCCTCGGCGCCGCGGCGCTCGAACTTGTTGAGCACGACGACGTCGGCGTTGTCGAGCATGTCGATCTTCTCGAGCTGGCTCGCCGCGCCGTACTCGGGCGTCATCACGTAGAGCGACACGTCCGCGAGGTCGACGATGCCCATGTCGCCCTGGCCGATGCCGCTCGTCTCGACGATGACGAGGTCGTAGCCGGCGGCGGCACAGAGCCGCACCGCGCCCGCGGTCGCCGCGGAGAGCTCGCCCTTCTCGGCGCGCGTCGCCAGCGAGCGCATGAACACGCCCGAGTCGAGCGCGTTCATCCGGATGCGGTCCCCGAGGAGCGCGCCGCCCGTGCGGCGCCGGGTCGGATCGATCGAGAGCACCGCCACCTTGCGGTCGGGGAAGTCGAAGCGGAAGCGGCGCACGAGCTCGTCGGTGAGCGAGGACTTGCCCGCGCCGCCGGTGCCCGTGATGCCGAGGACGGGGGCCTTCTTGTGCGGCCCTTCGATGAGCTCGCGGAGGTCCTCCGGGAGGACGGCCTCACCGGCGCGCTCGTTCTCGAGCCAGGTGATCGCCCGCGCGAGCGCCCCGACGTCACCGGCGATCACGCGCCCGGCGAGCTCGGGCTCCGCGGATGTGCCGCCGCCGGTCACGTCGAAGTCGGCGCGCCGCAAGAGGTCGTTGATGATGCCCTGGAGGCCGAGCCGGCGGCCGTCCTCGGGCGAGTAGATGCGCTCGGCCACGTTCTCGCCCTGGAGCGCGCGAATCTCCTCGGGGACGATGACGCCGCCGCCACCGGCGAAGATCTTCACGTGCGTGGCGCCGCGCTCGTCGAGGAGCTGCCGCATGTAGCGGAAGTACTCCATGTGGCCGCCCTGGTAGGACGAGAGCGCGATGGCCTGGGCGTCCTCCTGGATCGCGGCGTCCACCACGTCGGACACCGAGCGGTTGTGCCCGAGGTGGATGACCTCGGCCCCGCCGGCCTGGAGCACGCGCCGCATGATGTTGATGCTGGCGTCGTGCCCGTCGAACAGCGACGCCGCGGTCACGATGCGGACCTTGTGGGTCGGGATGAAGCGCGCGGTCTCCACGAGGCCTCCGGGTGGGGGAGCGCGATCTAACCCGGGGGCACCGCCGCGCGGGCACGGCGGTGGGGTGGGGCTGGCCGGCGGCCCCCCCGGCGCCGACCCGGCGGCTCACCGACGGCGCAACCGGCGGCGCACCGGCGGCTCACGGTCCGCGACCGGCGCGTTCCCAACGACAACCGGCGGCCTCCCGCGGCTAACCGGCGGCCTCCCGCGGCGACCGGCGGCCTCCCGCGGCGACCGGCGGCGAGGAG